>CAZQJC010000375.1:0-4922 GCA_964593795.1 uncultured Myxococcales bacterium | reverse complement strand
GCGCCGCCCATGCCTGCGCCGCCCATGCCTGCGCCGCCGGTGCCTGCACCGCCGGTGCCGCCGCTGCCGCGGGTGAGCATCACCGTCGCGGTGAACGTGTCGCCGCTGACCGCGACCTGCGTCATCCCTCGGGACAGCACCATGTTCGCCGTGCGTCCCTCGACCAGGATGTCGATCGTCCCGGAGACGCTCGACGGCACGCCGATCGCGAGCGACACCGACCGCTCGAGCGGCGTCGGATTGTCCGCCGGAGGCGCCAGGACCTCGGCCGTCTTCCCGCCGGAACTGAGCTGCACCTTGAGCTGACGCACCGGGGTCAGCGCCGCCGGGTTGTCCTCGACCTTGAGCAGCAGGTACCGCGTCTCCGGGTCGCCGCCGCACGACAGCGCGAACAGGGCCAGGGGCAGCGCCCGCAACGAGTGCTTGTGCATGACCGCCCTCACCTGAAATTCGCCGGGAAGACGCCGAGGGTGCTGCCCGGCGGCGAGACTTCCTTCGAGCCCGACGTCGCGAGGATCACGCCCACCGTCGCGCCCCCTGCGACGGCCACCATGGCGGTCCAGAACCACCACTTCTTGTAGACCGGACGGGCCTCCTCCTGCGGGGGCGGCGCGGTCGGCTGGATGATCGCAGGCGCAGGCGCGGGCGCAGGCGCCGGGCTCAGGTCGATCGGCTTCTTCTCCGGCTTGGGCTCCTCCTTCGGAGGCTCCTTCGCCTTGAGCTCGGCGTCGAGCTCGGCGATCCGCTGCTCGACCTTGTCCTTGTCGCTCGCGGCCGGATCATCCGCGAGGTACTGCCGGTACCACTGGACCGCGGCCGCGGGCGCTCCCGCGCGGCGATGACACTGCGCCGCGTTGTACGAGTACTTGGCGAGCGGCGCGAGCTTGTAGGCCTTCTCGAACTCCTGCGCGCACGCCACGAACTTCTCGGGCTCGTTGCCCTTGTCTCCTTGCTTGTAGAGCTGCTTGCCGCGCTTGTACGCGGCTTCGGCGGCCGGCGGCGCCTCTTGCGCGGCGAGCAACACGGAGAGAACCAGGAGTATCGAGGTCACTTGAGATCATCGCCCTCGCCGGAGCTGGCCGGCTTGCCCGACTTCTTCTTCTTGGCCGGTTCCTTCGGTTCCTTGACGGCCTTCGGTTCCTTGACCTTCGGTTCTTTGGCGATCTTCGGCTCCGCCACCCGCTTGGCCTTCGCGACCTTGGGCTGCTTCTTGGGTCTCGGCTCCTCGCTCGGCGGCGGCTCCGCCGGGCTGGGCTCCTCCACCTTCGGCGGCTCCGCCGGCGGCGCGAACTGGAGCTTGACCTCGCGGTCCGCGTCGGCGACCAGCTCGGCGCGCCTGGGCTCGAAGCCCGGCATGCGCAGCAGGAACGTGTGCTTCGAGGCGCTCCTCGGCACCTTGTAGTCGAGCGGAGCCTTGCCGAGCACCTTGCCCTCGGCGTCGTAGATCACGCCGCCTGTCGGCTCGGTCACGATGTGGAACGTGACCATGACCTCCACCGGCGGGGTCTTCTCGACCACGGGCGGCGGCGGCGGGTGCGGAGTGGAGCGGCGCGACAGCAGCACGGCCGTCACCGCGACCGCCCCGACCGCCAGGCCGAGCCCCGCGAACAGCAGCGGCGAGGGACGCCTCGACGGCTTCGCGGCGATGCCTCCAGCCGGCGCCGCGGTGCCTCGACCGGGCGCCGCCGCGGGTGCGGCCGTGCCTCGACCGGGCGTGGCCGCGGGGGCTGCGGTGCCGCGACCAGGGGGCGCCGCGGGCGCCGCCGTTCCGCGACCCGGGGTGCCTGTCGGCGCGGCCGCCGTCCGCCCGGTTCCCGGCGATGACACTGCGGCTGGCGACTGGGTGGGTCGCGAGGAGCCGGCGGGCGCGGTGGCGCGGCCCCGGCCTGTCGGCGGCTCTCTCGGTGCCTCCGGCTCCGTCACGACGTTCTTCCACTGCGGCGCCGTGGACCTGAGATCGATCGGCGCCTGGGACGCCGGCGGAACCTCGGCGGCGGGCTCGGGCCCCGACACCGGGCGCCCGTGCTGCAGCATGGTGCGCTGGAGCGCGGTCTTCATCAGGGCCGGATCCACCATCGGCGACGGGGAAGCCTCCACCCGCGTGGCCTCGTCGTCGGACTCCTCGGCCTCCTCGGGCGCATGCACGGGGGGCGGGATCGGCCGTGGGATGGCGGGTCGCGCCGGAGGCGCCGACGGCATCGGCCGCCCCGTCGTCGGACGCGAGGGCCCCGCCGTGGCGGGACGCGCAGGTCCACCCGTCAGCGGTCGCGCGGGCCCAGGCGGAGGCGGCAGCGGCGGTGGCACGTAGTTCTGGCTCGGCTCCCAGCCGAGGTCGTGCAGCACCTCCGACATCGACTGGGGACGCATCGCGGGATCCTTCTCGAGCAGGCGCATGATCGCGCGCTCGAGGGAGGCCGGCACCTGCGGGTTGAGGTGCGCGGGCGACGTCGGCCGCTCCGTCATCTGCTTGAGCAGCAGCGCGCCGAGCCCCTCCGCCTGGAAGGGCCGCTGACCCGTCGCCAGCTCGTAGAGGATGACCCCGAACGAGTAGATGTCGGTGCGGTGGTCCACCGATGCTTCACCCGAGCACTGCTCCGGGGACATATACGCGGGCGTCCCCATCGGCACTCCCGTGCCGGTCTTGTGGGACCCCGCGCGTGGCGTGGCGAGCTTCGCGATCCCGAAGTCGAGCAGCTTGACGAAGTCGGGATCGCCGCGGCGAGCGATGAGGTAGATGTTGTCGGGCTTGAGGTCGCGGTGGACCACACCCTGCCCGTGAGCGGCCTCGATGGCGTGCGCGGTCTGGCGCAGGATGTGGAGCGAACGGCCGAGATCCAGCGGTCCCTCGAGGGCGAGGAGCTGCGCCAGGGACCGCCCCTCGAGCCACTCCATGATGATGTACGGCTGCCCCGACGGGAGCTGCCCGAAGTCGAGGATCTCGACGACGTGCTCGTTCTGGATCTGGTTGGCGGCCCGCGCCTCGTTGAAGAACCGCGACAGCGCCTCGTTGTTCGACGCGAGGTCCGCGCGCAGGACCTTGACCGCCACACGCCGCCCGATCGCCGGGTGCTCCGCGGAGTAAACCCTGCCCCAGCCGCCCTCCGCGACCAGCCGATCTAGCACGAAGTTGCCGATCGACTGCACCGGGACGGGGGCCTTCTTGCGGGGGTCGCCGGCTCCAGTCACGTGAAGGGGAATGTTAGATCACCGTAGGCCAGCCGACAATTGGCGCGTGGGTTCGGTCTAGCGACCCGCCCCTTCGGCCCCTGTGGCTTCGCGCCCCCACACCGCCCGGTAGCCGGCCTCCGCGAGGGTGCGCACGCGCCCCGGCGTCCCCGGGGCCCGTCCCAGGATCCAGAGCGCATGCGCCGCGAACTGACGACGCGAGGGATCGCGCCGGCCGAGGGTGGCCAGGGCCAGCGCGGCCACCTCCGGATCGTCCGGATCCAGCGCGCGCGCCCTGTTGGCGAGCGCGACCGCATCCTCGGCAGGCGTGATCCCGGCGAGATCCGCCAGCAGCAGGGCGCTCGGCCGCCGCGCCGCCTCCTGCCGCAGCCAGCGCTCCGCCTCGGCCCTCCGGCCCTGTCGGGCGAGCACCAGCCCCCAGATCCACCCTCCCGTGGGCAGCACCCGCTGCGCGAGGTCGCCCCGCCCGGCCAGCGCCAGCGCGCGCGCGAGCCGGAGGGCCCGCACCGGCCGCTGCGGGGCGGGGGACGCTGCGAGGGCAGCTTCGAGGGCCGCAAGCTCGACCGCGATGTCGCCAGCGGCCTCGGCGACCGCATCCCAGGCGCGCGCCTTGCCGCCGCTCGCCGCGACGAACCGGCGCGCCGCCTCGGCCGCCTCCGGCCCGAGCGCGGCGCGAAAGCCCGCCCGAGCCGCCGCGAGCCAGAGCTCCGGCAGCTCGGCGCCGCTCTCTCTCGCGATCTCGAGCCGCAGAGCGGCCGAGCGAGCGAAGCGCCCGGCGGAGTCCAGCGCATCGGCGACGTGGGGGCCCAGGCACGCGAGCGCCGGCATTCGCCCGGCCACCTGCAGCTCGCTCAGCGGTTGTCGGCCCCCGAACGAGGCCTCGAAGGCCGCCAGCGCGGCGGAGTCGAGCGGCCGGTCGCCGCAGCGTGGTGCGCCCTGCGCGAGCGCGCCGTGGACGATCCCGCGCTCGCGCTCGAGCTCCGCGAGCAGCCGGAGCGTCTTGCCCGCCGCCACGAGGGACGCGCGCCGCGCCACGGTCGAGAGGTGCGCCACCAGCTCCGCCTCCGAGGCCCCCGCGAGCTGCGCGGTTTCGAGCTCCTCGTCGAGGGCCGCCTCTTCGTTCCCCTGGGCGCGCTGCACCGCCGCGAGGCGCAGCGCCACGTCCCAGGTCCGCGCGCCTGTGGCGCGGGCGCGCTCGGCGGCCCGCCCCGCGAGGTCGAGCTGCCCGCGGAGCAGCGCCTCGTCGGCCGCGGCGAGCAGGCCCGCGGGATCGGTCTCGCGGCCGGCGATCCACGCCATGAGCGTCGCGCCGTCCCTGCCGCACGCGCGCACCACCGCGAGCTGCGCGGGGCCCCGGACGTGCGCGAGTCGCCCCTCGGCTCGCGCGGCGTCGGTCAGCGAGGTCGCGAGCGCGCACGCGCGCGCCTCGGACAACCAGGCGACCGCGACCGGGCGCACCGAGAGCACCCGCAGCACCGCCTCGTCGCTCGATTGCGCGTCGAGGGTCTCGCCCGCGATGGGCTCGACCGGCCGTGGCAAGGTCGCCACCGCACGCCGCCGTCCTTCCTCGAGGATCCTCCGGCGCGCCTCGTCGGTTCCCGGCAGGCGCCCGCCGGCCAGCCGGTACGCCGCCAGGGCCGCCGAGGGCCTGCCGGCGGCGTCCTCCTCGCGCGCGCGCAGGATCGCCGCATCGACCGCGGCGGGCCACTCCGGAGCACGCCCCGGTGCCTCGGCAC
>CAZQJC010000374.1:0-9024 GCA_964593795.1 uncultured Myxococcales bacterium | reverse complement strand
TTCGGGTCTCTGACCCGGATCCGGAGCCTGAAGCCCGAGGCCTGAAGCCCGAAGCCTTCAGCGACGGCGCTCGTCCACGGATCAGCGGGCCTGCGCAAGCCCGCATTCTCCAACGCAGTTCAACCCGTTCGGTGCTCTAGGGACATCCGTTACGAAGCTGCCCAGGGACATCCATGGCAGCGACAGCGAGTTGCCCAGGGAGATGCGTTACAGCTGGGTCAGAGCGGCTGGGGATTCTCGCGCGCATGCCGTGGCGAGAGACGGATGCGACGAAGGAGCGCGTGAAGTTCATCCTGGAGTGGGAGCGCGCGCCCCGCGTTCTGCGGTGACGCACGCAGGCGGTGGCCTGCGCTGGCCGCGCCAAGGGCTCACGAGTCGACCAACTGCGGTTGCAGGGGCACGGCGCGGACCACCTTGCGGCGGCGCCCCTCATCGCTCCGGCGGCAGCGCTGGCTGAGGCGGCAGGCCGCGACCGCAGTGCGCCGGCGTTCGTCGAAGCTCCCCACCGCGCCTGTCCTTGCTCTCCGGTGGCGGCGGTCGGCGTGGCACTCCGCGCCGCGGCGTGTTCCGCCTCGCGGTCGGTCGTCGAAGGGAGGGCAGAGGGTGGTGGCGAGGCGTGGGCCGGAAGGTGCGCGCAGCAGGAGTTCCTCTGCTGGGGGGTCGGCGACCTCCCCATCACCGGCATGCGCAACGGCGGCGGCACCTGCCAGCCGATGTGAGTCATCGCAGGCGCCGGGGCTGCGCCCGGAGGAACAAGGAACAGAGCAATAGAACAACAGGGAATACGAGCAAGGAACGATCGGAGCGCGACGAGGGGGATCGGGTCCGGACTCCTCGTTCCTTGTTGCTCTGTTGCCTGTTGCTCTGTTCCTTGTTCACGCCTTCCTCTGGCGCCCGTGCCCGCCCTCCCCCCGACGAACCCCCCCTCGGGCCCGCCTCCGTGGTAGACGATCCCGATCCATGGCCGTGACCCAGCGCAAGTCGAACCCCCCGCCCGGAAAGGACTGGCAGTCGCTCGACTTCGAGCGGCCGGTCATCGAGCTCGAGCGGAAGATCGAGGAGCTGCGCAACCTGCCCGCCTCGGGTGCCGTCGACTTCAGCGACGAGATCCGCCGGCTCGAGAAGAAGGCGCAGAAGCTCCAGCAGGAGATCTTCGCGGACCTCACGCCCTGGCAGATGGTGCAGCTCTCGCGGCATCCGCAGCGGCCCTACACGCTCGACTACATCGAGGGCCTCTGCTCGGACTTCATCGAGCTGCACGGCGACCGCTCCTTCGCCGACGACGAGGCCATCGTCGCCGGGGTGTGCCGCTTCGAGGGACGCCGCGTGATGGTCGTCGGCCACCAGAAGGGCCGCTCGACCAAGGAGAACATGCGCCGCAACTTCGGGATGCCGCGTCCCGAGGGCTACCGCAAGGCGCGCCGCCTGTTCCAGCTCGCGGAGCGCTTCCGCCTCCCCGTCTTGACGTTCATCGACACGCCCGGCGCGTACCCTGGCATCGGCGCCGAGGAGCGCGGGCAGGCCGAGGCCATCGCGGGCAACCTCGAGGTGATGGCGCGGCTCGAGGTCCCGATCATCGCGACCGTGATCGGCGAGGGCGGCTCGGGCGGCGCGCTCGCGCTCGGCGTCGCCGATCGCGTCAACATGCTCGAGCACTCCATCTACTCGGTCATCTCGCCCGAGGGCTGCGCGTCGATCCTCTGGAAGGACCAGACCAAGGCCGCGACCGCAGCCGAGCAGCTCAAGATCACCGCGCGCGACCTGCTCGGCCTCGGCGTCATCGACGAGATCATCCCCGAGGCGCCCGGCGGCGCGCACCGAGGCCTGCAGGAGACGGTCAGGAACGCGGGCGTGGTCCTCCGCCGTCAGCTCACCGAGCTCCTCGGGCTGCCGCCGAAGGACCTCCTCGGCAAGCGCTACCAGAAGTTCCGCGCGCTCGGCCGCTTCGAAGAGGCCACTCGCGGCGAGTGAGCCGTGCGCCACCGCGCTGCTCCATCGCCCGTCGCCTGTCGCCTGTCGCCTGTCGCCTGTCGCCTGTTCGCCTGGCTCCCCCTCCTCGCGTCGTGCGCGGGGGGCGGCCTCTCCGGAAAGTGCGCGTCGCCGCGGCCGGTGCCGGCGCTGCCGCCGCCGGAGGGGGCGGTGGCGGTTCCGGAGCAGAAGCCGTCCACGTCCACGACCACGTCCACGTCCACGAGGGGAAACGTATCTTCGGAGGCGGATGAGTCGTGGAAGGTGCCCGTGGCGGTCGTCGAGGGGGTCACGGAGCACAGGCTGCCGAATGGCCTGCGCGTGCTGCTCGTGCCTGACGCATCGAAGCCGACGGTGACCGTCGTCGTCACGTACCTCGCGGGCTCGCGCCACGAGGGCTACGGCGAGACCGGCATGGCGCACCTGCTCGAGCACATGCTCTTCAAGGGCACGCAGCGCCGCCCGAAGCTCCTCGCCGAATTGCAGGCGCACGGGGCCGCGTTCAACGCGACCACGTCGTTCGACCGTACGAACTACTACGAGACGCTGCCCGCGAGCGACGAGAACCTCGCCTTCGCGCTCGCGCTCGAGGCCGATCGAATGGTGAGCGCCAGGCTCGACGCCAGGGAGCTCGAGAGCGAGTTCTCGGTCGTGCGCAACGAGCTCGAGATCGGCGAGAACGACGTCGCCGGCCTGCTCGAGGAGCGCATCGAGCGCGCGGCGTACCTGTGGCACGGCTACGGGCGCTCCGTCATCGGGGCGCGCAGCGACGTCGAGGGCGTGCCCATCGAGCGCCTGCGCGAGTTCTACCGGCGCTACTATCAGCCCGACGACGCCGTCCTCACGATCGCGGGGCGGTTCGAGCCGGCACGCGCGCTCGCGCTCGTCGGCGAGCACTTCGCGCCCATCCCGCGTCCGGCGCGCACGCTCCCGCCCACGCACACGACGGAGCCGGCGCAGGACGGCGAGCGGAGCGTGATCCTGCGGCGCACCGGGGACGTCGCGATGGTGGGCCTCGCCTACCACGCCGTCGCCGGCGCCGACGCGGCCTTCCCCGCGGCGGAGGCGCTCGCCGACGCGCTCGCCCGGCAGCCCACGGGGCGCCTGTACCGCGCGCTCGTCGAGACCGGCTGGGCCACCGAGGTGTCCGCGGAGATCGAGTCGCTCGCCGAGCCGGGCACGCTGCGCGTCTTCGCCAAGGTCGCGCCGGGGAGGTCCCCCGAGCGCGCGCGAGAGCGCCTCGTGCGCGAGGTCGAGGCGGCGGCCGCGGCCATCACCGACCGCGACGTCGAGCGCTTCCGCAACCGGCGGTGCAAGGAGCACGCGCTCGTGCAGGCGCGCAGCGAGACGCTCGCGCTCGAGCTGTCCGAGTGGATCGCCGCGGGCGACTGGCGCCTGTTCTTCGTGCACCGGGATCGCACCGAGAGGCTGCGCGCGGCGGACGTGCGCGCGTTCGCGGCCGCGCACCTCAAGGCGGAGAACCGGACCGTCGGCATGTTCCTGCCGACCCGCAGGCCCGATCGCGCGCCCCTGCCGGCGCGGGTGGACGTGGGGCCGGCGGTGCAGGCCTACTCGGGGCGAGCCCAGCCCGTCGTGGGCGAGGCCTCCGCGGCGAGCTACGAGGCGATCGACGCCGCGACGCAGCGCTTCTCCCTTCCGAGCGGCCTCGAGGTCGCGGTGCTGCCGCGCCGAACGCGCGGCCAGGTCGTGACCCTGGCGCTCCGGCTGCGCCTCGGCGACGAGGTGTCCCTGCGCGGCAAGCACGCGGCGCTCTCGCTCTTCGCCGACGCGATCCTGCGCGGCACGCGGACGCGCTCGCACGCCGAGATCGCCGATGCGCTCGACCGGCTGCACGCGGAGCTCGAGGTCGCACCGGCGACGCTCGAGCCCGAGCGACCCGAGCTGCGGATCCACACCGTGCGCGCGCACCTGCCGGGCGTCGTGGCCCTCCTCGGCGAGCTCCTCGCCAGGCCCGCGCTCGACCGTCGCGAGATCGACGTCCTGCGGCGCGAGGCGCTGGCCCGCATCGACGAGCAGCGCGCAGATCCGCACGCGCGCGGCGTGATCGCGCTCTACCGCGCGCTCCTGCCGTGGCCGCCCGGTGACGTGCGCGGCGTGCCGACCCTCGACGAGGAGGCGGCCGCCCTGCGCGGCCTGCGCCCTGCGGAGCTGCAGCGCCTGCACCAGCTCGCCGGTGGGGCGACGCTCGCGATCGTCGGGGACGTCGATGCGGCGGAGGTGCGCGCGCTCGCGGAGCAGCACCTCGGCGCCTTCCGCGCCACCCGTGCGCCCGTGCGCGTGCCGCGGCCCTTCCGCGAGGGCCGCGCCTCCGACGAGGCCATCACGCTCGAGGATCGCGAGAGCGCGTTCCTCGCCGTCGGGCAGGTGCTGCCGCTCGGAGAGGAGCACCCCGACTGGCCGGCCCTCGTCCTGTGGAACCACGTGCTCGGCGGGGCCACGACGGCGCGCCTCACGGAGCGGCTGCGCGAGCGCGAGGGCTTCTCGTACGGCGTCGGCTCGATGCTCGACGCGGACGCCGTGGAGGCGCGCGCGATCTTCCTCGTGTCCGGCCAGGCGGCGCCGCAGAACGCCGAGCGCGCGGTCGCGGCCGTGCGGGAGGAGATCCGGCGGCTGCTCGAGGCGCCCGTGCCGGAGGCGGAGCTCGCGGCCGCGAAGGCCTCGTACGCGCACGAGCGCACGCTCGAGCTGGCCGATGACGGGGCCGTGGCGGCGCTCCTCGGAGAGTCGCTCGATCGTCGTCGGCCGCTCGCGCGCTGGGCCGACCTCGACCGGCGCGTGGCCGCCCTCGGCGCGGCCGAGGTGCAGGCCGCGGCGCGCCGCTGGATCAAACCGGAGAAGATGGCCGTCGTGCGCGCGGGAGACCTCGCGCGCGGCGCGGCTGCGGGCCCTCGGGCCCACAAGGGAGCGCGCAGATGACGGATCGAGTCGACAGCGTGGCCGTGGTCGGGGGCGCGGGCCGGGTGGGCCTGCCGCTCTCGCTGGCGATGGCCGATCGCGGCCTTCGCGTGGTCGTCGTGGATCGCGACGCGCCCAGGCTCGCCGCCCTGCGCGTTGGGGCGCTGCCGTTCCACGAGGAGGGCGCCGCGGCGCTCCTCGAGCGGCTGCGCGGCACGATGCGGTTCGAGGAAGCGCCCGCCGCCGTGCGCGGCGCGGACGCCGTCGTCCTCACGATCGGCACGCCGGTGGACGAGCACCACTGCCCGGATCTGCGGCCGATCTTCGCGGCGGTGGACGCGATCGCGCCGCACCTCGCGGACACGAAGGTGCTGGTCCTGCGCAGCACCGTGGCCCCGGGGACGAGCGCCAGGGTGCTCGGGCGGCTGCGCGCGCTCGGCTCCGAGGTCCCGCTCGCCTACTGCCCCGAGCGCATCGCGCAGGGCCGGGCGATCGAGGAGCTGGCGTCGCTGCCGCAGATCGTCTCGGGCTTCGACGCGCGCGCGGTGGCGCTCTCGCGGACCCTGTTCGCGCGCCTCGCGCCCGAGCTGGTCGAGGCGGCGGTCGGCGAGGCCGAGCTCGCCAAGCTCTTCTGCAACGCGTGGCGCTACGTGAAGTTCGCGGCGGCCAACGAGCTCTGGCAGCTCGCGACCGACGCCGGCCTCGACTTCGGGCGCGTGCGCGACGTGGCGATGCAGGGCTACGCGCGGATGGCGGACTTCCCGCAGGCCGGCTTCGTGGCGGGCCCGTGCCTGTTCAAGGACGCGATGCAGCTCGCCGCCTCGGTGCGTCACCGCCTGCCGGTCGCGCACGCCGCGGCGCTCGTGCACGAGACGATGCCCGACGCGGTCGTGGCGGAGCTCGCGCGCCGGATGCCCATCGCGGGCGCCACGGTGGGACTGCTCGGCATGGCGTACAAGCCCGACTGCGACGACCGGCGCGAGTCGCTCGCCTACAAGACGCGCCACCTCCTCGAGGCCGAGGGCGCGCGCGTTCTATGCGCCGATCCGTATGTGTCCGATCCGCGCCTCGTGCCGCTCGAGCGGCTGCTCGCCGAGGCGCAGGCCCTGGTCATCGGCTGCCCCCACACCGCGTACCGCGCGATCCGCTGGAGCAAGGGCCCGGTCGTCGACTGCTGGGGCAGCGGCATCGGCGGGTCCTAAGGGTTTCCTCACCCGACGGGAGAGGGGCGACTGACCGCGGTGGACGCCACGACGGGGTGAGGCCGGGCGTGGTGTTAGGGGCCAGAAGAATCGATCGCTTGGGCCTCGCTCCCGCCCTATCCATGCGTCTTTGCGGATCTGACGAATCATCAGAGGGGCGTCCTAGGGCCAATGCCGGTCACTTTGCGCCGGCCTGGTCCTGGCCCTGGTCCTGGTCCTGGTCGAAGCCCCCAGAACCACGCAGGCGAGACCAGGACCAAGACCAAGACCAGGTGGTCAGCGGACGGATTCCGTCATTATCCGACCGGCATTGGTCCTAGGGCAGGGCGGGGCACTCGGCGCCCGGGGGCAGCGGGGTGCAGCGCGGGGCGGGATCGAGCGGGCCGGCGTCGGGCGGCGGCGGGGCGCCGCAGCACGTGGCGCAGCACCGGAGGCCCGTGTCGCAGCGGTCGGTCTGCAGATCGCAGGGCGCGTTCGCGGGCAGGCGCATCTCGGGCGCGTAGGTGTCGGCGAGGCGCGTCGCCAGCGCGCGCACCTCGGCGAGCGGCGCGTCGGCGCACGTGGTCGTGCTGTTCGAGACCGTGCGATCGGCGAAGACGACCTCCATCTGTTCGAACACGTCGGTCGGCGGCTGACACACGGGGTTCGGGCCTGACAGGAGCGCGATCAGCGCGGCGCTCGTGAAGGTGTCACGGGCCGGCGCCACCTCGCTCGCCGGCAGCATGACCTCGTGCAGGGTCATGCTCGGCAGCTCGCCGAACCGGTCCACCCGGATGGTGCCGTTCGCGAGCAGCTCGAAGCTGCCCACGCAGTCGCTCGCGGGTGGGCACGGCCCTGCCGCGGTCCGCAGACGGAACGACTGGAACACCCCGCTGACGCCGCCCGCGCCACCTCGGCCCGCGCCGCCCGAGCCCGCGCCGCCGGCGCCCGCCATGCCGCCCGAGCCCGCGCCGCCCGAGCCCGCCATACCGCCCGAGCCCGCGCCGCCCGAGCCCGCGCCGCCGCGACCGGCCGCGCCGCCGGCGCCCGCACCGCCGGCGCCCGCGCCGCCCGAGCCCGCGCCGCCAGTGCCGGTGGCCTTGTCGCTGCCGCAGGCCCCGAGCGCCAGCGCGACGGTGCACAACGCGATCGTCCTCTTCAGGTTCGACGACTTCATGCGCGGGGATCTGAGCAACTCGCACGCCAGCGCGTGGGTGCCCTGTTTCCCACCGGTTGTGCGGTGTGCGCAGTCCCCGTGGCAGCAGGTGGCACGGGGGTGTGTCTTCGACCACACAGGGGCCCCGAGGGCACCGCGCACTCGCCCCCCGGGATCGCGCGTTCGTGCCACGATGACGGCTGGTGGAGCGCCGCCCTGGTGGCTGCGCAAAGGGGGTACCGTGGTCCGAGCTCCCCAGATCCTCGCCATGCTCGCCCTCGCGGCTGGATCAGCCGGCGGGCTCGCGCGCGCCGACGCTCCGCTCGTCACCCTCAAGATGGGGACGATCGCGCCCCAGGACTCTCCGTATCTCGAGGGCTGCCAGGCCGGCGCGAAGCTCGCCGAGAAGAACAGCAAGGGAGCGGTCGTCGTGCGCGTCCTGCCGAGCGGCATCCTCGGAGACGAAGGGCAGATGGTCGACTCGCTGCGCCGGGGCGAGCTCGACATGTTCGCCGGCACCGGGGTCGCCGCGCACAGCATCGTGCCTGAGCTGGCGGCCTTCGAGCTGCCGTTCCTGTTCCACGACGTGCGCGAGGTCGACGCGGTGATGGAGCGGGTGTGGCCGCTCGTGTCGAAGATCGTCGCGCAGCGCGGCTACCGGGTCATGGCGCGCACGACCGTCGGCTTCCGCTACATCGGCAGCGCGGCGCCGCTGCGCTCGATCGCGGATCTGCGCGCCGTGCGCATGCGGGCGCAGCCGACGCCCCTGCACACGCGCATGTGGGAGCTCGCGGGCGTGCGCGCGACGCCCCTCGGCCAGCTCGCCGTCACCGACGCGCTCGCGGCCAAGGCCGTCAACGGGTTCGACTCGCCGCTCACGTGGGTGTTCGCCGCGGGCTGGCACCTGCACATCAAGGAGCTCACGGTGTCGCGGCACATGTACCAGCCGGGCTTCATGCTCATGACCGAGCAGGCATGGCAGCGCATCCCGGCGCACCTGCGCGAGGGGCTCTTCGAGGGTCACGTCGCGATGAGCCGGGCCAACATGCAGCGCATCCGCGCCGTGGAGAAGGATCTCCTCGAGGCGCTGCCGGGCATGGGCGTGCACGTCAGCGAGATGCCGCCGGCGCTCCGCGAGGACTTCGTCAAGGCGACGGCGCCCCTCGAGGCCGAGTGGCGCGGCAAGGCCTCGCCGGCCGGGCGTCGCCTGCTCGACGCGATCAGAAAGGAGCTCGCCCGCCTGCGCGCGCAGGGGTGAGCCGCTTCTTCAGCTCCGCGCGGCCCGCAATCGCGCGAGGATCTCCGCTGCCCGCTCGGGCTTGACGTCGCCGCTCGACGCGAGCTCCTCGGCCACCTCGTCGACCTCGGGGCCGACGGCGCCGGCGGAGCGCGCGACCGAGCGCGCGTGCAGGCCCATGTGGCCGCGCTGGATCCCCTCGGTGGCGAGCGCGCGCAGGGCGGCGAGGTTCGAGGCCAGGCCCACGGCCGCGATCACCATGCCCAGCTCCGTCGCCGAGCGGGTGCCGGCCAGGTCGAGGCCGCCGCCCACGCCTACGCGGCGCGCCGCGGCCGCTACGCGCCGCTCGCCGTCTGGACCGAGGAGCCGAAGGGCGTCCTCGTCGGCGCGCTCGAGATGCCGCTCGCCGTGGGCGTCGTCGGCGGCTCGCTGCGCGTGCACCGGACCGCGCAGCTCGCGCTCAAGATCCTCGGCGCGCAGACCTCGGGCGAGCTCGCCGCCGTGTGCGCCGCCGCGGGCCTGGCCACGAACCTCTCCGCGCTGCGCGCGCTCGCGACCGAGGGCAT
>CAZQJC010000373.1:0-1823 GCA_964593795.1 uncultured Myxococcales bacterium | reverse complement strand
CGTCTTCGCTCCGCTGCGCTCCGCTACGCCCTTGCGGTTCGCTGTGCTCGCCTCGAAGACCCGCTCCTTCTTTGGTCCGTCGCCGTTCTCTTCTGCCGGGTTGGCGGCCGCTTGGTCGCACTCTCGCAGTCGCTTCCCCGGGTAGCCCCAGGCCCCAAGCCCGACTACAGTTCACACATGAGCGTCGGCAAGGGCCCGACCATGGCCTTTGGCCTCCCGGCACTGCCGCGGCCGCTGCAGGTGCGCGAGCTGTTCCTCGAGGTCGGCGACGGCGCCGAGCACGACAAGCGCTTCGGCCCGCTCGTACCGCCCGTGCGCGTGGGCTCCGCGCGCGGCAACGACGTGGTCCTCGACGATCCGACGGTGTCGCGCTTTCACCTGACGATCGAGCGCGACGACGAGGGGCTCGTGGTCGTGGACGCCGGCAGCAAGAACGGCACGTTCCTCGGCGCCGTGCGCATCGTCCGCGCCTACCTCGCGGAGGGCGCCGCGCTCAAGCTCGGGCGCACGACCCTCAAGCTCGCGCTCGGCACGACCCCGCGCACGCTCGAGATGAGCGTCCACGACCGCTTCGGCTCCCTGTACGGCCGGAGCGCGCTCATGCGGACGCTCTTCGCGACGCTCGGGCGCCTCGCGCAGGTCGACGCCCCGGTCCTCATCGAGGGCGAGACCGGCACGGGCAAGGAGCTCGTCGCGCGCTCGCTGCACGAGGGCGGCCCGCGCAAGGACCGCCCCTTCGTGGTGGTCGACTGCGGCGCGGTCGCACCGTCGCTCGTCGAGAGCGAGCTGTTCGGCCACGAAAAGGGCGCCTTCACCGGCGCCGACCACGCGCGCGTGGGCGCCTTCGAGGCCGCCGCCGACGGGACCGTGTTCCTCGACGAGATCGGCGAGCTGCCGCTCTCGCTCCAGCCGAAGCTCCTGCGCGTGCTCGAGGCCGGCACCATCAAGCCGCTCGGCGCCACCAAGGAGCGCCCGGTGCGCGCGCGCGTCGTGGCCGCCACGCACCGCGACGTGCGGCGCATGGTCAACGACGGCACGTTCCGCGAGGATCTCTACTTCCGCCTCGCGGTCTGCCCGGTGCACGTGCCGCCGCTGCGCGAGCGGCCCGACGACGTGACGCTCCTCGTTCGGCACTTCCTGCAGCGCGCGCTGTCCGCGGCCGACGGCGCGCCGCGCGAGGTCGAGCCCACCGCGGAGACGTTCGCCGTGCTCGCCGCCCAGCCCTTCCCGGGCAACGTGCGCGAGCTGCGCAACATGGTGGAGCGCGCGGTCATCCTCGGCGATCCCGAGGCGGTCGCGCGCGGCGACCTCTCGGGCGCGCTGCGCGGGCTCGGCGGCGTCGAGCGTCGCGCGGAGACGGGCCGCCTCCCGCTCGAGGAGGCCAAGCGCCGCTTCGAGCGCGAGTACCTCGTGCGCCTGCTCGAGCGCCACGCCGGCGACCTCAACACGGCCGCGACGGAGGCCGACGTGCACCCGAAGTCGCTCGCGCGCCTCCTGCGCCGGCATGGCCTGCGCCGCGCGAACCTCCCCGCCGACGACGGCGAAGAGGAGTAGTCCGAACCCACATCGATGCGCGGAGGCTCCGGTGCTTCGAGCCAGTTTCCGCTGTCGCCGAGCTGACGTAGCGACGCGCAGCGGAGCGAAGACGCAGGGTGGGGGGCCCGCGGTGGGCTCCCGTGGCGGCGAAGCGAGCGGAGCGAGCCCGAGCCGGGTACCACGGGAAGGGTGCCGAGCGGGGGCGGGGCGGCGCGCCCCGCCTGCGGCCGTCGTCTGCGACGGCCGATCGTCACGTAGCTAGGCGACGATCTCGCCGTGCTTCGAGA
>CAZQJC010000372.1:0-7846 GCA_964593795.1 uncultured Myxococcales bacterium | reverse complement strand
TGGCCGCCTTCCGAGGCGGCCACTCGTAATTAGTTCGCGGGGGCGGGATCGGTGCCGGCCGGGGCGACGGTCGTCGAGGCGGGCTTCATGTACTGCTTGCAGGTCTCCTCGGCGGGATCCTGGAACTTGGTGCACTCGCTCGCCTTGTCGACGAGGTTCGAGGGCTGCTCGCACATGTTGGCGCACCACTTTTCCTTCTGCTTGTCGTCGCACTTCTTCTGGTTGCAGTGCCAGTCGCGCCAGTCGTAGGACGTGGTGGCGCAGGCGCCGAACAGCGTGAACGTGGCGACCAGGGCCGCGGCGAGGGTCTTCTTCATCGGGTTCATTCCTCCAGGGCGGCATCATCGGCGAGCGCAAAGGGCCGGTCAAGGTGCGTGCGCTGGCCCTCGTTCGAGGCCGTTGCGACCGCCCGGGGGCGGTTCTATGGTCCGCCGCCATGAAGACCATTCTCGCCTTCGTGATGTCGGCCTCGGCCGTGCTCGGGTGCGCCACCGCGGGAGGCGGTGGCGCGGGGTATCGCGCGCCCATGGCGCCGGAGACGGCGACCGCGGCGGACCAGCAGAAGTGGGATCCCAAGGCGGTGGCCGTCATCGATCAGATGGTGGCGGCGCTCGGCGGTGAGGCCGCGTGGAGCGGCGTCGGCGAGGTCCAGATGATGGCCGGCTTCAACGACGGAGAGAAGCGCATCCTGTCGGCGAGGCACTGGTGGGATCGCGCGACCGGCCGCCATCGCTATGACCTCGAGCGCGTGGGCGATCCCGCCTTCTACGTCTGCCACCGCATCGACAACGCGCTGCAGGGCAAGGGCTACCTGCGCCTCGGAGGCGTGCAGGACTCCAAGAACACGAAGAGCCAGGCGGTCGCGACCTCGCAGTACGAGAAGGTGCGGGCGATCGCGATCGCCGCGTTCCGTCGCGAGCTCTTCTGGCTGACCGCGCCCTACCGCCTCAAGTCCGCGGGCGCCGAGCTGCGCCTCGTGCCCGACCAGCAGGGGCCGGACGGCAAGGCCTACGAGGTCGTGGAGGCTGCGTTCTCGGGCGCGGAGTGGCGGCCGATGGAGCGCTACCAGTTCTTCATCGACAGCGCGACCCACCTGCCCGCGCACGTCCTCATCTTCGAGCCAGGCAAGGACAAGGCGTCCGCCGGCTACACGCTCGGGGCCTGGAAGCAGGTCGGCCCGGTCAAGGTCGCGACCGAGTGGAAGAGCCTCAACGGCAAGCAGACGGTGACGTTCGACAACCTCTCGTTCGAACCGCGGTCCACCGAGGACGCGATCTACATGCCCTGGATGTAGCCCGCCTACCCACCGAGCCCGCCTCCGTCCCCGTGACCGCCGTGTCGCGCGGAGCCGACCTGCCACCGCGACGTACATGCAATCGCTTCCGGCACTTGGGTGCCCCGGGGACCGTGCGTGCGCGCGGCCTCGGCGTTGCTACGTTCTCCAGCGAGAGGTGCAGCATGGATTACGAACGCTCGGCCATCTATGACCGCATCGAGGAGCTCGTCGGCATGCTCGCGCGGCTCGAGGACGAGTCGCTCTGTCCGCCGCCGCGTGACCACGTGCTCGTCGCTCGCCGGCAGCGCTGCGGCTGCGATCGCTGCGCCGCGGTGAGCGCGCTCGAGCGTGCCCTCGAGGCCCTGCGCAGCCTGGCGGGCTCGCACGCGCCCGCACGCGCGTCCGACGATCGGCGCTGGATGGGCCTCGACGCGTAGTCCGAACGCGCCTCGCGTCCCACCGCTCTGATCTATCCTGCGCGCGGTGCGTCCAGCCGCGCTCGCGCAGCGCCTCGCTTCCCTGCTCTCGCTCGGCGTCCTCGCCTGCTCCATCGAGGTCGGTCCTCCGCGCGGCGATCGGGCCCGCGCCGGCGGGCCCACGGAGGTCCTCGTCTACACCTCGATGTACCAGAGCGTCATCGACGCCTTCGGTCCGTACCTCGAGCGCGCGCTGCCGGACGTCAAGGTGTCCTTCTACCGGGCCGGCAGCGAGAAGATCGCGCTCCGGCTCGAGGCCGAGCGCAAGGCCGGCGCGACGTCGGCGGATCTCCTGCTCGTGTCGGACCCGTTCTACTACCAGCGCCTGGTCGACGAGGGCGCGCTCTTGCCCTACGTGTCGCCGCACGCGCTCCGGCACCCGCGCGAGACGCTCGATCTCGACGGCCACTTCACCACGGCGCGCGTGTCCACGATGGCGCTCGTCTACAACCCCGCCGCGCTCGGCAAGACCCCGCCGCCGCGGACCTACGCCGACCTCGCCGAGCCGCGCTACCAGGGCAAGGCCGCGATCCCGGACCCGCTGATGTCGGGGACGAGCTTCGTCACGATCGCGTTCCTCGCCGAGAAGTACGGCTGGGGGTTCTTCGAGCGGCTGCGCAGGAACGGCGTCGCGGACGCGGGGGGGAACTCTGCGGTGCTCGAGAAGGTGGAGCGCGGCGAGCACGCGCTCGGGCTCGTGTGCTGGGAGAACGTGGTGCAGGTGCGCAGAAAGGGCAGCCCCGTCATCGCGGTCGAGCCCGCGGACGGCGCGATCACGATCCCGGGGCACGTGGCCATCCTGCGCGGCTCTCGCAACGCGGAGGCCGCGCGGCGCGTGATCGACGCGATGCTCGCGCCCGAGGGTCAGCGCCTCGTCGTAGGCGGGGACATGCACTCGGTCGATCCGCGCGTGGGCGCGCCCGAGGGTCTGCCCGCCTTCGCCGAGTTGCTCGCGCGAGGCCAGCGCTGGTCGCCCGAGTTCATCGTGCGCACGTCGCGGCGCGCGGCCGAGATCAAGCAGACCTACGAGCGGGTGATGCGCCGGTGACGCGCGGGCTGCCGGTCGTGATCGGCCTTTGCGTGGTGATGCTGGGCGCGGGGCCGATCGCCCTCGTGGTCGCGCGCGCGTTCGGCGCGGACGCGAGCCTCGCCGGCGTGCTCGCGCCGCTCGGCGAGACGCTGCTCGCGTCGCTCCTGGCGGCCGCCCTCGCGACGGCGATCGCGGTGCCCGCGGCCTGGTTGCTCGAGCGCACCGACGCGGGCTCCGCGGGGCTCGGCGCGCTCCTCTACGCGCCCGCGGTGGTGCCGCCGTACGTGCTCGCGGTCGCGTGGATCCTCCTCGCCAACCCGCGCACGGGCCTGCTCGTGCGGGGCCTCGGCGTCCCGCTCGACGTGTACTCGCGCGCCGGGCTCGTCCTCGTCCTCGCGTCGACGCTCTATCCGCTGGTGCTCGCGCAGACCCGCGCGGCCCTCGTCGGGATCGACGCGTCGCTCGAGGAAGCGGCGCGCCTGTCGGGCGCCTCGCCGCTGCGCGTGCTCCGCGACATCACCTGGCCGCTCATCGCGCCTGCTGCTCTCGGGGCGGGGGTGCTCGCGGCGCTGCAGGCCGCGGCGTCGTTCGGCGTGCCGTACCTGCTCGCCGGGCAGGCGCACCGGCCCGTGCTCACGGCCGCCATCTACGAGGCGCTCGGCCTCGGCACGCCTGCGGGGGACGGGCGCGCTGCGACGGGGTCGCTCGTGCTGCTCGCGGCGGCGGCCGTCGGCCTGCTCGCGGCGGCGGCCCTCGCGCGGCGCGCGCGGGTGACGGTCGGGGCCAAGACGCAGCGCCCGGCGGCGGTGCGCCTCGGCCGCGGACGCCCGATCGCGCGGCTCGCCCTCGGGGCGCTCGCGTCGCTCGCGGTCCTCGGGCCCCTCGGGACGCTCGCGGCGACCTCGCTCCTGCGCAGCTTCGGCCGCGGCTTCGCGTGGGACAACCTGTCCTTCGACCACTGGGTGGGCGTCCTCGGGCAGCCGCGCGTGCGCTCGGCGGCGCTGACGAGCCTCGCCCTGGCCGCCGGCGCGGCCGCGGTGGTCGCGCTCCTGGGTCTCACATTTTGTTATGCGCATAGGCAGATGCGTGGCCGGCGCCTGGGGCGGCTGCTCTCGCTCCTCGTCGAGCTGCCCTACGCGGTGCCCGGCACGGTGCTCGGGCTCGGCCTCGTGATGGCGTTCGCGCGCGAGATCCGCGTCGTCGTCCTCGACCGCGTGACGCTCAAGATGGCGCTCCTCGGGACGCCCTGGCTGCTCCTCATCGCCTACTCGGTCAAGGAGCTCGCGGTGGGCGTGCGCGCGATGGACGCCGCGCTCGGCCGCATCGATCCCGCGCACCTCGAGGCGGCGCGCGTCTCGGGCGCCTCGCCGCTGCGGACGCTCGTCGACGTGGTGGCGCCGCTCTGCCGGCCGGCGCTCGCGGCGGCGTTCCTGCTCGTGTTCCTGCCGCTCTTGTCCGAGGTGACGCTCTCGGTGCTGCTCGTCGGGCCCGGCACCGAGACGCTCGGCACCGTGCTCTTCGAGCTGCAGAGCTACGCGGACCCGGCCGCGGCGGCGGTGCTGGCGACGCTGCTCGCGCTCGCGGTCGCCGCGCTCGCCCTCGTGCGCCACGTGGCCCTGCGCGCCCTGCCGGAGGCCCGCGCATGGCAGGGGTGAGCGTGCGCGCGCTGCGCAAGCGCTACCCGGGCGCGCCCCGCGACGTGCTCTCGGACGTCTCGCTCGAGCTCGCGGACGGGGGCGTGTGCGCGCTCCTCGGGCCGTCGGGCTGCGGCAAGACCACCACGCTGCGGGCGATCGCGGGGCTCGAGCGCGCGGACGCGGGCGAGATCCGCATCGGCGAGCGCACGGCCTTCGACGCGGCGCGGGGCATCGACCTGCCGCCCGAGGCTCGGCGTCTGGGCATGGTCTTCCAGGCCTACGCCGTGTGGCCGCACCTGACGGTCGCGGACAACGTCGCCTATCCGCTCAGGCTCCGCCGCGTGCCGGCGCGCGAGCGGGACGAGCGGGTGGGCGCGGCGCTCGACCTCGTGCACCTCGGCGGCCTCGGCGCGCGGTTCCCGAACCAGCTCTCGGGCGGCCAGCAGCAGCGCGTGGCGCTCGCCCGCGCCATCGTGCACGCGCCCGACGTGCTCCTGCTCGACGAGCCGCTGTCGAACCTCGATCGCGCCCTGCGCGACGAGCTCGGCGCGGAGATCGCGGCGCTGCGGCGGCGGCTCGGCGTGACGGTGCTGCTCGTGACGCACGACCAGGACGAGGCGTTCTCGCTCGCCGACGAGGTCATCGTCATGCGCGAGGGGCGCATCGAGCAGCGTGGCGCGCCCGAGGGCCTCTTCGCCGAGCCCGCGACGCGCTTCGTGGCCACGTTCCTCGGCGCGCAGGTGGCGCTCGAGGGCGTGGCGGTCGACGCCGAGGCGGTCCGCCTCGCCGCGGGGCCCGTGGTCCGCTGCCGCGTGGTGGGCGTCCCGCCGGGCGCGGCGTGCACGCTCCTGCTGCGCCCCCACGAGCTCGTCCTCGAGGACGCAGGGGCCCTCGAGGGCGCGGTCGAGGCGGTGGCGTTCGCGGGAGATCGCCGCGCGCTCACGGTGGCGGTCGCGGGCGCACGGGCGCGCGTGTCGGCCCCGCTCGGGGCCCGGATCGAGCCGGGCGCGCGCGTTCGGCTCGCGGTCCGCGGCGGCAGCGCATTCCCGCCGTGCTGAACGTTTCTTGCGTGGCCCCAGGCGGCGTGTTCAAATCTCGCACCATGGCGAAGCACATCCTGGTGGTGGACGACAGCGCCACGATGCGGAAGGCCATCGAGCTCACGTTCACCGCGGGGGACTTTCGCGTGTCGACGGCAGAGAACGGTGACGAGGCGATGGGCAAGGCCCACGCCGATGCCCCGGCGCTGTTCATCCTCGACACGAGCCTGCCCGGCAAGTCCGGCTACGACATCGCCGCGGCGATCCGGGCGGACGCCAAGCTCAAGGGCGTGCCGATCCTGCTGCTTTCCTCGCGGTTTGCGCCGTACGACGACGCGCGCGGGAAGGCCTCGGGCGTCGATGCGCACCTCGACAAGCCGTTCGACACCCAGGCGCTGATCGACAAGGCGGGCGAGCTCGCGGGCAAGCCGGCCACGGTCGCAGCTGCCGCCCCGGTGGCCGCCGCTCCTGTTGCGGCTGCACCTGCGGCTGCCGCACCTCCTGCTGCCGCGCCTGCTGCTGCCGCGCCTCCGATGGCCGCCGCGCCCGCCGCTCCGGCGCCCAAGCCCGCGCCGCCGCCCGTGTCGTCCCCGATGCCGCCGGCGCCCTCGGCGCCGATCCCGGTGGCGATCCCGGCCGCGCACTCCGCGCCGATCCCCGTGGCCGCGCCCAAGCCGGCGCCGGCGCCGGCGCCTGTCCCGGCCCCGGCGGCCGCGCCGATGGCAGCCCGAAACGGCGGCCCGATGGCCGAGCGCGTGCAGATGAAGATCTCCGAGCTCACCCGGCGCAGCCCCGAGCACGCGGCCGCGGTCGGCATGACCCGCGAGCAGATCGAGAAGGTCGTCTGGGAGGTCGTCCCGGAGCTCGCAGAGGTGCTGATCCGCGAGGAGATCGATCGCCTGGTCGCCTCGCGCGGCGCCAAGGCCTGATCCCCACCCCTCCCCGGATCCGCACCGCGGGCCGGGCCTGTATTCCACCCGAACACGGAACCTGCTCGATCCTGGAATACTGGGGTCGATTCCGTGGATTTTTCCTGTAGGCTGTAGCCCGACATTCAGCAGGCGAGAATTCCTCCCCGATGAACCGAGAGCTTCCGAAGACTTACGAGCCCGCCGAGATCGAGGCCAAGTGGTATCGCCTCTGGTCCGAGCAGGGCTACTTCCGGGCGGACGAGACGCTGCCCAAGATGCCCTACTGCATCCCGATCCCGCCGCCGAACGTGACCGGATCCCTGCACCTCGGCCACGCGCTCACGGCCACGATCGAGGACGTGCTCGTCCGCTGGCGGCGCATGTCCGGCTACAACGCCCTGTGGACGCCGGGCACGGATCACGCCGGCATCGCCACCCAGATGGTGGTCGAGCGGCAGCTCGCGAAGGAGACCGGCCAGAGCCGGCACGACCTCGGCCGCGAGAAGTTCCTCGAGCGCGTCTGGCAGTGGAAGGAGCAGTCGGGCAACCGGATCCTCGAGCAGCTCAAGGCGCTCGGCGCCTCGTGCGACTGGTCGCGCACGCGCTTCACGATGGACCCGGAGTACTCGGGGGCGGTGCGCGAGGCGTTCGTGCGGCTGCACGAGGAAGGCCTCATCTACCGCGCGCGCCGGCTCATCAACTGGTGCCCGCGCTGCTACACGGCGCTCTCGGATCTCGAGGTCGAGCACAAGGAGCAGGCGGGGCACCTCTGGCACATCGCGTACCCGGTCGCGGGAGGCGCGGGAAAGCTCGTCGTCGCGACGACGCGGCCCGAGACGATGCTCGGCGACACGGCGGTCGCGGTGCACCCGGAGGACGCGCGGCACCGGCACCTCGTCGGCAAGTCGATCGATCTGCCGCTCACGGGCCGACAGATCCCGGTCATCGCGGACGACGTGCTCGTGGACAAGGAGTTCGGCTCGGGCGCGGTCAAGGTCACGCCGGGGCATGACTTCAACGACTTCGCGTGCGGCGAGCGGCACAAGCTCGAGCAGCTCACCGTCATCGACCTGCACGGGAAGATCTGCGCGCCGGCGCCGGCGAAGTACGTCGGGATGACGGTGGCCGAGGCGCGAAAGGCCGTGGTCGAGGACCTCGAGGCCGCGGGCCTGCTCGAGCAGGTCGAGGACCACAAGCACTCGGTCGCGCGCTGTGACCGCTGCGACACGGTGCTCGAGCCCGAGTTGACGATGCAGTGGTTCGTCAAGACGGCGCCCCTGGCGGCGCCCGCGATCGAGGCCGTCGAGAGCGGCAAGACGCGCATCGTCCCCGAGGTCTGGGAGAAGACGTATTTCCACTGGATGCGCAACATCAAGGACTGGTGCATCTCGCGCCAGCTCTGGTGGGGGCACCGCATTCCCGCCTGGTACGACGACGCGGGCAACGTCTACGTGGCGCGCACGGAGGCGGAGGCGC
>CAZQJC010000371.1:0-119768 GCA_964593795.1 uncultured Myxococcales bacterium | reverse complement strand
CCGCCGAGCTGGAGATCGCCAGGAAGGACCACGCCTGGTTCGTCGCCGCGCTCCGCGACTTCGCCAAGGTCTGGGTGAACATGTCGCCCGACAACCAGGGGCGCTTCCTGCGGGCGCTCATCGACAGGGTGGTGGTCGACGAGGACAAGGGCACGTGCCGCGTGGAGCTGATCGACTTCGGCGCCGCCGCGGGCACGAAGGAGGCGGCGTGAGCGACCGGCAGACCAGCGACGAGGGCGCGAGGAAGAACACGCCGAGCGACTACCGGGTGATCGAGGAACCGATCTACTGGCGCCGAAGCCGCAGCGTGGAGCTCACCCCGACGCCGCCGCCCGACAAGCCCGAGCCCGTGCGACGCCCCGCCAAGGTCGCCCGGCAGCTCGCCCTCGCGCACCACCTGCAGGTCGCCATCGAGCGAGGGATCGTGGCCGACCAGGCCGCCCTGGCGCGCAAGCTGGGGCTCACGCGCGCCCGGGTCACGCAGCTCTTCGATCTGCTCATGCTGGCCGCCGACCTCCAGGAGCAGGTCCTGGCCCTCGAAGCCGTCGATGGGGCTGAGCCGATGGCCGAGCGGACGCTCCGGGCGGTGGCGCACGCCGGGACGTGGGCTGAACAGCGGGCGGCGTGGGGGAAGCTCACGCGTGCAGCGCCCGAGCCCCCGAGCACGTGAGGCACGCCTTGTCCGTGCTGTTGCCGTTCACGCGCCTCTTCGACTGAACCTCCGCGACGCTCGGCTCTTTCGTGCCCTGCACAATAGCCGCGGAGAGTTCGAGGACGCGCTTCGCGTCGGCGACGTACATTAGGCCCCGGGCGCCTTCGAAGCCGCAGTTGAGCGCGGCCAGTGCCTGCCCCTGCTGGGTGGCGAGCACAACGGTATCCACGTCGGCCACGGCCGCGTCAGGGGAGCCTCCTTTGCGCATCAGCGCGTGGATCAGCCCCGCCGTGGTCCAGTCGCCTGCGCCAGCCGCATCGCGCAGTTCTGGCGCGGAGAACGCGGGAAGATCCTTCCATGCACCGACACGGCTGTTGGTACGCACGCGTAGCCGCAGCCCCTTCGCGCCGAGGGTCTCGATCTCGACCGGCACCTTGGCCTTGGCGACGACATCGTGGACACCCTCAATGCGATCATTCGCGTACTTCACGACGTGAGCCGCCTTCAGGCACTCAGCGAAGAGGCGCTCGTCCTTAATGCCCGAGGGCTCGAACACAACGAGCGCGCCGTTCGCGCGGCTCTTCCGCGCGAGTTCGAGCGTTCCCGGAGCGACCCGGTCGAAGTAGAACACCGAGTGCGAAGGCAGCTTCGTCGCGATCGTCGCTGCCTCGCTCGTCAGCAGCGGGCGGTACGCAGGAAGACTCGCGCCGCACACCGGGCATGCTCGGGAAAACCGGTGGCGAGGGCGACCCCTCGCGTCGAGGTAGTTCTCTTGGACGATGATCGGCGTTCCTCGTCCGGCCTCGATTTGCAAGAGCTTCGTATTGACGTGCCACTTGGAAAGATCGGCAACGAGCTCGCGGCCGACATGGTCATCACCGATCCGACCGACTGCGTTCGCGTCCCAGCCGAAGTACGCGAGAATCGTGAGGACGTTGCCGCACGACCCACCCGCGAAGCGCTTCTCGGTGGCCGTAGTCCCGACGGAGTTTCGGATGACGTCGAGGACGATGAACCCTGTTCCTACACAACTGTGCTGATGAGCCTCACGCGGCATAGCATTCTCCAGAGAGCCACATCGTGAACAGCGTCGGTGCGGGCGCCGGGCCAGCAGCGTCGTCGACGCGGTATCCTTGTGACTCGACGTGGGCAACGCCCACGATCACCTTGGGGTCGCGCCTACCGAGTTCGTAGGCGGCGAGCAGGACGCCAATCGAGGCGAGCTTCGATGACATCGCCGAGAGCGCGACCTTGCAGCCCCCGAGCGGGCTCAGCGCCTGTTGGTAGTGGAGGATGGACCGCATGAGCTGTCGGTACACCTCGAAGGGGTTGGACTCGGCGGCGTAGATGATGTTGCGCGGCTCAACGCGAAGCTGGTCAAAGAGCAGTTCGCGGTACTCGATCATGATCGAGTCTCCTTCGCGCGGGTCTTGCGCGGGCGACGGGAGCAGCGGGCAGATCTCGTCGGGAGTGACCAGCGTGTGAATGCGCTCCAACTGTGCTTGTTGGCGCTTGCCGAGGACGGGAATCCAGATCTTCGGCTGGCCACTGGTGGATTCGCTCTCAAGCGCCGCCGCCGCGAACCCGAAGAGGTAGCTCGCGCTCTCCTCCAATCCTTCATCGACGATCGCGTTGTCTGTCATCGGAGAGTGGGACACGACCACGTGGAGGTTACGCTTCGCGCCGTCCTCCTGCTCCACGTCGAAGAGCGCCAAGAACTTCGCCAGCAGAGGCATGTAGAGCCCACGCGGCAACGCGCTGATGTCGACGACAACATCCGTGTATGACCGGAACTCGGCCGACGACGCAAACTCTTTCGCGATGCTACGTGCTCCGATGCGCCTTCCGTCTTCGGAAAACATCGTGATGTCTCGGTGCCCGATCTCTCCGCGCCCCTTTACGAGCTCTGCGAGCCGGTCTCCGTTCACCTTGCGCTGTTCGACGCGGGCTTGTGATGCCGACTCGGCACCCTCGTGGAAGGCGAGGAGAATCACATCGCGAGCGCCGTCGCCACCGAGGCGAAGCACGCGCTCGATACCGTCGCACATGCGCGAATCGAACCCGTGTCCGAGCACGAACAGTACGTTCCTCTTCCGCTCAGCCAAGAACGGCTTCCAGAACTCGTCGAACTGCTCTCCCTCGCGAAGGAAGTAGTCACGCCAGCGGAGGCTGTCGGTGGTCATATCGAGAGCTTCTCCTGTCGCGATGGGCGAAATCCGTGCGTCGGCCACGGCATGACGTCCTGAAGCCGCTTTTCCCGAAAACCTCCGTAGTGCAGCGGCAGATCGTATTTCGCGCACACGAGCCGATTCAGGTACAGCACGACCACGCGCCCCGAAGGTCGTGGGCGATCTACGTCGGGGAGAAGGAGGTTGTACTGCAGCGCTGTCGTGAGGACGTCGGCAAATGCAGCGACATCGGGACGGGTCTTCCGAGTGCTGGGATCGTAGAGAGAAGTGCAGTCCGCCATCGACAACGCGAACCCCGTCACGCCCGGCGCGTACGGTGCGTTCGGCTGGTATGTCTCGTCCCGGCAGAACTGGCCGATGGCGTCGAGGAAAGTGAGGGCTGCCCGGCCATTGCGGGCACGGCGCGGCAGGTCCTTCATGCGCTCGTCGAAGGCATCCTTGATGATGCGCTCTTGGCGCTGCGGAGAGAGTCCGGTGGGACGTCGCATCACCGCAGCAGCAAGGGATTCCTCAAACAGGTCCCCAGCCAATCTGATGAACTGCTCGACATTGAACGAACCGAGACTCGCGAGCTGACTGAGGCCGAAGTAGTAAGGGAAGCCGAACTCCTTGCTCAGGAAGAGCTCCGCGGCAGCGCGTGCGCTCGCCGCTTCCTTCTCGTCGAGATCCTTCGCGGGGAGCGGTTCGGGAAACAGACTCTGCTGAGTCTTGCCCGCGTGTCGTGCGATGAGGATTTCGAGCGTCCGCCACTTGATGAGTTGATGGCGAAGGCTGCCCTCGATGTTCGTCCGAGACTTCACCCATTGGGCGTAGTGAGACTTGCTGGCAGCGAACGCCTCGACACGCTTTCGGACGGTGTCGAGAGCAGCCTGAGTCTTGTCGTGCCAGGACGGGGAATCGAGGTCCGCTTCGATCGTGGGGGCAAATGCGTCGGGCGCGTTCGGGCCGGCCGAATCAGCTGCCATTCGAGCACGGCGTTCAGCGATGAGCTTCACGGCCTGCTCGAACCGGCCTTTCCTCCACTCGCGCTCCAACGCGATCACGAGGTGGTCGCGCCCGCTCAGCGCCCCATTTGCGAGCAACTCCTCGTTGGCCAGCGCCTCGAAGCGTTCGGCCAGCCAGACGGTCGAGTGCGCCCGCTGGTCGACGACCACTTCGAGAAGGGCCGAACGCTGGGAGGGCGCAAGCTTCTGCATGTCGTCGAACGTAATGAGCCAGCGCGTTTCGAAGGGCTTCCCGTCGAGGCGAATGCAGTTGGCGTCGAGTAAGCGCAAGGAGAGAAGCACATCGTGTCCAGAGGGGCCGGAGCCGTCGGTGGTCAGCAGAGTGTCGATGAGATCCGCAACGCGCTGCTCGACCGACTCTGCCCACCGCTGGACGGCGACACCGTCGGCGGGGAAGGACAGCCCAGGGACGATATCTTCAGGCGGGGCAACGACGCTGAGGCGACCGAGGTCATCGGGGAAGCGAAGCCCTCGAACGACAAGAATCGCGCGAAGAGCCCCCAGGATGATCCGTGCGTCGATCAGGGCCAAAAGCAGACGCTTTGCCCGAGTAGCGTTCAGTCCGACGTCGGCAAGCGCTGGAAACGTTCGGGCGCAGGGGAGCATCACGGACAGGACATTCGCGCCGTGATCCGAGACCGCTCCAAGCCCCTTGAGCTTGCTGAAGAGGTCCTTGGTCGCCTCGTTGGTCTTCATCGCCACGAGGTGCTGCAGCACCGATGGCGTAAACAGCTTCAGCAAGGAGGTCTTGCCACCACCAGGCGCGCTGCGAATGAACAGGGGGCGACCCGTCAGCGCATCGTCGGGAAGAAGGTCAAGCACGCCGTGACCGAACAGGCGTAGAAAGTCCGCGTCGGAGTCGATGCTCTCGGCGGTCTGCAGTCGGAAGGGATTGCGGACGTCCTTCATGCCTCCCTCCGATGGCGACTGACTCGGGGGAACAACGGTCGCACGGTGTCGCTGCCCTCGACCCACAGGAGGAAGATCGAGTTGTTGGGCGTATTGTGGTGAAGGACGAGCGGCAGGCCTCCGGCGGCGAAGCCGAACTTCAGGTCAGAGTTGCCCTTCTTGGTGTGCTCGTCTTCGACGGAGGCGTCGTAGTACTTCTCGTTCTTGATCACCGCGATCATCGGGTCGGTGTCAGACGCCTTGAGCGAGACGTCGTGCGCGATGCGCTGCACGGCCAGCACGGTGGTCTCGATGCCGTAGGTCTTCCTCAGCGCCTCCGCACCCGCCTGGATGTTGGCGAGAGCATGCTCCGTGGCGACGTAGAGGACGATGACGAGCCGTGTCTTCGGTAACGAGACGACCGCGCTCCATGCTTCGCTCGACTGAATGCGGTCGACGAACTTCGAGACCTTGCCCTTGGCTCGTTCGCCATCGGCGGTCAGGCAGCTCGTGCCGCTCGCGGAAAAGTCGTCCAGGAGAACCAGTGCGGGCGCGGCGTCCTTGTGGCCACGTTTCTCGTCGAGCCACTTTCGGATCTCGCCGACCTTCTCGTCGGAGAGCTCGTAGCCCGTGAAGATCTGCTCGTGGCTCAGCTCCTTGTTGCTGCGCCGAAAGCGATCGATTCGCGCGCCATCGCTCAGTCCGAAGAATAGGCTCGCCCCCTGGAGCTGCTTGAAGGTGTCGGCCGCGAGCACCTGGCCCAATCGGAAGGGAGGCAGATTGGCGTCTTTCGCGGCTTGCTCGATGAACAACGGCCGAATCACATCCGGGTAGGCGATGGCCGCGAAGTGCGCCATCTCCGCTTGTGACAAGAAGACAAGGCGACTCAGGACGAAGGCATATGCGGCCTTGCGCTCGTCCATCGACGCGAACTGCTCGAGCCAAAGAGCGAGGCTCTCCACGAAGCGCATGCCCGGGCTGAACTGCTGGTACTCGTCGTACTTGAAGGCAGCGAGGGCCTGGAGAATGGGCCGCTCGCGGGCAACGTCCTCAGGGGCCCAATTCATGACGTTGGCGAGCAAGCGTTCGGCGAGTGCGTCTCTCATCGCGTCGCACCCTCCTTCCAAGAGAATGTTCCAACACCTCCGCGTGCCTTGATGGCGCGGAGGTAGAGCAGCGTGGCGTCGGGTCCCGAGACACCGCGAGGCGCCAGGTTCCAGCACACGTCGTTCAGGCTCGAGACCTCATCGACGCTCAGAGACATCGGCTCGGCGAGGAGAGCGTAGTCGTTCCCCGGCCACGCTCCTCGATCGCCAATGCAGAGCACGTCGCGGCCGTGGCCGATCTGCTTGCGCAGCCAGGACACCAGTGAGCCCTTACCGCGCGTCGGGCCCAACACGTCGAGCGAGTGCGAGGAAACGACGATGCGCACGCATTCGCCGTCGAGCGGCGCGAGGCGCGCCATCACGTGGGCAGCGAGCGCGTCGGTCCTCGTCGCGCCCTTGGGCTCGACGGTGATCTGGTGGGGGCGAGGATCGACCTTGGCCATGGCGGTGAGCCAAGCATCGGTCGACAGGAGCACCTGCGCACGCTTCAACACCGCGTCGTTCGGCTCATCCCTCTTCGGCAAGCTGTCGTCGCTGAGGGCACCGATGTCCGTCCCGTTGTAGTAGCCGATGTGGACGCGAGCCCAGAGCTTCCTGTCGAGCGCCTTCTGGAGTTCTTCGCGGACCGACTTCCCTCGACCAGTAGCGATCCCGAGGTGGATGCCCGCCTTGAGCAGCCGCGAGCACTCGGTCACGACGTCCTCACGAAGGCCTTCGAAGCGATCGTCCTTGGTGCAGAGCGTGCCGTCGTAGTCGAGGGCCACGGCGCCGACCTTGGTCGTGCTAGCGCGGGCCAGGAACTGCCTGAGGCCTTGCTGGAACGCCTTGCCGTCCACGGCGCCCTCGGGCGACGCCCAGAGCTTGCGCTGGATCGGCGCGTCGATGGTCGGCCGAACGCGCGGCGGCGTGAGCCGGTACAGCTTCCGACCGAACTCGGGTACGTGCGGACGCCCGGGATCCTGGCCCCGCGCCTCTCCGACGCGGTCGACGAGGTGGAACGCTTGAAGGAGGAGGTCGATCGTCCCCGACGGCCCGTCGAGCGTCGTCTCCAGCCGGACGACCGGGATGCTCTTCGGAAAAAGCTTCAGCGTCGACTCGGCGATCGCGGCGGTACCAGGCGTTACGAGCGCGACGACCACCGTCTCGGCGGCACGCTTCGCGAGCCACAGGTGTCTCCCGTGCCCGAAGTTTCGGTAGTCCGCGACCTGCGCAGCGGCGAGCGCGGACTCGTTCAGCTTCGACTCGAGGTCGGTAGCAACCGGTGAGCCCCAACCACCGTGGAGGACCTGCACCATGTGCCGGTTCCCGAAGACCGATCCCTCCACCGGCTTGCGCCGTGCTTTCGGTCGCGCGACATCGAAACCGTAGGCGCGCGTAGCGAGCGTGCAGGTGGCGACGAGACTGTTTGTAGCGAGGAAGCCGTCCTTCCCCGTGGGCGCGTCGGCGGCGAAGACGTGAGCCCTCGCGAAGGACGACGCAGCGGCTTTCAGAGGGTTCTCCGCGCGCAGAGTGATCGCCGCAACGGCCGGGGCTTCGTCGGCGATGCACGCGTCGAGAGCAGCCAGGACGTCCTTGTTCTTGCCCGAGGCCGAGGCCAGAAAAACGCCGGCACGGTGTAGCCCTGCGGGGATCGACAACACGTCGAGCGGCGTCGTGAAGTGTGCGGGACGCTGATGACGTGTGCGGTGTAGGAGCGCTGCGAGGTGACACGCCGTCGACGAGCCGCCGGACCCGAGCGCGACGAGGGGCCGATCGGCGACGTCGGCGACGAAGTTCTCGAGGACCGTCACGTCACAGACCAGCGCCCAGGCGAGCGTTTCATCGATGGCGGCCAGCTCGCTCGCGAACGCCTTACCCATGGGCGCCCCCAACCAGAAGCGCGCGACCGACGACGAGCCCGCGGACGCACTGCCGGAGCGGTCGGCAATGAGGCTGGAAGCTGGCCTTCGGGGTCGCGTGCACGGTTGGTCCTTCGCCCTTCTCGGTGCCGCACCGTGCGGCCGCTCTTGTGGCGCGTGCCGCTTGTACCATACACTGGCAACGGTTGGAATGCGTTACCACGCCTTGCCGAAGGAGCCGGTCGTCATGGCCGACGAGATTCTGACCGTCGCCGAGGTCGCCCTCCTCCTGAAGGTGGCCGAGAAGACGGTCTACACGATGGCGCAGAAGTCCGAGCTGCCTTGCTTCAAGGTGCGCGGGCAGTGGCGCTTCCGTCGCCAGGACCTCGACTCGTGGATGGCGGCGCAGGTGAAGGGCCCGGGCGCTCCCGAGCAGCCAGAGGCGAAGCCCAAGGCGTCGACGCGGAAGGGAGGCACGCGTCGATGAACGAAGCCGACACCTGTAGGAAGTACGTTGTCCCGAAGCTCCAGGCGGCGGGCTGGGAGAATGATCCGCACTCGCTCACGGAGCAGAAATCCTTCACCGATGGGCGCATCGTTGTCTTCGGCAACAGGGCCCGGCGGCAGGCGCAGAAGCGCGCCGACTACCTGCTGCGATACACGCGCGACTTTCCGATCGCCGTCGTCGAGGCGAAGGCCGCGTACAAGTCGCCGAGCGACGGGCTTCAGCAGGCGAAGGACTACGCGACCGTCCTCGGGTTCAAGTTCGCCTACGCCACGAACGGTCACGGCATCGTCGAGTTCGACTTCCTCACGGGGCTCGAGCGCGAGCTCACCGAGTTTCCGACGCCCGCCGACCTCTGGGCTCGTTTACGCGGTGGCGAGCAGCTCACCGAGGAAGCCGCCGAGCGGCTTCTCACGCCGGGCTACAGCGTCATCGGGAAGACGCCCCGCTATTACCAGGAGATCGCCATCAACCGGGCGGTGCAGGCCGTCGTGCAGGGGCAGAAGCGTGTCCTGCTCACGATGGCGACCGGCACTGGCAAGACCTTCGTGGCCTTCCAGATCTGCTGGAAGCTCTGGTCGGCGCGCTGGAACCGCACGGGCGACCACCGCAAGCCGCGCATCCTCTTCCTCGCCGACCGCAACATCCTCGTCGACGATCCCTACGCCAAGATGTTCGCGCCCTTCGGTGACGCCCGCGCGAAGATCGAAGGCGGTAACGCGGTGAAGAGCCGCGAGATGTACTTCTCGATCTACCAAGCGCTGGCCGGTGGCGAGGGGCGCCCGGCGCTCTTCAAGGAGTACTCCAAGGACTTCTTCGACCTCATCATCATCGACGAGTGCCATCGCGGCAGCGCGCGCGACGAGAGTAGCTGGCGCGAGATCCTCGAGTACTTCGAGCCCGCGTACCAGATCGGCATGACGGCGACGCCGCTGCGCGAGGACAACCGCGACACGTACTCGTACTTCGGCGCGCCCATCTTTCAGTACAGCCTCAAGCAAGGCATCGAGGACGGCTTCCTCGCGCCCTACCGCGTTCACCGGGTCATCACGACGTTCGACGCGGCGGGCTGGCGACCGAACGCTGGCGAGACAGACCGCACGGGACGCGAGATCCCGGACCGCGAGTACACGACCAAGGACTTCGAGCGCGTCGTCGCGCTGCGCGCGCGCACGAACGCCATCGCCGCGCACCTCACCGACTTCCTCAAGAACACCGACCGTTACGGCAAGACCATCGTCTTCTGCGTCGACCAGGAGCACGCCGACGAGATGCGCCGCGCGCTGTCGAACCTGAACGCCGACCTCGTGCAGAAGCATCCGGACTACGTCTGCAGGGTGACCGCTGACGAAGGCGACGTCGGACGCGGGCACCTGAGCCGCTTCCAGGAGCTGGAGAAGCAGACGCCGGTCATTCTTACGACGTCGCAGCTCCTCACGACCGGCGTTGATGCGCCCACCGTGAAGAACGTCGTGCTCGTGCGGGTCGTCGGCTCGATGAGCGAGTTCAAGCAGATCATCGGTCGAGGCACCCGCGTTCGCGACGACTACGGCAAGCTGTTCTTTAACATCCTCGACTACACCGGCTCCGCCACGACGCTCTTCGCCGACCCTGACTTCGACGGCGAGCCCGCTCGCGTGAGCGAGGAGCAGATCGACGAGGAGGGCAAGCAGAAGCCGCAGACGTACAAGGTCGAGGAGCCCGAGCCGATGCACGTCTCGGAGCCGCCGGGCCCGCCCTACGGCGGTCTGACGGGCGATGGCGAGGAGGACGACGGCGAGCCCAGGAAGTACTACTTCGACGGCGGCCAGGTGCAGGTCGCGGCGCACCTCGTCTACGAGCTCGATCCCGAGGGCAAGCAGCTCCGCGTCGTGCAGTTCGCGGACTACACGGCCGAGCGCGTTCGCACCCTCTTCCCGACCGCGGCCGAACTGCGCGAGGCGTGGGCCGACCCGGAGAAGCGCGCCGACATCATCGAGCGCCTCGCCGAGCGCGGCATCGACTTCGACGAGTTGACCAAAGTCACGTCGCAGCCCGACGCTGACCCCTTCGACCTGCTGTGCCACGTCGCGTACAGCGCGCCGCTGAAGACGCGCCGCGAACGCGCCGACCGTGTCCGCAAGGAGCGGCGCGAGTTCCTCGAGAAGCACTCGGGGCTCGCGCGGCAGATCCTCGAGGAGCTGCTCGAGAAGTACGCGGAGCACGGCACCGCGCAGTTCGTCCTACCCGACGTGCTGCAGGTGCCGCCGATCTCCGACCACGGCAACGTCATCGAGATCGCCAAGTATTTCGGCGGCGCGGAGAAGCTCCGCGAGGCGATTCATGAGTTGCAGACCATCCTTTACGCGGCCTAATGGCTCGCACGAGAGAACGAGCTGATGGCAGCTAAGAAAAAGGCGACGAATGGCTCTGCCGCGAACGGCAGCGCGACTGCGCCCGCGACGACGGCGCAGCGGTTGGGGTCAATCCTCAAGTCCTCACGCGACATCATGCGCAAGGACAAAGGGCTCAACGGAGATCTCGATCGCATCCCCATGCTGACCTGGGTGATGTTCCTCAAGTTCCTCGACGACATGGAGTCGATGCGCGCGGAGGAGGCCAAGCTCTCGGGCAAGAAGTTCAAGCCCGCCATCGAGCCGCCGTACCGCTGGCGTGACTGGGCCGCGAAGGAAGACGGCATCACAGGCGACGAGCTGATCGCGTTCATCAACCAGGAGGAGTGCCGCCGCCCCGACGGCTCGAAGGGCCCGGGCCTCTTTGCGTACTTGCGTGCGCTACGCGGCGCTGAGGGTGGTGACCGCCGCGACGTCATCGCGACCGTGTTCAAGGGCACGGTCAACCGGATGATCAACGGCTACCTGCTGCGCGACGTCATCAACAAGGTCAACGGCATCCACTTCACGTCGTCCGACGAGATTCACACGCTCGGCAATTTCTACGAGTCGATGCTCAAGGAGATGCGCGACGCGGCCGGCGACTCGGGCGAGTTCTACACGCCTCGCGCGGTCGTCCGCTTCATGGTCGATGTCATCGATCCGAAGATCGGCGAGATGGTGCTCGATCCGGCGTGCGGCACGGGCGGCTTCCTCGTCGAGGCCTACTCGCACATAGAGAAGCAGTGCAAGACGGTGCAGCAGCGCCGTCAGCTTCAGCAGGGGACCATCCTCGGCAACGAAGCCAAGCCGCTGCCCTACCTGCTCGCGCAGATGAACCTGCTGCTCCATGGCCTTGAGACGCCGCGCATCGAGCCGGGCAACAGTCTCGCCGTGGCGTTGCGCGAGATCGGTGATAGGGAGCGCGTCGACGTCATCCTCACGAACCCACCCTTCGGCGGTGAGGAGGAACGTGGCATCCTCTCGAACTTCCCGGATGACATGCAGACCGGTGAGACAGCGCTGCTCTTCCTCCAACTAATCATGCGCAAGCTGAAGCGCGCGCCGAGGGCCGGACGTGCGGCGGTCGTTGTTCCGAATGGCGTGCTCTTCGGCGACGGGATCGCGGCGCGCATCAAGTTCGAGCTGCTGTCGACTTTCAACCTGCACACCGTCGTTCGCCTGCCCGAAGGCGTGTTCGCGCCGTACACGGACATTCCGACGAATCTCCTGTTCTTCGCTGCGGGAGCGCCGACCCATTCGATTTGGTTCTACGAGCACCCGCTCCCCGAGGGGCGGAAGAAATACACCAAGACGAAACCGCTGCAGCACAGCGAGTTCGAGCCCCTCGTCACCTGGTGGGGTGCGCGTGTGGAGACGGACCATGCGTGGCGAGTCGATGTCGGACAGGTCATCGCGAAGGATGGTGCGGGCAATCTCGTAGGTGTGAACCTCGACCTCAAGAACCCGCGTGCAAACGCAAACGTCGATGAGCGATCGTCCTCTCAGATCGCGAGCGACCTCGACGCCAACGAGCGGGCGATGCTGGGCTTGATCAGCGAGCTTCGTGTACTCGTTGGGCAGACGCCTGCGGCGGGTGATGCATGACCGATTCGTTGATCCCGCTTCGAGACGTTCTTCGGCCCCGAGCTGAAGTCCCTCCGGTCGAGTCGGTACTGAGCGGGGATGTGCCGATCGTCGCAAAGGTGCGGTTTGCGGATGGCGGCATTGAGCTGCGAGCGTCGTCGGACTCCCGCACCGATTTGATTCTCGTGCGTCGAGGCGACCTCCTCGTCTCGGGGATCAACGCGCTCAAGGGAGCGGTGGCTCTGCATCCCAAAGATGCTCCGAGTGATGTCGCGGCGACCATCCACTACGGCGCGTATGAGCTCAACGAGGCCCGGGTGCTTCCGAGGTACATGCATGAGTACCTGCGGAGCCCGGCGTTCAGGCGTAGGGCCGTTTCTCAGCTCCCGAACGGTATCAAGACCGAGTTGAAGGCGAAGCGCCTGCTCACCGTAGAAGTCCCGCTGCCGAGCAAGGCTGAACAGGCCGAGCGGCTGCGCGAGTTCGACGCCAGAAGCCGCGTTATCGACGCGATGATGGACCGACGACGCGCCTGCAGCACGATGGTGCTCGGCCGCAGGGTGACTATCGGCATTGACGCACGGCGACTTCTGGCAGCACGACTGCGCGAGTTGCAGGAAGACGTGATCGCACGCTCGGCTCTCGGCGAGTTGGAGTCGGTCCTCGTGGAGGGACTTCGACACGGGCCGTCTTTCCCGTGCAGTGAAGACGGCGAAGGAACGCCTGTGCTCATGCCGTCTTCGACCACCGGCTTCGGCCTAGACACGACGAAGGTGCTCTACGGGCTAGGCGACGTCCAGCTTCGTGAACTGGACTACCTCGAGCCGGGGGACATCATCTTCGCGCGCGGGAACAAGCCGGACCAGGTCGGCAACTGCGGACTCTACGAGGGAGACCCAGGCGTTATGACCTACGCAAACCTCTTCATGCGCATGCGGTTCGACACGAAGCGAGTAGAGCCGTGGTTCGCGCAGTACTGGCTCATGACGCCGCTCGTCCGGGCGCATGTTCGACAGCACACGAAAGGGACGGGGCCGTCGATCCAGAAAATCAACGGCCAGGGCGTGCGATCGATCCCGTACCCGCAAACCGTGCCGTTCGAGGTTCAACGCTGGTGGGTCGAGCACATCGATCAGGTGCGACTCCTGACGTCGCGGCTGGAAGAGCTGATGGCGAAGCAGTCGGACGACCTAAGTGCGTTGAGGCAGAAGACGGTGGAGGAGGTCTTTAGTGGGCTGTGATCGCTCGGTTTCGCGCGACTGGGCGCGAGTCGCGAACCGACGCGTGCAGAGCTTCGCGCGACGAGCCTGCCGATCCCGAGCGCCGAATCCTCCACATCCACGCCGTGGAGTGAGAGCGGGCTCGAGCTCAAGGAGAGCTGGAACCCGCTCAAGGTCTCCGCGTACGCACCAGCATTAGATCACGCGAGCGAACCGGAACCGCTGAGCTGACCAGATGCTGGGGGAAGCGTAGATGGCCGCCGCCGAGACCGTTGCATGGGCGAAGCAGCCGGAGCCGATCCGAGGCCTCGATCACCTTGGCCTGCAGGCGCCCTGCATAGCGTTGATCGTGGCGTGCGGCGCGCTCGAGGCGCTCGTCACGTCGGGCTGGGTGATGGTGACGGGCGAGACCAGGAGCCGCCCGGCGCGGCGGTTCGCCCGTCTACCGGGGAGGTCACCGGGGAAGTCGCCGAGGAAGTCACCGGGGAAGTCGCCGTCCCTGCCGAAGCCCCGGGCGCTCGCGGTCCCTGAAGTCGCGCCCGTCACCCCCGAAGTCACCCCCGAAGTCACCCCCGAAGTCACCCCCGAAGTCACCCCCGAAGTCGCCCCCGAAGTCGGTAGGACGCCAGCTTCGCCACGAGCGCGCCCGCTCCGCTCGCCGCGCCCACGCTCGGGACCAGCGCCCTCGGCGCGCCCTGGGCCAACGTGGGCGCCCTGGTGTCTCTCGTCGGCGCGGCTTCCCGGGCCGGCACCCATCAAGTCTGGCTTGAACGTCGGCGGCGTGGACCGCGAGGCTCGGTCGCGATCGCCTCGCTCGCCGACCGCGGCCCGCTCCTCCGGCGAGCGCGACGCCCGCTCATGGTCGGCGTCAGCTCGAACACGAACGCGTTGCGAGGTGCGTCGATGATGCCGGGGAGGCGACGCGCGTCCTCGGGCAGCAGCTCGCGCTGGCGGACCTCGAAGCCGACCTCCTCGGCGAACCAGGGCGTCCCGCTGGCGGCGTACATGCGGCCGACGCCGGCCTGGTACGCGTGCCGGACGATGAACTCGACGAGCGAGCGACCGTGGCCCTGCCGCCGATGCGTCGACCGGACTGCGAGCGCTCGCAGCACCGCCGCGTCGCCGTACTCGTCGAGCACCACGATGCCCATGACGACGTGCCCGTACTCGAGGACGGCGCGCGTGCGCTTCCCGCCCGCAGGCTCCAGCCACAGCTCCAGCACTGGGAACCACGTCGTCTGCAGCAGCACGTTCGCGACCGGCTCGTCGCCGGGCGCGAGCTCGCGGAAGGCTCGCCGCAGCGCCTTCGGCTTGTCGCTCAGTACCGACCTGCGAGGCTGCTCCGGCTTCGGCGGCTCCGGCGGCGGCCAGGGCTCCCCACGGCGCTCGGCCCGGTGCTTCGCGCGCCACATGCCGAGCAGGGTCTCGGCGAGCACGCCGGCCACCTCGTCCATGCGGCGCTGCATGTCGGCGCGTCGCTCCTCGCGCGCGGTGTCTGCGGCGGTGTCTTCGGGCTGCGCGGCCTGGTCCATGCGGACCACTCAGGCTCGCTTCGCCGCTACAGTCCAGCGGGAGCCGGGACGGCTCGCTTTCGCTCAACGTGTCCCGAGGGCACCCGATCCCGAGGCGACGGACTTACGATGGGACAGAGCGAATCGGCGAAGCTGTCCCAGCGCTCTCGGCGCAAGTTCTCGGAGTCGCAACGCGAGCGTCTGCGTGGGTCAGTGCGAAGGTATGAATCTGTCCCAAACGCGTTTACCGAGAGCGTTCGCAGGGTGCGCCGCACACGGAGCCACTGTTTCAGTTGCGAACCGCGCCGGCCGGCTGGTTGACAGCCCGGCCGGGGCGCGGTGGGGCGATAGAAGCGGTGGATTCCAAGGGATTTTCGGGTGGCGGGAGTCGCGGGCGTGCGCGGTGGAGACTGGGCCGTGGGCGCCCGTGAGGGCCGGCGGGCTCTGAGAACGAGGAGACCGGGGGAGACGGCGGGGCGGGTGGTTAACAGGCTGCTAACCGGCTAACAGGGGGTGTTAACCGCGGCCCAGCTACAACTACAGGCAGTCGGCGTCCACGTACACGCCCCGTGCAACGAGCGCGCTTCGCACGGGATCGCTGGTCGCGCAGGCGAGGGCGTTGCGCTGCATGAAGACAAAGCCTCCCGGACCGATGCCGCTCGACAAGAGCGGCGACGGGTCGGTGACGGCGTTGAAGTTCAGATGAAAATATTGCAGTGCCGGCAGGTTGGCCACCGAGGAGATCGACGTGATGCCGTTGCGCGCCAGCTGGATGCTGCGGAGCGACGGCGGAAGGGCCGGCAACGCGCCGGCGATCGCGTTGGACTGCGCCTCGAGAGACTCGAGGCGCGTGAGGCCCGAGATGCCATCGAGCGAGGTGAGCGCGTTCGTGCCCGCGAACAGCGTTCGCAAACTGGCCAGGCGCTCGACGCCCGCGAGCGAGCGCAGGCCGCAGGACGCCAAGCTGAGCTCCTCGATCCGCGTGAGCGTATCGATGCCGGCCGCGCGCAGGTCGCTGCCAACGGGGTTGGCGCCGAGGTAGAGGAATCGTAGGGCGCTGAGTGTCGCGAGGGGGCGAAGATCGCTGACGAGATTATTCGAAAGGCCGAGACGCTGCAGCGAGGGCGCGCAGGACGCAATCCCGGCGACGGACCGGATTCCTCGGTTGTCGGCGGCGAGATTGGTCAGGAGCGCGGCTGCCGTGGGATCGATCGGCGCCCCTGGCGCCGTGCCGAGCGCCGCGCGCAGGGCGGCGACAAGGCCGGCGTCGAGTGTCGAGCAGCTATTGGGCCTCGCGACAATGACCGCTGCATAAGCACCTCCCGTGTGGAGGTTCCAGGCCGCGAGGAACCTCTGGCGATCCAAACACCGCTGGGCATCAGCGGCGAGCGACCTGCCCGGGTCCTCGTAACAGAACTCGTCGCTAGTGGCGGCGTGGAGGAGGACCCAGTGCTTGTGCACCAGATCGGGCAGGTGGGACCCATCCAGCCGCTGAGTGTAGAAGGGCACCGCCACTACGCTGCCGGCGCGGAGGGCGGCCTCGATGGAGGCGGCGTTCGTGGATGCGGCGACGGTGGGCGAGAGGCCGATGTGGCCGAGGAGGTCGTTCAGGGTGGCGAGGGTCGTGTCCGCCCCGCAGGGGGAGGGCTGACCCAGGAAGTCCAACGCAGCGCCGATCTCGGACCAGGCCGGGGTGCCGCCAAACAGTGCGGCGCGCGCCACGGTCGCGACCGCCGGGCCGCAGGTGTGGGTGCTCGACCAGGGGCAGGGCCCGTTCTGCGCGAGGTGCGGCACGGTGGCGAGGCCGACGCGCTCGCCGGGCGCGAGGGTCGTCTGACCGAACTCGGCGGGACCACCCCCCCCAATCGCCGTGCCGTCGGCGCCGCTCGTGCCGGGCACGTCGCTGATCGACGCGGCCGCGACGATGGCGATCGTGAGCGACCGATCGATGACGAGCCCGGCAGGCGTCTCGATGTGCGCCGTGACGGTCGCGCTCGCGCCGTCCTGCAGGCCGGCCGAGTCGAACACTGCCTGGATCAAGTTGGCGGATGCCGTCACGGTGCCGGAGCTGGCCGACCAGCGGATCGTGCCGAGGTCGAAAGCCCCGGGGGTGACCACGAGTTGCAGTCCCGCGGTCTGGCCGGGAACGACCGATGTGGCCCCGATCAGGTCGATGTGGACGTCCGTCCAATCCGCCGACACCGTGATGCCCCCCTGTCCCCCAGCATCGCAGAGGGCGGCGACGCGGACGCCGGTGGCGTTCGGCACATCCGCGACGGTGCGCCCGGCGCAGATCAGCACGCCGCCGGTGTACGCGCGGAGGGTGAAGATCCGCCCCGTGCCCGACGGCACCACCAACCGCGCGCTGAACGCACCAACCGCCGGAGCGATCGAGAGGGACACGGTGGTCATGGCGGGCATGCCGCCGGCCGCCTCGAGGACCACCCGGTCGACCGGGGCATCGAGTCGGCTCTCGACCGTGACCACCGGGACGTGGGGAAGCGGTTCGTCACATCCCACAGGGATCCAAAAGAACCAGAGCGAGAGCAAGGTCCAACGCATGCAGCACCTCCGAGTTGATGCGAGGTGCCTGAGCACGAGCTGGGCCAGTCAGATCTCGAGTCGGATCAGCCAGTTGCAATGCGCTGTAGCTTTTCAAATCGTCAGGCGGCGGCCTTTGAAAAGGACACCGGAGGACGGCACCCCGTTTACGCGTGGCGGAACCGCACGCTACGCTCCGGGCGGAGCGGCATGATGCGTGCTTGGCATATGGTGACATGAGCCTCCCCGAACCACTCGATCCGCTCGAGATGTGCGACTTGCTCCTCGTGGTGGGTGCGTTCAAGTCTGGCACTTCGCTCGCAGTCGAGCTCATGCAACGACACGGCTATCAGGACCCTTCACGTTTGACCAACCCCTGCGAGCGTGGCTTCGGCACCACACGAGCGCGGTATGTCACGCGGGAGTGCTTGGTCGTGCGGCGCATCAACGACCAGCTCTTGGTTGGACGGTTGCAGCCGCCCATGACGTCCACAAGCCTCCGCGCAGACGCTCGCGAGCGGCATGCCATCAGTGAGTACCTTCACCGCTTCAGTGGGCCGGCGGTGATCAAGGACCCGCGGATGATGTGGGTCCTGGCGGACTGGATCGTGACGGCCCGACGGGAGGGGCGGCGGCCCGGTGTGTTGCTCACGCATCGGCCTGTGAAGGCGCTGCGGGCGGCCTGGGCGCAGGCGCCCTTTACGCGGCGCCTGGAGAGAGTGGAGTTCTATCGCGCGATGTGGACCGCGCTGCCGCTCCTCCGCCGTTGCTGCGAAGAGCTACGTGTGCCGTCGGTCTGCGCTTCGCTGGATGATCTTCGCCGTTGGTCGACGTGATGGACACCGAGCTGCTCACGCTACGACGGGCACTGACGCCGTTCGAGCCCCGCCGAGCGGCAATCGCGGAACGGGTGGGGGTCTTCCTCCTGGAGCAAGCCTGCACCCTGGGCCTTTTCCTCGGCGGGTCGGCGGCCTACGGTGCGGCCGACGAACTATCAGACTGCGACCTGTTCGTGTGCGTCTGTGATGGTGCCTCGGGTCCCCTCGGTGCGGGCCTGGCGAGGGAGTTCTTGGGTGCGTCCGGCCTACTACACCTGGCCCAAGGGAGGTCCTTTCCGTGGATGGGCGACCTCTCCAGCCTCTTCTTCGCCGATCCTGTCGGGTTCGTGGTCGACATCGGCGTGTTCCAGCACGCAGAGCTGCCGCAATTCTACGTCGAACCCGAGGCACAGGTCATACGAGACCACGCCGGCGCCATAGAGCGCCGTCGCGCGGAGGTCCGCGCCGATCTGCCGGCACGCGACGCCCGGCGTCTACGTCTCTACCTAGAGGACGTCATCGGCCACCTGCTTAAGATTCGCAAGGCCATGCGCCGAAACCATGTTTGGGGGGCAAGGGAGTACGTGGAGAAGTGCAGGCGCAGCCTGATCTATGCGCTGCGGGTCGAGCACGCAATCGGGCGGGAGCACCCTTGGCTTGGTCGGCCCGAACGGGACATCGAGAGCCACGCAGACCCTAAGCTCATCGCACCGCTTGACAGGACGACTACCATCTACAGCCGCGCCTCGATCGCGCTGGCGACGCGCGACATCATGGAGATGATGCTCAGCCTTCGCTGCGTGGCACGGTATCCTGCACCGCGCGCCGCCATGGTCTGGGCGTGGCGCCTGCTGGAAGACGACCTACGCGGTGACCTGGTGTGAGGGCGCCGATCTCGACCTATGAGGATGCGCTCTCCTACGTCTTTGGCTTCCACGGTCCGTCTCCTGATCGCGGCGCAGTGGCGCGTGCCTACGTCGCCATGCGCGGCGAAACGCGCGCCCGTTCGGTCGTCCATGTGACTGGAACGAACGGCAAGGGTACGGCTGCGCTCACGGCGGAGGCGGCCCTGTCCGCTGCCGAGTACCACACCGTCGTATCGACCTCGCCCCACACCTGCAGCCTTCGCGAGCGCATCCGGATCGATGGATGCGCCATTGACAAGGGCATGTTCTGCGACCTTCTTCGCGACATGTGTCCGCAGCTCGAGGCGCTGCGCGATGGGCCGCTCCAACCGAGCCCCATGACCGTGGTCGACCTCATGGCCATCACTGCCTGGTCTAGCTCGGCCGACCGCGTCGGCGTTTTCGAGGTTGGCATCGGGGGCGTTCACGACGCAGCGAGCGCGCTTCCGAGGTCGGTCGTCGGTCTCACGAGGATCAGCGGCGATCACGCCAACCGGTTTGGCGGGTATCGGGGCCTTGTCGCGGAGAAGCTCGGCCTGGTGGCGCCGGGCGCCACGCTATTGATGCAGCCGCAGCCCCCGGCGGTCCTGCGCCTAGCCGCCAACAGGTGTGGCGAAGTTGGCGCGCGCTTGCAGATCGTGCCACTCCCGAAAGACCGAGGAGTCCCGGCCTGGCTGTCTCACGATCACGCCCTGGGACTTGCCTTGGCCCGGGCCTTGTCAGGCAGATACCTCTCCGCGCCCGCGGCGCGCCTCCCCGGCCGGTTCCAGTGGCGCACAATTGGCGACAAGTGGCTCCTTCTCGACGGCGCGCACAACGCGGCAGCACTCGCCGCGCTGCTCGACGAGCTCGTGGTGATGCCCGAGGTGGAACGCCCGCGTGGCGCAGTCGTCGGGCTATCTCGCGACCGCCCCTGGCTGCCGATGCTGCGGCAGTTGCTGTCGCGGGGCGGCCTCGAGGAGATCATCGTGACCGAGGCTCAGCGCCCGCGTGGCGTCCCTCCGGCGGAGCTCGCGCGCGCTCTCGAGGGCGCTCCGCTCCGGGTTCGCAGCACCCCCGGTCTGGCATCTGCGCTTCGGGCTGTCGTGGATGGCGCGCGGTCGCGATGGCTCATTACTGGCTCGCTGCTTCTCACGGGCGACTTCGATCCAGCCCTGCACGCGCTTGGGCTGGGCGAATACGCGCTGACCTCGGCCGAGGATTGCGATCCCCCGCAGAACTGGATGAGGCCCCTCCGATGAGGGGCCCCTTGACCATCGTGAGCTGCGGCCCGGCCTCGTTCGCCGGTGCGGGCACGGCGCACGTCCGCACGCTGGTCGCACTGGTCGAACGGGGCGTCGAGTGCATCTGGGTCGGCTTTGACCCACCTTTCCTGGCCAGCGAGCTAGACCGCGGTGGTGTGCGGCACATCTCTCCCAGTGTCCGTTGTGACGCCTATCCGAAATCGGAGGCGATCGCGATGAGCGCGATCGCCGAATCGATCCGTGGTGAAGCGCTGGCCGCTGCTGCCCGGGGCCGACGCGTCGTCTTGGTGGCTACATACCTGCCCCGCTTCGCACAGGCGGTGCACCTTGCGCATCAGTCCCTCCCCTCCGAACCGTACACGCCCTTTATCGTGGTGCCGGCCGGCTCGGACGTGTGGCAGGTCGGTGTGCAGGTCCCGTCGGTGCTGCGCCTCCTCACCAATGCCGCCGACGCCTGCGTGACATATTCCGCACCGTTCGCAGCAGAGGTGGAGGCGCTGCTAGGCCCCGTGCAACGAAGCGTCGTCATCCCGCCCCCGCTCGATCCGGACCGGTTCAGGGCACTGCCCGATTCGGCGAGAGAAGCGCACCGGGCGGCTCACGGCGGGCTTCCCGACTCCGTGATCCTCGCGCACGTTTCCAACCATCGGCCGGTCAAGAACCTCGGGGCCGTGATCGGCCTTGCCCGCGAGATCCAGGCGAGGATCGATCGCCGCTGCGTGCTCTGGTGCGTCGGGCCGCAGACGAGCCACTTGTCGGACGCCCGCGCCGCCGCTGGCCCTGGTTTGGACATCCACGTGACCGGGATCCGCGACGACAGCGAACGCTTTCACGCCGCCGCCGACCTCAGCCTTTACGCCAGCTCGCACGAGTCGTTTGGTTTGGCGATCGGTGAGAGTCTGCTCGCCGGTACGCCTGTGATCGCGCCGGCCTGCGCCGGCGTGCGCTCCTTCGCGAAAGACGCCGTCGGGGCGTGGTGGTTCGAGATGCCAGGAGGCGCCATCGATGCCGCTCGAGAGGGACTAGGCGCAAGGATGGTGCCCGCTGATGCAGCGGCCGCTCTCGACAGCGCGGTTTCTTGGCTGCGGGGGGCCCGCGGAAGAAGGCAAGCTCTCGCCGCGCGAGATTGCCTCTTGGAGGTCTGCGCACCATCAAGGGTGGCGGACGCGTGGCTGGCGCTCTTGGAGGAGATTGCCGTCTGATCACTCCTGGTCGAGCGACAGCTTGGCAAATTTCCCCCACTCGTAGAGGACCTCTTCGTGCACCTCCTCCAGGTGGTGAAGCCGAAGCACCGAACGCAGCAGAGCGAGCCGTGCCCGCACCGATTCCAGGAAGCCCGAGCCGATCTGGAGGGCTCGTGGACGATCACGCAGCAAGGTCAGGCCACGGACACGGAACTCGGCCGCATCCCAGCGTTGATCGATGCCGTGCCAGAAGAGGACGTAGACCCAGGCCGATCCCTGCAGCTCCCGCTCACTGATGCGTTGACCCAGCGACGCAAGTGCTTGCCAGGAGAGTCGTTCGATCGGCTGAGGCGCAGCTTCATCGAGTAGCGCCCCGACGAAGAAGCGGAGCGTCAGCGTGAAGAACTTTGCCCCGGCGAGGGGCTCGGCCAGCAGCGCGAAGCACTGTGCGAGTTCCTCAGCCACCGGGGTCGCCTCTAGCCCATCCATCTCCACGCCATCTTGCAGCTGGAGTAGGCGCAGGTTGACAACCTCGAACCAGTACTTGTTGCCCACCACGCCGACGAGGCTCGCATGATCGCAGGACGCCAGCTCTCGTTGCGCCTGATCGTACTCGCGCAAGTAACGATGCGCTTCCGCACGGAGGATACGGAGCGCGTTTGTGCTGGAGCCGCACTCGACCAGTAGGTCCCGGGTGAGCCCATGCCTAAGCGCAGCGCGCCAATACATGAGCTCGGCGCGCGCCGAGCCCGGGTTGGCCGCCCTCGCCTGCTTCGCCAGGTTGAGCGCCATTGTCATGCGACCAGCACGGTACTCCGTCTCGGATGCGTCGCAGAGTGCGTTGGTCCCGTCCTCCGGGTCGAGCGGGCCCGGAGTCGGCGAGTGCTTCGAACCCTCCGCCACGACAAGGCAATTCTCGACGAACCTCTTGAAGGCCCTGCTCTCGGATGTCTTCACCTGGGAGAGGCCGCTCAAGAGCACCTGGCCTGGCGATCGACGCCCGATCATCCCCGTCAACGTCGCCTCGAACGCCCTCCGCATCGTCAGGTCGAGGGTGTTGGACTCGATGGACCTCGCCAAGTCCTGGAGGCGATCGTTGAGCGTGCCACGAGAGGGGGCTTCGCCTCCGCGTGAGACTGCGAGGTGATCAGCCGCAGCCCCGAGAAGGTCCTGGAGCCCGGTGAGCACCCTGTCGCCTTTGGCGATCGCGACGAGAACCTCGGGTAGCCAGTCGATCGCCTTAGGAACGCCCGTGGCGTAGCTCCTCGGTGAACGGCGCCGACGTCGTTGGCTGTCCGTTCGAAGCGGCACCGCACCGTCTACGATGATACGGTACGTAGTCGCGCGTGGATCGGCGAGGACGATAGACCTTACGACTGCATTCTGCAATTGGCGAACATTTCCGGGCCACTCGAAAGCCTGTAGTGCCTCAATGCAGTCCGGATGCAGAGGGAGCGGATCGAGATTCCTCGCAGAACACTCCTCCTTAATGAAGTGCGCTACGAGATCGGCGATGTCCTCCCTTCGCTCGCGGAGCGGCGGAACGCTGATCTTTATCACGTTGATTCGGTAGTAAAGATCTTGGCGAAAGCGTTGCTCTGCAACCGCCCGCTCCAGGTCGCAGTTTGTTGCCGCCACGAACCGAACGTCGACCTCCACTTCAGCGCCTCCGCCCAGCGGAGCAATGCGTCGCTCTTGAATCGCGCGCAGCAACTTGGCCTGCTGACTGAGCGGAAGCTCCGCGAGCTCGTCCAGGAACAGCGTCCCGCCTTGAGCTCGCTCGAAAAGGCCCTGCCTGTCTTCCATTAGGCCCGTGTACGCGTGTTTCTTCGCGCCGAACAGCTCCGCTTCTACCAGACCCTCCGGCAACGCTGCGCAGTCCAATACTACGAAGGGGTTGGCACAACGCCTGGAGTCGCTGTGCAATTGACGCGCGATGAGCTCCTTCCCGGTCCCATTCTCACCCAGGATGAGGACGGTAGCGTCGCTTGGAGCAATCCGTGTCACCTGCTCCCGGAGACTTCTCATGGCCGCCGAACCGCCGATCAGCACGTCCACCAATGTAGCAGCCCGCCCCTGTACCTTATCGCTTCTCCTCCGCCGCCCTCGGAGGACCGTGGAAAAGCGGCGCTCCTGACATGTTCGTGGACGGCTGGTGGAGGGACATCGCTCCGCAAGTAGCTGGAATCATGGGCTCCGGCAATCGGGGCCGCGCGGGCGCTACCCCCGTCTTGGTCGTATCGAGGAACAGGGGGGTGATCGCACTGCCGACCGGGCTCAGGGTGGTGAGGGCTCGTCCTGGACGGGCCGCCTACCGGCCCGTCGTCATCGCCATCTCCGACGGACGGAGGGGCAGTCAAGGGGCGCCGGAGGCGCCGAGCGCAGCGAGCTTGCCCTTGACGGGCCCGAGGACCGGCGGATCTGCTTCCACTAACATGTCAGGAGAGCCGGAAAAGCCTTGGTCTCGCCGTGCCGCCTCGATCCCGGCTACGTCCCTTCGGCGGTTCCCTCGCACGCAGGTCGAGTCCAGCTCCATCGCGGCATGACCCAGTCCATGATGCGCGCAACGCACGAGGCCACGGGGGACTCGGCGGTGTACACGGTGACCTCCGGCGCCGAGGGTGCCTCGTAGGGTGCGCCAATTCCGGTGAGCCCAGGAAGCTTGCCGACACGCGCCGCGCTGTAGAGCCCCTTCGGATCCCGCTGCTCGCAGATGGCAAGCGGACAGTCGACGAACACCTCCACAAACTGACCCTGAAGGAAGAGCCTTCGAACAGATGCCCGATCAGCGGCGTTCGGCGAGACCATGCTTACGATGGTGACGATGCCGGCCTGACAAAGGAGTCTTGCCACCTCACCGACGCGGCGTACGTTTTCGTGGCGATCTTCGGCTGTGAAGCCGAGGTCTGACGAAAGGCCCTGGCGCACGTCGTCCCCGTCCAGGTGACAGGTGAAGATGCCCAAGTCGAAGGCGCGGCGCTCAACCGCTCTGGCGAGGGTTGTCTTGCCCGATGCTGGCAGACCCGTCAGCCAGATCACACAGGCTCGCTGACCCAGCCTGCTCTCCCGTTCCTGCAAGCTCACCACGCAACGGTGATCATCCATTGATGCCAGGATCCGCGTAGTGGACCGACACATCGTCGACACCCGCGGCTAGGTCGTTCTCGATGGAGACGCGCGCAACCCGAGAAGTCGGGCGCAGAAGCATCGCCGCGTGCAGCCAGAAGACCATCCCCTGGAACACGTCACCTTCGATCCGTGCTGCAACTTGCTTCAAGGCCACCGAACACCTCCGAAGGTCGCAATGCCGTCACACATAGAACCTGACGCCAACGATTCTGAGCCGGGCGCGACGCTCCTCGAAGTCCGGGAGGATCGTGCCTAGCAGCTTCCAGAACCGCGTCGAGTGGTCGCGGACCACCAAGTGGCACACCTCGTGGGCGACCACGTAGTCGACGAGGGACATGGGAGCCATCATCACGCGCCAATTGAAGCGCAGCTCTCCCTTGCTGTTGCAGCTGCCCCAACGCTTCTCCTGCTCGCGGACAAGAACGGGCGGCGGGCGCAGCCCGGCGCGCGACGCATGGACCTCGACCCGCTCGGGAAGGCGGCGATCCGCCTGCCTGCGGTACCACGCGACGACGGCCCGCTTCACGAGCGCGTCGCGATGCTCCGCGATGCTGCCCTGAGGGAGGGAAACCGCAAGGAAGGCTCCGTGCAGCGACGCCGACGGCTTGCTGTCCTCCGACGACCGCTCGATCTTCAGACGGTAGGAGCGACCGAGATAGCTGTAGCTCTCGCCCGCAACGAACTCCTTGGGCGTCGGCCCCGGACCCAGCTCGCGGAACTCCACGAGCCGTTGCAAGATCCAGGGGGCCTTCGTCTTCACGACGTCATCGAGCCGACGGAGCGTCGCGCCCACCGGTGCCTTGAGGACCACGCCGGCGCTGGGATCCACGGCGATGGTCACCGTCTTCCGGCGGTCGCTTCGTTCGATCCGGTAGGCGATGATCGACCTGCCGAACGGTACGTGTCCCTGCTCGAGCGTCATCGCGCGAGCCTCACCCGAGCAAGGTCCATCACTTTCGAGGTGAGCGCCTCGATCTGTTCACGAGGGTAGTGAGAGCCACGGAGGCTCCGCTTCACAGCCTGCCGCATGCGGCGCTGCACGTCCTCCTTGTGGACCCAGTCCACGATGGCGAGCTCCTGCAGCTCGGCGAGGATCTGCGCGGCCTGCTCGCGGCGAACGCCGTCCACCGCGCTCCCGTCAACCGTTGCGGGCGTGGTCGAGCGATCGCCGTGCTCACCCGCAGCGCCGAGCAGCTCGTAGATGGCAAACCCGGACTCGTCGAGGCCGAACGACTCGGCCGTGCGATGGACGTTCTTCAGCTCCTGGACGACCGTCCCCAGCAGCCGGAGTTGCTCGGCGGCGTCGATGCGCGCCTGCCGTCGATCGTCGATGATCTGTGCGAGGCGCTCGCGAAGGCTCGAGTAGAAGACCGGGTTCGCATCCATCCGCACGTGGATCTCGTGCCGGATGGCGTGCTCCATCTCGCTCGCACGGGCCTCGTTCGAGCCGAGCTTCCGGATCTCCTCCTCGAACTCCGGGGCCAAGATCGAGACGGGCGGCAAGAGCTGATCGACACCACCGGCGGCGATGTGCTCCTCGATGAGCGCGCGGACCTTCGCGCGGCAGCCCGTGAGGTCGAAGCGCTCGTCTCGGAAGCGAATACGCGCGGCGTTCCGCACCTTGCCCAGCCACTTCAAGTCGGCGAGGAAGGGCAGCGCCGCCGGGTCAGGAAGGAGCATGTCCATGCCGCGGGCGAGCCGGCGGAAGCCCAGCTCGAACTCCGCGCGGGCGTCCTCGGGTTCGAGGACACGGATGCACGCCTCGACGTCGTCCCGGCGCAGCTTCGCGAAGAACCTCATCGCGGTTCGGTGGTACGACTCCAGACGCGGCAGCACGTCGGTCTTGGGCTTGAGCGCCCCCTGGATGTCCGAGGCGGAGAAGATGCTCAGCGCATGCTCGAGGAAGAGAGCGACGCCCCAGTAGTCCACGACGAGCCCGTAGTCCTTGCCATCGGCGGTCCGGTTCACACGCGCGATGGCCTGCAGGAGCGTGTGCTCTCGCAGCGGGGCGTCTAGGTACATCACCTGCTCGGCAGGCGCGTCGAAGCCGGTGAGCAGCATGTCGCAGACCACGAGGATGGCGAGCGGGTCGGCGGCGTCCTTGAAGCGCGCGATGAGCTTCCGCTGCTCCTCCTTGGACGTCTTCCACTTCGCGAGCCGCTCGGGGTCGTTGTGGGTCGACGACATGATGATCGCCGACTCGGGCGCACCGAGACGATCGAGCGTCTCCTTGTACGAGACTGCGACGTCGCGGCTGCACGCCACGACCTGAGCCTTGAAGCCGTTCGGGTGGATGAACTTCTCGAAGTGCTCGATGATATCCAAGCAGATCGCATCGACCCGACGTGGCGCTCCGGCGATGGCTTCGGCCGTGACGTACTGGGCCTTGATCTTCTCCCGCTCTTCGTCGGAACGGTCGCGGAAGATGCGATTGAATAGGCTGTCGATCGATTCGCCCTCCAGTCGCTCCGGGGACTGGCGCATCTCGTAGAAGATCGGAACGGTCGCGCCGTCGAGCACGGCTTGCTCGATCGTGTACGTGTGGATGTAGTCCCCGAACGTCTGGAAGGTGCTCCGGTCCTTCTTGTCGATGGGCGTGCCCGTGAAGCCGAGGAAGCAGCCGTTCGGCAGCGCGCGGCGCATGTTCGCGGCGAGGCTCCGGTACTGTGTCCGGTGCGCCTCATCCACCATGACGAAGATGTTCTCGGCCTCGTTGAGGACCGGGTGCTGACCGGTCGCGGCCTCCTGGAACTTCTGCACGGTGGTCATCACCGATTGGCCGCCGCCCTTGGCCAGCATCTCGCGCAGGTGCCTGACGTTGCGGGCCTGCTCCGGGTTCGGGAACCCGCAGCGCTGGAAGGTGGCGGTGATCTGGTTGTCGAGGTCCTTGCGGTCGGTCACCACCAGCAGCGTCGGGTTGGCGGCAGCGGCGAGGCGGCGCAGCTTCACGGCGAGGAAGACCATCGTGAGCGACTTGCCCGAGCCCTGCGTATGCCACACGATCCCGCCGCGCTTCCCGTGCTGCTTGCCGCGGATGCGCTCGATGGCGCGGTTGACCGCGATGAACTGAGGGTAGCGTGCCAGCTTCTTGAACGTGCGCGCTCCGTCGACCTCGAAGACGATGAAGTTCTGGATGAGGTCGAGCAGGTTCTGCCTGCTGACCATGCCCCAGAGCAGGACGTCCTGCGGCGTCGGGATGTGGCCGAGGTTGGTGGTGAGCTGGTCGAGCGTGAGAGGGTGGGGAACCTTCCACTCACTGAAGTGCCGGTTGGGCGTGCCCACGGTCCCGTACTTCGCCACCTGGCCGCACGTCGTGATGATGAGCTGGGCCGCGTGGAAGAGACGCGGCGCGCCGAGCCCGCGGAACTTGTCGTCCGCCTCCTGGTAGCGGAGGGTCTGTTCGATCGCCTTCTCGATGGGCTCGTTGATCGTCGGGCTCTTGCACTCGATGACGACGAGCGGGATGCCGTTCACGAACACAACCAGGTCCGGCACGATGGTTTGCTTCGCGCCGACGACCCGGTACTGGCGCGTGAACATGAACTCGTTGTTCTCGGGCTTATCGAAGTCGATGAACCGAACCGTCTGCCCGCGCTGGCCGGTGCCGAGGTCCTGCTCGAGCGAGATGTTGTGGACCAGCGCGGTGTGAACGTGCTCGTTCGCCTCGATGAGGCCGGTCGCGGTGGTATGCGTGATCGCGCGGAGCGCCTTCTTGACGCTGTCGTCGCTGATCCACGGGTTCAGGCGCCGGAGCGCTGCGTCGAGGCGCTTGACCAGCACCGGCTCGGCGAGGCTCTCGCGCTCACCGTCGAGCGCCTCGGCGGCCACGAACTCGTAGCCGAGCTTGCGGAGCAGGGCGTCAGCCGGATCCTCGGAGAGGTGAACCTCATCCCACTTGAAGTCCGAGGTCATGTTACCGGCTCCGTGCGACGCCGCTGGCGCGCGCGCTGTTGGCCTTGCCCGCGCCGACCCGAACGCGACCGGACAGCAGCGCCTGGGCGAGGCCCCGCTTGGTCTGGCGAAGCTGCTCGAGGTACCGGACCTCGGCGGCGATGCGAAGGTCGAATGCCTCGCCCACGTCGGCGATGGCAGCCTGCTCATCCAGCGGCGGCACGAGAATCTTCAGCCGCTTGAAGGCGTGCATGAAGATGTTGCGGAGCGTGGTGCTCCCGTCGCTGAGGCGCTGCCACTCGCGCTGCATGTGCCGAAACACCTGCTGGAGGTAGCGAGAGTCGAGCTCGGGCCCCGGAACGAACGCCACGTAATCTTGGCTGCACGCCATCGTCGTCGCCAGGCGGCTACACTTGCCACGCGATCCGCCGGTCCGGATCAGGAGCACGGATCCAACGGGGAGCATGCGTGCCGACGAGTTCGCGATGCCGAGCGCGCTGATGCGTCCGTCGGCATCGTTCACCTCGATCTCGTCGAGCCGATAGGAGTCGGGTAGGGACAGCCACGGGATGTCGCCGTTCCAGTAGTCTGGTTCCTTGCGACTCGGCGTGTGACCGCTCTCGAGCTTCGCGATCTTCGTCAGCGTCACGAGCTTCCAATGCGACGGCATCTTGCCGATCGTCGACGCGATTCGTCCGACGGGCCAGCTTTCCGGCAGCGGCACGAGCTTCGTCTTGTGCTTTGGGTGCCCCTTGGTGAGCAGCTCGCGCATCGCGGCGTGCTTGTTGACAGCCAAAGCATCGATCAAGCGCTGAGTGCGGGTGATGGCCTCGTCTGTCGCGTCGAGAATCGCCGAGGCACGCAGCTGCTCTTCGACATCGGGGAGCGGAATCTGAAAAGTGAGGACGTCCTGCGGACGGATGGACGCGTAGTTCGTCGAGCCGACAGCGTCCACCTGGCGCTGCAGCTTCCCAGCCCTGACGAACTGATCAAGCCACGATTGGGTAAGCTTCGAATTGTCGATCTCGAACAGGAAGTAGTGGCTGCTCACGACTGCGCCGTCGAGGTCACCGGGCACGAGGCCAAAGCCACCGACCTTGGCGTCGATCTCGGCGACAAGCAGGTCCCCGCCGCGAACGAGCTGCTGGCGCTTCGTCATGATCCTGTCGCCGGAGACGCGGTCCCGCAGTTCGACACCCTGATTGCGGGTGCGCGCGGTGACACGCAGGTACTCGCGGTCGTCGGCCACAGACACCCACTCGGATCGATGCTTTGCGACGGCGCGCAAGCGCACGACGGGCCAGTCGGCGTCGAGTGACCCGAACCTGTGAAACCCTTCAGCGCCCATAGCCGAGATCCTTCAGGAGCGAGTCCATCCTGCGGGCGCTGGCATCCCGCTCGGCTTCGAGCTTTCGCAACTCGACCATCGAAGCCGCGACGTCGATCGCCTGCTCGGGCTCCAGCGTGTCGACGTAACGGCTGATGTTCAGGTTGTAGTCGTTCTCCTTGACCTCCTCGAGCGGCACCACGCGCGCGAAGCGATCCTCGTCGGCGTACTTGCGGAAGGCGGCGACGATCCGCTTCACGTCTTCAGGTCGCAGCACGTTCTGGTTACTGTGCGCCTCGAAGCCCGCCGCGGCGTGGATGAAGAGGATGTTGCCCTTTCGCTTCTTGGGCTTGTCGCGGTTCAGGATCAGAATCGTCGCGGGGATGCCGGTGCCGTAGAAGAGATTCTCGGGCAACCCGATGATGGCCTCGAACAAGTCGTCGTCGGCCATGCCCTTGCGGATCTCGCCGTCGCCACTGGCCCGGAAGAGCACGCCGAGCGGCATCACCACGCCGACCATGCCCTTCGCGCTCAGCGTGGCCAGCATGTGCTGCACGAAGGCGTAGTCGCCCATGTTCTTGGGCGGCAGCCCGTAGTGGAAGCGCTGGAACGGATCCTCCGCAGCCATCTCGGCGCCCCACTTGTCGAGGCTGAAGGGCGGGTTCGCGATGACGCGGTCGTAGAGCATGAGCTCGCCGCCGTGCACGAGCTTCGGCTCGCGGATGGTGTCGCCCTTCTCGATGCGCGCGTCGGACAGACCGTGCAGCAGCATGTTCATCTTGCAGATGGCCCAGGTGCCGAGGTTCTTCTCCTGGCCGTGAAGCGTGACGTTGATGGGGTCGGTGCCGAGTCGCCGCCCGCTCCTCTTGGCCACGTACGCCGCGGACTGGATGAGCATGCCGCCGGACCCGCACGTCGGATCGCAGATGCGCATGCCGTCCTCCGGATCGAGGAGCTGCGTGATCAGCTCCACGACTCGCTGTGGGGTGTAGAACTCGCCGCCTTTCTTGCCGGCGTCGTCGGCGAACTTCTCGATCAGATACTCGTACGCGCGGCCCAACATATCCGGCTCGGAGAGGTCCGAGTTCCGCAGCGACAGCTCAGAGAAGTGTCCGACGAGGCGGTGGAGGATGCTGTCGCGCTGCTTGCCGTCGCCGAGCTTCCGGCTGTCGTTAAAGTCGATGCCGAGGAGCACGCCTTCGAGCGTTGCATTGGCTTCTTCGAGGGCGGCGCACGCCTTGTTGAGCGCGTCGCCCACGTCTTTGGTGAGCTTGCCGATCTCCTTCCAGCGCGCGCGCTTGGGGACGAAGAACTGGTGCTCGTCCGGATCGGTCCAGGCGACGTCTTCGTCCTCGCCCTCGGCGATCAGATGCTCGGCTTCTTCCTCGAAACGATCGGAGAGACGCTTGAGGAAGAGGAACCCGAAGATGTAGTTCTTGTAGTCGGACGAGTCGATCGAGCCGCGGAGGATGTCGGCGGCGGCCCAGAGGTGACTGTTCAGCTTGCTTGGCGTCAGGTTGCCCATATGAGTCTCCATCTGGCGTCAGACGCCGTAGACCACGCCGGTGAGGCGCAGCGCATTGAGTCGGCTCTTGGCGGCTGCCACAGAACCGTTCGGGACCACCACCCAGAAGGTCTTTCCGTTCCTTGCGGCGTGGTCGGAGAAGAGCGACCACTGGCTCGTGGTGTGGTCGTTTTCGATCGTGTCGCTGGTCTCCACCTCGACGATCAAGCCGTCTGCCGTGACGTCGGGGATGTGGTCCTGCCTCGTGCCCTTTACGAGCGCGGGTTGCACGTGACCGCGCAGATCGGCACGGATGTTCCGGTAGCCGTTCTGCGCGAGGTGGTTCACCACGACCCGCACGATCTGGTCGTGCTGCAACTGCGACTTCGCCGTGCGGATCATCATGTACGCTCCCTTTCCCCAAGCCGGGACCTGCCCTGAAGAAGGCTGACTGCGACTGCGTGGGCGATGGCACGTCGCTGCGTCGCCGCGCGGAGCGCGGCAGTGTAGTTGTCCTCGCCCGCGGTCACGAGCTCGGCGATCCGCCGCTGGATCTCGATCGGCGGAAGGGGGAGCGACAGCTCGCCCACCGCCCCGGGCGTGAGGGAGATGCTGGAGGTCGACGACCGGCCTCGCTTCAGCAAGGCCTTCTGGCCATCAGGGCTCAGCAGGAAAGCCAGGAGCACGGCGGGTAGCAGGTCCACGCCTGCGCGGATCGCGATCAGGTTCGAGCTGATCAGCACCCCCTCGGTGGCGAGTCCGATGCTCGCCACCTTGAGCTGTGTGCCACGGCAGGTGATGACGACGTCGTTCCGCCGGACGGTGTACCGGGTGACGTCCGCATCGGCGGGGACCGAGCGCTTCGTGAGGGCATCTGCCGGCGGCAGGTGGCCGTCCTGAAGGTTGCGCACGTTCAGGATCGGCCGCGTATCCGCGTCGCCGTTCCCACGCAGCCGGCCCTCGGCGAGACCGAGGAAGATGTGCGCGACGGTACGCAGCGGGTACATCGGCCACTGCGCTGTTGGAGAGCTCATGTCCACGAGGTCCAAACTAGGACCTCGCAGGCGGTTCGTCAATCTGAAATATATAGTCGTACTCGAGTACGACAAGAAGGTAGTCGGATACGACGATGATGTTAAAGAGGAATTTAGTGGCGGGGCGATGGCACTTTTTTTCTTCGCGTTGTTTGGCGGAGGGGTTCGAGCGCCCGGAAAGCCCGGGCTGGCGACATGGACATGTGGTCCTATTTGTAAGTTATTTTGATGACTTGTCGACGACACACGTTAGCCGACATCTGAACAGAAGACTAGTGAGCGGTGTAATCCTCGCGGCCTAGCTGCCTGGACCTGCCGCAGCCGAGCGCGCGATTGGCCGCCACTCTAACTCCTGTGCTGCCCAGCTGCGGTGGGCTGCGATCCAACGGAGGCCGTGCTCCGTTGCCCAATCGCATCCACGCTCGACACGAGCATCGAGGAGCTGGATCTGGATCCGTGGCGACAGGCGGAGGAGGTGCATGATCTGGCAGACGCGCGCGCGCGTGAGGCCGAGGGCACGGGCGGCGTCAGCCTCGTCGCGGTAGGTGCCGTGGTCGAGGCCGTCCTGGATCTGCTGGGCCAGGGCGAGCAGGCGGACGATGCGGAGGGGGCGGCCGGCAGGAGGCGCTGGTACGGACGCGGCGGACGCCGCGGTCGGCAGCTCGAGGTGGAGGACATGCGCCATCAGGCTGCCTGCTGGTCGAGCTGGAAGAAGCGGAAGCCGTTCCACTTGGTGCCGGTCATCGCCTTGGCGACGGCCGACAGGCTGTCGAAGGTCGAGCCGTTCCAGCGGAAGCCGTTGCTCGCGACGTGGACCTCGTGGTCGACCCCGTTCCACCGGCGGCGGAGGACGGTGCCGATTGGTGGGAGCCGCGGGTCACGACCCGGGAGGGCAGCCCGTGTAGCGCGTGGAGTCCGGATGGCGGGCTTCGTTCGCACCAGGGGCCTGGCAGCGGTGGGGCTCGTGGCGAGCGCGCGCAGGCGGGCGCGCACCTCGGCGACGAGCTCGGGGCGCTCGGCTTCCTGGATGGCGGCGGCGAGCCGCGCGCGCAGGTAGTTGGCGGCCTTCGGGGGCGCCGAGCTGCCGAACACCTGGTCCCACTGGGCGCGGAGCGACGCGAGGGGCATTCGCTCGAGCGCTGCGAGCCGGTCGTCGATCGTGGTCTTGGGGGCGGGCATGTGGCTCCTTCACATGGACGCTCTGGAGGGCCGGTCTCGCAAGTCGAAGTGACCGACCGTTGCGGGTCAGCCGTGGGTACCGTTCGGGACTCGTGCGGGGCGGTTGAGCTCGTAGACGGCGGCCTCGACGCGGGTCGAGAGGACCTTGTCGAGCTCGCCGTTCTTCAGGCCGAGGACGCGGCCGGCCTCGACGAGGCCTTTCGGGCCGAGGTAGCCGCGCACGGCCTCGAGGGCGGCCTCCTTCACGCGCTTGCGGTCGTCGGCGGAGAGGGAGCCGTCGGCACTCGCGGTCTTGAGCTGCTCGACGGCGAGTTGCTGCACCTCGCGGATGGCCACGAAGATGGCGTCGTCGAGACGGAGCAGCATGCCCTGCAGGTACTCGTTCCGCACCTTCGCGGTGATGAGCTGGGCCGCGCGGATCGAGAGCCAGCTCAGCGCGGCGAGCAGCACGGGCGACAGGGCAATCAGGGTCTTCGAGAACAGATCCCACCAGGTCATCATCACGTTGCCTCCCTGGCCGCGCGCGCGGCCGCGTCGTAGTCCGAGATGTCGGCCCAGGTGCGGGTGCCCCGGGTACGCGTGACGCACTCGTCGAAGGCGGCCTCGGGATCGCGGTCGGTCTCGAGCCGGAACCACGCGAACAGGCACGGCCAGGAACCGTCGGCCTTCGTCCCGAGGTGCTGGTGGGCGCAGATGCCGGAGCCCTTGGCGCTGGGCACCGCGCCAAGGCGCATCCGGCCCGCCTTCTTGCCGATCCAGCGACGCGGGATCGACATGCCCTCGTCCCCCGTCAGCCAGCCCACGAGCTGTGCGACTGCCTCCGCCTGCAGCAGCGTCGGCAGGACGTATCGGCCTCCGTCGGCCCAGCGCGCGTCGATCGTGCCCGACCAGGGGTCACCGTTGCGCAGGTACCTCGGGTAGTAGGGGTTGACGATCTCGATGCCGATCGATCGCTGGTTGTGGCCGCGCGCGTGGCTGACCTGGTCGGCGAGATCGGCGTGCTGGAAGACTGCGCCGTCGGCGTCAACGATGAAGTGGACGCCGAGCTTGCGCTTGCGCAGCACCCGCACCGCGTCGGCGCGGCTGCGCGTGACCGTCTCGTGCAGCACGATCTGGTCGATGTCGTCGACGTGGCGGCGGGGACCGTCGAAGCGCTCGATGCCGGGATCGGTGAGGCCGAAGACCTGGAGGCCGCCAGGTGCGGATCGGGGCATCCCGGCGATCACGATGCTGTTCATGCCCTCGCAAGGCGGCCGGACGCCGGCGCGGGGACGGAGATTCGGTCGGCGGCGTCAGGTGGCGTCGGGCTCGCGCGGTGCCTTTGTGGGCACGAAGTACCTGAGTGCGCGGAGCTGGGAGACCCACGCCTCGAACTGCTCCTGCTCCACGAGGAGCGCGTCGGCGCCTTCTTCGACCAGCTGGCGCGCGGCAGGGTGGAACTCGGCTGCGTGCTCCACCGCGATGGCTGCGGCCTCCGGCAGCGCCACGAAGGCGCGCTGGACGAGGACCGGGAGGCGCGCCACGTCGGCGCCCACCCGTCGGAGGACCGCGGGCCGGCCGCGGAAGACGTCGAGGAACACCAGCAGCATGCGTGCGTCACCGATGCGCAGGACCACGCTCCAGAGGACCGCGGCCTCCTCGTCCGACTCGAAGCTGCGCGAGGCGAGCTCGGTCAGCGCACCCCAGCAAGGGATCGGAGTCCCTTCCGTGGGCGTGGTCCGCAGGGCCCCGGCGAGCTCGCGGCAGGCGGGCGTGTCCACGCGCTCGAGCGCGCACGCGAGGTCGTCACGAGACGTTCGGGTCACGGGGGGCTGGGGGGACACGGGGGCCTCCGATGCGGATGGGCGCGGCGCCGATCTGGAACGCCGTCACGTTGATCCAGAGGGGCACGGCGGCCAGGTTCTGGATCGTCAGCCGATAGTCCTTGTCGAGCAGCGCGTTGTGGATCTTGGTGAGCCAAACGCGAAGGAGCACGTGGTGTGGGCCAATGACCCAGACACGGTCTTGGGGCCAGCCGCTCTGGTCGAGCTCGTTGTACGAGACGGCGATGTGGTCCGGCCGGTCGCGCAAGACGACCAGGTCGCGGGCCTCGCGGGCGGGGAGAACGTTCGAGTAGCCGTACACGCGCCGCAAGTAGCGGTCGTCGTGCACGTGACCCGCGAGGGCGAACTCGTTGGCGTGGCGGCCGTCGAGCGTGTCAGCGTCGCCGACCGGCTGCCCGTCGCGGTAGTAGCGCGCATCGGACTCCGCTCGGGTGTAGTAGCGGTCGTCGTGGTCGCCGCCGGTCACGTGGGCGTTCTGGCGATCCAGCAGGCCCACGAGCTGCTCTCGAACGGTGCCGGCGACGAGGGCATGCGGTGTGCCTGGGAGCTCGGCGGAGCCGACGTGCGTGGCTCCTCGGTCGGACACGAGCTCGTCGACGAGCTGATCGAGCGCGCGCTGGCTGTCGGCTTCGGTGAGAAAGCCGTGGGGGACGTAGTCGACCTGCTCGGCGCGGTGTCGGAGGCGCGTGCCTTCGACGTGGCCGTCCAGCGCGGCGTCGGTCTCGTCGAACGCTGACTGCACCGTGTCCACAGGCGGGTGCAGCACGTCCCAGAGCGCCGACGAGATCGCGACCGCGACACCCTGCGAGAAGATGAACGCCTGCCGCCGCGTGGTGTCGATGTTGGCGGCCGCGATGCGCGTCTGCCCGGCCACGCGCCGCACCTCGCAGGCGAGGAGCTCATCGTCGACGTAGGGCACGCGCATGGCGGCGCCGGCCGGGCCCTCGGGTGACTGACGCACCACGATCTCGAAGGACTCGTCCTGCCGGAACATCACCTGCTGCGAGTTGCCGTCGATCCGCGGGTCCGACAGAACGCGCGCGAAGCGGAGGAACACGCCGACCCAGCGCTCGTTGCCGGCGGCGACCACGTCGGTCGGGATGCCGGCGGAGTCGGAAGCGAGGTCGACGCGTTGCGGGCTGGCGAAGAAAACCCGCCGCCCCGCGCGGTCGTAGGCACGGCCGGGCGCGGTGAGCTCGATCGACAGATCGGAGACGGGGCTCTGGGGCACCGGGACGGCGCCAGCGACGATGCCGTGGATTCCGAGATCGCCGACGAAGTTGCGGTCGGCCTCCTCCAGCTGCTCGAAGGCCAGGTTGAGCTCGGCGTCGGTGACGCGCTGCCGGTGATAGAAGCGGAGCCGCGAGCTCATCTCCGAGCACGCAAGGCCGTGCGCGGCGGCCGCGGGGACGGGGATTCAGGAGCTATCGGGCGGCGAGAACTGCTCGAAGCAGCGCCATGCCACGCTCGGCTTCGGCCGGGCTGGCGTCGGAGAGCTCAAGGTAGACCCGGCCTCGGGTGTCGCTCGTCACCTCGATCTGGACCAGCCACTGCTCTCGTTCGGGCGTCACGGCGTTGACGTCGGCGGCGAGCCGGTAGAGCACCGTATGGATGGCCCGGTAATGGGCGTCCCTGGGGAGCTCGACCTCGAGCCGGGGCTGAGCCGTGCCGTAGCGGCTCTCGCCGAGGACCGCGTGAACCTGGGTAATCGGGGCAGGGAGCGTGGTCTTCATGTCGGACATACACGCTCTGTCTGAGCGACCCAGCAAGCGGATTGAGAGCGCTGAAATGCGCCGCGTAAGCGCCGAACATGACGGCTCATTGTGCGAGCACCGTCTCTTCGGCGAGGAGACTCTCGCCGAGGATCCAGAGCCGAGTAGGCGGCGGGGGGATCGGCTCGACGACACGGCCGAGGTGCGTGTGCGCAGGCCGCATGTAGTCGACGATGGCCAGGAGGTGCTCGCGCTCACGCGACGTGAGCGGCTGCCGTACGCGGATGTCGAACGTGTAGAGCGACCGGCGATCCGACGGCCCGAGCTCCCAATCGACGCCGAGCAGCGATTCACCGAGCACCAGCGTGCTCGCGGCGATGGGCTCGATGGCCTCGAGGTCGATGCCGAGGAGGAAACGTACGACGTTGCGGATGCCGGCGGCAGTTCCCTTCTGCCGGTACATCTCCACCAACACAGCGGCCAGGCGGCGCTTCTCGAGGGCCGTCAGGTCGAAGGAGAACGGGTTGCCCAGGTCGTCGAGGATCGCGTCGACGAAGTCCTCCGGCGCTCGCTCGAGATCGAAGAGATCCGGGAAGCGGTCCAGGTCGGCCAGCAGGAGGTCGGTCACGTCCTGAAGGCACGCAATGAAGCGCGCCAGATCGCCGGTCGCGTCGATCCGCCGGTTGTGGCGCGGCAGCATCGACCACAGGTCGAAGCGTCTCTCCGGTGGTCGCGGCGGTCGGAATCCCGTGAACGTCGCCCGGTCGTAGGGCGGCAGCGCCAGGTTGCCGGAGGAGTCAGCAACGCCCGCCGCCCTTACCTCGTAACGGCGATCGGCGCTCATCTCGGTGTCGAGGGTGACGTCGAGCAGCGCGCCTTGCCCGGTCGCGGCGATCGGACGTATCGGGACCGCCGGCAGGTCGATGGGCACGAGCTCGATGGCACCGAGGTCGACCGCCTGCACGGGCTCGTCGAACGCGAGTCGAACGAGCTGTTGCCCGATCGCCTGGGCAGCGAGGAGACGCGGAGCAGTCCGATCCTCGACGGTGAAGCGGTAGCTCGTGTCGAGGTGGTGGCCACTCCGGGTGGCCGAGACCACGCGCACCTCGACGGTGGCGAGCGACGCGAACATCGCGCGCGGGTGCAGGACCAACGCGAGCGTGTCGGCGCTCTCTGCCAGGTCGACCATCGGGCTGGGGCGGCCGTCAAAGACGAGCTCGCCGTCGAGGAAGACGCGCGTGGCGCCGACCGCGATGCCGTCGGGCCCGGGGTCCACGAGCTCGAACGAGATGGTCGCGTTGATGGGGATGCCGGTCTCGTCGGGCGCCGGATCCCGGTTGATGAGGATGGGGCGTTCCGGTGCCGTCGTCGCGGCGACCGACTCGATGACGAGCGAAGGCAGCTCGAGCTCGTCCACGTTCACACCCGCTGCAGGGAGAGCCGGATCCCGACCGCGCGCACGCCCTGGACCTTGGACACGTTGGCGGCCAGGTCGCGGAGGTCCTTCGTGGCACCCGGGCGCGCTGTGAGGCCGGCGCGGGGCGTGCCGTCGACCATGAGATCGACACGCCACCCGAGCCCGATCGGGAGGCCCGCGGGAGCTCGGAGCCAGCCCGTGACGCGAACGAGATCGATGCCGGTCAGATCGACGTCCTGCACGACCTCCACGTGGTCGCCAGGCTCGAGCGGTGCGCGCGAGCCGGGCTGGTCATCTCCGAGCACGAACGCGATCGTCCCGTCCGCGCGAACGATGCGGCCCTGACCTTCTCCCAGTCGGCGCGTGAAGGCGTCCATCGCTACGCCTGCCGCAGGACCTCGAGGTGGTCGAAGAAGGCCCGACGCGTGACGTCGTGAACAGAGAACCCGAACCCGGCGCGACCGGCGGTGAGCGGCTGGTTGCCGGCGTTGATGCCGAGCTGGTCATCGATGAAGAGCGGCATCCCCTGGATGGGCTGCCATGTCGGTGGGCTGCCGAGCGGATGCGCGGCGAGGTCGTTCTGGTAGACGCGCAGGACGACATCACCGTTGGGGTTCGTGATGGCGTCGAGGCGCACGTGCACCCAGGTGCTCTGCACGAAGCTGGGGCCGGAGCGCAGGAGCACGCCGGGCGCTTCGGCGTCGCGGATCCCGGCCGCGATGCTCCCCTTCCTGAGGACGATCCGATGCGGGTCCTCGTCGGACAGCCCAAGCAGGTACGCGACGTCGTTGACGCTCGTGCCCTGGCATGCGAGGAAGAGGAAGGGCGAGAAGCCGGTCGCGCCACCGGCGCCGCGCTGGAGGCATCCGCGGATCGAGCCGCCCCGCGCCATCGGCACGAAGCCGGCCTGGTTGACGAACAACCCCACGGCACCCTCGGTGGCGACGAGGGAGTTGAAGCCGAACAGGAACGAGCCGCCGCCTGGCGGACGCGGGATCCCGGCGGTCACGCCGCGATCGACGGCACCCACGTCGAGGCCACCGGTGAGGTACGTCCAGTCCGCGAGCGCCATCGTGCCCTCCCATTCAGATCGTCGTGAGCGTGGGCCACGCGCCCTCGAAGCCCTCGATGTCGAAGAAGCCTTGGTCGTAGAAGGCGCCCTCGGACGCTACGCTGCCCCAGCTCGTCACGGAGGCCGCCCCCGGCCAGCCGTCGCCGAAGGTCTCGACGAGTGCCCGAGCGAAGCGCGCGGGGATCGCGGTGAGGCGATCCCAGGAGGTGACGAAGGTGCCGCCGTCCCAGACCTCGGCCGGCTCGGAGCCGAACCTCGCAGCCACCGCGCGGGCGTTCTGCAGCGACCACACGAACGTGTCATTCGCCCAGGCCTCCTCGAAGTCCTCGACCGCCTCTCGCCGCGGATCGAACAGGGCGATCACCGTCGGGATGCTCTCGAGGACCGTGTCGAACGCGGACCAGAGCTCGAAGGTCTCGATGCCCTCCGCAGCGCCGGCATCGAACGTCGCGATCGCGTGGGCGCACACCGACCGAAGGCGCCAGTGACTCGCCTCTCCGGGGCCGCTTCCGGCCTCCTCGAACCGCGGGTTGAGGACGCTCATCAGAGGGGCCCTCCGCGATCTCCGTCCAGCAGGACGACGGCACCGAGCGCCGGGAACTCGTGGGGGCGCAGGCGGACGTCTTCGGGCAAACCGTTGAGCCGCAGATCGAAGGCGCCGTCGCCGAGCTTTCGCACGCCGGCGGTGTCGCGGATGGCATTGCAGACGTCCGACCAGGCGACCTCGCCGGCCGGGTTTCCGGTCGCGTCCTTGACGTTGAACCCGAAGTCGACAAGCTGGTTCGCAGTGCCGTCGGGCTCGGACACGCGGAACAGGCGCTGGAGGTTGGCGCGTACCTGCTCGCGCACCGCGATCGCGTCGGTGCCCTGGCGCAGAAAGACCCGCGCGTCGACGTCGATCACCCGGTAGAGCGGGTCCTGCACGCTGATCTGGAACGTCAGCGGGCACGGATAGACCTCCATCACCATGCGCCGCACGGAGTTCTTGAGCGCGGGCGTGGGCGCGCCGCCGCCGCTCGGGACGACGTAGAGGATCCCGCTGTTCTCGCCGATGCCGGGGTCCTCGTTGGACGTCAGCATGAGGGCGCGCGCGACGCCGGGCACCCGAAGCGCGTTGATCTCGAAGTCCTCCCGCGTGATCGAGCGGGTCAGCGTCCGGAGCGACAGGGGCGCACGCTCGCGGGCCGACGCGAGGCTCTGTCGATCCATGCCCCCCGCCGCGGGCGCGGGGTTGGTCACGGCGACCTGGACCGCTCGCCCGAACGCATCCTGGAACCCGCCTTCGAGGACGACGAGCTGGTTCGCCTCGACGTTGCCGCCCGGACCTCCGCCGGTGCGGTAGGTGAGCCGGAGCGTTCCGGTCGGTGGCGCGCCGCTCGCGCCGTTTCCGAAGCGCAGCGTGGCGCGGTCGTTCTGGTCCACGAGCACGACGAAGTGCCGATCGTTGGGCCCCGACCCGAGCAGACTCTCGACCTCCGAATACGGGCCGTTGCCAGCCACGACCGCGGTCGTGCCGTCCAGGTACGGTGTCCGCTCTGCGGCTAGGTCGAGGTCCGGCAGCCCGCGCAGGTCGTGGAGCTCGGTGTGCGTGGTCGAATGCTCGACCGAGCCGCGCGCCTGGACCTGGCCCGGTGCGAAGACCACGTCGGCCATCAGCTGGAACCGCACCGGTTCGGTCACCTCGCGCGTGCGCACGACGGTGCCGGCCGGGATGCGCACCGCCGCCGCCGCCGGCGCCAGCGTGAAGACCACCTCGGCCGTCGCCGCCCGCGCCCCGTGGAGCCGGTAGCCGAGCATCCGGGCCAGCGCGATGACGTTCTTCCGCTGGGTCGCGGTGACGAGCCGCGACTCCCGCGCCTGCGCGTCGAGGTAGTAGCCGAGCACGTCCCCGACGAACGCGTACATCTCGATGAGCATGTTGCCGAAGCTGGCGACCGAGAAGTCCGACCAGTCCGGGAAGACGCTGCGGACGAGCGCGATCAGCCGCGCGCGCAGCGCGTCGAAGTCACGGGAGGTGTAGTCGAGCGAGCGCGGGAGCACCACGGACGCAAGGCCGCCGCGCGAGGCCCTGGGGGACTGGAATTCCTCGGGCTACGTGAGCGCTGCCTCGACGATCTACGGTGCCTCGACGATCCCCTTGGCGTACGGCTCGTACTGCTCGTTGTTCTCTGTCGGGCGAATCGCCCACAGGTACTTCCGCCCCGATCCCACCTCAATCATCTTCTTCAACTCCTTGCGTGCCTCTGCCTGATACGAGTAGACGGCCTCCTTGCTGCGTTCCCACTGGCGGTTGAACCAGGGCAACGCGCCGAGCCTATCGGAGAACCATCGCAGCAGATCGGCTTCGATGCTCTTGTAGAGTTCGACGTTGTTCTTCCGAGCCACCTCGATGATACGGATCTGAACGCTGAGTTGCGGCACGCTGATCAGCAGCGGCACGAGCCAGCCCGTGTGCTGATACAGGCGATTGAAGGCGTTTCCCTCGCCGACATACGCGACAGGAGAGAACCCGCCGGGGTACGCGATGGCCACATCACCAACGAGCCGAATCGAATACACGCTCTGCTGGGGTCGTCGCTGTGACGGCCATCCTTCGCGGATGATGTCCCGCATGATTGCCTGAGCATGCTTCTCAACAAGCCCAGAGAATCCGAAGGTGATATCCACAGGTGGGTGGACCGTGAGTTCACCAATCTTCACCTCGGCGGGCATCCAGCAAGTGTCGCGCGGCGGGCGGAAGTCTCCAAGAGAGCATGCGGCTCCACCTCAACTCGTTCCAAGGGCTGCCGGCGCCGGTAGGTCAAGGCTCCACGGGAGCAAGGAGTCGCGCAAGCGCACCACCACACACACCCTGAGCACCGCCTCCGCGCGGACGGCGTGGCATTCGATCACCCCCGCTTGAGGAAGCCAGTCGTGCATGGCTTCCCGGACGCGCAGGCGCACGAGCTCCGCGAGCACCGCGCCGTTGGTCCCGTGCCGGAGGCCCTCGAGCCCGACTCCGAACGCCGTCCTCCACGGTACCTCCCCCAGCTCCGTGCCGAGGACCTGCTCGAGCATCGAGCGCAGAAGAACCTCTCCTTCGCCCGCCGCGAAGTCGCGCGGTCCGCGGCGAAATGGCAGGAGCAGGTTCACGGCAGCGGCACCAGGGCTCGGATCTGCTGGAGGCGCTCGATCATCTCGTCGAGCGGCGGGAGTGCGTCATCGAGCGGGCGACCGGCGAGGGCGGCGAAGCCGGGGACTTCGGGGCCTCCGACGAGGCGCATGAAGCCGTTGATGATGCCGATCAGCTTGCCGAGCGAAGCGAGGTTCTTGCCGACGTTCGCGGCCTCCTGGGCCACGTTGGCCTGCGCGCACTGCGCGATGGCCATGAGGCCCGCGTCGTCGAGGTCGCGCGCGCGATCGATGGCCCCGAGGGTCGAGGCCATCTGCTGCTGCAGGTCGGCGATCTTGTCGCGTGCTTGGCGGAGCGCGTCGATGAGGAGGTCGATGAGCCGGACGATCAGGTAGGGGAGCCAGAGCTGGGGCAGAAGGCGCATGAGCTTGGCGACCTTCTCGGCCAGGTCGGGCAAGCACGTGGAGATGACGGTGGGATCGGGCGGCGGGCCGAGGGAATCGGGGATGGCCTTGATGCAGTTGAACATCGCGACCAGCGTGTCGACGATGTCGAGCATCGGCACGATGGGCGTCAGCGCGGGCTGGATGATCTCCGCGAGCTTGATGTGCTCGATCTGCACGCCGCCCGGCAGCGTGATGTCGAACGGGTCCGGGATCTCGGGGATCTCGATGCAGATCGGCAGCGCCATCAGATCGGCTCCTTGATCGGCCGGACGATGCGGCCCGCGATGGTGATCTGCGTGGCCTCGAGGGCGATGGCCCCTCTGGCGCGGAGCGTGAGCGCGGTGGTGGCCTCGAGCGTCACGCTGTTTTCCTCGGCGTCGAACACCAGGTGGTCGCCCGTCTTCCGGTTCGTGAGCTTGAGCCGGCGGCGCCCGGCCGATTCGTCGAGCTCGATGCGGAAGGTCTCGGTGGCGTAGACGCGGTTGTCGACGCGCGTCTCCTCCGCGACCTCGGTGCGGCCGTCGGGCTTTCCCCAGTGGGCGCACAGGTACCAGGGCTCGTCAGGGTCACCCTGGTGGAAGAACACCGCGACCTCGGCGCCGAGCTCGGGCACGGCGAAGAATCCGCGATTGCGCGAGCCGCCACCTACCGTCCCGAGCGGCCACGCCCACGGGCCCGACGGCTCCATCAGCCCGGGGATGCACACGCGCACGCGCCCGAGTCCCTCCGGGTCGTCGCGGGCCGTCACGTAGCCGAGGAACATCCCGAACAGCGAGCGCTCGGCGCCGAGGTCGTCGTCGAAGGCGCTGACGCTCATGGTCGCCGCCTCTGACCCTCGGGGTCGTGCTGACCCAGGGCTCCGCGCGGGGATCGGTACTCGATGCGCGTCACGCCCGTCTCCGCATCGACCCGCTCGAGCTCGCTCGGCATGCCGTCGGCGTGGGGCTGGCCACGGTTGGGCTTGCCGCCTTGCTTGCGGGCCCCGGCCGTGGCGCGACCGTGCGCGTCCCGGTGCAGCTTGAGGTCGCACGTGTAGCCGTTGGCGCCGATCGTGTGCTTGGCCTCGCGGACCAGGTACTTGCCGGACAGCCGGGTGCCGAGGCCGCGCAGATCGAGGACGGTCTTGGCGGCCAGCGTCGGATCTCCGATCACCTGGAGGGTGAGCTTGACGGCTCCCTGCTCGGCGGCTCGGAAGCGGGCGTTGGCCTCTCGCTCGATGCGCTTCGAGGTGCTGGCGGGCGAAGGGCGCACGGCGGCCGTCGCGTTGCGCGCCTCGAGCGCGGTCGTGCCGGTCTCCGGATCGACGACTTCGACGACTTGGCCCAGCGTCGTCCGCGGGACGCTGTCGCCCGTGGCCTTGGCGGCCAGGGTTCGCTTGGCCAGCGGGTCGCGGCCGCGGACCGACACCTTTCCGGTGCGTCGCAGGAGGTCGGATTCCACCTGGACTGAGAGCACCTCACCGGGGCTGCCGTACCAGGTGAGCGCCCGTGCGGGTGCGGCTTCGGCGCGACGCGGATGGAAGTGGAATCCGGAGTGGTCCACGTAGAACAGGAAGTCCTCGGCAGCCGCCAACCGCCGCAGGAGGTGCGCGTCGCTTTCGGCGTTCTGGGTGATGGCGTCGAAGATCTCCTCGGTGTCGTCGACCTGGACCACGGGGCCCACGTAGCCGTGTTCGCGCGCGAGCTTTCGGGCGACGTCGGCGCGGCTCGCCTGCTCGAAGGTCCGAGTGCGCTGCTGCCGGCCAAGCTGGATGCCGAGGGAGTGCGCCTCGGCCGTGAGCGTGGTGAAGCCCTTGAGCCGCTTCACCACCACCCGCCGAGGCGGTGCCATCAGGTCCGGGTAGCCCCACGACACCTCCAGGAGGCTGCCGCCCAGCAGGACCGGGTGTTCGAAGAGCGCCAGGTCAGCGTTCTCGAGCTCGAGCGTGACCTTGTCCACCTTGCTGGCGCTGTCCTCGTAAGAGAACGAGAGCAGCCGGTCGCCGAGCGGCCAGGGCTCCCCCACCGATGCACGCTCGTCGCGCAACACGACCACCCGCACACCGGGAGCGCTGCGGTCGCTCACGTCTCGCTCCGGCGGGCCTCGCCCAGGATGACGTCGGTGAGCACGCGCAGCGCAGGCACGACGACCCGCCGGCCAGCATCGATCTCCAGCGTGGGGTCCACGATCGCGTCGGGCTGGAAGTCGGCAATGGCCCACCAGTAGCCGCAGGCGCGCGGCAGCGGCGCGAAGTACCGGCCCGCCAGGTGCCACCAGGTGTCGCCCTCGACCGCGACGTGCACGTGGTTGTCGGGCAGCTCGTGATAGCCGAACGGCTCGCGATCGGTGAGCAGCAGCCGTCCCTCGGCGTCGCGGACGCCGAGGCAGAACCCGTAGCGCGAGCCAGCGAGCGGCGGCATCAGCGGAGGTCCTCCGGCCGGCGCCGTTCGTCGACGATCTCCTCGAGTGTGCAGGTCGCGGTGTAGACCAACAGGGAACCATCGAGCCCGACCTGCCGATAGGCGAGCTCGAGGTCCGTGAGCACGGCCTCGATGGTGATGACGCTCGGCCAGACCACGAGCAGACGCGGGGGCGCCTGGCCGGCGGCCGGCGGGATCGTGAGCGCGCGGAGGAACCCGCGGAAGCTCATGATGTCGGCGTCGCTGGGTTGCGCCGCCGCGAACAGACGATCGAGGTAGAACTCCACCCCGACGAGCTGGCGGTTGCCGGTGCTCTGGAACTGGAGGGGCTGGTGGTCGAGGCCGGGGACGATCAATCGGTTCCAGCCGACGGAGACGCGCTCGAGGAGCTGCCCCGGGTTGAACAGGCACTCGAAGGTCTCGCCGCTCGTCACGTTGGCGAGGACGCATCGGGGTGGGCGCGTCGTGACGAAGTCCATGTCAGTACGAGGGCACCGGTGAGAACGAGCGCGTCGCCACGTCACGCTCGGCCGACTTCACAGCGCGGGCCACGGTCTCGCCATCGACCTGGACGTTGACCACGAAGGGCCGATTGCCCATCCCGTCGCGCGACGCGAGGAGCTCCTTGAGCCGCGCCTCGAGCTGGTCGCCGATTCCTCCGCGCGCGCTCGCCTCGACCACCGCGGGGAGCACCGGCGCCGCGATCACGGGCACCGCGGGCGGCGAAGTCGGCACAGCCGCGGCCTGGGCCTGCCCGATCCGCTTCCACGAGGCGAGGTTCCCCGGCAGCAGGAAGTCCGGGATCTCGCTCAAGCTCTCGGCGATTGAGCTACGCACCGAGCGGACGGCGTCGCGGATCGCCTTCGGCAGCGTCTCGGTGAACCACAGGTAGATCTTCGCGAGCGTCTCGCCGATCACCGTGCCGAGCCACACCACGGCATCCCGCACGCCGCGCACGATCGTCAGGACCACATCGATCACCTTGGCCAGGCCCGCCATCGCGAGCGCCAGCAGCGTGACCAGGCCGCCGACCGTCTTGCCGATCAGCTCGCCGAGCGTGCGCCACGTGCTGGTGGAGGCCGACGCGCTGGCGGTGGAGCGGTCCGTGGCACCCGTGAGCCCACGCCAGGTCGCGGCGAGGTCGCCGAGCGCGCCGACCAGGGTGTCCACGGCGGGGCCGACGTACTCCCGCATCGAACGGAAGCCCCCGAGCACGCCCGCCCACAGCCGGCCGAGCACGCTGACCACGCGGACGACAACCGTCGCGATCCGGCCGAACACGTTACCGAGCACCGCCCCGAAGTCGCGGAACTTGTCCGAGGGCAGCCCCGCTGCGCTGCCCTGGAGGCCGGCGAAGAGCAGTCCGACCTCACGCCCGAGGTCTCGCATGGCACCCACGAACGCCTCGAAGACGGGCCGCGCCGCCTCGATGGCCCTGACGAAGCCCTGGCGGATCCCCTCCCAGATGCGGCCCAACCGATACGCGACCTGCCACGCCCCGATCACGAAACGCTTGAGCCCGCGGTTCTCGGCCTTGCCGAGCTCGCCACGCACGGCATCGGAGAAGCCGCCCTGGTCGATGAGCTGCCGCAGGCCGCGGAAGAAGAGAGACACCTTGGCCGTCGCCTGTCCCGTCGCGTCGGCGAGGCCGCCGAGGTTCTTCTGGAAGGCGACGCGCAGTCCCGCGACGGTCAGCGCGAGCACGCCCGCGATCGCGATGGCAGGCAGGAACATCATCGCGAGCCCGCCCGCCGTGACACCGAGGGCCCCCATCGCGAGCCCGAGCAGGCCAATGGCGGCCTTCGCCAGGAGCACCAGGCCCACGAACGCGGCGACCGCGCTCGCGCCGATGGCGAAGCCGGCCAGGGCTCGCTTGACCGGTGCCGGGACCTCGCGCAGGACCTCGAGCACCGCATTGATGGCGTCCACCACGGCCGTCACGACAGGACGGAGGACCTCGGCGAACGGCTCGCCGACTGTGATCGCGAGGGTCTCGATCGAGCCGCGCAGGAGCTGCTTCTGGCCCGCGAACGTCGACAGCAACTTGTCGCGGAAGCTCGCGGCGGTGCCGCCGGCCTGGTCGAACTGCTGGCGCAGGTAGGCGAGCGCGCGGGCCCCAGTGAGGGTCTCGCCCGTCTGCGTGCGGATGCCGTTCGTCAGCTGCGTGAGCATGGCGTTGATGCCGCCGAGCGCCTCGCGGCCGAACGTCTTGAGCAGGAACGCCGAGCGACGTCCCTCCGACATGCGATCGAGGGCGGGGACCAGCTCGCCCACGACCGCCAGGAACGACCGGAAGCTCCCGTGCGCATCCAGGACCTGGACCCCGAGGCCACGGAGGTGCCTCTGCACCTTGGGGTCGGCCATCCGCTCCATCGCCACGGCGACCGCGGTCGATGCGCGCTCCACCCCCGGCACCACGTTCTTGACGAGCCCGAGCGCGACCAGCGTGTCCGAGAGGGACTGGTTGAGCGTCGTGGCGCCTCGCGACGCGATGCCGAGCGCCATCGGCAGCTCTCCCGCGTTGAGCGCGAACACGTTGACCGCCTGCAGCATCCGATCGACGGCAACGCTCGCTTCGCCGGTCTCGAGGCCGAACGCTTTCATCGTCTGCGCCGCCAGGCCTGCTGCGGCCTGAGGGGACAGCTCGCCGAGAGAGCCCGCTGCCAGGTCGAGCACGGGCAAGAGGAGCTGCATCGACTCGGCCGCCGAGTAGCCCGCCTGCGCCAGCTCGCGCAGCCCGAGCGTCGCCTCGGTCGGCGAGAACTGCGTCGCGATGCCCGCATCGAGCGCCGCGCGGCGGAGCCCCTCCAACTCCGCCGCGCTGGCGCCCGACACGGCCGCGACTCCCGCGATCGCCTGCTCGAACTTGCCTGCTTGATCCGCGAGCGCGAACGCGCTGCCCACCCCGACGGCGCCCGCGGTGAGAAGGCCGAGGCCCGCTCCGAGCTGCCCGAACGTGCTCGCGATGCGCGCGCCGCCGGCCCCGACCCGGTCATCGAGCCGGGTGAACGCCCGCTCGACACGCGCGATCGTGGCCGACGCCAGATCGCGCGCGGTGAAGACGAGGCCCATCCCGACGTTGTTGAGCATGCTGGACTACCTGCGCCGCGCCGCTCGGTCGAGCTCGCGCGCCTCCTTCGATCGCTGCTCGGCGACCCGCTCGAGGAGCCAGTTCCGGTCGCCCACCGCGAGCGCTTCGACCTCCGATGGCGCGAGCCCGAGCCCGGAGCCTCCATGCTGGCGCCAGGCGAGCTGGAACATCGCCTCGCGCCAGACGTCCTCGTCTACGTCCGGGAACAGGTGATGGGCGCCCGCGTCCGCGACGTTCTCCCCCGCGCCGGCAGGAAGAACGTCCGATCGAAAGGGAGGTCGACCTCCTGCACCATGCCGCAGTGCGGGCACTGGATCTGGATGCGCGTGTCCACGCCGCAGTCCACGCGGTCCATCTCGTCGAGCAGGAAGTCCGCGTCGCCGAGCGAGAGGTCCTCGAGGATCGCGCGGACGTCGCGCGCCTCGGGCGTGTCGATCGACGTCACGCGCAGGGCCAGCACGGCCGACAGCGGGCGGTCATCCTTCTTGAGCTGCGCGAGCCGCGCTTCGTCGGCGCCGATGGGCAGCCGGAAGTGGACGCGCATCCCCGAGTCCGGCAGGACCGCCTCGAAGTGGTTCCCGGCGGCGAAGGCCGCGCGGCTCTCGGGCGAGAGCGCCCGCACGGGGAGCGCGCGGAGGTCGAGCTCCCACTCGATGCGCTGGCGGCAAGCCTCGTTCTCGCAGGTGACCGCGAACGCGTACTCCGGCCCGTAGGTCAGGATGCGCAGCTGCAGGACCGTGTAGAACCGGTCGCCCTGCAGGACCTGGCTCCAGTCCGGGCGATCGCCGAACGCGTAGGGGCCGGGCTCGAGGGTCTTGTCCCAGCACGCCGCGAGCAGCTGGTCGAGCTGCGTGCCCGCCTTGGCGAGCTTCCGGTCGGCGAGGATGCGCTCCTCACGCACCTTCATGCCCCGGATGGCGCCCGACAGCCCCGACGGGCACGTGATCGTCTCGGTCATTGGCCTGCCTCCTCATCGGGCCCTCGGGCCCACTCGGAGACGCAAGGCCGCTGCGGCGGCTACCGGGGACAGGGGATGTGCAGCCGCGCAGCTACCGGCGGACGCGAACGCGGAAGTGCTGGCGCGTGTGGATACCGTCTCTGCGGACGTGGGGGCGCACGCGGATCGTGCGCACGCCCGTGCGGCGAACCTTGGTGGTCATCGCCGGACGCGGTCGCAGAGTCGTCGAGCGTGGCCGCGCTGCACTCGCGTCGGGCAGGGAGCTGGCGAGGGTCAGAACGAAGGCGAGCAGCAGTCCGAGTCGTCGCATTGGGTTCTCCTCATGCGGTTGCGGCGACGGCGTCCGCCGCCAGGTCGGCGAGGTGGATGCGCAGCTGGCCCGTCCCGCGATCCACCTCGACGCGTTCGACGAGGGCGCGGACGAGCTGCTGCTTCTGCGCGAGCGGCAGGAGGTCGAACACGCCGCTGAAGTCCTCGAGCGCCCGCTCGACCCAGCCGACGTCGACCTCCGCGCGCGCGAGGGCCGCGAGCCGCTCCTCGACACCGCCGAGGCGGGCCTCGGTCGCAGCGATCTGCTCGCCGAGGGCGGCGAGCCGTTCCTCCAGTAGGGGCCGCGTGGCTGCGGTCGCCGAGGCCAGCTGGTCCGCGAGCCCGCTGGCGTCGGCCGAGGCCTTCGCGAGCTTGCCCGGCAGCGTCTTGCGCTCCTGGACCAGGTGCTGCCGCTCCTGCTCGATCCGCGTGCGCAGCCGGGCGGTCGCCTCGGCGCGTAGTCCGGGGTCGGCGCAGCTCCGGAGCAGCTGTTTCACGACCACCTCCTCCAGCAGCCCCGCTGAGATCGGCTTCGAAGGGCACGTCGCCGCGCCCTGGGTGATCTTCGCCGCGCAGCGGTAGTAGCGGTACTCACGGCGCCGCTTCCACGCGGACGCCGGGGTCATGTGGGCGCCGCACAGGGCGCAATGGGCCACTCCGCGGAGCAGGTACTCGCTGGGCTTGCCCGGCCCGTCGCGCCGAACGCCACCGTCGAGGAGCTCCTGGACCTGGTCGAAGGTCTCCCGCTCGACGATCGCCTCGTGCTCGCCCGCGTGCAGCTCGCCGCGGAGCGCCACGAGCCCGACGTAGAGCGGGTTGCGCAGGTGCCGGACCACAGCGGACTTCGTCCACTTGCCGAGCGGTGCGATGCCGCTGCGCTTGTTCTGTCGCACGGGCCGCCCGCGCCGGTTGAGCTCGCGGGCGACCGCCAGCGTCGATCGCAGCTCGAGATAGAGCGTGAAGGCCTCCCGCACGACGAGCGCCTCGAGATCGTTCCGTACGAGCCGTCGTTCGACGACCTGGAAGCCGAGGGGCACGGGACCGCCGGTCCACTTGCCGCGTCGGCGCGCCGCCGCGATCTTGTCCCGCGTCCGCTCTGCGATCATCTCTCGCTCGAACTCGGCGAACGACATGAGCATGTTGAGGGTTAGCCGGCCCATCGCGTCGGCCGTCGAGAAGTTCTGCGTGACGCTGACGAAGGCGACGCTCCTCCGGTTGAACTGGTCCATCACGCGCGCGAAGTCGAGCAGCGAGCGCGACAACCGGTCGACCTTGTAGACGACGACCACATCCACGGCGCCCGCTTCGATGGCCGCCATGAGCCGCTGGAACGCGGGGCGATCGGTGTTCTTTCCGGTGAAGCCGCCGTCGTCGTAGCTCTCGCTGGGCACCTGCCAACCCGCGTGCGCCTGGCTCTTGATGTACGCCTGGCAGGCCTCCCGCTGGGCGTCGAGCGAGTTGAAGTCTTGCTCGAGACCCGCGGTGGTGGACTTGCGGGTGTAGATGGCGCAGCGCTTCACGGCTTTCGCCTCTGCTCTTCCAGCGCGACCAGCCGGGCAAGCAGGTCATTGAGCCGGCCGATCTCCCGAAGCAGGCTCGGCAGCGTGTGCTCGAAGAACGTCCTGCCCATCTGCGTGCGGGCGAAGTCCAGCATCACGCGGCCTCCTCGAGCGCCTTGGCGAAGAACAAGAACCCGTTCCAGACCGTCCCCGTGATCTCGCGGGCGATCGCGGAGAGGCTCCGATAGGGCTTGCCGGCGTACTCGAAGCCCTGGTCCAGCACCTTGACTTCGTGGGCCTTGCCGCCGTGCTCGCGGCGGAGCGTCGTGCCCACCGCCGGCAGCCGCCGATCCCGCCCACGCCTTGTCCCCCGCGGCGCAGCCTTGCGGTGGAGGCGCTTCGGGCTCTTTCGCGTGGGCGGGGGCTCGGTGGGCTGTTGCGCGACGATCGCCGCCGCGAGCTTCCTGATCAGGTAGGGCCGGTTGTTCGAGTTGGTGGACGCGCCGAGGAGCTCGGCGTGCTTGGCGCGGAGCGCCCCGGTCTTGAGCCCCTGGAGCTCGATGACGATGCGTGCCTCATTGGGAATGCGGGTCATTGTCTGCCTCCGTCTGCGCATTGGCATTGCGTGAGCACATGGGCGCTCTGCTGGGGAGGCATTGCAAGTCGATTCGCTCTTGGGAGGCGCTCGCGCCCTGCTGCTGCAACATGCGGAGTAGCAGCGCCTCCGCAAGCACGGCGGCCGCCTCTGCGCGTCGGTCTCGCCTGGGCTTCACGGCGCCCCCGCTGCCGGCTCTGGGCGCCAGGGGCGCACGTAGACGCGGGCGCCTGGAAACGCGCCGCAGAGCAGCGCCAGCGTGGCCGCGTGCTCGAGCTTCAGCTCGACGCCACGCTCCGCGGAGCCGTACTCGGGGACGAGGCAGACCTGGACGCCATCGGGCTGGACGACGACGACCTCGAGCCCGAGTGCCGCGAGCGCCGCAACGTCCACCGGCGGCGGCGATGGTGCGCTGGGTGCCGAGGTCAGGGCCGCGACCGGGCGCGATCGAGGTGCCTGGAAGCGAACCCCGAAGAGCGATCCTTGATCGGGATCGACCGCGGTTGTCCTGGGTGCCATCGCACGGCGCAAGGCCGCGGAACTCGGGCAACGGGGACCGTGCTGATCTTCGTCCCGATCGGCGGCCCACCGAGATCGCGAGTCTGATCCAGCGGTTCCCCAGCACTGGAGGAACCGAATGTCAGGCCGCTTCCCGATACTGGCCCCATGTTCAGGTCAGAGCCGCCTACCGCCGACCCGAAGCCGACCTCGCTGCACTCGACCTATCCCGTTCGCGACCTCATCCGTCTCCCCGTCCTCGAGTCCGCGAGCCGTGATCGCCTTCGGTCGCTGCTCGAACCGCACGCCGAGTACCTCGGGCTGCGCGGCCTGCGCCTTGACGAGGCCGAGCAAGAGCCCAGCTGGCTGCGCCAGCTCGACCAGGTGCTCAACCGCGCCGATCCCGCCATGCCGGCCGCCCTCGAGAACGCGATGCTAGACATCGCCGAGCTCGCCAACGACGCGGGCCACGAGCGGCTCCTCGAGGTCGGCGTCGAGAGACAGCTCTCTTTGTTCGCGGAGCGCGACCTCCTGTCGCCGACCGACCTCGCCATCAAGACCTACCTCGAGCACCGGGACGTCTTCGACGCCTCGCTCGCGCGCGTCGCGGCGCTCGAGGTCCGGCGCTTCGTCGAGTTCTCCTCTCCGACCGTGGAACCGCTCATCCCGTTCGACGCAGACGCGGCGCGATCCGAGCTCGCAGATCGGTGTTCGCGCTGGTTCGCCGGCCGGAACCGGACGGGGTTCTGCGAGGTCTACGTCGACCAGGGGGACGACCAGATCACCTGGCAGGTCGTCCACGGCCAGCCGCCGCGGACGCTCGGTGTCGTGACCGACGATCAGGCGCGGGACCGGCGCACGCTGGTGCCGACGCGGCACGACTTCCTCGTCCTCGATCGCCGCCGAGGGGTCCTCGCCGTTCATGCGCAGTTCCCGATCGAGGAGCAGTTCTACCGGCGCGCGGTAGGCGCGGTGTACTTCGGCGGCGACGAGCACTTCTCCGTGCGCCCGCTCTACACGGGTCAGCCGATCGTCGACGAGGGCCCGGGCGCGCTCGGGATCCAGGGCGTCCCCGGCCTCGCCTACGCGGAGCTGCGTGAGCTCACGGTCGCCTCGAGCGATCGTCGCGGCGGCGTCGTGCGCTGGACCGGCGACAACCTGACGATGTTGCTCAACACCGCGTGGGCGCGGGAGCTGCTCTCGCTCGGGCGGATCTGCCACATCAAGCTCGGCCTGCGCCTCGAGCACCGCGCGCGCCCGCTGACGGTCGAGGTTCACCCGCCGAACCGGATCACGTTCGACCGCCGTGTCGCCCCCGACGTCGTGCGCGAGTTCCTGCTCTTGCGCGGGTTCATGGTGGCGCCGGGCCGGCCTGAGCGTCAGGTGGCGGAGTAGGTGATGCGGAAGTTCCTCCAGCTGGTCCAGGAGTCGCAGCGTCCCGCCCTCCACGCGCCCCACTTCGCTGAGCGCGTCGGCGAGGACGTGCTCGGCGCGCTGCTCGCCGCGGGCGTCCTCGAACCCATCGAGCCCACCTGGTTCCCCTGCGGCGGACCGATGGGCCCCGGTTGCCCTCGTCGGGTGGTCGCGAACCCGGGCGATGCCAACCACCCCCACGTGGCCGTGTGCGGTCAGGACTTCCCGGCGTGCGAGACCGTGTCCCTGACCGCCAGCGACGTCCGCCGGTACACGACCACGCGCAGCCGGTTCGCCCGGGTCCTACGCGACCTCCTGACGCTGGAGGGCGAGGCGGATCTGCACTCGCTGGCGTTCCCCGACACCGTGCAGCTCGGGCTCCTCCGCCGCGGCCACCGCGCGGCCGAGGTCTTCCTCTGCCTGCGTCCCGCGACCGCGGGCTTCCCCATGTTCCTCGCCGCGCTCCAGCTGCGCCGTCGTTCCTCGGTCGTGCTCGTGCCGACTGCGCGGGGCGTCCCGGTCGACGTCGCGTTCCGGCACTCCGCAGGACAGAAGGTCGAGCTCGTGTTCCTCGAGGATGTCGTCGTGCTTCGGGATGGCCAGCTGGCCGTGGAGTGGCGCGACGACACGCCGCCGGAGTCCACCGACCGTTGCGCGGCCGAGGTCCCCCTCTGCGTCGCCCTCACGAACCAGGGGGCCCAGCGCCTGACCCGCGTTGAGTACGAGGAGCTTCGCTCTCGCGCGGAGACGTTCGACCTCTTCGTCGACACGCTGCTCGCGGGGGAGGGCGGTCGCTACCTCGCGAGCCGGCGCGAGGGCGCCGAGGTCGTGCGCGAGGGCCTCTCCGCGCACGAGGCCGCCGCGCTCATCGAGCTCGTCGAGGCGCGCGCGCCGCTTCGGCCCGCGCAGATCGCGTCATTTCGCCAGGCGTCTATCGGGCATCCGGAGAAGGTGATCGAAGCGCTCCGGCGCAAGGTCGACACCCGCATTGGCCGCTTCGAGTGGCGGAGCCTGCACACGCTCCGCGGCGACACTCCCGATGCGAAGCTCTACCACTTCGCCCCGCCAGCGGGCCTACGGTTCGTGCTGCTACGGCCGCTCGCGGAGGATGAGCGGCAGGGTGTCTCTGCCGGCCCGGGAGGGAGGAGGTCCGCCTCCGCGGAGCCACCTGTGAGCTGATGGTGTGAGGGATCGTAAGTCAGGGGTGCTGGGAGACGTCTTCGACGTCCCGAACGCAGCGCACCCCGCAGTAGCGGCAGTCTGGGAAGGTCTCCAGGCCTTTGGCTCGATCATCGATCGTTCGGAAAGGTGTGATGACGCCCGGCGCGGACGTGCCCCCTTTGCTGACCACGCGAAGGCTGTCTTGGGCCCGCGCGGCGTAGGCCTCGGCCTCTGCTCTCGTGGGTCCTTGCGGGTCCTGGATAGGCGCCGGGCCATAGTAGGCGGGCACGTACCAGTCAGCGACCTGCTCCGCGACGTTTCCCATCATGTCGTACAGGCCGAATGGAGAGCTGCCGTCCTTGGTCTGGAATCCCTCGTGGACCTTGCCGTCGTAGAAGCCGACCGGTGTCGAGAACTTGAAGCCGTCCATCGAGAGATCGGAGATCTTCGCGCGCAACAGATCCGCTTCGTCGCCCCACGCGAAGATCCGCTGGTTGCATCGCCCGGGCGTCTGCAGGTCCTCGGCAGAGGCGCACGGGCCAGGGTTCTCGGGGGGCATCACAGCGGGGCCGCGGGCCGCGTAAGACCACTCGGCCTCGGTTGGTAGCCGTCCGCCGAGCCAGTGGCATACGGCTGTGGCGGAAGCGCGCGTGAATTCGCTCGCAGGGTGATTCGGTTCGCTCCAGAGCGTGAGGATATTCTGCCTGTAGTCATCGGGGCTGCCCCAATGCCCCGTGCAGGCGCCGTCTTCGATACAGCGGATCAGCGTCTCCCAAGTCAGCTCGTACTTCCCGATGAAGAACGGTCGCGAGATCGTGACCAGGTGCAGCGCGTCCGCATATGGGCGGTCGTTGCGGGTGTTCTCCGGGAACCGTCGCGCCACCGAGGAACCCGCCACGAAGGTGCCCGCGGGGATCCGCACCTCCGGGTCGAATCCGCAGTCGATTTCGCAGAATCCGCGCTCATTGCAGCTCCCGGGACAGGGGCTGGAATCGTTCGGGCAGACCGTTGGCGCTCCGGAGAGTACGCACGGTCGGACCGGAGCCGCGCCATCCGGACCGTCCGCGCCGCCGTCCATGCCCCCTCTTCCCCCACCCCCGTCGGCTAGCCGCTGGGCGTCCGCGGGGGCTCCGGGCATGCCCGTGACGTCACCGCACCCGAGGGTGAGGACGGCAAGGAGCCCGGGGAGGAAGGGACGCATGCTGCCGCTCACTCTACCGTGGGGGCCACTGTTCGGCACCGACCTGGATGCACTCGTTCAGGATCCCGTTGCGATCGCCGCCGACCACGCCATCCACGCGCCACACGCAGCCACCCATCCGGCGAAGTCGCTTGGTGGCGTCGACGGCCCATCCAAAGTCGTGGAACGTGTTGTTGAAGCCTCGCCCGGCGTAGAGCCGCCCCGTCCATCGGACACTGATCTTGCTTCCCGGCGTGGTCGTCGCATTCGGGAAGTTCACGTATGTGGCGTTCGTCGGATCGACGGACCCGACGGGCTCTCCCTGATAGACGATCGTTCGCGTCCCAGGCGTGTAGGAGCACACCACCTCGGGGTTGTCGGGCGTCCCTCCGGTGCACTTCCTGGGATACGGGCCCACGCTCTCGAGGAAGGTCCTCTCGTAGTAGAGGTTGTAGTCGGGCGATCCGTTCGTGGCCTTGAGGTCGCCGAGCTGTATCTCGTGCTCTCGCGAGAGCTCGACATTGATGGCGCCGGTGTTCGACGGGCTCCCCGCGATCCCGCCGCAGACATACCGTCCGTTGATCAGGCCACACTGCGCCTTGTAGTTGCCGCACTGCCTGACCTGATCGCGACCCAAGTGCATGACAGGGCTCCCCGACTTCTCCTTGCTGATCCCAGTGCACTCGTTGACCACGTAGGGGATGTAGGCGGGAAGAGGGCTCTTGCCATCGGGAAGGGAGAGCGGATTAAAACCGATGCTGCCCAGCCGAGTACCGGGGCACACCTGAACGGCTCTTCCTCCCTCCTGGATCGGAGCTGTCGCGATGCGCTTCATCTGGGAGTTCGCGTTGTTGTTGTCCTGCGGCCGAGGAAACGCCGGGTTCAGGAAGAAGTACAAGCTCGTGGCGGGGGCCACGCTGACGTAGTCCGCGGTCAGCTCGCCCTGGAGGTTGATGCGCCCGGACACCTTGAGATCCAGCCCGGTCGGATGGTCAGTGAGTGCGTTGTAGATCCCAAGGAAGAGCCCGGCAGCCGCCCCGGCGCCGCCGGCCCAGGGCTCCCTGCAGGACGGTGTGAACCCAGGCACTGGAGTGGGAATTCCGGTGCACGCTACGCCGAGCGCATTGAACACCGATTCGGAGGCTGAGTATGCCGAGGTGCCATACTCGATGGCGCCGCCCACAGCAGCAGTGAACACCTTGAAGGGGAAGTCTGGTCTGATCGGGTTCGAGGCCTTCTGGATGGAGGTCGCCTGACCAGACAGCTCGCCGTTTCCAGTGAACTTTCCGGTGATCGTGGCAGCGGTCTTGTTGTCGAACTCGATCACGACCTTGAGGGGCGTGCGACGTTGCCGTCCGGCCGAATCGAAGTAGACGCGAGGATCATTCAGGATCGGTAGCTCCGCACGCACCCAGTTGCGCGCAGTCAGAACTGCGCCACCGTGCCCATGCGTCCAGAATGTCGCCGCGCTGGCGAATACGGTCCGTGGGTCCTCGGAGCCATCTGCCCCGTCGATGTATGGGGACACCGGGAAGGAGATGCTTGCGATCGGGTTCTCTAGGTTGTCGTCAGGCTCGACAAGCTTGACCGAGCCGATCAGGCCGTTGCCGTTGTTGAACGTGAACTCCGGGCCAAGCAAGGCGAAGAGGCGCAGAGTGCCCTGCCTGTTGTTGACGAACACCATGTGGCCGACGAGGTCCTTGTTCCCGAAGACCCAGGGGACGCCGCCGAAGTTGTACGCGATGAGCTCCCAGCCTTCGTCCGAGGCGGGATACCAGCGGGGATCGCAGTCGCGCTTTGGGTTTGCGCTGTTGACGCAGTTGAAGTTGCCCCGCGCCTTCTGCCAGGGCCGGCTATCGTTGATGTCCAGGCCCGCTCCATCGCCGTACCAGTGCCAGTCGACGGCGGGACGGGTTGCGGCCTGGCCGGGAGCGAGCGCCAGATCCACATCACACGTCGCCGGTGTCGAGCTCCACGGCAGGGAGCCGATCTGGACGCCCTGCTTCTGCAATGCGCTCTGCGCAGCGTAGGAGAGGCGGTAGTAGTCCTCAGGGGAGCGCACGCCAGATCTCTCAAGCGAGCAGGCCATTTGGTAGTCGACACCCGGCAAGTCCAGCCAGTGTGCCAGACGAGCGATCTCGGTGAGCGCATCCTCGCTCACGCCAGTGAGACGAGCCACGTTCTTCGCACCCTTCGCCTTGATCTCCGCGAACGAGTCGATTCCGCTCGCATGAATGCGCTGCATGGTGTCCGCGGGGAACCAGCTGCGCGCCAGGGTGAACGGTCGCTTGGAAAGCGCAGATAGATCGGACGAGACAACCTTGCCCGCGCTGTCTGCGGCGAAGCTGGCGCTCAGCGTCGCGCTGGCGTTCGGGTTCGTTGCGCCACTAACGAGCAGGTACTCGCCGGCGGAGGGGAGACGCGTGGCCATGATCGCGGTCCCGCTGGCACTCGGGATGCGCTCCCAACGCCCGAGGCACGAGGTCCGCCGGTAGAGCACCATGTTGGCCGTGGGTCCGCCGGGCGGCGGGCTCGGTGCAACGGGCGGCGCGGCCACCGGGGGGATGGGGCGCAGCGCAGCATTCGCATTGATGGTCGCGCCGGCCTCGGCGTTGAAGGTCCAGCCCACCAGTCGCCGCGTGGGCGCCACGCCGTGGGAGACGACCGCGCCGGGCGCGATCTCACCGACGACGATCGGGGTCGTGGGGCTGTCCGCCTTCGACTCCTGTTCGAGGGCGGCGTCGACCTCGGACTCGAACGTCGAAAGATCAGACGACGGGTCAGATCCCGCATCCGGACCGCAGCCGGCGACGAGGCTGACGATCACACACCCTGCCCATGCACTACCGTGTCGAAGTCTCATCCGCGAAACCACTCCTCTCGTCGAGCGCTGTCCGTTATCGGCGTCTCCCACGACAAGTTGCGCGTGGGTGATGCGACGAGCTCGCCTCGCAAGGCCCGTACCATCTGCAGTGGGGCGCGCTGAGCCCGCGAGGGATCGGTGACTTGCGAGTTCGATCTCGGAAGCACGGTGAGGCGCACTGCAATGGAAACAGAGCGAGGTGGTGACGGCCTGGCAGGAGTGGTGGCCAGTGCGTGGCGAGAATCCACAGCCCCCGTTCCATGGAACATATGGAAAATCTGGCGGAAAGTGGTGGCCCGGCGGGGTGGCGAAAACTCGCTACCGGGCGTGATCTCCTTGATCCAGGAGGCGACACGGGCACGAGACGAGAGGAGATGACTGTCGATTCCCTCGAGATTCCTCGCTTCCTCGCTCCTGCCTCCCTGCTTCCTCGTCCCTTCCTCGCGATCCGGAGAGTGGTCCTCACCTGCGGCGCTCAAGACCGCGGTGGAGGAGGCCCATGCAACTTTCCAGGCTGCGCGAGCTGCTGTCCCAGGGGCTCGAATCAACCGAGACGGCGGGCGCCTACGGCGCGGCGCTCGGCCGGCACGAGGCGTTCGCGCGTCACGAGACGGCCGGCGCCGTTCTCGCGGCGCTCGGCAGTGACCTCGAGTCGCCCGACCACAAGGACGCGCTCACCCGGGCGCTGGTCGCCGAGCACCAGCGCGGCGACGGGAAGGTGTGGAGCGGGGTGCTGCTGGTCGCGTTCACGCCGCTCATGCTGCGGCTGCGCGCGTACGTCACGCCGCCGCCGTTCGTCGAGCACGACGAGGTGGACCACGCCGTCGTCGAGTCGTTCCTCCGCGCCGTCGCTCAGGTCGACCCGGTCCGCACGTCGCGGATCTGCCTGCGCCTCCGTCGGCTGACGGAGCGCCACTACTACCGCTACCTCCAGACCGAGCGGCGGCAATGGAAGCTGCGCACCCGGATCGAGGAGGAGCCGTTCATCCCGGAGTCGCCGCCACGGCCGGATGACGTCATCGAGACCCTCGAGTCCGGGCGCAAGGTCGCCCGCCTCGCCGACGAGCTGAAGTGCGCCCGCGGCCTCGAGGTTCGGCTCATCCAGGACACCACGCTCCGCCGCGAGTCGCTGAGCGCGTACCTCAACCGCACGTACCCGAACCTCGGCACCGAGGAGCGGCGCCGCCTCTACCAGCGCCTCAAGCGCCGTCGCTCGCGAACGCTGCAGCAGATCCGCAAGGCCGCCGCGAACGCCGAGAGCACCGCTACCGGACGCATTGCCACTGGAGGGCACCGATGAACCGCCTCGTCCTTCGTGACCGCATGGCCACCAGCTACTCGATGTGGAACCTCTTCCGCAATTGCCGGAAGGCGGCCGAGTGGAAGTACGTCCACGGGCTCGTCCCGCTCGAGCGCGATCGCAACCTCGCGCTCGGGAGCCTGGTCCACGAGTGCCTCGAGATCTGGCACCGCACGCGCGACCTCGCCGGGGTCGAGGACCACATCGACCGGGCGACCCCGAAGCGCGCCTTCGATTCCGAGCAGAAGCGCACGTGGCACTTGCTCGTCGCGATGATGCGCGGGTACGCGGCGCGTTTCCCGTCCGAGGAGTTCGAGGTCGTCGCGCTCGAGCAGGGCTTCGAGGCGGAGATCCGCAACCCGAAGAGCAGCGCCCCAAGCCGGAGCTTTACGCTGGCTGGGCGCATCGACGGCATCGTCAAGATCGAGGGCGAGCACTGGATCCTAGAGCACAAGTCGGCGGCCGGCATCGACGCTGCCTACCTCGAGCGGCTCTGGACGGACTTCCAGACGAGCCTCTACGCGCGCTACGCGGAGACCGCGCTCGGGTATCGAATCGCGGGAGTCGTCTACAACGTCCTCGTCAAGGCGCGCCTGCAGCAGTCGGCGGGCGAGACCGAGGAGGAGTTCGAGGCGCGCAGGGCGGAGCTGATCGCGAAGTCGAAGACCGGCAAGTCGTCGGCGCAGCGCCGCACGCCGGAGACCGACGAGGAGTTTCAGGCGCGGCTCGCAGAGAAGTACGCCGAGCCCGGGATGTTCCACCGCGAGCGGCTCGTGCTCGCACGGGAGCAGACGGCGCTCATCGAGTCCGAGCTCTGGGAGCTGACGCAGCAGTTCCTCGACGCGCGACGTCGCCAGACCTTCTACCAGAACACGTCGCACTGCTTCGCCTACGGGCGGCCGTGTGCCTACTTCCAGCTCTGCCGCTCCGGCGGCAACCCCGTCCTCATCGAGAACCTGTACGAGCGTCGCTCGTGCGGATCCGACGAATCGCTCGCCGCCGATGTCCCCGGCGCCGACCTGCCTGGCCTTGCGTAGCCGAGCCTGACCACCCCGAAAGGAGCCGACATGCTGCCGACCCAGAAGACCCTACCGAAGAACGAGCTGTCCGACTTGACCGTGCTGACCTACGGGATGCCCAAGGCGGGCAAGAGCACGTTCTGCGCCCATGCCGAGGGCGCGCTCTTCCTCGCCACCGAGGCGGGCCTCAACCACCTCGAGACCTACCAGGTGCCGATCGCGACCTGGGATGACTTCCTCGAGGCGAGCAAGGCCGTGCTCGAGGGCAAGCACTCGTTCAAGACCATCGTGGTCGACACCATCGACAACGCGTACAAGCTCTGCGCCGACTACATCTGCAAGAAGCAGAAGGTCGAGCACGAGAGCGACCTCGGCTACGGCAAGGGCTACGCCCTCGTGAACAACGAGTTCTACCGCGCGCTGGCGCGGCTCTCGATGTCGCCCTACGGCCTCTACCTCGTCTCGCACGCGCAGGAGCGCGAGATGGAGACGCGGACCGGGAAGGTCATGCGCGTCGTCCCGACGCTGCCCGACAAGGCGCGACGCTCCATCCTCGGCATGGTCGACATGATCCTCTACGTCGACCTCGAGCCGACCCCGGTCGCCGACGGCAAGACCACCATGCGGCGCGTCCTGCGCACCAAGCCGAGCCTCAAGTACGAGGCGGGCGATCGCACGGGCCGGCTGCCCGAGACCATCGACCTCGACTACGCCAAGTTCGTCGAGGCGTTCTGCGCGGGCGCCAAGCGCGACACCGCCAAGGCCGAGCCGCGGCCGCCCGTGATGCAGCCGCTCAAGCCCGAGACGCAGACCAAGACCCCGGCGTCGCGCTGACCGCATCGACCCGACGACAACGCGAAAGGACGGACGACATGGACCACTCGAATCGGATCCCCGGTGAGGACGACTTCGCGGCGGACGGCGGCGATTTCGCGCCGCCTTGCGCCGACCAGTACGGCGAGGTGAGCTCGCCCCAGCGGTTCGAGCCGATCCCAGACGGCCGCTACGAGGCGATCGTCGAGCGTGTCGAGCTCGGCAGGTCGAAGAAGGGGCAGCACCTGCTCAAGTGGCAGCTGCGCGTGCTCGGGCCCTGCCACGCCGGGCGCAAGCTCTGGCACACGAACCTCATCGAGACCCGGCAGAACCTCGCTTACCTCAAGGGCGACCTCGAGATGTGCGGGCTCCACCTTCATGACCTCAAGGAGCTGCCTCGCCGGCTCAACGAGCTCCTCGACGTGCAGCTCGACATCACCAAGCGCACGCGCGAGGGCTTCGAGAACGTGTTCTTCAACCGCCGCCTCGCGAGCGCGCCCGCCATCGATCCCACCGACGACATCGCGTTCTAGCCAGGGCGTGCTCGAGCCGGCCCATGCCCCGCGCCGCACCACCCCCCGAGGTTGCCGTCCGGCTGCTTCACGAGCGCTTTGTCGGTCGACGCGACCTGGTCGCGGTCCTCGCGCCCTGGGGCAAGCCGTGCCCCGCCTCTCCCGGTGACTCGCTCGACGCGCTCCTTCGCGCGCACGTCTTGGGGACTTCCGCGCCGCCGGCGGCGGTGACGCTCGACACCCGGCGGAGGGGACGCATCGCAGAGCGGGGTCGCTTCCGCGTCGGCAGCTACGCGCCAGATCCCGAGCGGCGCACCAAGTGGCTGTGCCTGGACTTCGACGGCCACGGACACAGCCACGCGCTCGCAGATCCGGCGGGTGCCGTGCGGCGGGCGCACAGGGCCTTCCACGAAGCCGGCCTGCCAGCGCATGTGGAGCGCTCGGGCGACGGCAACGGCTGGCACCTGTGGTGCTTCTTCGACCCGCCCATCCTGGCCGAGGACGCCATCCGCATCGGCCGCTTCTTGGCTCCGCGCGATTGCCCCCTCGAGCGCGGTGGCGTGGCCGACACCGCTCGCTGCATGGGCATTGAGCTCTTCCCCAAGCAGGCCAGCCTCGGGCCCGGCGGCCTCGGCAACATGGTGTGGCTGCCGTGGTGGAGCGGCGCTCGAGCGCCCGGCGCGAACCTCTTCCATCGCCCCGATGGAGATCTGGATGGGCCCTTCGTCCCGTACGCGCCCGCCGAGCTCGCCACGGCGCCGACCTCCGCGCTCGGGGCAGTCCTCGGTCTGGCGCTCGCGCGAGAGCGCGAAGGGCACGATGCGTGCGGGCGGAAGCGTGACGTGCCCGCTCGGACCTCCGTGCCCGCGCAGCCGTCGTGGAAGGCCTGGCGTGTCCGCGCCCTGGCCGCGCTTCCGCTCGAGGGAGTCTATGGCCCGTGGCTATCTGGCGGCACGAGCGGGCGAGGGTGGCTCACCTGTCGCGATCCTGAGTCGCCATCCGGGGACGCGTCGCCCTCTGCGGGGATCGCGGATGGGCTTGGCGAAGCCGAGCGCGGCTCGTTTCACTCCTTCCGGTCCGGCACGACGCTCAGCGTCTTCGACTTCCTCGTGCGGCATGGAGGCTGCGTCGACTTCCGCGCGGCATGCGCCCGCGTGGCAGACCTCTCGCGGACGTCGATGCCTGCGCCGTCGCCTCCCGCGGGCTGGGATCCCACGGACCTGCAGACCGCACAGCCTCCGCGCCGTTGCATCTTCGTGACCACGGATGAGCACGAGGTGATCGAGCAGGCGATCGCCGCGTTGGCGACCGTGCCCGACCTCTACGCCCGGAACGGCACGCTCGTGCAGATCATCCGCGGCGCGAGGAGGCTTGGCGACAGCGCGCAGGGGACCGCGGCCCCGCGCATCGTCCCCGTCGGACTCGCAGGCATCCGCGAGCGCCTCACGCGAGGCGCGATCTGGATGGCCGAGTCCCGGGACAAGGTCCGTGCCGTCCATCCGCCGGGCTGGGCGGCGCCCGAGATCGAAGCACGGCGGCAGTGGCAAGGGATCCGACCCCTCGAGGGCGTCATCGAGGCACCTGCGCTGCGCTCCGACGGCTCCATCGTGTGCGAGCCCGGCTACGATCCCGGGACCGGCCTCTACTACGAAGCGCGGTCATCGCAGCCTTTTCCAGCCGTGCCCGAGCACCCGAGCCGGGAGCAATGTCGGGCGGCCGCGGACCAGTTGCTCGATCTGGTGTGCGACTTCCCGTTCGCCAAGGACGCGCATCGCTCCGCCTGGCTCGCGGGCCTGCTGACGCCGCTGGCCCGGCCGGCCTTCGCGGGCCCAGCGCCCCTCTTCCTGGTCGACGCCAACGTGCGCGGAGTCGGCAAGACCAAGCTCGTCGACGTCATCAGCGAAATCGTGCAAGGGCGCGAGATGGAGGTGTGCTCGCCGGCGCGGAACGAGGACGAGGAGGCGAAGCGGATCACCGCGACGCTCATCAATGGCAACCAACTCGTGCTCATCGACAACGTCGAGGCGTGGCTCGGCTCGGCGGCGCTGAACGTCGTGCTGACCGGCCGCATGTGGACCGACCGCATCCTCGGCAAGAGCGAGATGGTGAGCGTGCCGCTGCTGGCCACCTGGTACGCGACCGGCAACAACGTCTCGCTCAAGCAAGACACCACGCGGCGCTGCCTGCCGATCCGCATCGACTCGGACCTCGAGCGCCCCGAGCATCGGGAAGGGTTCAAGTACCCGGCCCTCATCGCGCACGTGCGGGCCCAGCGGCCGGCGCTGCTCGTCGCGGCCCTCACGCTCCTGCGCGGATACCTCGTCGCCGGCCGCCCCGACGTCAAGCTCGCGCCGTGGGGTTCGTACGAGGAGTGGTCGAGCCTCGTGCGCGGGGCCATCGTCTGGTGCGGGCTCGAGGACCCCTTCGCGGGTCGGGTCACGATCGAGACCAACGACGAGGACGCCGCCAACCTGGCTGACCTGCTGGCGGGCTGGGACGAGATGGCGCGAGAGGTCGCGCCCGAGACCAGAGGCGTCACCGCGGCTGCGGCGCTCCGCTACCTCGACCAGAGCCCGAGCCGATTCCAGCGCCTCTTCGACGCCATCGGCGCCATCTGCCCAGGGCCGCCCGGGCGGCTACCCAGCGCTCGCCAACTCGGCAATCGCCTGGCCAAGTATCGGGGCCGTGTCTGCGGCGGTCGAAAGCTCGAACAGCTGCCGCCCCGCCAGGGCGAGCGCGCGTGGACGGTGCGCGGCGTCGACTCGGCCGCCCAGTAGGGCACAGTGCGCTCAGGTCGCCTATCGCAGACGACGCTCATCCTTCTGTCACGAAGCCGGCTCAGGGATCTCCATCTACCCGTCGCGCGTACAATACTCATTGCGGAGGTGGCGATGCGTGGAGTCCGGGCATCCGTCTTCGTCCTGGCGGCAGCATGTTCCCCGCCCATCATGGAGGCTGGGCGCGATGCTTCCGTGGTTGCTGCAGCGCCCGCACCCGCCATCCCATCCATTCCCCTGCCGGCACCGCCCCCAGTGCCCGGGAAGATCCCGTCGCCTCAGCGGAGCATGTTCGGCACCACGGCTGCCGAGCTTCTCGAGCTCTCCGGGCCCGAGCTCAAGAAGGGCCTCTTCGGCTTCGGCGCTGGCGATGGGGCCGACCAGAGCAGCACCCCGGACCTGTGGCGGCTGCTCGACAAGATCGATCGGGAGCGCGACGCCTTCGAACATACATGGGAGCCGGACTTCCATTACGGCCGGGTCGTCGGCGTCATCGCCGATCGAGCGACGCTCCCCGACTTCGAGCGTCTGCTTGACACCTACGATGGCCTTCCCCCCGACTCCCGGCGCCGTCACGGCATGGCAGAGGCCCTCCTCGACTTTCGCATCCGCCAGCATGTGGCCGCCCTCGTCAAGAAGCCGGCGCCGCGACTCTCAGGTAGGGCGGCACCGAGCTTGCCGCCAGCGCTCGCCCAGGCACCGGAGGAGCTCCAGCGCGCATGGACCGCGTACAAGGAGGGGCCAGGGGGTGCCACGACCGACCTCCGCTCGGCGGGCGGCCCGGTAGGCGGCGGCATCGCCGTGCAGCAGTCTTGGCCCGTCTTCCACCAAGCGATCAGCGCGCTCCTCCACGAGACAGGCGACGACCACATCGCATCTATGAATCGCTTCTACTGGGGCGGCCACTGCGGCACGGGGGCCGAGCAGCTTCGGGAGCCGCAAACGAGAGCGCTCTTCTTGGCGGCGCTGCTGCGGGGGCGTCATCTCGAAGCCGCGGGCCTGCTATCCCGCTCGCCGGGCTCATTCAACTCGCCGAGGCACCTCTCCCGCCATTCATCCTGGCCGGCCGACTACCTGGCCTGGCTGCAGTTCGACGCCCTGGCCATGCACGCCGGCGCCGCGGCCGACGGGCAGTTCGCAGCGCATGCGAGTTTCCTGGTCGAGGATGGGAGCGAGCGCGCCGCGCGCTTCCTCCTTGCGCTGTCCGAGGCGCCCGTCGGTTCGTACGGCAAGGCGAGCTACCTCCGGAACCTGGCAGCGTTCATCGACCCTGGGCCGCGCGCCTACAACATGTGGCGCAAGCGGAAGGACGCGGCGATCCCGGCGGCTCTCCAGCGAGCGGCGCTCGCGCACATCATGAAGGCGGTGCGCCCCGACGCCGACCCCGAGATCCTGGAGGCGGCGGTCCACGTGCTCTCTGAGCTCCGGCGTCCTGAGACCCGGTCGACCCTGCGCGAGCTTGCGCGCCTTCCGCTCGAGCGCGCCAAGCGCCAGGCGATCGAGGCGCTGCGCCGGATGGGGGAGGACATCCCCGCGCTGCCCGCGGCGCAACCTGTGGTGTTCAAGCTCGTGTCGCCTGGTCGCTCGCTCGACGGCCAGACCATCTGGTGGCACGTGAAGTACCCGCAGGGCCGGGAGATGTCGAGTAGTGCCGTCGTCAAGGGCGGCCAGATCCCGATCGATCGCGACCACTTCTCCGGAAGAGGCGCCACCGAGGTCGTGCTGGAGCGGCGCCGCAAGCTCGCGCTGCCGAAGGAGCCCCAGGAGGGTCCCGACATCCCGTGGCTCAAGGTCTCCCTACCACCGCCCGCCGATCTCTCCGCGGCCACGAAGGTCGAGGTTCGGATGGGTGGGCTCTCGGTTCGCGTGCCGACCAGCGCCCCCGCCGGCACGCGAATGAAGGTGACGTTGGTCCACAGCGGTGAGCTCTGGAAGACCGAGGGGTTCATCTTCGACTACGTCGGCGAGTTCGATCTCCCCTCGTCGAGCGTCGTGTCTTTCCCGAACCTGCAGGAAGGCAAGTACGACATCACGGCGCGCTGGCACGACGGCACCGAGTGGGTCGTGCGGAAAGTGGAGGTAGGCGCGGGCACCACCGAGGCGGTGGCCGCTCCGAGCCGCGCCCCATCATCGCGTCCTGCCCCCGTCGAGAGCGTCAGCGAGTAGGCGTGCGGTCTGTCCGCCATTGCGGTGCATCGCGTGCATCCGCCTTCCACGGGGAATGCACTCACCAAGGACCTGGATTCCACTTCGGAAACAGCCAGCAGGTGCATCTGGTGCATCCATCCTGCGCCTGAGTCGAGATCGAGATCGACTCTGTAGGGGCGTGCGCGTTGACGCCGTGGTCGCCGCCGTGGTCGCCGAGGAGGATGCACCGGATGCACTACCCAAGGTAGGCCCAGTCAGCACGCGGTGTTGACTCGGAACATCTGACCGCGACGCCGGATGAACCGGATGCACCGTCGCTCGCGCCGCGCTGGCACCGCGCGGCAGCGATCTCGATGTCCCCCCGGCCGGAGCCGACGCGCTTGCGGGTACTGCAGGCCGCGACTCCCTGCAGGAGGCATCCACGTGAAGGGCTCTCTCATCTGGCTCACCGACAACGCGCGCGCACCGACCTCTCCACCTCGGCCCGCGCCGACGCTGCTCGTGCGGCTCGTGCTGGCGCTTCGTCTTCTGCTGCTGTGGCTGCGCGGCTGCGTGTGTGGTCCTCGCGCGGCTCCGAGCCCGGAGCCGTCGTCGGGATCGGAGCGCATGCGCGTCTCATCGCGGCGGCACGTCTACCTCTGCCATCCGCATCCGTGCGAGCTCGGCGGCGAGACGGGCGGCGTGCGCAAGCTGGCGACCGAGCTCATGGCGGAGGGGCTCGTGCCCATCACACCCATGCTCGGCCATCACCAGCTCGAGGGCACCGATCGTGAGCAGGTGGCCCAGCTCGGCCTGGCTCTTCTCGAGCGGTGCGACGAGATGCGCGTCTACGGCGCGTGGCTCACGAAGTCGATGCGGGCCGAGGTCGAGCACGCCTCCAGGCTCGGCATCGCGACCATCTTCATCAACGGTGGCCGCGCGTGAACGCCAAGGTCGCGGCCAAGGACTGCACGATCGACGAGATCCGCCGTGCGCTCGCGCGGCTCGAGACGATGCTCATCGGGAAGAACCAGCGGTATGGCGACTCCGCGCTCGAGCCGCTGCGGATCTTCTCGAGGTCCGACCGCCTCGAGCAGATCCGTGTGCGCATCGACGACAAGCTGAGCCGCGTAGCCCGCGGAGTCCGCGACGACGACGAGGATGTCGTCAACGACCTCATCGGCTACCTGATCCTGCTGGTGGTGGCGGAGGAGCGGGCGCGGAGAGCGGGATGAACGAGCTCGGTCGGGAGCCCGGCCAGCGACCACGTGGCCGCCCGCGGCGTGCAGATCCGCCTCGCTTCCCCGCTGACGACGTCGATCGGTTGCTCGTCCACGGCGAGACCGTGCGCAGTGAGGAGTCCGGGCGCGAGGTCGTCATCTTCCCGAGCCACACCGAGCTCGCCCGACGCTTCGGCGTCGCGCGCTCGACGATCGGGACCTACGCCGCGCGGCATCGCTGCATGGAGCGCCGGCAGGAAGCCATCGAGCGGACCCGTGCCGCCACGACCAAGACGATCGTCGAGGGCCGGTCCCAGCGCGCAGCTCTGTCCATCGAGGAGATGATCGGCGTCTGCGACCGCTACATCCTGGCGTTCGCCGAGGCGCTGGAGGAGGGACGCGTGCGTTGCGACACGCCGGCCGACCTCAACACGATCATGCGGCTCCGCATGTTCCTCGAAGGCGGCGCCGACAGCCGCCAGGAGATCGCGCACGGCATCACGCTCGAGGCGCTGCAGCGCATCCACCAGGAATCCATCCAGGCCGAGGTGCTGCCGCCCTCGACCGACGGCGCGGGCGAGTCCGACCCCCCGCGGGCGGCTTTCGAGGGAGCCGATGGGGAAGCGGCGGCCGATTGAGGGCGGCGTGGGGAGGTCCGGGATGGCCGACTTGGACCAAAGGTGGCCATCCGTCCCGCGCAGTTTCGGGCCATTCGCCGGACATTCCGGACCAGGGGAAGTGCGCAAGGGCCGAGCACGATGGCCGCTTTCCCACGATCCCCCGGTCCGCGGCGGTCCCGGGCGCGCCGGCCGGGCCAGGCGGCTCGGCGGGACCCGGGGGGGGAGTCGAAGTTTCAGACGCGCGAATGCGGCCCCGGCGTTCCCTGGTGGCTCTCCAGAGTGGGGGTGTCGTTTGGAAATCGGCGGGGCGCGCGAGCATCAGCACGGCAAATCGGCGACCGCCCGCACGAGGTCGTCGTCGCCCGCATGCGTGTACCGCATCGTCGAGGTGATCGACGCGTGACGCGCGAACCGCTGCACCAGCCGGATGTCTCGCGTGCGCCGGTAGAGGTTCGTGCAGGCCGTGTGGCGGAGCGCGTGGAAGCCGAGCATCCGCTCGAGGCCCGCGCGACGGCTCCAGACCCGGATCGCCGTCCGCAGCTGGCGGGTCGAGAGGCGCTGCCGACGGAGGCTGAGGAGGAGCGGGCTCGAAGCGTCGAGAGCTTCGCCCTCGGTCATCTTCCAGCGACGGAAACGCTCCAGCTTGGCCCGCAGACGATCAGGCAGAACGACCTCCTGGATCGACCGATCGCGATTCGATCTCTTGAACACCCGGAGCCGGATGCGCCGCCGAACTCGGCCGTCGGTCTCGAAGACGTCGCCGCAGTCGAGGGCCGCGATCTCGTGCTCGCGCAGGCCGGTCGCCAGCGCGATCGCGAAGACGATGTGGTCGCGGTACCCGGCGCGGTGCTCGCCGGTCACCTTGAGCAGGAGCTGCTGGTCGTGCTCGGTCAACGTTCGGGGGGCAAGGCCGGTGTCTGCATATCTGGACATGCTGACATGGACGCTCTTACCGGCGCCGGTAGCAAGTCCAGGGAGCCCTGCCGGTGCTGACGGTCGTCAAGCGCACCGAGGAGGAGCTGCTCCGCTGGCTCGGCTCGGAGGTGGGCTTCATCTCGACGTTCGGACGGCACGAAGACCAGCCCATTCGCCTCGAGCCGTACCAGCGCCGCTTCCTCGAGGATCGCGCGCGGTTTCGCTGGGTGACCAAGGCGCGGCAGGTCGGCTTCTCGTTCCTGATGTCGGCCGAGGCGCTCGCCCGCTGCCACCTGCGAGACAACCACGTCGCGGTGTTCGTCAGCTTCTCGCTCGACGAGGCCAAAGAGCGCGTCGGCTTCGCGCGGCAGATCCACGAGGAGCTTCCGCTCTCCTACCAGAAGCGGCTGGTCGTCGACTCGAAGACCGAGCTGGCCTTCGAGTCGAACGGTCCGAGCCGCCGGGTCTCGCGGATCCTGTCGGTGCCCTCGAAGGCCCCGCGCGGCAAGCGCGGAGACCTCTACCTCGATGAGCTCGCCCACTACCTGAACGACCGCGACGTCTACCGCGGCTCCACCGCGCTCATCCTGCGATCGCCGGTCGCCCAGTTGACCGGCTGCTCCACGCCGCTCGGGCGACGCGGCATCTTCTGGGAGATCGCGACCGAGGAGGTGCGGAAGTACCCGCACCACAGCCGGCACGGCGTGCCCTGGTGGTGCTGCCGGTTCTTTTCGCGCGACCCCGTGCGCTCGGCGATCGAAGCGCCGATGATGACGACCGAGGAGCGGGTCGAGCAGTTCGGCAAGCCCCCCATCGTCGAGCAGTTCGAGTCGCTCGCGCTCGAGGACTTCCAGCAGGAGCTCGAGCTCGCCTTCTGCGACGACTCCTACTCCTTCTACCCCTACGACCTGATCCTCCCGTGCACCAGCGAGGACGTCGCCCTCGCCGCGGATGTCGAGGACGTCGGCCGCGTGCTGGGACGCCTGGTCGCCGGCTTCGACGTGGGCCGCACGCGGGACCGCTCCGAGCTCGCGCTGTTCGACGAGGCCGGCGGCCGGTTCACATGCCGGCTACTGCGCACGTTCTCCGACGTGCCCTTCGCCGAGCAAGAGGGTGTCCTGCGCCGGATGCTGGAAGCACTGCCGATCGCGCGCCTGTCGATCGACCAGAGCGGCATCGGCATGCACCTGGCCGAGAACCTCGGCCGCGACTACCCGCAGGTCGTCCCCGAGACCTTCACGAACGAGTCCAAGGAACGCTGGGCGACGGGCTTCAAGATCCTGCTCCAGCGCCACGAGGTGGCACTGCCGCGCAACCGCGATTTGGTCTCGCAGATCCACTCGATCAAGCGGCGCGTCCTGCCCTCCGGCAAGGTGACCTTCGACGCCGAGCGCACCACGCGCGGTGGCCACGCGGATCGGTTCTGGGCCGTCGTGCTCGCGTGTCAGCGAGAGCGGGAGCGCGGCCCGACGCGTCTGACGGAGCTCGGCGTGCGCGTCGTCGGGTAGGCCCGGCGGATTCGACATGGAGCCCTGCGGCCTCTCGCGGCCGGGGCGGAGTCGCTACCGCTGGTAGGGAGGGATCTCGTAGAGGAGGGCGTCAAGGAGGGCGACGCGTGCCGCCCACACGCGGCCCTCGGCCTCGCCCTCTGGCCTCGGGGCCTTTGCCCACGGCAGCTTCCAGATGCGGTCATGGAGCGAGAGGTAGCCACCTACTGTGGTCGGCGCTGAGCCGAAGATGGTCCGCACGCGCTCACGATTCGCACTGTTCAGCGTGAGGAACACGTCGGGACGTTTCACAGTGAGAAGCCGCGAAGCCGTGCCCAGCGCGACTCCGTCCGCGTCCAGGAGTCCCTCCAACACCTCCCCTGCGAGGAGCCGAGACACGATGCCCGTGAGGGGGATCCTGTCGAGGTACTTGCCGAGCACCTCAGGATGCTCGAGCACGAGGTTCTTGAACCGTCCTGCCCCCATCATGTGGCCGAAGTAGCCGCTCGTCTGGTCGCCCCAGCCAGCCACCCGTTTCCGGTCGTCCACGGGCATCTCGGCGTACGCGGAGTGGGCCGCGAAGGCGGCGCTGCAGGCCTCTGCCTCCTGGAGGTACGAGCCCCGCTCCGCGTCGTCGAACACGCGAATCGGATCGCCGTTGGCGAGCGTCCTGCGCTCCTGCGCAACCACGAGGTCGAAGTACTCCGGGAAGGTGACGTCGAGGTCCTCGGGTGTCGCGACCTGCCCCGCGCCGGGAGGTGGCGGAGTGGGCGGCGGATTCGGGCGTCTGGCCCAAGCGGCGGCGTAGTCGGCAAGCCACCTCTCGTTGGGCACGAAAGCGCGCGTGCTGGACCACTGTGCCTCCATGAATCGCACAACTGCTGACATCGCGGGATCCGCAAGGTCGGCTTCGATCACCGTGTTCAGCTCGACGTTCGCGCCGTAGCCACCCGGTGTGAAGTTGCTCGACCCGATGATTGCCCTGCCGCGGCCCTCCCTCAAGCCAAGTGCCACCTTCGGGTGAAACACCCCGCTGGTTTCGGCGACGACCTTCAGGACGCCGAAGCGCGACATGACCTCAAGGGCAGCGGGTTCCGTCTGGTTGAAGTGGACGCCGATGATCGCCCGTCGCACCTTGCCGAAATTGAGCGCATTCCAGTGGGGGGCCCGCCCGTTCGCGGACGATGCCCAAGCGAAGGCGAGGTCGACATCATGAGCCCAGTCGATCAGGGCCTCGAGCTCCTTCACGAGAGCCGCCCCACCGCCAACGACCTTGATCTCGCTCACGGAACCTCCGGACTGGGAACTCCCGCCCCTCCGAAGTTGTAGCCCGAGCGACCTGGGCTGGGGGATGGGAACGCGTCGCCTGTCGACAAGCCTCCTCCGGTCGGCGCGTCGCCGTGCTGAGCTGCGCAATCTTGGTCCCTCTCGCGCCCGTCGCCGGCCTTGCGTCTTCGCATGTCGGTCGACGCACAGGTACGCCACGCCGACGCGCGGCTGCAGACGATCCTCAAGGCGCTGGTCCTCGAGGCGCGCGTTCAGGAGCCGGGCAGCGTCGGGGGCGGGGAGGCCGACGCGGCGTTCGCCGAGGCGGGTGCGCTCGAGCCCCCGTACGACCCGCAGGCGCTCTGCCTGCTGTTCGAGCACTCGAACAGCCTCCGGCAAAACGTCGATGCGTACGCCACCAACATCGACGGCTTCGGGCATCGGCTCGATCCGGCGATCGACTTCGAGGCCGAGGATGTCGACGGGCGAATCGCCGAGTGCATCACGCTCGAGCGGATCGCGGCGCGCGAGCGCGGGGAGCTGGGTGCAGACGCCGAGCTGCAGCCGACTGCCGACGAGGTGGCCGCGCGGCGCGGCGAGCTCCGCCAGGTCGCGCAGGTCGAGCGCGCGCGGCTCGAGGCGTTCTTCGACTTCTGCTGCTTCGACCACTCGTTCGTCGACCTGCGGCGCCGAACGCGGCAGGACCTCGAGGTCACAGGCAACGCCTACTGGGAGGTGCTGCGAAACGGCCGCGGCGAGGTCGCGCGGCTCGTGTACGTGCCGGCGTACACGATGCGGCTGCTCCCGCTCGACCCAGCCGCGGTCGAGCTCGATGAGCAGGTACGGGTCTCGCCGGTCGCCACGGAGCGGGTGCGCGTCAGCCGCCGGCTGCGCCGGTTCGTACAGGTCCAGGGGACCGAGCGCGTGTTCTTCAAGTCCTTCGGCGATCCGCGCGCCATGTCCCGGACGACCGGCCAGGTCCACGCGAGCGTCGAGGCCCAACGCCGGGCCCAACCGGACGAGCAGCCGGCGACGGAGATGCTCCACTTCGCAATCCACTCGCCGCGATCGCCCTACGGGGTGCCGCGCTGGATCGGCAACCTGCTGTCGGTGCTTGGCTCGAGGCAGATGGAAGAGGTCAATCACCTCTACTTCGAGAACAAGAGCGTGCCGCCGCTCGCGCTCCTGGTCTCGGGCGGGAAGCTCTCGGACGCGTCGGTGCCGCGCATCGAGAGGTTCATCGAGGAGAACCTCAGGGGGAAGAAGAACTTCCACAAGGTCCTCATCATCGAGGCTGAGGGCGGGCAGGGGCAGGACACCACCCGCGCGAAGATCGAGCTCAAGCCGCTCACGTCGGCGCAGCAGCAGGACGCGCTGTTCCAGCAGTACGACCAGCGGAACCAGGACAAGGTCGGCAGCGCCTTCCGGCTCCCGCAGCTCCTGCGGGGCGATAGCCGCGACTTCAATCGCTCGACCAGCGACGCACAGCTGCGCTTCGCCGAGGACCAGGTCTTCCAGCCCGAGCGGGACGAGTTCGACTTCTTCGTGAACCGGAAGCTCCTGCCGGACATGGGGATCCGCTTCTGGCGCTTCCGCTCGCAGGCGCCCATCACCCGCGACCCGGAGCGAATGACGGGGATGGTCGAGAAGCTCGTGCGCGTCGGCGTGCTCACGCCCGAAGAGGGGCGGACCCTCGCGGGCGACATATTCAATCGCGAGCTACGGCGGATCTCGGACGACTGGACGAAGCGCCCGATCACCCTGACGCTGGCCGGCATCCAGACCGGAGTGCAAGACCTTCTGCGTCGGCCCGAGCAGAAGCGCGACCTGCTCGAGGAGGCTCGTCGGCTGCTGTCGTTGCGCGAGGAGCTCGCGGCCGAGGAGGGGCGCCTCGCTGCGCGACGCCTCGAGCTCGCTCGGATCTACGCAGACGGTGGCCAGCCGATCGATGGGGCCGGGGACGAGCCGCCATGCGATGCACCCTGACCAGCAAGCCTCCGTGTGCTCTGCGTCGGGGTGACCTGCGCCGGGTGCCGCAGCGAGCGGGCAGCCGTCTCGTTGGCTATCACCTCGGCTGTCCCCGGTGCGGCTTCCCGAACATCGTGCTCGACGGCCCGGCGGCGCAGCAGATCACGGAGGAGACCGGCCTCGTGACCCTTGGCCCCGTCGGCTGCATCTACTGCGGGGTGGAGATCCGTCTGGTCCGCGGCATAGCCCTGCTCGAGGAGGTTCCGGGTGTGCGGCCCATCGTGTACCGCTGACGGCATCGCCCTCCTGGGGCGCGCGCACGAGGCGGCGGAGTCTCTCCTCGAGCGCTTCGGGGTTTCAGTCGGCAAGGCCCTCGACCTCGAGGAGTCTCGCGACTTCGACCGCGTCGTGTCGCGGCTCGCCATGTCGCTGCGGTCGCGCGTCGCCCGCAGCGAGGCCTCGGCCATTCGAACCGCCGTCGCTGCGCTCGACGTCGACTGGAGCGCCACGACACCCGCTCGCCGACGTTCTCTGATTGCGGAGGCAATGACACTCGCGGGACGCGCCACCCGGGGCGTGCCCGGTCAGATCGAGGCAACCATCGGGCGCGCCGCGGAGGCCGTGGTCCGGGCCGTTCGATCACGCGGACGCCGCCGAGACGGCCTTGCGATCGCCGCCGACTTCAACGCCGTCGACCAGCGCGTGATCGCGCACGTCCGCCGCAGTCAGGGGCCGTTCGTGCGGCAGGAGTACGTGCGCCGGGCAGCGGCGTTCCAGCATCGGGTGCGAGACACCATCGCGACCGCGCTCGAGCGCGGGCTGGGCCGCGAAGACATCGCCATCGAGCTGGAGCGGCTCGCGACCGGGGTGCTCGTGACCGGGAGCTCCCCCTACTGGGAGGTCGTGGCTGGCACCGTGGTCTCCTCCGGCCGCTCCTACGCGCAGGTGTCGGCCTACGCCGAGGCTGGCATTGATCGCTATCGCATCGTGGCGGTCCTCGACCGCGCGACCACGCCCATCTGCAGCTTCCTCGACGGCAAGACGTTCTCGGTGGCCACTGCGCTCGACCGCTTCGAGGCCATCGAGCGGGCAGATTCCGTAGGGGACCTGCAGGACGCGCATCCCTGGATCCGCCTCGGTCGCGACGGCGCGAACGGGAAGCAGCTGTACATCGAGCGTGGCGGAGAGCGGACCACGGTGGCGACGGGGAGCGCGGGGGGAGGCTTCGCTTCTGCTATGAACGACCGCGACCTCGAGAGTCTCGGGCTCGGGTTCCCGCCCTACCACGGCCTCTGCCGCAGCACTACGGTGCCTGCGTAGGTCCCTCTCCCTCGCGGACACACGTGCCCTCGCCCATGCCGACGGACGTCCAGCAGGTGTAGGCCGCGGTCTTGCCGCAGCCGCTCGCGCTCCAAGTCGTGTCTCCGAGCTGTTTCACCTGGACCTGCTCCTTGCCGCACTGGAAGTCAGCGCTCGCCCGCACCTTGACCAGGGAGGGCGACACCACGTTCGAGCAGGACGCAACGACCAGGACCAAGCCGAGGGCGCGCATGGGCGATGAGGTTGAAGCGCCACGGTACCCGCCGTCAACGAATCCTGAACAACCGCTGTCCCCGCGCACGCGCGCGACGCGCCTTGTGTCGCGTGATGACGGCAAGCTGCCTCCTCGGCAAGACCATCTGGGGCTCGCCGGCCGGCAAGAAGCGGATCGCCGACCGCCTGGTCAAGCTCCTCCCCGCGCATCGCACGTACGTGGAGCCGTTCGCCGGGAGCGCCGCGGTGCTGTTCGCCAAGGACGCCGCCGAACGCGAAGTCATCGGCGACGCCGACCCTGACATCGCGAAGGCCTACCGGCTCATCAAGCGGCTCGGGGCGGCGGAGCTCGGGCGTCTCGGCAAGCGCGACTGGGTGGGGCGAAAGTCCCTGTTCAAGGAGCTCGTCGAGTCGAGTCCGACCGACGACCTCGAGTGGCTCTATCGCTTCCTCTACGTCACGCACTTCTCGTACGGGAAGCTGCGAGGCAAGAGCTTCTCGCCGACCGCGGAGGGCGTCCGGGCGCGCACCCCGGAGCGCCTCGCCGCCTTTGCACCGCGTCTGCGCAAGGTGCGCATCCACGCGGGCGACTACGAGCGCATCGTCCGGAAGTTCGACAGCCCGGCGACGGCGTTCTTCCTCGATCCGCCGTACGCCGGCTACGACGTCCAGGTCGGCGAGGACCGCTTCGACGAGGCGCGCTTCGCCAAGATCCTCGAGGGCCTGAAGGGCAAGTTCGTCCTTACTTACGGGACGCGCGGACAGCTCCCGCAGCTCCTCACCAAGGCGGGCTTCCAGGTCCGGCGAATCCGCACCACGCGCAGCATCCGCTCGATGCGCGGCGTCGAAGGTCCGAAGCTCCTGACGCAGCTCCTCGTCACGAACTTCGAGCCCGCACGCAAGCAGCTCGAGACGCTGCACGCTGGCGGCTGGCGGGCGGACGACGTCGCACCGGCGCTCGGCGATTCGGGAGCGCCCTTCGCGAAGTCCATCCCGCTCCTCAAGGGTGCTGATCCGACGGACGAGCGCTACGTGCTCGGCGTCGTCCTCGAGCCCGAGCGCGTGGACGGACAGGGCGACATCTACTCGCCCGACGAGGTTCGAAAGGCCGCCCATCGCTTCATGCAGGAGTTCGGCGGGCTCGGGCTCATGCACCGGCTGCGGGTCAACGACGAGGTCAAGATCCTCGAGAGCTACCTCGCCCCGATCGACTTCCAGGTCGGCGATGTGCCCGTCAAGAAGGGCACCTGGCTCTTCGCCGTGCGCGTGCTCAGCGACGACCTGTGGGAGCAGGTCCGCGGGGGCAAGCTGACGGGTTTCTCCATCGGCGGCTCCGCGCGGCGAACACCGGAGTGCCCACCGGAGTCCGGCGCCGAGCCGGACGCTGCGGAGGGTGCCTCGTGACCGCCCGCGCCAAGGACTGCGGCAATCACCGGCTCATCGACATCGTGGTCGAGGAGGTCTCGCTCGTCGACCGCGCCGCCAACCTGCACCGCTTTCTCATCGTGAAGAGGAGTGACGCAATGCCTGACGACTCCGAGACCACCGCCGAAACCCCCGTTGCCGCGCTCGAAGCCGTCATCGAGGAGCTCGCTGCAGCGGTGGGCGAGCTCGAGGGCGAGGAGCTGAGCCCAGAGGTCCTGAACAGCCTGGTCGCGCAGGCTCGGGCGAGCATCGACGCGCTCGCGGCATTGACCGGCAATGCCGCCGCGGATTCGGCGTCGAAGTCTGCCGCCGATCCGCTCGACGACATCAGGAGCTCCCTCGGAGAGCTGCGGCAGCTGCTCGAAGCCCGCAAGGGGGACGGCGAGCAGCTGCGCTCCCTCGGCGCCGACCTGCGCACGTTGACCGGTGCGGTCAAGGACCAGGGACAGCGCATCGCGCAGCTCGAGAAGCGTGCGGGCTTGCCCGCCAGCCTGCCGGCGGAGGGACGCACCACGAAGGCCGACGCGGCCGAGGACACCTCCTGGCCGCTCGACCTCAACCGACCGGCCGACCGAGACGCCGTCGACAAGTCGGTCTCCTTCCACGACATCGACCGCTGACCAAGGAGCCCTCGATGAGCTACCTGCCGAACCGCGAAGCACTCGAGAAGGCCGACCTCGCGCTCCAGGAGATGACCGCGGGCGGTGGCGTGCTCCTGCCGGCGCAGGCGAAGAAGTTCCTGCGCCTGCTCACGAAGAAGTCGGTACTGATGGGCATGTCCACCGTCGTCCCGATGGCGGCGCCCAAGCAGCAGATCCCGCGCATCCGACTGTCGAGTCGCATCCTTCGCCCGGGCACGGAGAACGTGCCGCTAGATCTCGCAGCCCGCAGTCGTCCGGACTTCTCGATGGTGGAGCTCGACGCCAAGCTCTTCCGCGCCGAGATTCGCCTCTCCGACGAGGTCCTCGAGGACAGCATCGAGCGCGGTGATCTGCGGCAGACGATCATCGAGATGATGGCGGAAGCCATCGCCCGCGACATGGAAGACGTCGGGGTGAACGGCAACCGGACGTCGCCGGATCCGTTCCTCGCTGTGATGGACGGCCTCCTCGTCCAGGCCACGAGCCAGATCGTGGACGCGGCCGGACAGCCGCTTTCCCCACAGATCCTGCACGAGCTCATCCGCTCGCTGCCGAGCGAGTACCTGCGCGACAAGAAGGCGCTCGCGTATCTGACCAGCGTCGACGCGGAGCTCGGCTACCGCCGTCAGCTGGCCGAGCGCGCGACCGCGGCGGGCGATCGCTACCTCGAGACCGACACGCCAGTCCTGTACTCGGGCGTCCCGGTCCAGCCGATCCCACTGTTTCCCGAGAACCTGGGCGCCCAGCAGAACCAGTCGGCGGCCCTGCTCGTGCAGCCCCAGAACATCGTCTTCGGCATCTGGCGCCAGGTGCGAATCGAGTCGTGGCGCGACATCTCGGCGGGCCAGCTGCGGATCGTCGCCACGCTGCGCTTCGACGTCCGGTACGCGGACGAGGTCGGCGTGGCCAGAGCCATCAACGTGCGCGTCTGACGGAGGGGGACATGGAGACCCAGCTCGTTCGACTCAAGCCCTTTGACGCGAGCCGGCGGCATGTGCTGCGCCGGTACCACTACGCGGGTCATTCCTTCCGCGAGGAGCGCGGCTGGCATCGCGTGACCAAGGAGGTCGCCGACTACCTCCGCACGGTGAGGCAGGTGGCCGACGACGCGGGCTCGCCGCTCGCCTTCGACGTGGCCACCGAGGAGGAGGCGCGCGCGCTCGAGAGCGCGGAGGAGGAGGCCAAGCGGCGACACGCGGCAGCGGACCCGATCGACGCGACGGGCGCCGTGGCGAGCGCGGACCTGAAGCCGACGGGGATCCGCCGCGGGCGCGGCTGATCGGAGGGCCGATGTACGCGACCGTGGCTGACCTGCGTGCTGAGGGCGTGACGATCGCGCAGGCCGACGACGTGCGCCTGGCGCGGCTCATCGAAGAGGCCAGCGCACTCATCGATCGACTGACCGGCTGGTTCTTCGCGCCACGTGAGCGCGCGCTCCGCATGAGCGGCCGCGGGACTGCGGCACTGGAGCCGCCGGTCCCGCCCATCCGGCTCGACCGGCTCGTCGTCGGTGGGGTCGAGCTGCCGATCGCCGAGGTCGTCATCGTCGGTGCGCCCGTCGAGCCCGGCTTCGATGCGCCGCTGCTCGCGCTGCGCGGGGGCGTGTTCCCTCGCGGCGTCGCCAACGTCGAGGCAATGGGCCTCTGGGGCTACACCGAGCCGGACGGCACGCCGTTCGGCCGCACGCCGCCCGCGATCCGCCGGGCGACGATGCTCCTCGTCCGCCAGTGGCTCGCACCACTCTTGAGCGCCGACGCCGACGACGCACGCCTTCGCGCACGGCTCATCGAGGAGCGGACTCGTGACCAGTCGTATCGGCTCGCACCCATGTCCAGCGATGCCGCCCTGGTGGGGGACCCTGACCTGGCGGACCTCCTTGCCCCCTACTGCCGTCCGATGGGCCTCGGTGCCGCGTGAGGGGCCGCCTCATCTTCGCGTTCTCGGCGGTGCTGTTCCGACTCGACACGGCCGGCACGGCGGCGTCACCAGGGTATGACGCTGACTTCCGCGAGCCACGGCTGACGGGCACCGACGTCGACCGCCCCGGCGCGCGCGCACGCGCGGAGCGGCCTCCGGTTCGCGTGCCGTGCCAGGTCGAACCTGACGCGTGGGAGGCGCTTCAGCAGACCGCATCTGGCCGATCGCCGACGTCCGACATCGCGCTCGTCTTCCACTTCCGTGACCTCGAGCGGCTCGGACTGGTCGAGCTGACGACCGGAGCACCGCTCATCCGCGTCGGCGACCGATTGGGGGCAATCCACGACAAGGCCGGCGCGCTGGTCTGCGCCGTCGCGACCCCGCCTGGCCTGTATCTCGTCGAGGCCAGACCCATCGGCTTCGGGCTCGGCCTGCTGAGGTCGCATCGCAACCTGCTCCACTGCCGGTTCGAGTCGCGGTTGGTGGGCGCCAGGAGGCTGGCGTGAAGACTGGGAGCTGGGGCCTGGCGCGGGAGCTCCTCGCCCGCGGTGCGCGCGACCTCGGGCAGGCCGTCACCTCGACGCTTCGGCAGGAGGCCGAGCGCCTGCGCGCCGAGATAGTGCGTGGGCTGACCGATCAAGTGGAGCTGGCGCCACCAGCGGCCATGACGCTCGCCGCCCGCCGGCTGGGTGGCTTCGTCGGCGAGAAGGCGCTCCTCGTGCGCGGCGAGCTGCGCAGCGCCATCGCGACCATCGTGTCGGGGGATCGCGCGTTCGTCGGCGTGCCCCGCAAGGCGGGGCCCTCGCTGGCCGACATCGCACAGCTCAACGAGTTCGGCTCGGGCCCGATCGTCATCCCGATGACCGCCGCGATGCGGAGATTCCTCCACGCCGCGGCGAAGGAGGCCGGCGAAGGGGCCAATGGCGGCGGCACGGGTCGAGGCGTCGTGGTCGTCCAGATCCCGGCGCGGCCCTTCCTCCGACCGGCCTTTCGGCGCTTCGCGCGCGGTGCGCAGGAGCGATTCCTCCGCAGCGTGGCCCGTCGTGTGGGCCTCAGGGGCGCGTGATGGCGCCGCCAACCCTGCGTGCCATCGAACCCGGCTCCGGCCCCGCCGTCGGTGGCGATGTCGTGCGGCTCTTCGGTGCCGGTCTCGGCCCCGGCGTCCTCGTGCGGTTTGGCGACCGGCCGGCGGAGATCGTTGCCGTCAGCGTCGACCACGTGCTCCTGCGCGCACCGGCGCACCCGCCGGGTGCGGTGTCCATCGAGCTCCAGAACCTGGACGACCTTGGCCAGCCGGTACCAGGCGAGGTCGTGGGGATCGCCGACGCCTACCGATACCAGCGCGCCCGGCTGCTCGAGGAGGCCGACCTCACCCGGCTCGTGCGGACCCTGCTGCGCGAGCTGCAGAGCCAGCTCCTCGCCAATACCAGCCTCGCGGTCCACGTGGACTACGACGCCACGCCATTGGACGGCCAGGTCGCGATCGCGGAGCTGCCGGCCGTGGTGGTGACCGGGCCGCGGATCCGGGAGAACCGGTTCTACGGCTCGAGCGAGATCGCCGAGTACGGCCTCGGCCCTGAGGTCGTGCGCATGCGTCCGCCGCTCACCGTGGACCTCGTGTTCTCGCTGACGGGCGCGTCGGACCGCACGGTCGAGCTGCTCACGCTGATGTCCGGGGTGATGAGCTTCCTCCACCGGAATCGCTGGCTCTCGATGCCGCGAGACCACCAGCATCCGCACCTCGGCCACGTGCGCTGGGAGCTGGATCCCGAGGGCGAGCTCCGGACGTCGATCAACGACCGCGACGGCGTCCATGCCTTCATGACGGGCCTCGTGGTGCGCGGCTTCGACGTCGACGAGTCCCGCCCCCTGGACGTCGCTGCAGCCACCACAAGCACGCACCTCCACACGGAACCCACGGGGAGTCAGCCATGAGCGCCGAGTTGCTGTCGTCCAAGGTCGTGGTGGTCGAGGAGCCGCCGCGGGTTCGCGGCGTCGAGGCGCTGCCCACCTCGATCGCGGGTGCGGTCGGTGTCGCTCGCCGGGGCCCGATTGGCCGGGCGGTTCTCTGCACCTCGTTCGAAGACTACGAGGATCGATTCGGCGGCTTCTCACGCGAGTCGGACCTCGCCCTCGCCGCGCTCGGCTTCTTCCAGAACGGCGGCAGTCACCTCTGGGTCGTGCGGACCGCGCACTACGCCGATCCTGGCAATCCGGCGTCGGCCACCGCACGGGTCGCGGTCGGCCAGCTGGTGTCTGGCGGCGCTCCGACGCCGGCCGTTGCCTCCAGCGCCCCCGGACCCTTCGCATTGCGCGACGGTGACCGCCTCGTCCTGTCGGCAAACGGCGCCGCGGATACCGAGGTCGCCTTCCACGGCGCCCCCGCCAGCGTCGCGTCCCAGGTCGGTCCGTTCGCGCTCGCCGACGGCATGACGCTGCTCGTTCGCGTGGACGGCGGGCCGGTCCAGGACTTCCTGGTCGTAGCCTCCGCCTTCGCCGACGTGGCGCATGCGACGGCAGCCGAGGTGGCGGCCGCGCTCAATGCCGATCTCGGTGGCGTACGGGCGCTCGTCGAGCGCGATGTCGTGCGGCTCCAATCCGACACGCGGGGCACGGCGAGCCGTCTCGAGATCGTGGGTGGCACGGCCGCGGGCCCCCTCGGCATCGCTGTCGGTCCCGCCGTGGGCTCGGGAAATCTGCCCAGCCTGCGGGCCGTCACAGCGCCCGATCTCGTCACTGCCATCGGCTCCTCCCTTCCCGGTGTTCGCGCCACGGCAAGCACGAGTGGCGCGCTCGAGCTGCGGACGACGGCGACGGGCGCCACGGCCTCGATCGAGGTGCGGCCCGGCACCGTTGCCGCCCTCGGTCTGCCAGCAGGCCGCGTGCTCGGCAGCGACGCCGGGACCGTGCCTGCCGTTCGCCTCGAAGGCCGGGACCCTGGCGCATTCGCGAATCACCTCCAGGTCGTGGTGCGTGCAGCCACCTCCGGCGAACGCGAGCGATTCGACCTGCTGCTCTTCGAGGACGGCGTCTTCCGGGAACGCTGGGTCAACCTCGCGCTCGATGCCCAGGCAGCCCGGCCGCTCGAGCTAACCCTCAACGACGAGCAATCCGGTTCGCGGCTGATCCGAGTGTCCGTCCTCGGCACCGCTCGCACGCTGGAGCCACAGATCGCCACCTTGGCGGGTGGCGACGACGGCCTCGTCGGCCTGGTTGATGCCGACTTCGTCGGCGCGGAGGCGGGCCGCACGGGCCTGTTCGGTCTCGACCGAGTCCTCGACCTCTCGCTCGTCACGGTTCCCGGTCGCGCTACGCCGACCGTGCACGAGGCGCTGGTCCGCTACGCGGAGCAGGTGCGTGGCGGCTTCGTCTTCGCGGTCCTCGATCCGCCCCCGGGACTCGACGCCGTCGCGATGGTCGACTACGTCGAGCGCACGGCGGTGCTGCTCGGTGCCTCCGAGCATGCCGCCATCTACTGGCCGCGGATCCGCATCCCGAACCCGACCCGGTCGGTCTTCGGCGGTGCCGTCGACATCGTGGCGCCACCGTCTGGCGCCATCTGCGGCACCTTCGCGCGCACCGACGCCGCCAGCCCCGGCGGCATCTACGACCCGCCGGCCGGCATCGACCGCGGTCGCCTCCTCGGCGTGCTCGGTTTCGAGACGGACGAGGTCCTCGAGGAGCGCCGTCGAGACCTCGTCTACCCGAAGCGCATCAACCCGCTCACCACTGCGCCCGGCCTGCCGCGGTTCATCGACGGCTCGCGAACGCTGCGTGCCGATGGCAGCTTTCCGTACGTCGCCGAGCGAAGGGGCGTCTCGTTCATCGAGCGCAGCCTTCGGCGCGGCCTCGAGTTTGCGCGCCACCGCTCGAACACCGAAGACCTTCGCGCCGAGGTCGCCCGCACGATCACCGCGTTCCTGGTCGACCAGATGCGCAACGGTGCCTTCGCCAGCGCCGAGGCCGACAAGGCCTTCTTCGTCGACGTCTCCGAGACGTTGAACCCGCCGTCGGCGCGGATGGCGGGCCGCATGTACATCCGCGTCGGGCTCGCCACCAACAAGCCCGCGGAGTTTATCGTGCTGCGCATCGCGCAGGACACGCGCGCGCTCGAGGCCGAGCTCGCGGGAGGAGGCTGATCATGGCGATCCTCGGTCAACCGCGGTCGTTTCACTCGCGCTGGCGCTTCCGCATCGGCATCGACGGGTTCGGTTGGGCGGGCTTCGCCAAGTGCTCGGAGCTGTCCGCGGAGCTCGGCAAGTCCGAGCACTACGAGGGCGGCGCCGCGATCCCCTACAAGAGCCCCGGCCGCCTCAGCTTCTCCGACGTCACGCTCGAGCGCGGCGCGACGCAAGACAAGGACCTCTTCCGCTGGTTCTCGGATGTCGTCAGCGTCGCGAGCGGCCTCGGCCTTCCCGACCCTCGGTACAAGCGGAACCTCGCCATCGTGCAGATGGACCGCGACGGCTCGACGCTGCGCCGCTGGACTCTCTACCGCGCCTTCCCGATCAAGTTCGTGGCCGGCGAGTGGGACAACGGCAGCGACGAGTCCGTCATCGAGTCGATCACCCTCACCTACGACTACTTCCAGCTCAGCTGATCTCGCTGCAGGAGGTGACCCGTGCGCCCCGCATTTTCCGCCGCCGTCCTCGCGCCGCTCGTTCTGTCCTGCATCGCGCAGTGGGAGTTGCCGAGTCGAAGCGCCACCCAGCCCCGCTACGCGTACGTGGGCTCGCACTCGATGCTGCGCATCCCTGAGGGACTGCTCCAGGAGCCGAGCATCGCCGAGCTCGCGCGCGACTGCGCCGTCCTGGCGAACACGTCGGCCGGGAACTTCCGCAACAACCGGATCTGGGCCACGACGTTCGGTGGCATCCAGATCGGCGGCGCCGCCCTGGCCGCCGTCGCGCTCGGTTCGGCCTTCAACGCCGGCGGCACCGGTCACGAGGACGCCGACAGGATCGCCGCCGTCGCGATGGGCATCGCCGCTGCCTCGGCCGCCATCATGGCTGCCACGCAACCAGACGTGCTGGCCGAGAGAGCCAGGTCGCGGTCGACCCAGATGGGTGGGGCGATTCTGACCGCGGCGTCGCTGCAGGCTGCTGGTGATCGTGAAGGTGCCGCGCGGACGCTGTCCCGGTGCTCCGACCTCATGCACGACGAGCCCGCGCCGAGGCGCGAGACCACCCCGACGCCCGTTGTCCGCGACGCGGGCGGTCCAGGCTGACATCCCCTCCGATCGGCCGGATCCACGCCGATTCTTTGCCCCTGTCAGTGTGCTGATCTAATGTTCAGTACAAGGAGGCAGGCCCATGTATCTCCAGCTCGTCGTCCACCGAGTCTTCCGCAGGCACGCTCGCTGTCGAACCGTCGGCGCGGTCCCGCACGATCGAGTCGTCCTGCGCAGCGTCGACGTGGCCGAGGTCGTGCCGGGCGAGATCGCCGTCGTGGCGGTCCGACGGCGCTGGACCGAGCTCGGCGAGACCCATGTCACGGGTGACGTCGTGGATGTCCGGTTCGATCCGGTCGCGCTCGGTCTCGAGCCGCTCAGCTTGTGCACCGAGGACCCCGAGGTATCCGACGCCGAGCTGGAGTTCGCGTTCGCGAGCAGGCGGACGGCACCGCTTCCCGACGAGCTGCCGGTCGACGCCGAGCACGCCGCCGCGCTCCTCGAGGTGGACCTGCGCTGCCTCGCGGCCCACGCCCGGCTCGGCGACGAGTCCTTCGATCGCGATCCCTCCGATGCCATTCGCTACTACGAGGTCGGGCTGCGGATCGGCGAGCTCAGCCTCGAGCACCTGGGCGGCGCGCGGCTGCCTTCGCACCACAAGAACAACCTCGGCTTCCTCCGCTGCCTGCAGGGCAGGGCACGCTGCATGTGGCGGATCGGCTGCTGTGGCGTTGCCCAAAGTGGCTTCGAGCGCCTCCTCGCCCTCGATCCCGACGACACCCTTGGCGCCAGGGCCGAGCTCGAGAGTGTGAAGACCCGGCGCACCTGGGACGAGCACCTGTCCATTTCGAGGGTGGCGTGAGACTCCCAAGCGTCCGAGCAGGCCGCTCCGCGATCGGTGGGACCTCCTGCGCGAACTGTCTCGGCGACCACGGCCTCGGACGCGCGCGGTGGTCGAACGGCCGCCGGTACTGGCTCTGCCAGATGTGCCGCACGTTTCTCGCCCTCAAGATCACGCCCGAGGTCGAGGGACACGCCCCGCTGGTCGCTGCGCCCCGCCGCCGCTGCCCGACGATGGACGAGCAGGAGCAACGGCTGCGCGGTGGTGGCCTCCGCTCGACCCGCCTCGAGTGGGCCGAGGCCGCGCGCGAGCAGCGCGCTCACGACGTCGGTGCAGCCCGGGGCTGGACCCGCAAGGAGCGATCATGAGAACGCATCCGCGCGCCACGTACACACGCCTCGCTCGATCTGCCAGGACCCAGCGGTCCCTCCTCGGTCTACGAGTGCTTGTCGTCGGCCAGACGATCGCAGCCTGCGCCGATTGCGCGCGCGAGCTCGAGGGCGCGGGCATGGCCGTTCAGCAGATCGTGGGCGCCTCCCGCGCGCTCGATGTCCTGTCCGGCAAGCCCGAGGTCGACGTGGTCGTGTGCGGCCTCCGCCTCGATTCGCCCCGCCTCGATGGTCTCGATGTCCTCGAGGCGGCTGGACGAGACCTCCCCGGCGCGCGACGCGTGCTCGTCGGTTCGCCTGTCGTCGAGCCCCTCGAGGGCGTGATCCTGCAGCACGGACCGGTGGACGCCATCGCCTGGCTGCCTCTCGAGCCCGGTCAGCTCGCCGAGGCGGTCAAACGCGCGGCCTGACGGATCGGGGTGGCACGCGCCGTCCGACGAGCGGCGCGATCGCGTTTCCTCCTCCTGCGGCTACTGACGGCGGGCAGCGACCGCCCCGGGCGCGGTACCCTGTCGGGACGGGGCTGAACGAGGATGACGAGCTGCGAGAGCCCGCACGGATGACGGAAGCGTCCAGCACACCATCGACCGCCCTGCCAATTGTCGACGTCGTTAGCTCCGTGCCCGTTGAGGGTGCGATCTTCACGACGTACACGCTCTCGCTGGCATGGTTCGAGACCCATCTGCTTCGTGCGCTCGAACGGTCCGGCGCACGGCAGATCTTGCTGCTCGCCGATCCAGTTGGCATCAACGCGTCCCTGGGCGAAGGACTCGTAACGGGAGCAGGGGTCAGGTACACGGTGGAGCCCGCTGGGGCGCCGAAGGGCGCGTTCCACGCCAAGGTCGGCGTCTTGTGGTCGCGCGACTGTCTCCTCGTTGCAGTCGGCAGCGGCAACCTGACGTTTGCCGGGATGCACCGCAACCTCGAATGCTGGGAGGTCCTGGTCGCGGGCCTTCCGGTCTCTGACGGACGCCACCTTCATCGATCGGTCGCCGAGGACATCCTCTCCTTCCTCACGAACCTCCACGCCCGGGTCGAAGCGGGTGGCAGGGCGGCGTCGACCCTGGCCGCAGCACATTGCGCTGTGACCTCATGGCTGCCACGGCTGCCGAGCACAGTGTCTCCCGTCCGCTGGCTCGACAGCACGCGCGAGCCTATTGGGGAGCAGCTAACCCGCCATCTCGGCAGCCGGGAGGGGCGCCGGCTCCAAGTGCTGTCGCCGTTTCACGATCGTGACGGCGCGGCCATCGACCGCCTTGCCGACCGGCTCAACGCGGGGGCCATCGAGGTGCTGTACGTCGGGTCGTCCACGACGTACCCCTTGTCGCGGAAAGCCAAGGTCCGCGGCGTGGCGGCCCGCCGGCTCGAGATCGAGAACCAGACTCGGCCGCTGCACGCGAAGGTGTTCCATGTCGTGGACGACACCGAGAGCCACATCATGTCGGGATCCACGAACGCGACCTGGCAGGCGCTCTGGACGACGAACAACGTCGAGGTTTCCCTGCTGCGCGGGGGGACGTTCGAGAACCTGCTCAGAACGTCTCCAGGCACGCCTGATCTCGAGGTGGTCGAGTACAAGGAGGCGGAGCTCCGACTCCTGACGATCCAGTGGGCGCGAGCCGCGGACGACCATGTCCGGGCGCACCTCCGGTGGCTCGGCCCAGCGCCGCTTGACCACGTCCTCGTGGGGTTCGTGGACTCCTTGGACGAGCCGAACGCTGCGGCTTGGCCCGATGACGGTGTCATCCGCGTTCGTCTACCTGCCAGCTTCAACTCGCTGCGACCGCGCGCACTTCGGATCGAGGCCTCCGCCTTCGTGGATGGGCGCCGCTGGTCAGCACGCTCGTGGGTGGCGTTCGACGAGCTGCTCAACGCTACGCGCGAGTTCCGTGCGGCGCTGAGCGCGTGGAACCGTCTCCTGCTCGGTGACTCTACCGAGGCGGACAGCGATGAGGACGACACCGTCCTGCTCCGTGTGTTCGCCGAAGAGCATGCCCACACCATCGAGGCTGTCGGGTCGGGAGTGTTTCGGACACACCGAGCGCGCTCTGGAGAGAACGCCGACGACGGTGAGGAGGTCTCGATCCCGCTTCGGCTCATCGAGGCACTGACGCGCCTACCGCTGCCACCTCGGACCGCCGCTGGAGGTCATGCGGGCAACTTCATCGATGACGTTGAGCAGGCGATGCGTGCTGCGTTCGGCGTCATGGACGAGCCGGCAGAGGTCCACGATGACGAAGGCGACGAGCCGGGTGGCGCCGCGCAGCTTCTGAAGAAGCCGCGGCCCCGGTTGCCTCGTTCGATGCGTCAGGCGTTGGACGATTTCGAGGCCTCGTTCGTGGAGGCCGCGAACGCGATCCGGCGGGCGCCCGCGAAACCCGCGCACGTCCTGGCGTACAGCTCGCTCTGTGCGCGCCTGGTACTGCGGTATCGGCTCCGGGACGGCGAGAACCGTGCTGGGTTCTGGTCCAGTGCAGCGACGCTGATCCGCACCCTCCTTTGCCCGCTGGCGAATCGGGCAGCCCTCGTATCGCTGCTGCATGCACCCGGAGCTGCGCTGGCCGAGGATGCCGCGCAGCTCCTTGCGTTGCTCCTTGCCCTCCTGTCCTGGCATGACTCTGGTGGCCGCCTGGAGGGCGAAAGCGAGCCGCGAAGCCAGCCGATGCGAGCGGATGTCGTTCGCGAAGCCTTGGCCGCCCTCGACCGGGCCGCCGGAAGGGCGGTCGCGCCGAGCTCGCTACCGCGCTCGCTCGACGAGGTCTTCCCCTGCGCGCCGGGAACCCTGGCCGAGGTGCTCCTGCTGATGCGGCAGACGCCGTCGGCCAGCGATCGGGCGCTCGCCCTCAAGCTTCACCTCGAGGCCGTCATGCGCAGTGAAACCAAGCCGAGGATGACCGGCCCGGATTCCGAGGTCTCGCGAAGCGCGCGTCGCAGCGCTCCCCTGTTCGTCGAGCCCTGGACCACGAGCTGCCCCCGCTGCCACCAGGCGCTCGCCGCATCGGTGTGCGGTCGTCTGCTGCTCCGAGAGCCCATCCAGTGCCGCAACACGAGATGCTCTCGCTGGCTGGTGCCTTCGGAGGGCGCGTGAAGCCGCACGAAGCGCTCATCACAGCCACGTCCCCGGCCTGGTCCGAAGCGACCGACGATGGAAGCATCGGAGTGGACTATCTCGGAACGCGGGCGGTGAACCTCGAAATGCTCACGCGTCTCACAGGCGCGTACAACAACGTCGTCTTGTCGGCGCGACAGCACGCGATCATGTGCTGGGCAGCGTGGCGCTACCGTGAGAACTGCCGCGCCGCTGGGACCGACCTCAAGAGCGACCAGTTCCGCGACTTCTTCGATGCAGTGGAGACCATCCAGCTTGTCGGCCAGCACGAGCTGGGCGAGCAGTTCGGAGGGCGCACCGGAGGGTTGGGCTCCGATGCGCTGCGCCACCTTGGCGACAACCCCATCATCCCGCTGCGGTTCAAGAAGTACGGGCGGTCCCACGCCAACACCAGCGCCCTCGCCGCCGTGCAGTATGGCCCCTCCGCGAAGCCGGGTTCGTTCGACCTTCTCGCCTCGGGCTCTAAGATCTGGTGGCCGACGACTCGCGGCGAGAAGCTCGCGTTGGCGCTCGATCCCCTGATGCGGGGCTCCGCAACATACGACAGGCTCGCGCAGTTCCCTGTGCCCGGCGAGATTGAGCGCGCCGCGGCCATCGACCTGGCAGCTCGAGGTCTGGTCATCGGTGAGGCACTTCCCGAGCGCCCGGAGCGCGCGCCCTACATCGAGGCGCTGTTCGATCTCGACGACCATCCGGTAGCGGCGGACCACGAGCGACGGCTGACCTTGGCGCTCCTCCTGGAGGTCGTCGGCGCGCTCGGCGACGACTGCGCGACGGCTGCGATCCGGCAGGCGCTCTTGTCCGGGCACCGTCGCGACGGAACCCCGTTGGTGATCCCTGCTTACCTGGCTCGCACGGCCGCCAGGTGGCAGCTTCTCCAGCTCCGGCAGCTCCAGCGCTACGCGCTCGAAGCGTGGCTGTTCTGGGTGGAGTGGCACATGCCAGGCACTGGCGAAGACTTCGTCGAGGCAGTCGCCGATGTCCTCGCCCACACGGTCGCGCCCCATGACGATCTGGCAAGCCTCCTCTCGCGCCCGGCTGGTGTAGCTGTGCCGGAGTTCCTCCAGCATCGGCGGGTGGCGAACGTGCTGCCGTGGGCCGCGACCGGTGCTCTGGGTAGCCCCTGGGCGCTGCGAGCCGAGATAGGCGACGCACTCTCCGACGAGGAGCCGGTGCGGGCCGTTCCGGCCGTCCTCGGCCTGACGTTATCGGTCCTCGCACTGGCCGAACAGCTCGTTGATGCGCGTGACGAGCACGGGTTCGCCGCCATCGGCGCCCGGCGACGGATCTCCATGCTCCACTTCAAGATGTGGTGGCAACGGAGAGCAGACGTTGCGCTACGCGAGGTGCTCGTAGATCTGCTGGAGGAGCTGGTACTTCAGCAACACGTTGCCGTGGCGGTCGCCCGGTTCGACAACGAGCAGCGGCGCCTCCGCTTCAGCAACGACGAGACGGGCTGGGTGGCCCTGCCCGGCTCCGAGCCTGCCGTGCCTCGCCTGACCCCGGATCGTATCGAGGCGTTGCTTACGCTCATGGCCGACTTGGCACTTGTCGAGACGGCCGACGGTGCCTTCTCGATCAATGAAGCTGGTCGCCTGGTGCTCGGGCGGGTGGCCGAGCGCATCGCGACAGAGACCGTTGCCAGCGCTCCGTGAGCCGTCAGCTTGTCGCTGGGGGGCGAGCGGGGGTTGGCGAGCGCGAGGTCTCGCCGTCCGAGCGTCCTTTCCACCAGCGCACGAGGTTGCTCATCGCGCACCTTCCTTGCCGGTCTTCTCGCCAACAGCGACGCCCACCGCGCCGCCGAGCGACGCTCCGACCGCGGCGCCGATCGGGCCACCCAGGACCGAGCCCACGACGCCGCCGATCGTCGCGCCTACGGCGGCTGCCAAGCCGCGACGACGGTGCTCTTCGGGGACCTGCTGCAACGCTTCTTCTGCGTACTTCGCCATCTCGTTCTTGTGCATGCTTGCGTTCTCCTTCATCCGAAGATCCACTTGGCGACGCGGTACGCGCCGTAGCCGACGCCCGCCGCGACTGCCGCGCCGGCGACCACCGGACCGCCCATGGCAGCGATGCCCACCGACAACGCAGGCCCACCGAGGCCAACGGAGCTCGCGACCATCTGCGCCACCGCGTAGCCCCCCAGGTTCGCCGCGGGGCCCGACAGCGCCGCCGTCGCGCCAACGAGGCTCGCCCCCGTTCCTCCGCCCACAACCAAACCCGCGATCTTCGCCTTTTGCGTGCTCATGGTGTCCTCCTTTTAGGCCGCAGCCCGCTGCTCGCCGAAGTACGCGTCCGCCGCCCAGCCAACGGCCTCCGTCAGCGCAGCCGCGGTCGACGCGTTGATCGCGTTGCCCCAGCCCGGAACCCAGCCGACGAGCCACTGACTGATGCCGCGCCCGACGTGCGTCGCGGTGAACGTCAGCAGGAGGTCAGCGGCGGCAGCCTTCGTGATCGCCGCGCTGTGCTCGTGGGCGATGGCGATGATCATCGTCGTCTGGATGCCTGCCAGGACGGGCGCATCCGAGCCGGGGATTTGGGCGAGACCCGCCCCGACGGCGGCAGCGGCGGTCGCGGCGGTGTGAACGATCCCGTGGACCTTCTGGTTCGTCGTCAGGGCGGTGCTCTTGGTCGGCATGGTGGTCTCCTTGGTCGCTGCAAGGGGCAGTGAACGCTCGTTGAGCAGGAGGCGTGCCAAACCGAACGGCCGAGGATTTCCCGCGTGCGGAGTTTCGCGCGACAAGGTCGCTTGTGGTCACGCAAGCTTTCTTCTACCGTTGATCGATGCGGCGAGTGCTCATCGCGTGGGTCGGCGTCGCCGACCTCAACGGCCCCGAGCGGGAGAGGGACGGCAACATTGGCCCAGTTGCCCACGCGTTGGCCACGCGCGGGTTCGACAAGGTTGTACTGCTCAAGTACTTCGAGGAGCCGCGCTTCCGAGACCTGCTGCCGAGGTACTTCGAGTGGCTTCGGAAACGGGCGCCTTCCGTCGAGCTCGTTGAACGCGATGAGTCGCTCAAAGGTCCGGTCGATGTGGGAGGAATCTACGAGGCTGCTCACCGAGCGTGCCGTGCGGTGCTCGCCGCGGATCCCGACGCTCGCCTCTCTTTCCAGATGAGCGCCGGAACGCCGGCCATGTGGGCCGTCTGGATGCTGCTTGGAAAGGGCATCTTCCAAACGGCCGAGTTGCTCGAGTCCTCGCACAAGGGCGTGAACACGCTGCATGTCCCGTTCGACATCGCCGCCGAGTTTCTGCCTGACCTGCTGCGCGAGCCCGACGAGCGCCTGCGAAACCAGAGCACGGCAGAGTCGCCATCCGCGCCAGAGTTCAAGGACATCATCCACCGCACCAAGGTGATGGCGCGCCTCGTCCTGAGCGCGCGCCGGGTCGCGCTTCGGAACGTCCCGGTGCTCATCGAGGGCGAGTCCGGCACCGGCAAGGAGCTGTTCGCGAAGGCCATCCACCAGGCCAGCCCTCGACGCGAAAAGCCGTTTATCGCCGTGAATTGCGGCGCCATCAGCAAAGACTTGGTGGAGTCCGAACTGTTCGGGGTTCTGAAGGGAGTGGGAACGGGGGTTGATGCTCGAAAGGGCAAGTTCGAGGCGGCGCACGGCGGGACCATCTTCCTCGATGAACTTGGCGAACTCCCTAAGCAGGCGCAGGTGATGTTGCTGCGCGTGCTGCAGGAGGGAGAGATCACACCGGTTGGTGCCAACACGCCGACGAAGGTCGATGTGCGGGTCATCTCTGCGACCAATCGCACCGTCATCGAGGAGGTCGAGGCCGGGCACTTTCGCGAGGACCTCTTCTACAGGCTTGCCGTCGCAGTCTTGAAGGTGCCGTCGCTCCGTGAGCGAAAGGGCGACTTGGGGCTCCTGATCGACGAGCTGCTGAAGAAGGAGAACCAGGACGCTGAGAAGGCTGAGCCTGGATACGTGCACAAAAAACTCTCCACTGGCGCAAGAACTCTTCTTCTCGCTCATCCCTGGCCGGGCAACGTCCGCGAGCTTCAACTTACGCTTCGGCGCGCGGCCATCTGGAGCGACGCCGTCACCATCTCCACCGAAGACATCCGCGAGTTCCTGCTCGCCGTGCCCCACGCCAAGCGCCGCGACGTCCTCGGTCGCCCCCTTGGCGGCGGCCTCAACCTGCAGGAATTGCTAAAGGAAGTGGCGCGGCACTACCTCGGACGGGCGCTCGACGAAGCGGCCGGCAACAAGACGCGGGCAGCGGAGTTGGTCGGCGCTCCCAGCTACCAGACGCTGTCGAACTGGCTGAAGAAGTACGAGGTCGACGCGTGACCTTTTCCGAGTACCTCGAGTGCTGGCACGCCGGCTGCTCATGCGGTCTTCGCCAGCGACAACCACGGGAGATTGTCGCCGAACCCGGAGGCCCGGCATGCCCGCCAACGACAACCGCTTCGAGACGTACCGCACCGAACGCCGCTTCAACCTCACAAACCACGCCAGGGAGCGCATGGCGACGCGCGGGCTCCGCGCCGACGCCATCGACGCCGCGCTGGCCTACGGCCGCGTCGTCTACGTCCGCGGCGCCGACATCTACGCGATCGGCCGGAAGGAGATCGCTCGCTACGCGGAGGAGGGCATCGACCTCTCCGCATACGCCGGGGTTCAGGTCGTCGTCACGGCCGACGGCGCCATCCTCACCGTGTACCGGAACCACTCCTTCAACGGGCTCCGCGACCGCCGCACGTACCGCCGCCGCCCTCTCGCCCTCGTTGCGTAGGCCGCACCACGAGACCAATCGGAGAACACCATGACCTCACAGCTCAAAGAGTTCACCTCGTCGGCCGCGCGGCCGCTCCCCGTCATCCTCCTCGCCGACGTCAGTGGAAGCATGGCGGTCGACGGGAAGATCGATGCTCTCAACCAGTCCGTCCGCGAGATGCTCGCGACGTTCGCGTCCACCGACGATCTTCGCGCCGAGATCCACGTCGCCATCGTCACCTTCGGCGGCGAGGCGCGACTTCACACCGCGCTTCAGCCTGCGAGCGCGGTGAAGTGGAGCGACATGGTGGCCGATGGCGGCACGCCGATGGGCCAGGCGATGACGCTGGCGGCCGACCTCGTCGACGACAAGGACAAGATCCCGGGGCGCGCCTACCGTCCCACCGTCGTTCTCATCTCCGATGGTCAGCCCACCGACCCCTGGCAGACGGGCCTCGACCGCATGACCAAGCAGGGGCGCGCGCAGAAGGCGGACCGCATGGCACTGGCGATCGGCGGCGACGCCGACACCGACATGCTGCGACGCTTTCTGAACGACGAGAAGAAGCAGGTCTTCGTCGCTGCCGATGCGCGCCGCATCAAGGACTTCTTCCAGTTCGTCACGATGTCCGTCACGGCGCGTTCGCGGAGCGCGAACCCGAACGAAGTTCCGCAGATGCAGAACCCGTTCGATCTCGATCGCGTGTGAGGATCGAGGGAATGTGGAGCGTCATGGGGGCCACCGTTCGAGGCCCAGAACATCGCAAGGACGGTCGGCCCAACCAGGATGCCTGGTTGAGTCGCCGCGCGCGCGGAGCTGCGCTGGCGGTCGTCTGCGATGGGCTGGGGAGTCGCCCGCACTCTGCGGTCGGCTCGCGTGCGGCATGCCGCGCTGTCGCCGACGCTGTTCGCCACTGGGCCGATGGTCCTGACGCACCGCCCGACCTCCTACTCCGGCTCATCCATGCGCTGTGGAACCTGGGCGTGCACGAGACCGGCCGCGACGAGAGCGCGACGACTTGCCTGTTCGCGGTCGCGACGAACGACGGCCGTCTGCTGCTTGCGCAACTCGGTGACGGCCTGGTGATGCTGAAGACGTCGAAGGGGGCGACGACGCTCGAGCCCCCTGCCGAGCGCTTCGGAAACGCGACGACGGGCTTGGGCATCGCCTCCGATGTTCGCGAGTGGCGGCTCCACCTCGAGCCAGACTTCACGGGGGCCGCATCGATCCTCCTCGCCACCGACGGCGTGGCCGACGACCTTCTGCCGGAGAAGCGCGCGGACTTCCTGGACTTCCTAGTCACGAACTACGGGCCCCGCCCCGCGACTGCGAGAACCCGTGCCATCGCGAAGCAGCTTCGTGACTGGCCGACGCCTCGGCATCGCGACGACAAGACGTTGGCCGTGCTCTGGAACGACGCAACGACGGAGGCCCCCCCATGAGCGACTTCCCCAGCACCGTCGTCGATGAGGACGGCAATGTTCACCACTTGCTGAAGCAGCCCCTCGGACGAGGCGGCCAGGGCGTCGTGCTCCGCACGCGTAGCCCGCACATCGCCGTGAAACTCATCGGCGCGGTGGAAGACGCACCGGTCGCGCCCGAGGCCCGATCGGCCCAGAAGCTCTGGGGCAGGCTCACCAAGGCACCGGGCATCGACCTTTCGCCGGACACGCAGAAGCAGTCCGCGCTGCGACGACGGCTCGAAGACGTGCGCGCGCTGCCGCTTCCCCGACTTCACCTCGCGCAGCCCCTGTCGATGCTACGCGACCACGTTGGATACACGATGCGCTTGCTCACCGGCATGGTACCGATGAGGACTCTTATCGCCGAACCAGGGACGGCGAAGCTCGGCGAGTTCTACCAATCGTCCGGCGGCCTCGGACGGCGACTCGAACTGCTCGCCAACACGGCGGGCCTGCTGGCGCGCCTGCACGCCGTGCCGCTGGTCTACGCCGACGTCTCACCGAACAACGTGTTCATCTCGGAGACGACCGAGGCGAGCGAGGTCTGGCTGATCGACCTCGACAACCTCGACTACCTTTCGGCGAACGCGCCCGGGATCTTCACGCCTGGCTTCGGTGCACCAGAGGTCGTGACGGGACGCGCCGGAGTCTCGACCCTCTCCGACTCCTACTCCTTCGTCGTCCTGGCGTTCTGGGTCCTCACGCAGCAGCACCCGTTCCTTGGCGACTACGTCGAGGAGGGCGGCTGGGATGACGACGGCGACGAGGACCGCGAGCAGCTCGCGTTTCGCGGCGAGCTACCGTGGATTGAGGACATCGCGGACGACTCGAATCGCACCAGCAAAGGGATCGCGCGGCCTCTCGTGCTCTCGAAGCCCATTCGCGAGCTATTCCAGCGGACGTTCGAAATTGGTCGAAAGGATCGTGTGGCGCGACCGAGCATGGCCGAGTGGGCCGAGGCGCTCCGTCGCGCAGCCGATCGCATCGTCTCTTGCAGGAGCTGCGGCTCGTCGTTCGATGTGACCGCTGGCAGCTGTCAGTTCTGCACCGCGAGCCCGCGCGCATCGTTCATCCACATGCAGGTGAACCGATGGGACCCCGAACTCGACGACGCCGGCGCATCTGCGGTCAGCACGCGAGCGGTCTGGCACAAGATGCTCGACCTCACGAAGGACAGTCTCGTGCTCCGGCACGTCGTCGAGCCGGTCCTCGCAGACGCGGAGGACTCGCCGGTCCTCCGCGTGCGCGTGTTGAAGAGCGGCATCGCCATCGAAGCCCTCGCGAACAACGAGGTCCACGTGGTCCTTGGTGGGCGCATGCAACGACTGGGCGCCGAGCTCAAGCTGCCGCTGCCCAAGGCTGGAAACGAGGCGTTCCTGCACTTCGGCCCGTTGGACCGCCCCCACCGCATGGCCGTCCTCCGACTCTATTCGGAGGGAAGGTGAAGCTCGATCAGGCTCCCTACGGCCAGATCGAGCGCCTTCGCCTTCGTTGGACGTCGACGAGCGGCGCGCTGGCCAACGTGGCGGCGCCCGGCGCCGAGGCGCTGCTCCAGTTCTCTGAGCGCGAGGCGCAGGCGACGCTTCGGGTCGGTGGAGAGGTGTTGGGCGTCCAGGGCGATGGTCGAAAGCACGCGGTGCTGCTCGACGACCTCTGCACGCGCCACTTCCCCCGGATCGCTTGGGTCGTCGATGCAGGAGCCCAGGTGCTCACGCTGCAGGTCCATACGTTCCTGCACGCCCTGACGCTGCCGCCCATCGAGCTCGGCGTCGACGAGAAGGTGCTCGAGGCGATGGAGCGGATCGACCGCAAGCTCGCCTCTCCCGAGCGTGCGCTGCAATGGCTGGACGAGCAGTTCCTCCTCGACGGAGAGAATGGCAGGCGAGGGTTCGCCACGGCTGAGTCCACGACCGGAGCCTTCGCGCTCTTTGGCCGGACGACGCGCGCGTTCATTCGGCGGGTGAAGCGCCCGGACTCCACCGAGGGGCTGCTTGTCGAGCGCGTCGCTCGCGGGCGCGGTCAGGGCGGAGAGCAACTTGCGCTGGTGTCGGGGGACGTTCGGTTTGTCGACGCAACCGTGGCGGGGAAGCTCCGCGCCGATGCAGCAGCTCAGCTCTCCTCGCTGATCACCGCTGGCTCGAGCTTCCTGGACCTGTGGAGCCACTACGGCGCGATGGAGAACGAAGCAGCGCTGCGCAGGGCGAGGAGGGCTGGCTGGCTCAAGTACGACCACGTCGAGTCACTCCCCGACGGACGGTATCGCTTCTCGTGGGCGAACGACTGCACCCTCGAGGACGCTCAGCAGTTCAAGCGCACGCTCACAGAGGAGCAGGGGCTTGGCGTCGAAGCTGTCAACGATGTCCCGGAGGTGCTCAGACGCGAGATGTCCTGGGCCGAGCACGAGGCCCAGCCTCGCCCGAGAGATGCTCCGTCGCCTGCGACCTTCGACGGACGCGTGGAACTCCACCCGCGAGATCGCACCATCACGTTGCACCAGCGGCGGAGCGACGAGGGCACCCCGCCGGACACCGGCGCACTGGTGGTCTCGCTTCATGGAGACAAGACGAGGCTCAAGCGTCGAGCCGAGGCAGAGCGCGCCATCCGAGAAGCACGCTGTCCGATGCCACAACTCGGTCTGCTGCTCGAGGCGCGCCCGGTGGAAACGCCCCGTCGAGGCGCGCTCGCTCCCGTGACGCCCAACGTGAGGCGAAAAGTGTTCGGGGCGCGTAGCCCTACGCCGACGCAGGAGAAGGCGCTTGGGGTCGCGCTGAACACGCCGGACATCGCACTCATCCAAGGCCCGCCGGGCACCGGGAAGACAACGGTCATCGTCGCACTCGTCGAGCGGCTTCAAGAGGTCTGGGACACGCAGGACGGCGTCCAGGGCCGTCTTCTGCTCAGCGGCTTTCAGCACGAAGCGGTCGAGAACGCGATCCAGCGCATGAGCGTCAACGGTCTCCCGCCCATAAAGTTCGGCGAGCGATCAAACAGCACCGAGGACGCCGACCGTGTCGACCTGACGATCGAAAGGTGGTGCAGCGACCGGAGTGCGGAGATTCGCAAGAACCTCCCGCCACGGCCCGCCTCGACGCTGCAGAGGGAGCTCGCCGACCTGGTGCAGGGCTATCTCCTGGCGCCGGGCACGCGCGAACACACCGCGTCCTTGCTTCACAGCGTCACGCCCCGCGTCCGAGGAGCGGTGCCCGCAGCGCTCGTCGACCGCCTCGTCGCGCTTGCGCGCGAGCTGTCCGAGCGTGCGAGGGCGGCACGCGGTGGAGACCCGGACCACGAACGCCTCGTTCGCTGCGTGCGCGCGCTGCGGTGCGACGAGCGCTCCTTCGCCGATGATGGGCCGCGAAGCGCCGATCGGCTCGCGCGCGAGTATGCCCGCTCAGGGTGTCGAGACGAGCAAGCGAAGAAGCTGCTCGAGGCTGCCTCGCGATGGAGCGGCGCTGGAGTCCCGCCGTTCCTCGACGACCTTCGCGCGCTTCGCCGACGGCTGTTGCTCGATCTGCTCCCTCCTGATCGCACCGAGGACACCATCCCGCGCGCTCGCACCGACGTTCTCGAGCTGCTGAGTGAGGTGCGTGACCACCTCGAGCAGCGCCAGAACACGTCGCGAGACGCGGCAGACGAGGCGACATGGAGGTTCCTCTCGGCGCTCGAAGGAGAGCCCGAAGCCGTCAAACGCGCCGTCATCTCGTACACGTCGGTGTTCGCTGCGACCTGCCAGCAGTCGGCAAGGCAGGAGCTTGCGACGCTCAAGGGCTCCGAGGGCTACGACACCGTCGTGGTGGATGAGGCCGCGCGCGCGATGCCACTCGACCTGTTCATCCCGATGGCCCGCGCAAAGCGACGGATCGTGCTCGTGGGCGACCACCGCCAGCTCCCTCACATCCTCGACCAGGAGCTTGAGCGCGAACTCGAGGAGGCGCTGTCGGGCGGCAAGAGCGCGGGAGAGCGCGCGAGCGAGATGCTGAAAGAAAGTCTCTTCGAGCGGCTCTTCAAGGACCTCGGGGATCGAGAGAAGCGCGATGGAATCCCTCGCGTCGTCACCCTCGACGAGCAGTACCGTATGCATCCGGTGCTGGGGCAGTTCGTCAGCGACCACTTCTACAAGCCGTACGGGGAGGCCTTCAGGTCGCCCCGCCCTGCCTCGGAGTTCGTTCACTCGTTGCCCGGCCATAGCGGGCCGGCGTCGTGGCTGAGCGTCCCGCGCACGCTCGGCCCGGAGCGTGATGGCCAGAGCAAGTCACGCCCCGTCGAGGCCGAGGCGATCATCGCGGAGCTGAAGCGGCTCATGGACGCGAGTGAGGGCCGCGAGCTCACCTTCGGTGTGATCTCCTTCTACAAGCAGCAGGTCGGGATGCTCAAGGACGCGCTCGAGAGCGCGGGTATGTTGGTCCGCGCGGAGAACGTGATCGCAACGCGCGTCGAACCGTGGGAAATCGTTGAGCCATACCGTGAGCTGACGCTCCCGAACAGACGACGCGCGGAGCGCCTCCGTGTCGGCACTGTCGACGCCTTTCAAGGGATGGAGTTCGACGTCGTGTTCCTCTCGATGGTCCGCAGCAATCCGCGCGGGGTCTTCGGGCACGTCACCTCACCGAACCGGCTCTGCGTGGCGATGAGCCGTCAGAAGCGGCTCCTGATCGTTGCAGGCGACGATGGGATGCTCCGCGCGGCCAACGCGCCGAAGGCGATCAGCCCCCTGGTCGAGTTCCACAAGCTGAGCGAGGTGCGCGATGCAGCCCGTGTTTGATCGCACCACGCCGGTCGTGGATTTCGGCGCCACGTCGTCGCCGTTCAAGCGCGAGGCGCGTCGATGGCTGGTGTGGCCCGCGCTCGCGTACAAGGTCCTCCTGCCGTCTCGGGGCAACCCGCCGTTCAACGTGTTTCAGCGCGCCGCGCTCGACATGTGCCGCGCCGGCGTCAGGGACGCCGAGGAGATATCGCGCCGCCTCGCGCTCCCTTTGGATCTGATTGGCTTCGTGATCGAGCAACTCCTCAGCATCGGGATGCTCGATGAGGAGCGCGTACCGACGCACCGGGCGCTGCGCCTGATGAACGAGGACGACGAACCCCGCGAGGCGGAGGACGCCGGCTACGTCTTCGTCGATGGGGTCGATGGAAAGCGTGTCTGGCCGCGCGTCCATCGCGGCAGTCTGCCGATCGTCGACGCCGAGTTCGAGCAGTCCAAGGCCAAGTTCCAGCGGGGCACCCCGGGCAACCCGGAGCCGGTCTTCGCCAACGTGGTCTGGCCAGGAACCGGGACACGCTCCGTCGCGCCTAGCGCGTACGAGGCGCAGAAGGCCGCCCGACACCACGCCCGCCGTGTGCGCGCCTTCCGACGAGAGGTCTCTCGCCGCGGAGACGCAGAGGACGTTCTCGATGGACTCAAGTCTGGCGGCCTGCGTGTCGTCGATGTCGAGCCGGAGCCCATCTTCGTGGCGTCATACGTGTTTCTCCCGAAGGACGCGCGGCAGCGTTCGTGGCTCGTCGCCGATCCCCTTGGGCTGGGCGTCAGCGACCTGCTTCGCCCGGGGGTGACGAAGCTCGCCAAGGAGGGGAAGCACGGCCTCGCGGAGCAGCTGGAGAAGGTCGCCGGTCAGGCGTGGCACGTCGATGAAGGAGACCTCGCGCTGTATCTGGCAGAGGCAACGAATGCCGCCACGGAGCGCGTTCAGCGTCGTCTCGGCGACGCCGCGAAGCTGCTCCCCGCAGATGTACTCGCGCGGCTCGCCGATGCCGACGTACGCCTCGAAGGCGCGCAGACCGCCAAGCCGATCGAGGACTTCCTCGGGAACGCGTATGCGGCCCTCGAGAGCGTGTTCGGCTGGATGGTGTCTCTTTACCCTGACCCGAGCCTGTTCTCGGCGCTGGGGCACAACGCGCCCGAGAACGCGCCGTTGCTTCGACGAGTCGCCGAGCAAGTGGGCTTCGCTGCCTCGCCGCGCACGCTGCCGCTCCTGAGCGTCACCCGTGGCGTCGTGAAGGGGGCCATCTGCTTCGGCAACAAGACCCTCCCTGGCCGACTGGCGGCGGCCCTTCTAGCGGCGCAGCGCAACGGCGATCACCCGCTCGTCAGCTTGGGCGCTCGAGAGCCTGACGCGCTGGAGTTCTTCGCGGAGATCGGCAGACTCAGGATCGACGCCTCGCACGATACCTCCGCCGTCCCGACCGCCGAGGTCGCGGTCGAGATGCGCGACCGCTTGTTCGCGGTCCTCCGGGCGCTTGTCGGCGCTGGTGCGGTGGACGTGGAAGCCGGCACGTCGGAGCCGTCCTGGGGGGCCGACCTGCTGCTTCGCGTCCGGGCCCGAGCCGAGCAGGCATCCGAGAGCTATCCAGGACTCGCCGAGCGCCCCAATGTTCGCACGCGCGTGATCGAGATGCACCACGCGGCGCTGCTCGTAAAGCTGCTTGCTGCTTCCGCAGCCACTGCATCGGGGACCTTGAGCACACGTGCTCGCGATGCCCTCGTGGCCTTCACCATCGTGATGGAGGCGGCCTTCGCCGAGCTCGAAGAAGAGACATCGACGCCAGCCTCCGTCGTCCAGACGATCTCAAACGACCGCGAACAGAACGCGGCCCGACTCGCGTCTGCTGCCGTAGCGGTCGGCTTCGACGTCGAACCGTCGGGCGAGCTCCCTAAGGCCCTCACGCATGCGAAGGCGAACCGCATCCGGCGCGCCGTACAGGGCCAGGGGGAGACGTTGTCGGCGCGCGTCGCGGCGCAGTTGTTCGCAGCGCACCAGCAGTCGGACCATCCGCTTCATGAGGTCGCGAAGCGGCTTCCCACCTTGCTCCTGGACGTGGGCCGCCTCGTTGAGGCTCGCGGGCACGGAGATGATGTCGTCGTCACGCCAGCCGAAGTCGCCGAACTCGAGACGATGGTTGCCACCGACATTCGGGCAATGCTCGAAGCGATTGAGTGAGGAGAACCCCAACACCATGAGCGGCCCAAACCAAGAAGCTACCACCGTCGACGCCAGCCAGACGAGTGCTGCCAATGCGCTCGACGTGGACGCGGCGGCGCGCCTCCAGCAACTCGACGCGCGCGAGCAGTCCCTGACTGTACGTGAGCAGGCGATGAAGGAGCGCGAGCGGCAGGTCAAGGGCCAAGCCGGGGCGCTCAAGGAGCGTGAGGCGGAAGTCGAGGCCGCGAAGACGAAGGCTCAGCGTGACCTCGCCGATCTCGCGAAGCGCCAGAAGCAGGTGGCAGAGACGGAGAGTGTCCTCGAAGCGCGCTCTCGTGACCTGGCTCAGCGAGAGATCGAGGCGAGCGAAGGGTTCGCCACCAAGAACCGTGAAGCGCTCGGCGCTCTCACCAAGGCGCACGCGTCGCTGCGGGCCGAGGTGGAGCGCCTCCAGGCCGAGTTCGACGCGGCTCGATTGAAGGGGGTCGAAGACCTTGAGAAGCGGCTCGCCGACGAGCGGCGAACCCGAATCGAGGCTCTCGATGCCGAGATCGAGGCGGATCGAAAGCGTCACCTCGCGAAGCTCGCTACCGAAGGCGCTGCACAGGATGCTGTGCTTTCTGACCAGCGAGCGCGCTTCGCCAAGGAGCAGCAGGCCGCGCTTGACGAGATCGAGCGAGAGCGAGTTCGCCTCGCTGACCTGGAGGCCGAGCTTCGCCGCGGACTCGGCGACCTGCGTTGGAAGGAGGAGGACCTCGCCGGGTACCGCGCGGGTATCGAGCGGTCCATCGAGGAGAGAGCTCGCGACCAGGTGGCGGCGCTGGAGCGCCAGTTGGACGCGCTGCGTGAGGATTACAGACGGGACCGCGACTTGGTCATCTCGCTCGAGTCACAGTTGGCTGCGTCGCGCGACCTCTTGGCGCGGTTCGGGGACGACCCCGCCGAGATCGAGAAGCGCATCGCGCAGCAGGCGAAGAAGATCAGCGACGTCGAGAAGGAGCTGCTCCGTCGCCCGAGCGCAAGCGACAAGGAGCTCTTGGTCACCCTGCAAGAGCAGGAGCGTGTCTGGGCGGCTGAACGAGACCGGTTGGTTCGTGAGATCACGCAGCTCAAGGCTGAGCAGAGCCGCTGGCTCACCGGCGTTGCTGATCTCGAGCAGCAACGGGAACGTCGCGAGGTCGCGGAGCGCCGACTCGAGGTGCTCGGCGGAGAGATGGAGAAGTACAAGGCCGACGTCGACCGGATGCGTGCCCTGTACGAGCGCCCCGAGGAGCGGGACGCGCGTGTTGGGGCCATCGAGGAGCCGTGGAGGACGGACTTCAAGCGCACCGAGGGCAGCACGCCGAAGGAGCTCGACTGGCTCAGCGGTATCGTGGCCGCGTGCGAGAGCAGCGGCATGCGCTTCCCGAAGCGCCTGGTCCACGCCTTCCACACGTCGCTCAAGGCCGCGGAGCTGTCACCGTTGACGGTGCTCGCCGGCGTGAGCGGCACCGGCAAGTCGGAGCTTCCTCGGCTCTACTCGCGCTTCGGCGGGCTCGGGTTCCTCTCGCTCGCGGTCCAGCCGAACTGGGACAGCCCGCAGTCGTTGTTCGGCTTCTTCAACTCGGTCGACAACAGATTCAACGCGACGACGGTCCTCCGTGCGCTGGTGCAGGCCCAGCACGAGCGTGACCACGAGACCTACAAGCACGGGCTCTCGGACCGGCTCTTGTTGGTCTTGCTCGACGAGATGAACCTCGCTCACGTGGAGCAGTACTTCAGCGACCTGCTCAGCCGACTCGAGCAGCGTCGTGGCGAGAGTCGAGACATCACGCTCGACATCGACCTCGGTGCCGGCATGCCGCCGTACCCGCTGCGCCTCGGTCGGAACGTGCTCTGGGTGGGCACGATGAACGAGGACGAGACGACCAAGGCTCTGTCCGACAAGGTCGTTGACCGTTCGAACCTGCTGTACTTCCCGCGTCCGCGTGAGCTTCACAGCCGCACGGAGGTCACCCTCGGCCCGGAGTCGCCGTTGCTCGCGGAGAGCGCATGGCGCGAGTGGCTGCAGCTTCGTTCTCCGTTCACGTCGGACGAGCTTAAGCCGTTCAAGGAAGGGCTCCAGGAGATCAACTCGCGGCTCGAATACGTGGGCCGCGCGCTCGGTCACCGCGTCTGGCAGTCGGTCGAGTACTACATGGCGAACCACCCCGAGGTGATCGACGCGCGCGCGCGCCAGGATGCGGACGCGCTCCAGCGCACGTTGCGGCGTGCCTACGAGGACCAACTCGTCCTCAAGGTGATGCCGAAGCTCCGGGGTATCGAGACCACCGGCGACTCGAAGCGCAACTGCCTCGACCCCATCCGCAAGCAGCTCGACAGCGCCGACATGGGTCTTGGGCTGTCGGACGACTTCGACATCGCATGCCGTGTGGGACACGGCGCGTTCGTCTGGAACAGCGCGAGGTACCTGGAGAACGCCGAATGAAGAAGGCGCGCGCGGCGCGCGACCGCGCCGCTCCCAAGACGGCGGCGCTGCCGCCGCCGATCCCGCAGTTCGACGAGTTGGACGCTTTGGCGGCGTCCAGCGCGCCGACCGTGGAGGCGGCTTGGTGGATCTCCCACCAGGTCGCGGAGCACGTGTTCGCCACGATCGCCCACCGCGATCCGCGCACAGGCGACCCTCTCCCGAGACCTCTCACGGAGATCCTGCGCGAAGTTCGAAGCGCCACCTCGAAGGGGAGTCGGCCGTTTCCGCGCGATCGCCTCCTCGTCGCCACCGAGTTCACCGCGGACTCCCTCGAGCACTTGCTCGACCGGCATCGCCATCGAACCGTCAGGACCCACGAGCAGCTCCCGTTCCATCAGCTTCGCGAGGTCGACACCCGATCGATGGCGTGGCTTGCCCGACAGCCTGGAAGGAACATTCGCGAGAAGCTCTCGGGCCGCACCCATGCGCTGGGCGTGAAGCGCGACGTGTCCGTCGACACGACCGAGAACCGGCTCCTTCGGTCGTTCGCCAAGATTCTCGTTCGGCGCGCCAGCGCCCGGTTGGACAACAGAGACGCCTACGATGGGACGACGGAAGATGTAAAGCGTGTGCGTCGGCTGGAGGAGTGCGTTCGCCTCTGCGATGAGCGGATGCGACGGTCCGAGCTCGCCAAGGTCCCGACGCTGACACGCCTGCAGCCCAACAACGTCTTGCTGAGTGACCCCCACTACTCGCGCGTGTTTTGCGCATGGAAGTGGCTGCGCGACGATGAGGAGGCACTGCGCGAGTCCTGGCACGACACCATCGAGCGCACCCGCGTCCTGCTCTGCTGGATGGTCGCGGCGCAGCTCGTGACCGGTGAGCGGGTGGTGGTCGCGGAGACACTGGGCCGCGTGCTCACGGGACTAGGCGACGAGCACCACCTCGGAGTCGAGGTGCTGGGCGCCGAGACGGTCGGTGCCGACTGGTTTCTGAACCCGCCGCTCCACTTCTTGGTGTTGCCCAGCGGGCACAACGACGCGGCGTTCCGCATCCGCCTCTCGTTGGAGGGGGAGTTCATCCTCGCCCATGTTGGCAGCTTGGGCGGGCGAGGGCTCCTCGTGGAGGAGTCGGTCTCTGCGCTCGCCTTCGAGGTGCGGCCCACCTCGGAACGGCTCCAGCCTCAGCGTGGGATCGGTATCGCGATCGAGGGCCTGGAGACCTCGCTTCGTGGGGCGGACCGCGCGTTCGCCGACCTGTCCGGGCTGACGCCCCTCGCCACGCAGATTGCTCGGCAGATCCTCCAGCGCTGCAATGTGAACCCCAACGCCGAGCGCCGAGAGCACAAAGCTGTAGTACTCGCGGACGACGCTAGGCTCGGCATCGAGCTTGGCACCGCCTCGGTCCACGTCAGCGCGGAGCAGGGCCTGCCTCCGGTGTCGGCGTCGTGGGTCTTGGCGCTCGAGGTGCCGGGCGAGGCTGGTGGCGTCGACTGGCTTGAGGGACGCACGGACCGAGAGTTTGTCCTCGGCGCTGCCGGTCGTTCGCTGCGAGCCACCGGCGACGTCCTGGACGCGAGCGAGCAGGACGACGCAGGGATGCTCGCCTTGGCGACGGACCGCTTGCTGAAGAATCTCGCGTCAGAACTTCAGGTGCCGACCGATGCAAGGGTCGCCTACGCCGTCCCCGATGCCGTCGATGAGTTCTCGCAGCGCAGCCTGCGAGGCGCGTTCGGGGGCTCGTTCCATCGCCCGGTTCCGGTGTGGAGGAGCGTCGCGGCCGCGATGTCCTGGGCGTCGGCGGCAGGTGAGCGCGGACCCCGCCCGGGTGCGACGGTGGTCGTCGTCGACACGGAGTTCGCCGACGTCTCACTGACCGCGCTGACCGCCCGCCATGACAAGAGGCTCGAGCAGGCACATCCATCGTCGCGCGGAATCTACTGGGAGCGCAAACCGCCGCTCCCTCCCGACGAGCAGTTGGAAATGCTCGGTTGGCCTCATGTGCTCGGCGCCTACGCGCGGATGCTTGTTGAGCGTGAGCTGAGCTCGCTGGCTCCCGACGTCCAGGAGCGCGTGGTCGAGGACCTCCTTCGCAGCGGAAAGATCGGTGCTCTTGTCGCGCGCGGCGGATCGCTCTTCGTGCAAGTGCCATCGAGCCAGCGAGCGATGCCCGATGTCGTGGAGTTCATCGAGGACCCCGCATGGTTCGACGACGAAGTGGCGCGATGGGTGGAACGACTCGATCGGAGCGTGATGGACGCACTTGCGCAGCTCGAGAGCCCTCGGGCGCTGCTCATCGGTGGCCCTTGCTCCCACGACCGGTTCCACCAAGGAACACAGACCGCACGAATCAAGACGTTCAATGCAGACAGGGGCTTCGGCTTTCTCACCCTGGATGCGCTCGGCGTAGACGTTTTCTTCCACATCAACGTGGCTCGCGCTTTCCGCGGAGTCACGCTGGCTCCGGGGCTAGCGGTTGAGTGCGAGTTCGCAAGGGGGAAGAACGGGCTTGAGGCTCGGCGGGTAGCTCCCGTGCAGCACGGTCAGCCGCGGTCGAACGTGCCGTTGCTCACTAGATGGTTGCTTCGGCGCACCTTCGCCCTGCCTCATGACTTGGCGCGTGGAGCGCGTGAGTGCTTGCTCCGACTTGACACTGGATCGCCGACGTGGCGCGAGTGGCTTCCCGAGTTGTCCCTCGAAGTCGTCCGCGACGGCCACTTCGGTGAACTCCCGCTGCTCGAGCGAGGGACGTTTGTCGACCCGTTCCTCGGTGCGGCCAAGGAGTTCACGGTCCCGGAGACACTGACGCTGGCGCGAGGGCACCGGTGGTTCTCCTTCCCGCTGCTCGTCGGTCGCCAGGGACGCCGGCCGGTCGCGTGGGAGGCGCGGCTCGAATCGCCCGCGTTTCCTCTTGACCACGATGTCCGGGCAAGATTGCGGCTCTCCTACCGGTACGGACTCGACAACAGCTACGTGCTTGCCGTGGAGCCGGCGTCGCCGGACGATGCTCCGTTCGCCAGGGTGGAAGCCAAATGGATCAAGGGAGGCGAAGCGGCGACGACGACGCGGACCCGCGAACCCCTGGCACGCGAAAGAGTGCCCTGGCGCGACGGCGACGAGGCGAGACTTCTCGATGCTGCGAGCTCGATCCACCGCCTCTCCGATGAGGTATACGCCAAACGGCTTTTCGGTGTGACGCGCGCGTGCTGGTCGGAGGGGCGAAGCCTCGCGACCGCTCCGGCTGGCGTGCAGCGCATCTTCCCTACGTTCTGCAGGCAGTTGCTGGACGCGGTGCCGGCCAAACTCAGCGTTCGCGACATGCCGCGCGCTCTCGAAGTGCTGGCGCTCCTTCACGAAGATGCGCCGCCTGGGGTCGTGGACCGGCTCCTTCAACTCGATGATGAGGCAGGAGATGAGCGAGTGCCGGTGACCGGCGCCGCGCCGGTTCCTCTCTACCGGAAGACATCGGGCATGCTCGCGAACCTTGTCGGGGATGGTGTCGGCGAGCGCGCCAAGCTCCTGCACCGACTGCTTGATCGCCTCCGGCGTCATAGCAGCGTGGACACGTTCGATGGGGCGTTGGCAGGGCTCACGATGCGGGCGTTGGGCAACGCTGCCTGGAGGCATCCTAGCTTCATGGAAACTCTTTCCTCACTTCCCGGTGGCGCAGCGCTTGTCATCGGACAGTGTCGACGTTCATTGCAGAACCTTCTCGGTCGCATTCCAACCAGCATCTCCTCTGACGATGAACGCCAGACGGTGGCTCGGCGCTACGGCACGCCGTACAGGGACGCCTGCGAGCTGTTGCTCGCTCTCATGGCCGTTGACCCGATGGCCCCCGAAGTCGCTCCCCTGCGCCCCGGCTCCTCGTGGGCCGACGTCTTCGCGAAGCTCGTTCGACAGCTCGACGCTCGGCTCGCGTCTCTCGGCGCGAAGCCGCTATGGCGAGTGCACCTCCACGTGGATGTACCGCCCGCGCTCCACCACATGTCGCTCGTCGCCTTCGCGTTGAACACGTACCTGGCGGAAGGCGCGGGCGCGAACTTGGTCCAGGTCACGGGTGCCGATCTTGACTGAGCCATGCGCGAACGCGGCGTTCGGAGGCCGCTCCGCATCGCGACGCGCCGCCCCCGCTCGATCTAGGAGACCTCGTCTCGGTGGCCGAGCTGCCCCTCTTGTACGTAACTCCGCGAGTCTCCAGGAGACTCTGGAGACTGCCCTGGAGACTGGGTTCGCCTTGTGGGTCCATCCGGGGAGCAGAGAACCTCGGTAGTGGGAGAAAGCGCGCCGTCCACCAACGGCGCGTTTTCTTTTCGTATTCGCTGACCCTCGCTCCGGTTGTGCGGGCACGGATCGCGATCTCGTTCTCCCACCAGTGAATCCGAGGCGAACTGGTTGACAGGGGTTGCTAACCGGTTGACTGCGGCGCTCGGCGGCCACGGATCGCGATCTCGTTCTGGCCGACGTCGATCCGATCGACCAGGTGGCGGAGGTAGCTGCGGCTCACGGCGCCGCCGGCGAGTACGAGCGAAGTCCACGAGCGACGAAACGTCCCGGGATCCGCCCCGCGTTCCGCGGCGACCGCATGACAGCGGGCCTCCGCGCAGATCACCTCGGCGAGGTGCTCGAGCACGGCGCGATCTAGCACCTCGGCAGGGATGCGGAAGCCGGGGCACGCCTCGCGTCCGATACGGCAGGCCGTGCGGCAGTTGTAGTAGCGATAGCGGTACACCTCGTCGCCGACGCGCTTGCCGGAGGTCTCGAGCTGGTAGCTCGCGCCGCAGCGCGCGCAGTGGATGAGGCCGGAGAGCACGTGCGTCGGTGCCGCAACGCGGCCGGGACGGCGCTCGGGCTTTCGCTGCGAGCGAAGCGCCGTCACGACCTCGTGCACGCGCGGATCCACGATCGCAGGCACAGGCAGGGCCAGCCACTCGCTGCGTGCGCGCCGCCGATGCGTGCGCGGCTCGTGCTTGCCCCAGTAGTACGTCCCCGCGACGGCGGGCTCGTCGAGCACCTTCAAGACCAGCTCGCGGCTCCAGGGACGATCATGCCGGTAGCGGATGCCGTCGCGGTTGAGCGAGCGAGCGACGCTCTTGGCGCCGTTGTCCGCGACGTAACGCTGGAAGACCTCACGCACGACCGCAGCCTCCGTCCCGTCGACGACGAGGACTCCGCGCTCAACACCCGGTCGAAGTGTGACCTTCTCGACGCGGTACCCGAACGGCGGCGCCGCGCCCGGGAAGTAGCCCTGTCGCACGGACTCGCGCATCGCGGCCGCGGTGCGCATGCCGTTCATCTCCGACTCGTACTGATCGATGCACTCGAATACACCCTCGATGAGCTGGCCAACGGGATCATCGTGGGTCTCCTGCGAAACCGAGACCACGCGCACGCCGGCCTTCCGCAGCTTGCCTTTGAGCACGCGAGCAAGCGTGGCGTCGCGCGTGAACCGCGACGTGTGGTGCACGAGGATTCCGCAGATGTCGCTGCCTGGGCTGTGCACGGCGTCGAGCATTCGCCTGAACACCGGGCGGTTTGCCGACGTGCCCGACGCGCCCTCCTCGACGTACTCGCCCGCGAGGGCGAGGCCGTGCTGCGCGGCGTACGCGTTCACCGCGTGGCGCTGCGCCGGCAGTGACAGCTCTCGCTCCGCCTGGTCGGGCGTGCTCACGCGCAGGTAGCTCACCCAGGTGCGCCTACCGGTCGACATGGTTCACCTCGCCCATCGACGCCCCGAGGATCGGGGCGAGCACCTCACGCTCCCATGATGGGAGCGCCACCGGGAGAGCGACGTCGCTCTCGATCGGCGGGCAGGCGCTTGAGCGATCTGCTCGGGGGCACAGACGAGGTGCGTTGGTCGCGGAAGTCGAGTCGAGGGTTGTCATGGCGGCCTCCTGTTGCGCGCGTGGCAGTTGCGCAGCACAGTCGACACAAGGCGCAGGCCCGGCAAGGAGGGGACGGAGAAAGCGCGAGCACCTGCCCGCGCCGAGATGCCGAGACCCTCCGAGGCCGTGGCCCGAACACTACCTCGGGTGAGGCGCTTCCGAGATGGCCTCCAGCGACGAGGGGCCAGGTCGGGTCCTCGCATCCGAACTCGTCCCGAGCTACCGCGACAAGTGGCGACGCAGGTGACCTCTGGCGTCAGCGGCGCCGGCGCCGGGAGCGACCGAGGCGGCGCTCGCAGTACCGCAGGATCCGATCCGCGTCCTCGGGCTCGATGAGGTCGAGCACCACGTGCGTGGCCAGGTAGCACAGCGCGAAGGCCATGTCCGGAGACTCCTCGAGGATCTCGCCTTGCTCGGAGCTCGGATCCGAGTTGAGGACCCAGCTCGCGAGCGCGTCCCGGGCGATCTGCTTGCGCCTCCGCGCCGACGGCTCGAGCCCTCGGAGCTTGATGCAGACGTGCGGCGCGAGGGAGAAGATCATCCCCTCCGTGATCGGAAAGCCGAGCGCACCGCCCACCGGCTCCGCCTCGCGCGCCTCGGCGATCGCGAGCTCGATCTCGGCGAGCCATTCCTCGCGGGTGATCGGCAGCGGTCGCGTCGGGGAGCGCGGGGCCACCGCGCCTCCAGGGGCACGACGGGCTCTGCGCTTCGCCTTCATGCGCTCTCGCCCTTGGACCAGAGTGGTCTGCGCGCCACCTGGCAACCGATGCTCTCGACGATGTCCACGCGGCCGGGATCGATGACTCGCACCTCGTGCTCGCCGGCAAAGAACGTGGTCATGCGGACGTTGCCGATCGGAGTCCGGCAGATCACGCGGCTCGGCCCGAACTTCCTCTCGGCCACATGCTCCGCCAGCGCGAAGCTCTGGTGTGCGGCTCGCCAGAGCTCGCGTACGTCGCCATCGCGTTCGATCTCAAGGCCACGCTCGGCGGCCAGCTCATCCGTCATCCAGGTGCCGTCGTGGATGTGTGAGGTCTCCGACCGCTTCGCTCGATCGTGGATCGAGTTGAAGGACACGTCGGACTTCGAGAGCACGTCCAGCTGGAGCTCGGTGTAGCGGCGCCAGGCGTCCTCGGCTCGCGTGGCTCGCAAGGCAGTCGGGGCACAGGGGAAGTCGAAGACCTGCGCCTCACCGATGCCACGATGGAGCAGGAGAAGCCCCTGCTCGAGGAAGGGTTGGTCCTGCACGCGGAGGGCCTGGTAGCTGCCGTGCTGGATGAGCATGTAGCCGTCTCCGCGAAACCTGGTCGCGTGGCGGTAGACGGCGATCGGTGCATCGACGCCGTCCGCGGTGCGGCCTCCCTGCCGGTAGAGGACGCGTTCCACACGCTTGGCGCGCGCCAGCGCCCAGAACTCGAAGATCTCGCGCGCGTAGTCCTTGATCGGCGCACCGAAGTAGAGATGGCGCTTGCGCCGGACCTCCGGCGTGCAGACCTGCGGCAGCACCCAGCCGTACTGGAAGTAGTAGTCGTGCTGCGGCGGCTCCTCGGGCGAGTACGAGAGTGGGCCCGCGGCCGCCAGCCAGGGCACGAGAGCTCCGTCCGGGAGGCGGGTCCCGGTGGTCAGCGCGTCAGCTCTGCGACTCGCCACGATCAGCGCACATGGTACGGCAAGCAGCCTCGCGGCGTAGGGATGTCACATCACCGTGGTAGCCGATCGGATGCACGAGGAGATACGCGCGTGACGCGGAGGCGCCGAGACCCGAACACCCGCTTTGTCGTGGACCTCCCCGAGCGCGATCTCGCAGAGTGCCTCCTGCACCTCGCAGCACCGCTCCTGGAACCGCTGGCGGCGGCTGCATGTCTGGATGAGGCTCGATCCGCCATTGCGTTCGCCGTGAGGCTGTGGAACGCGCACGTCTCGGCGTCCGAGTTCTGGGGAGACCCGCGACGAGGACCGCTTGCCGAGCTGCGCAGATCGGCCGGCGGTCAACGAGCGACAAGTGCGACCCCCGACACCTTCGCCCTGCTTTCGGATCGGTGGCGAAGGGAGTTCCAGTTCGACCCACGGCTCGTCGGCGACTGGTCCTACGAGGCGTCCGGCAACGGGCAGCCTCGACTGGTATGCCAGACCTGCCTACCAGAGGGAGTAGAGGCCAAGGTTCACCCTCCCGCCGAGAAACGCATCCGCATCGCTGGTCGCTTCCTCGACGAGGTTGCGATCCGCCTCGATGCGACGTCGTCGCTCTCGTTCCCTGTGGAACGGCACCGGGGCGTGGTGGCGGACGATGGCTCCACGACCATTCACGCCATGATGCCCGCGGTCCTGCAGCTGTTCGCGGAAGGGCGGCTGCCTCCGGTCGGCAGCGGAGCCGTCGATGTCTCGGTGGGCGGCCGTGACCTCGGCCCGATGCGTCTCGCCGAGGTGCGGTGTGCGGGTCTCGGGGGAGACGTCGCCGTGCTCGTGTTCAGGCCTGCGCTCCGGATCGTGCCCTGATGTCGAACCCGCACGATGCACTGGTGAAGTGGGCATTCGGCGTGCCCGAGCGCGCAGCCGACGAGCTGCGCGTGGTGCTGCCTCCAGCGTTCGCGAGCACGCTCGACTGGACGACGCTCCACCTCGAGCCGGGCACGCAGGTCGATAAGGAGCTCACCGAGCGGCACACCGACCTCCTGTTCTCGGTGCGGACCACGGGCGGCGCTACCGCGCTCGTGTACGTGCTCCTCGAGCACCAGAGCAGCGCGGACCCGCTGATGCCCTGGCGGCTGCTGCGGTACGTGACGCGCATCTGGGATCGCTGGATGGAGGCGCACCCGGACGCGAAGAAGCTGCCGGCCATCGTCCCGATCGTGCTGCACCACGGGGCCTCGGCCTGGTCGGCGCCGGTCGAGCTCACGAGCCTGATCGATCTCGAGCCTGCCTTGATCGAAGAGATCCACGAGTACCTTCCGAGCCTCCGGTTCCTGCTGGACGACCTCACGGCCGAGACCGACCAACGTCTCATGGCGCGCGCGATGAACGCGGTCGGCCGGCTGGTCCTCCTTGCGCTCAAGCACGGCCGCGACGCGGACCTTGCCGGCGAGCTCGCCAAGCTGGTCGCCCTGATCGACGAGGTCCTGCGCGCGCCCAACGGGGCCGAGGCGCTCGACACCGTGCTACGCTACGCGATGAAGGTGGGCGACGTGACGATCGAGCTGCTTCGCCGCGAGCTCGTCCCACTGCTCGGCCCCAGGATCGAGGAAGTCATCATGACCGCAGGCGAAAAGCTCGTCGAAGAAGGCCGCCAGCGTGGTGTGCAGCAGGGCGTCCAGCTGGGCGAGTCCGCCCTGTTGCTGCGTCTGGTGCGCGCTCGATTCGGCGCGGTCTCGCCGGAAGCCGAGGCACGTGTGCGGGCCGCCACCTCCGAACAGCTCGAGCGGTGGAGCGATCGCCTGCTCACCGCGCGCGACCTCTCGGACCTCTTCGACGCGTAACCACGCGAGTCTCCAGGAGACTCTGGAGACTGCCCTGGAGACTGGGTTCGCCTCGTGGGTCGAAACGGGGAGCCCAAGGAACACCTCGAAACCCCTCGCATCCCGGGGGGTTTCGTCGTTTCTGGGGCCGACTCGACCTGACGGCTGATCATGGTCAAAACCGGCAGATGAGGGCATCTTTGCCCCCGCTATGCCCTCGCGGAACGACCCGCCTCGCCTGCGCCGCAAGTTTGCTCCCTCGCCTCGTGCGAGGCCCCTTCGCAGCAGGGCAGGTAGCCTCACGGACCAGCGTGTTGCGGAGGCGAGGGACTTCGGTGCCGAGCTGCGCAGGCTCCTGAAGGAGCACAGAGAGTGGACCACCCTACAGCGAAAGGGTGATCCCAGAGCTGGAGCGTACCTCGCTCACTATGAGGGCGTGCTGGCGGAGCTGCTGGGCTTGGTGGAGCGCCGATGGCGGTCCCTGGAGCGGTTCGCTCGTTACTGGCCGGCCGCGCACTACGCTGACGCGGTGCTCGCCGTGGAGCGCCTCCTCATGCGCATGGATGAGGTGGGCTTCGCTAACCTCTTCGACGCGCCGCCCTCGGACGACGATGTGGTCTTCGCCCTCGATATCCTGCGCGTGTCCCTGGGTGACCTGAGGAACGTGATACTTCATCGGCACGTGCGGGCCACGTTCGGCCTCGCCGACCCTGGCAGGACGCCCAACAGCAGGGAGGCCGCCGTGCTCGTTCTGGAGGCGCTCGGGTTTGGTTCGACGGCGACGATCTACCGTCGGCTGGCCGACTATCGAGGACGCTTCCACACCGACGTCTAGCGGCCACCGCCGACGGGCCGCCGTCGAGCTATCAAACCTCTCCCCTGCCTGCGAGGTGCTCAGGCGGCCGCGCAGCCCCAGCATCAACCGTGAACAACGGAGGTGCCGGATGCCCTTGCCGCGACTGCTTAGCTTGGCCGAGGTTGCGCGCGCGACGCACGCGCCAGTGAGTTCCGTCAGATATTGGGTCTACTCCGGCAGGCTGCGATCCGTGAAGGCGGGCAGGAGGCGGCTGGTCGCCGAGGACGACCTCACGCGCTTCCTCGGCCTTGATGCCCCGAGCGACCGTGGTACCGAGGGCGGTCCGGCGAAGGGGAGCGGTCGGTGAAGGCGGCAGCCGACCTTCGCATTGAGATGCGAGAGCACATCGAGCTGCTCCACGCTGCCGGCTTCGCACTCGTGCCGCTCTGCCGCCCGACCGGCAACGGACACTGCTCCGCCCGATGGCACGGGGCCTGTGATCGCGCTGGGAAGCGCCCCCTGATTCGCGGATATCCCGACTTCGCCCTCCGTCGCCCTGAGCGCGCCGAGGTCCAGCGGATGTTCGCGCAGTGCTTCCCGTGCAACGTGGGCATCGTCACTGGCGGGTCGGTAGCAGGTGGCGGCACCCTGCTTGCGCTCGACACCGACTCCGCCGAGGCGGAGGCGGAGGTGGTTCGCCTTGCGGGGGACGTTCTCCTCGTGACCCCCACGCGCGAGCGGCGGCCCGGCCGGGGCCGGGTGTGGCTGTTCTCCGCGCCGGGCGACGCGGAGAACAAGAACCGCGCCGGCCTGGGCGCGGCGGGGAAGATTGACGTCCGCGGGCTCGCCGGGCTCGTCGTCGTGCCGCCCTCGGTCCACGTCACTGGCCACGCCTTCGAGTGGGTCGCCGGCCTGGCGCCGTGGCAGGTCGCGCCGCCGCGGCTGCCGGCCGGCTTGCTCGCCCTCCTCGCCCGGCCCGCGCCGAGACCGCCCCGCGCCCGGACCTTCTCCGCGCCCGTGGACGTCCGCGCCGAGGTCTCGCCCCGGGTCGCCCTGTTGATCCGGTCCGAGAGCACGATCGCGCGGCTGTGGAACGGGACGGGCAAGACGGCCGGCGACCTCACCCGCTCAGGTTACGACTTCAGCCTCGCGCGGGCCCTGCTCGCTCGCCGGGTCCCGGGCCGTGAGGTCGTCGCCGCTCTACTCGCGAGGCCGGGCGCGCACAGTCGCCATGCCGATCAGGCAAGCGAGACCGTCGCCCGCGCCGCCGCCACACTGGAGGAGAGGCGGTCATGATCGCACCCCGCGCCGATTCCGGCATGCCTGGCCCCGATTCTCCACCGAGCGTGTCTGCCCGACGGACGAACGCCGACGGGGCGGCCCCCGCTCAGGCCGACGAGGCAACCTTCAAGTTGGTGACGCTGGCCGAGTTCGACGCGTTCGCGGACTTGGAGCCTCCGGGCTGGCTCGTCGACCGCCTGATTCCGCGCGTCGGCACGACACTTCTCGTGGGCGCGCCCCGGTCCGGCAAGAGTCGCCTCGCCACGAGCCTCGCCGTTCACGTCGGGGGGGGCGCGCCGTTCGCGGGCCGGAGCGTCGATCGGGGGCCCGTCGTGTACCTGATTCTGGAACACGCGATGTCCATCACGCGCGACAACTTCACCAAGGCAGCCCGCGCGATCGGGGTGGACGTGCGCGACGCGCTTCCCGTTCATCTTCTGGCGAGGCAGAGGTGGTTGCTCGACATCTCGGAGCACGTCGACTGGCTCCGGGAGGAACTGGACCGGCTCGGCGCCGTGCTCGTCGTGATCGACTCCCTCCGCCCAGCGACGACGATCGATGAGTCTAGGTCGAACGAAACCCGCGACGTGTTCAGAGCGTGTGACGCGCTGGCCGGCGGCAGGCGGGCCGTTGTCCTGCTCCATCACACCGGAAAGGATGGGCGGCCCCGCGGAAGCACGGACGTGGAGGCCGCCTCCGGGTCCGTCATCGAGGTGAAGCGCGCCCGGGGTTCGGACCTGCTGGCCCTGACGCTCAACCATCACGGTGCCCCGGAGAGCAGGTGCGCACTCAGGTGGTCGGATGACGACAGCGGCCTCCGCTTCGCGGCCGTGGGGGACGAGAGCGACTCCGGCGCCGGGGACCTCCCGCTGGGCGCCGTCACGGACGTTCTCCGCGGCGCGCGGACCGGGCTGTCGCAGCACCAGCTCCGCGTCCAGCTCCGTACCCACCTCCGGCGCGATCGCGGCGCCGGCGCAAGCAACGACGCGATCGACGCGCTGGTGCGGGAGGCGGAGGAGGTCGGCCTCGTGGAGGTCGTCGCAGGCCCGCGCGGGGCGAAGATCACAAGATTGAGTCCCGAGGCACTTCGCCGCGCTGAGGGATCTTTTTGAAGCACAGCCGCCCCCGCCCCCCGCGGCCGTCGGCGGCCCACCTGCCCGACCTTGCCGCCCCCTCTAAAGAGGGGGGCGTCCGGCAAGGTGGAGCGGCATGATCATGACCTTGCCGGGTACGGTCGCGGCAAGGTGGGGCGAGGTCGCGGACGGCGGGGGCGCGGGGCGCTGTGCCACGAAACCAACCCATCGGTGGCAAGGTCGCGAGTTGGCCTCATGACTCAATCTGTCCGCAGTCGATCGACGATGAGAACAGGCATCCTTTCTCCGGCTCGCACAGGACGGGCTCCAGCAAACAGCAGCCAAGAAGGCGGCGGCCCACAAGACGCCGGCCAAGAAGAAGAAGAAGAATCCGGCTCCCTGGCTTGCTAATTGGCGCACTCACCTCGTGGCCGCAGGGGCCGCAAGCACTTGCATCGAGAACCTGCCTCGGTCGCAAAATGGGTGAGATGACGCGCCCCTGGCTGGTCGCCTGCGACGAGTCCGGAATCGACGGAAGAACCCGTACTACGGCTTCGGCACGCTGTGGATGCCCTGGGACCGCCGGGGTGACTTCGCGAGGATCTGGAGGGAGCGCCGCGACGAGACGGGCCACGAGCACGAGGTCAAGTGGCAGAAGGTCAACCGCGACTCCCGAGAGTTCTGCGCGCGCTCGGTGGACCACTTCTTCAAGACTGGATGGCTGTGGTTCCACTGCCTCGTCGTCGAGAAGGCTCGTGTGGACCTGCGCCAGCACGACCGGGACTGGGACCTTGCTCGACGGAAGCACTTCACGATGCTCGTAGCCAACAAGATCAAGCGGGCGCTCCGACACGGCGGCCAAGATCAGATCTTCAACGTATGGGTTGACCCGATCGCGTCGCGGTACAAGAAGGCCGACGAAGCGGTGGAGGTCGTCGCCGGGAACATCGTCGCCGAGATGGGGACCCGGAAGCCGGAGATCAAGGTCAGGACCCACGACTCGAAGGAGACGCCCGCGATCCAGCTCTGCGACCTCCTGCTCGGCGCGGTCATGGACGCGTGGAACAAGAAAGCGACGCGCACGGAGAAGGCCGAGATCGCTGCCCGCATCGCCACCCATCTTCGCTGGGTTGATCTCGCAGCCGACACCCTGCCTGGCGAGAAGAAGTTCAACATCTGGCTGTTCCACGACCCGACCTCGGACCAGCCCCGACCTGTGGCAACGCGCCGTGTCGGCGGACGGTAATGCCCCAGGAACGAAAGACGTACCCGGATATGTCTGGTTTGCCCCCTGCGCCCTCGATGAGCGCCTCGCACGCGCGCGGACCGTGGGCGTGCAGTCGACGACCCTCGAGGGGTGGAGACGATCGTCAGGAAGCGCGGCGTTTCGATCGCGGCGGCCGCGATCGCGTGAGCCTCTGGACGAGGCTCGGCCTGGCAGCTGCATGAGCCGCCAGGCCGAGGTTAGATTGACGGAGACCGCGTAGAGCGCAGCGCTA
>CAZQJC010000370.1:0-13105 GCA_964593795.1 uncultured Myxococcales bacterium | reverse complement strand
GGCTCGGGCGGCGCGGGCATGGGCGGTGCGGGCTCGGGCGGCGCGGGCATGGGCGGCGCGGGCTCAGGCGGCGCGGGATCGGGCGGCGCAGGCTCGGGCGGCGCGGGCCTGGGCGGCGCGGGCATGGGCGGCGCGGGCTCGGGCGGCGCGGGCTCGGGCGGCGCGGGCATGGGCGGTGCGGGCATGGGCGGCGCGGGCATGGGCGGCGCGGGCATGGGCGGCGCGGGCGGCAGCACCATCTCGCTCACCGTTCGCTTCCCGGGCGCGGGGACGGGCAGCGTGCTCATCAGCCCAGGGGCGCACGTCTGCTCGGCCGAGCCGTGCGTCGTGCAGATCTCGCGCGGGGACGAGATCAACATCGAGGCCACCGCGGACGGCGGCTCGGAGCTCCTCTCGTTCTGGGGCGCTTGCCGCGGCCGGGGCTGCCGGATCGTCAACGCGCAGATGGACTACGTGGTCGAGGTCGCCTTCGTGCGCGGCGCCGGCAACTGCGCCAGCCCGATCCAGCTCGGCGCGTACACGGGGGCGCTGACCGGCCAGATGACGGGGAACGTCAGCGCCACGCAGGGCACCTGCGGGGGCAGCGGCATCGATCTCGTCTACGCCTACACGGCGCCCCGCACCGGCACGCTCCGGGTCGACCTCAGCTTCGTCTCGTTCCACCCGGTCTTCCTGTACGTCGTCGACGGGATGGCATGCGGCGGCGGCACCGAGACCACCTGCCGCTCGAGCAACGCGACGACGCCCATGCTCTCCGTCGACGTGGCCGTCATGGCGGGTCGCACGTACTCGATCGTCGTCGACTCGACCTACACGGGCACCGCGACGCTCGGCTGGGCGATGATCCTGACGCTTCCGTAGCCGGCGCGGGGCGAATTGACCGATCGCCGAGGGCGCGTGCATCCTGAAACGGTGCCGCCGCCGTCGAGACCCGCGGTCACGCAGCTCCTCGAGCGCTGGCAAGGAGGCGAGGAGCAGGCGCTCGCCGAGCTCACGCCCATCCTGTACGAGGAGCTCCATCGCGTCGCCGCCGCGTACCTCCGGCGGCAGCGCCCCGGGCACACGCTGCAGGCGACCGCGCTGATCGGCGAGGTCTACCTCCGGCTGCTGCAGGACGACGCGCCCCGCTGCGCCTCGCGCGCGCACTTCCTCGGCGTCGCCGCGTCCTGCATGCGACAGATCCTGGTCGATCACGCGCGGCGCAAGCACGCCGACAAGCGCGGCGGCAAGGACGTCCGGGTCACCTGGGACGACGCCGTGCCCGCGCCCCCCAGCGATCCGACCGACCTGCTGGCGGCCGACCGCGCGCTCGGCGAGCTGGCCGCCTTCGACGAGCGCAAGGCGCGCATCGTCGAGATGCGCTACTTCGGCGGCATGAGCCAGGAGGAGATCGCCGCGGCGCTGGGCGTGCACGTCAACACGGTGGCGCGCGACCTCAAGCTCGCGCAGGCGTGGCTGTCGGCGCGCTTCGCGCCACCCCCCGAGCCCCGGTGACTCCGGAGCGCTGGCGCCGCATCGAGGAGCTGTTCCACGCGGCCGACGCGCTGCCCCCGGAGGCGCGAGCGAGCTTCCTCGACCGCGAGTGCGCCTCCGACCGCGAGCTGCGCGCCGAGGTCGACGCCCTCCTCGGGGCGTCGAGCCGCACGCTGCAGCCGCTCGAGCACGCCATCGGCGCGGCAGCCGACGAGGCGCTGTCGGCGGGCTCGTCGGCGGTGGCCGGCCGCCGCGTGGGCGCGTACCGGCTGGAGCGGCTGCTCGGGCGCGGTGGCATGGGCGCCGTCTACCTCGCGGTGCACGAGGGCGCGTACACGCGTCAGGTCGCGCTCAAGATGCTGCCGCACGGGCTCGAGACCGACCACGCCGTCGCGCGCTTCGCGCACGAGCGCCAGATCCTCGCGGCCCTCGAGCATCCCAACATCGCGCGCCTGCTCGACGGCGGCAGCACGCCCGACGGGATCCCCTACATCGCGATGGAGTACGTCGAGGGGCGGCCGCTCCTCGAGCACTGCGAGGCGCACCGGCTCTCGATCGACGCGCGACTGCGCCTCTTCGGCCACCTCTGCTCGGCGGTCGAGCACGCGCACCAGCAGCTCGTCGTCCACCGCGATCTCAAGCCGGGCAACATCCTCGTCACCGCCGAGGGGCAGCTCAAGCTCCTCGACTTCGGCATCGCCAAGCTCCTGGAGCAGGACCAGGGCGAGGCGCTCGTGACGAGGACCGGCCTGCGCCTGATGACGCCGGAGTACGCGAGCCCCGAGCAGGTGCGAGGCCAGGCCGTGTCCACCGCGACCGACGTCTACGGGCTCGGCCTCGTCCTTCACGAGCTGCTCTGCGGCGTGCGCGCCCAGCGCCTGGCGACCGAGGATCCGCTCGAGCTCCACCGCGTGATCTGCGAGGAGACACCCGCCCGGCCGAGCGTGGTCGCGCCCGCGCTCGCCCGGCGGCTGCGTGGCGACCTCGACACGATCGTGCTCACGGCGCTGCAGAAGGAGCCCCAGCGCCGCTATCGCTCGGTGGCGCAGCTCTCCGAGGACGTGCGTCGGCACCTCGAAGGCCTCCCCGTCCGCGCGCGGAAGGACACGGTCGCGTACCGCCTCGGGAAGTTCCTGCGCCGGAACCGGCTGCCCGTGGCCGCGGGGCTGCTCGTCCTCGCGAGCCTGACGGCGGGCATCGTCTCGTCCACGCGCTCGGCCGCCCTGGCCGCGCGCCGCTTCGCCGAGGTGCGCCACCTCGCCGGCTCCTTCCTGTTCGAGTTCCACGACGCGATCCAGCACCTCCCCGGCTCGACGACCGCGCGCGAGCTCGTGGTCCGCAAGGCCCTCGAGTACCTCGAGGCCATGAGCAAGGAGTCCGGCACGGACCCCGAGCTGCGCCGCGAGCTCGCCTGGGCGTACCTCAAGGTCGGGGACGTGCAGGGCGGTCCGGCCGGGCCGAACCTCGGCCGCCGCGAGGACGCGGCGAGGAGCTACGACAAGGCCCTGGCGCTCCTCGGTGCGCCGGCCGCCGACACCTCGACGGCGCTGGCCACCCTCGAGGCCCTGGCCGAGGCGTACCTCCGGAAGGCCACGCTGCTCCAGCTCACGGGCCCGGCCGAGGAGGGGCTCGCCACGCTCGAGCGGATGCGAGCCGTCGTGGAGCGGATGCACGGCGCCGCGCCCGCCGCCCGCGCGCGCCTGCAGACCGTCTCGGCCTGGAGACTCGCCTTCTCGCACCACGGGGTCGGGCACACGCGAGCGGCCCAGCGCCTCGCCGAGCAGGCGATCGCGCACGCACGGGCGTGGGTGGCCCTCGGCCGCAGCGCCGAGGCGCGTTACCAGCTCGGCGTCTCGCTCACGATCCTCGCCAGCGCCCTGGCGGACGGCGGCCGCGCGCGCGAGGCCGTCGCCCCGCTCCTCGAGGCCAAGGCGTCGTACGAGGCGCTGCGGGCCGAGGATCCGACGCAGGCGCGCTACCCGCGCGAGATCTACTATTGCCTGTTCCGCCTGGGCTACCTGCGGGTCCACTGGCCCATCGAGCGCATCGTCCCGGCCAAGGACGCGGAGGCGTGGATGCGCGCCGCGGTCGCGCTGGCGGAGGAGATCCACCGCCGCGACCCCAGGGACGCGCGCGGGACCCTCGACTGGGTGGACGCCCGCGAGGTGCTCGCGCGCATCGTCCTGCAGCGCTCGCCCGCGGAGGCCCTGGCGATCCTCGAGGCGTTGCTCGCGACGCCCGAGGTGCTCGAGGCCGAGGCCTCGCGCGACCGCCGCGTGACGACGCTCCACGCCGAGATCCTCCACGCGCTGCACCGGAGCGCGGCGGCTCGCAAGGCCGTCGAGCGCGGTCGCGAGCTCGCGGCGAAGCTGCCCGAGACCGAGCTCGACGGCGAGATCTCCGAGCTGGTGGCGCTCCTCAGGGTCGGCGCGGCGCTGCACGAGGAGGCCGGCGACCTCGCGGCCGCGGAGGCGGACCTCGTCCGCGCCCGGGACCTCGCGGAGCGGCTCGCAGGCCCGAAGGCCGAGGACCTGCCCGCCCAGCAGCTCCGCGCCGACGTCCACCGCGCCCTCGCGGCCTTCTGGACCCGGCGCGGGAACGCGGCGAAGGCGTGCGCCGCAGGCCGTCACGAGGTGCAGGTCTGGCAGGCCTGGCAGAAGGGGATGGGCCCTGGGCCCATCGACGAGGCGCGGCTCGCCGAGGCGACGGCGGCCGTCCAGAGCTGCCCGTAACCCCAGGAAATCTATTGGTCCGAGAGAAATCGACCGCCGGTGTTGTGGGTTCCTCGCGCGTCCTGCGTAGGCCTCCTGTGACCGCGTGTTGCGGCCCACGAGAAAAGGAGACCACCATGTCGAAGACCACGAAGACCACCACCCTGCGCGTCCGCACGTCCCTCAAGGCGGGGGGCAAGCAGTGGGGCAATCACAACCAGACCACCCGCCCCGCGAAGGCGCTCCGTGTCCGCACGTCCCTCAAGGCGGGGATGAAGCAGTGGGGCAACCACAACGTGACGCTGCGGGGCTGATCCCGGACGGGATCGGCGGGAGCGGTGCGGCGGGCGCAGGGGCTGGGGCGCATCGAAGCACCGGAGCTCGCTCGTATCGATGTGCGTTCGAGCTACTTGGCGACGAAGCCGGCGATGAGGATCCTGAGCTCCACCTCGTCGGCGAGGCTGAGCTTGGCGGCCACCGACTCCACGCCGATCCCGTAGTCCTTGCGGTTGATCGTCAGCGAGCCCTTGAACACGTCCTCCTCGTAGCCAGCGCCGTTCTTCGCGCGCGTGTGGGAAAAGGGGATGGAGATCTCCTTCTTCACGCCGTGCATGTCGAGCGTGCCGGTGACCACGTACTTCTCGCCGTCCTTGGTCACCTTGCTCGAGGTGAAGGTGATCTTCTTGTTCTTCTTTGCGTCGAAAAAATCCGGCGACTGCAGGTGCTTGTCGCGCGTCTTGTTGCGCGTGTTGATGCTCGCGGTGTCGAGCTCGATCTTGATCGAGGCGTCCTTGGGGTCGGCCGGGTCGCCCTTGATGTCGAGGTTGTACTTGTCGAACCAGCCCTCGACGTCGAACAGCGTCGTCGAGGCCTTGAAGCGGAAGAACGTGTGATTGCCGTCGTTCTCGAACTTCTTCTGGGCCAGCGCCGGCGTGGCGGCGAGGAGGACGAAGGCTGCGGACAGCAGGATCGAGCGGATGCGCATGGGGTCTCCTTTGATGTCGAGGATTCTACGCACGAGCGAGCGCGCTGTTACAGTCGCATCCGGTGCAACGGATCGTTGCCGCGATCGGCCTTTTGCTCTGCTGTACGGGGCTGGCCCGCGCGGCGCCCGCGCGCATCGACTTCCCCTTCTTCGCGGGTGGCGAGGGCATCGCGTTCTTCGAGGAGACCGCGCGCGCGTTCGAGGCGATGCGCCCCGGCGTGCGCGTGGACGCCGACGGCGACCCGCGGGCGCAGGACAAGCTGCGCGTGCGCCTGCTCGGCGGCGACGCGCCCTCGCTGACGAACGCCGAGCTGCCCTGGTACGCGCTCGCGCGGGCGGGCAAGCTGCGGCCCCTCGACGACGCGCTCGACGGCCCGGCGTGGGGCGAGCCGGGCACGCGCTGGCGCGACACGTTCCTCCCCGGCGCGCTCGATCGCTACCGCGTCGGCGAGCACGTCTACGGCGTGCCGCTCTTCTACAGCCTCTACACGTTCCACTACGACAAGGCGTTCTTCGAGGCGCATTCGCTCGCACCACCCGCGACGTGGGACGAGCTCTACGCGCTCGCCGCGCGCATCCGCGCGCTCGGCCGCGCGCCGATGGCGTTCCAGGGGCGCTACCACGAGTACGCCGACGGCCTCGTCGATGCGGCGTACTTCCACCTCGCGGGGCGCGAGCGCTACTACGCGCAGAAGGCCCTCGCCCCGGGGAGCTTCGACAACCCCGAATACCGGCAGGCGCTCGGGCTCGTGCAGCGGCTCGCGAGGGAGGCGTTCCAGGCTGGCGCGATGGGGATGAGCCACACCGACGCGCAGCTCGAGCTCTTCGAGGGCCGCGCGGCGATGGTGGTGTGCGGCTCGTGGCTCAAGAGCGAGATGCTCGGCAAGATCCCGGCCGGCTTCCGGCTCGGCGCGTTCAACCTGCCCCTGCCAGCGGGCGGCTCGCGCGCCGACCCGACGGCGGTGCAGCTCTGGGCGAACTACTACTTCGTGTTCGCGGGCGCGCCCGCCGAGGCCCTCGACTTCCTGCGCTACCTGACCTCGCGCGAGCGCGCGGCGCGCTTCGCGGCGCGGCAGGACTTCCCCGTCGCCATCCGCGGCGCCAACGGGGGCCTGTCGGCGGACCTCGGCGACGTGGCGCGGCTCATCGCGGGCGCGACCAGCACCTACGGCGAGGCCGCGCGAGAGGGCTTCCCGGACTTCGAGCAGCACCGCGCCGACGTACGCTACGCGCTCCTCGCGGGGCGGGCCACGCCCGAGGAGTCGGCGCGCAGGCTCGAGGCCACCGCAGGCGCGGTGCGCGCCCGGCACGAGCGCCCCGACGAGCTCACCGTGCGCCACGTCGGCAAGCCCGCCGCGCTGCTCGGCCTCGTGCTGATCCTCGGAGGCCTCGGCGTGCGCGGGGCCGTGCGGCGGAGGCGCACGCGGCGCGCCCCCTCGGAGCGAGGACCGGCGCAATCCATCCGCCTGGGCGCATGGGACGTCGTGCGCTTCGTGCTGCCCGCGGGCGTGCTCTACGTGGCGCTCGTCGTCCTGCCCTCGGCCCGCACGTTCGCGCTCGCGACGCGCGACTGGGACGGCCTCGGCCCTCCGCGCCCGACCGGCGCGACGAACCTGCTGCGCCTCCTCTTCGAGAGCGACGCGTTCTGGGCGGCCGCCGGCAACTCGCTCCTGCTCCTCGCGGTGGTGCCCGCGGTGGTGCTGCCGATCGCGCTCTTCCTGGCCGTGTGCCTCGACCGCGGCGTGCCCGGCGCAGGCTTCTTCCGGGTCGTGCTCTTCTTCCCGAACCTGCTCGGCATGGTCGCGGCGTCCCTGCTCTTCGTGCACCTCCTGCACCCGCAGCGCGGGCCGGTGAACCAGCTCCTCGTGGCGCTCGGCGGCGCCGGTTTCCGCGACTTCGCGTGGCTCGCGCCCGACCACCTCTACGCCGCGCTCGTGCCGCTCTTCGTCTGGTCGCAGGTGGGGCTGCACATGGTGCTCCTGCTCGCCGCGATGCAGGCGGTGCCGCGCTCGCTCTACGAGGCCGCGTCCCTCGACGGCGCCTCGCCCCTGCGGCAGTTCTTCTCGATCACGCTGCCGGGCATCGCCGGGCCGGCGGGCCTGTCGGCCGCGCTCCTCGCGCTCTCCGGCTGGAAGGCGTTCGAGGTCGTGTGGCTGCTGGCGAACCAGCAGCCGGCGACCGGCGTCCACACGCTGGCGACGCGCATGGTGCAGGCGATGTTCAACGAGCTCCGCGTCGGCGAGGCCGCCGCGATGGCGGTCGTCCTGTTCGCGGTCGCCACGCTCGGCGCGCGGGCGCTCTTGCGCCCCACCGAGGAGCGCGCGTGAGGCGTGCCCTCGCGACCGCGGCGCTCGCGCTCGCGCTGCCGCTCACGCTGTACCCGCTCGTGTGGCTGCTTGCGGCGTCGCTCCGGTCCGACGCGGACCTCGCGCGCGATCCGCTGGGCTGGCCGCGGCTCGGCGCGCTCGCGTTCGACAACTTCTCCGGCGCCTTCGCGCAGGGCTTCGGCGCGCAGCTCGCGTCGAGCACGGTGGTCTCGCTCGGCGCGGTCGCGCTCACGCTCACGCTCGCGGCCCCGGCGGCCTATGCGCTCGCGCGCACGGTGTTCCCCGGCGTGCGTGCCGCGCGCATCTTCCTCCTCGCCGGCCTCGTGGTCCCGGTGCAGCTCGCGGTGGTGCCGCTCTTCTTCCAGCTCCGCGATCTCTCGCTCCTCGGCACGCGCGCGGGGCTCGTGCTGGCCTACGCCGCCTGGTCGCTGCCGTTCGCGGTGCTCGTGCTGATGGGCGCGTTCCGCGCGCTGCCGCGCAGCCTCGGCGAGGCGGCCCGCCTCGACGGCGCGAGCGAGTGGGGCGTGTTCTTCCGCGTCATGCTCCCGTGCGCGCGCCCGAGCGTGGTGGCGGTGGCGGTGCTGACGCTCCTCGACTGCTGGAACGAGTACCTCCTGGCCTTCGTGCTGCTGTCGGGGCAGGACGCCAGAGGCGTGCGCACGCTGCCGCGCGGCCTCGCGGACGCCACGATGGCGAGCCAGTACCGCAGCGACTTCGGCGTCGCGATGGCGGGCCTCGTCCTGCTCGTGGTGCCCGTGCTGGTGCTCTACGTGGCGTTCCAGCGGCAGCTCGTGCGCGGCATGCTCGCCGGCGGCGTCAAGGGCTGACTAAAATCCCCCCATGGAACACTTCACCCCGATCTCGTCGCTGATCGGCGGCATCCTGATCGGCCTCTCCGCGTCGATCCTCCTGCTCGGGGCGGGCCGCGTGTGCGGCATCGCGGGCATCGTCGGTCAGCTCGTGACGCCTCCGTACAGGGAGCCGCGGTGGCGCCTCGCGTTCCTCGCAGGGATGCTCGCCGGCGGGCTCGGCGCCTGGCTCCTGCACCCGGCCGCGTTCCGCATCGAGACCGATCGCTCGTTCGTGGCGATCGCGGCGGCCGGCCTGCTCGTGGGCTTCGGCACGCGCCTCGGCAACGGCTGCACGAGCGGGCACGGGGTGTGCGGCCTGTCTCGCCTCTCGCTGCGCTCGCTCGCCGCGACGCTCACGTTCATGGTCACCGGCGCGGCCACCACCTACCTCGCGGGGCACGTGCTGCGAGGCGGGCTGTGAGGCTCGAGGCGGTCTCCTTCGTCTCCGGCCTGGTGTTCGCGGTCGGGCTCGCGCTCTCGGGCATGACGCAGCCGGCCAAGGTGCTCGGGTTCCTCGACGTCTCGGGAACGTGGGATCCGAGCCTCGCGTTCGTGATGATGGGCGCGATCGGCGTGCACGCGCTCTGCTACCGCTTCATCCGGCGGCGGCCGGCGCCGATCTTCGCGCCCGAGTTCGCGCTGCCGACGAGCCAGCGCGTCGACGCGCCCCTGCTCCTCGGCGCGGCCCTCTTCGGCGTCGGCTGGGGCCTCGGCGGCTTCTGCCCCGGCCCGGCGCTGACGTCGCTCGTGACCGGCGCGCCGAAGGTGCTCGTGTTCGTGGGCGCGATGCTCACCGGCATGTACCTGCACCGCCTGGTGCCGGCGGCGCGCTCGAAGGCATAGCGCGACGACCGCGGGCGTCGTCAGCCGCCGCGGGCGCCGCGGAACGCGTATTGCTGCAGGCCCGTCGACGACAGGAGCGCCAGGAGCTCGGTCTCCGTGGTCGACAGCGGGCCCTCACCGGACAGGAGGCGCACGAGGCCCACGAGCGAGCTCGCGTCGATGCGCGCGTTCGGGTGCAGGACCGCGGCGAGCGCCTGGCAATCGGGCGCGGGCATGGGGCGGAAGGCCTCCCACAGCGCCTCGCAGGCCTCGGGCCTGGCGTGCGCCGCGCGGAAGAACGCGACCACCGAGTCGAGCGGGAAGGTGAACACCTTCTTCTGACCGGGCGTCACCGAGGACGTGTCGGCCACGACGCGCAGCGCGTTGACGATCGTGCCCCAGACCTGCGTGAGCGGATCGAGGAGCGAATAGCGCACGTTGTCCCAGTAGGCGTTGACCTCGGCGTGGCGGCGGCGGACCTCGTCGCGCAGCGGGCCGGGGACCTCGGCGAGCGCGCGCTCGTCCTGACCGAACGATCGCGCGAGCTGGAGCTGCACGGCCCAGTAGAGTGGATCACGGTCGCCGTTCATGTGCTGCCCCCACGCGCGCATGACGTCGGAGAGGCTGGTGGACAGGATCTGGGTCGGGGTGCCTAGCACGGTGGGGCGATTGTAGGCCGGAGGGAGAAGAAGGAAGAAGGGAGAACAAGGAATAGAACAACAGGGCAACAGGCAACAGGGAGCCGGGAACGCCGGAGGCGCAGCGTGGTGCTCTCTGGCATTCCGAGGTCCGTGTTGCCTGTCGTTCTATTGCTCTGTTCCTTGTTGTCCGGCGGGTCGCCCGGCGGTCGTACAATCGTGAGATGCGCAGGCTCCTGGCGATCTGTGCGCTGCTGCTGGCGTGCGGCTCGGATCCGCCGGGCGCAGCGGGTGCGGGTGGAGCGAACGGAGGTGCTGGCGCGGGTGGTGCTGGCGCGGGTGGTGCTGGCGCGGGTGGTGCTGGCGCGGGAGGTGCTGGCGCGGGTGGTGCTGGCGCGGGAGGTGCCGGCGCGGGAGGTGCTGGCGCGGGAGGTGCTGGCGCGGGAGGTGCTGGCGCGGGTGGTGCTGGTTCCGGCGGACGCGGCGGTGCCGGCAGTGGCGGTGCGGGGATGGGAGGCGCGAGCGGCGCGTGTCCGGCGGACATGGTCGCGATCGCGGCGTCGGCCGGTGGCCGCCCGGCCGCGGCGTTCTGCATGGACCTCTACGAGGCGCCGAACACGCCCGGCGAGCTGCCCCTCGTCATGTACACGTTCACCGAGGCCGAGGCCTGGTGCGGCGCGCGCGGCAAGCGCCTCTGCTTCGACGACGAGTGGACCAAGGCGTGCGCGGGCCCGATGGGCTGGCCGTATCCGTACGGCCCCACGCGCACCGCCGGCCGCTGCAACGACGACAAGGTCTGGCGCGTCTACAACCAGACCCTGCTGAGCGGCTGGCCCCCGGGCGCCTCCGCCCCCGACGTGGCCACGCTCGACGCGCTCTACGCGCGCGCCCGCGCGGTCTCCGCCACCGCCTCGGCGGCCGTCGATCACGTGGCCTCGCTCTACCAGGGCACGCGCGCCGGCGAGCGCCCCGAGTGCACGGGCCCCCTCGGCGGCTTCGACACGGTCGGCAACGTCGAGGAGTGGACGCGACGCCGCGACGGCGGCATGGCGCAGTTCCACGGCAGCCTCAAGGGCCGCTACTGGGCCGAGGCGCGCACCTGCCAGAGCGGCGTCACCACCCACGGCGACGCGTTCCGCTTCTACGAGATCGGCTTCCGCTGCTGCAGGTGAGGGCGCGCAGTAGAATGCGCGCATGAACTACCGGCAGCTCGGATCGAGCGGGGTGAAGGTCTCGCCGCTGTGCCTCGGCACGATGACCTTCGGCGAGGCGGACGAGCAGAGCTTCATGCACAAGGTCGGCTGCGACGCCGACACGGCGGCGGCGATCATGAACCGCGCGCTCGACCGCGGCATCAACTTCTTCGACACCGCGGACGTCTACGGCCAGGACGGCCTCACGGAGCGCGTGATCGGACGGTGGCTCGACAAGGACCGCCGCCGCGACGAGGTCTTCCTCGCGACGAAGTTCCGCTTCCGCATGGGCCCGGGGCCGAACGGCACGGGCGCGACGCGGCTGCGCATCAGGAAGACGGTCGAGGACAGCCTGCGCCGCCTGGGCACCGATCGCATCGACCTCTACCAGATCCACATGCAGGACGTGGACACGCCGGAGGAGGAGACGCTGCGCGCGCTCGACGACCTCGTGCGCGCGGGGAAGGTGCTCTACCTCGGCTGCTCGAACTACACGGCGCATCGCCTCGTCGACAGCCTGTGGACCTCGCGCACGCTCGGCCTCGAGCGCTTCGTCAGCATGCAGATGCAGTACAGCCTCGTCGTGCGCGACCTCGAGCGCGAGCACGTCCCGGTCGCGCTCGGGCACGACGTCGGGATCCTGCCCTGGGCGCCGCTCGCAGGCGGGTTCCTGTCGGGCAAGTACCGCCGCGGCGAGGCGCCCCCCGCGGGCGCGCGCCTCGAGCGCTGGACCGAGCGCTACGCGTCCTTCGACAAGGAGCGCAACTGGGGCATCCTCGAGGCCGTGGAGCGCGTCGGCAGCGCGCACGGCGCGACGTCGTCGCAGGTCGCGCTCGCCTGGCTCCTGGCCAGGCCCGGCGTCACGTCCGTGATCTTCGGCGCGCGCTCGGTCGCGCAGCTCGACGACAACCTCGCCGCCGCCGAGCTCGCCCTGTCGGCGGACGAGGTCAAGGCCCTCGACGTCGCGAGCGCGTTCGACCTCGGCTACCCGTACGACTTCATCGCGCGCATCCAGGGCCGCTGGTAGGGGGTAGTGCGCCAGGCGTCCGGAGGTCTGGCTCCCGATCAGCGTACTGCGCGAACCGGTGCGGGAACGAGCCACGAGGGCGTAGCGAGCAAGGGCGAGCGAAGACGCAGGTTGGGGGGCCCGGCGCGGCTCTGCCGCGGCGGGGGAAGGGCAGCGTGCCCTTCCTCGTGGCCGCCTGCCGAGGCGGCCACACGCCAGTCAGCTGCCGCAGGCCACGTTCTTGCGCTGCAGCAGGGTGGCCTCCGCGTCGCCGGCGGCCTCGGCCTCGGCGAGCAGGAACTTGAACATCGCGTGGCCGAGCGGGCGCTCCTTGCGCACGTTGTAGAGCCACACCGCCTGCTTGCACACGTCGCGGTGCAGCGTGGGGAACGCGAGACGGCGCGCCTCCTCGCCGCCGGCGTGGACGACGCGCGCGTGCAGGCGGCGCACCTCGACGTGCTCGCGCCACTCGTCGGCGGTCGGGAGCTCGCGGGCCTCCTCCACCCGCCGCCGCAGCGCCGCACACGTGGCCTCGAACGCCTCGAGCGCGCGCCCGCGCAGGCGCCGGACCGCGCCGCCCGCCACCGTGCACGCCTGGGCGTCGACCGGCAAGGCGTGACCGGTCCGCTCGGCGAGCGCGACGAGCACGTCCTCCGCGGCCGCGCGCAGCCCCGGGACCACGCCCTCCGGCGGCGTCTCGAGCGCCGCCGAGCGAGCGCGGAGCAGCGCCTGCGTCGGCGCCGCCGCGAGCGCCTCGTCCCAGGCCGCGCCGAGCCGGACGAGATCCTCGGCCAGCACCTTCGGCGGCGGCCGCCGCACGAGCGCCGCCTCGAGGGCCATCGCGCGTCCGAGCGCCCCGCCCTCGCATTCGGACAGGCGAATGGGCCGGGCCGGCTCGATCGGCAGGCCCACGGGGCACGCGAGCGCCCGCTCGAGCAGGGGGCGGGTCGCGCGGCGCCGCGGCGCAAGGAGCCACAGCGCGCGGAGCCACGGGTCCGAGGGCGCACGCGGGGCGCCGGTCAGGCGGCGAGCGGCCGCGACGAGCAGGCGGATCGTGCGCGTGCGCGGCCCGGTGGCGCCGAGCGCCGCGAGCTCGCCC
>CAZQJC010000369.1:0-31531 GCA_964593795.1 uncultured Myxococcales bacterium | reverse complement strand
CGCGCACGCGGAGCGTGCGCAAGACCAGCACCTAGGGCCGCTCGTCGGACCAGCTGGAAGCCTGGGGAATCCCGGACGGGCAGCACCAGGTGTCTCGTTGGCTCGCGCTCCGCGCTCGCGAGTGCCGCCTGCACCACGGTCCCATGTCGCCCTCCAGGTGCAAAACCGGTCGAACATTTGACGAGCGGCACCAGTGCGATCCCACATCAATGGCGGGAGCGCCGGTGCTTCGGTGGGCACCTCGAGCGACTCGTGGCTGAGCTGTGTCTCTCCCCACTCCGGCCTCCGGCCTTCGTGGGGCCCCGTGTCGGTCGCGCCGAAGGCGCGCAACGCCAACGTGCGGCAAAGCCTGCGGCGACACCACGCTCGCTTCGCTCGCTTTGGGTCGAGCATCGCTTCGCTCGCTTGGGGTGGAGCATCGCTTCGCTCGCTTGGGTGCCGAGCCAGGACGCCGGCGCCGAAACACGCCCCGGATCGCTCGGGTCGTGTTCCAGCCTGGAGGGCCTGTGCCTGAAGTCCGCTCCGTCTTCGAGGCGAGCGCAGCGAGCCGCAAGGGCGTGGCGAGCGCAGCGAGCGAAGACGCAGGGAGGGGGGCCCAGTTGAGCTTTGCTCAACTGGGGGAGGGGCGGCGCGCCCCTCCTGGTGGCCGGCTTCCGGCCGGCCACTCGTAGACTGAGTTCGTCCGGGTGTTACCGAGGAATCAGAGGCGCCTGGCCGGTCGGCGCGATGACGTAGCCCTCGACGGGGGGTTGGGGCGACGGCACGGGCGGGATGTTCACGCGGCCGCCGCGCCAGGGCAGGGCGGGCTCGGCGAAGAGCGGCGTGCGCTTCGGGCGCGCGCCGAGGCCCCGGCGGAGGCTGTCGAGCTCGCCGCCCGCCGCGCCGCGGAAGCCCGCCACGTCGGCTTGCGGGGCCGAGAAGCTCGCCAGCGCGGCCTGTGCCTTCCCGGCGAGGTCAGCGGCGCCGGGAGCGCCACCGACCGCGAGCACCATGTTCGGCACGCGACCCGAGCGGAAGATCAGCTTGAGCTCCGGGGCCTGCGCGCGGAGCTGGTCGTACGAGCTCGAGTAGCCGAGCAGGAAGTCCGCCTTGTCGAGCTTGAGCATCTGCACGCCCGAGAGCACGTCCGGCACCGGCACCTTCTTGATCTGGGACGTCGCGACCTCACCCTCGAACAGCAGCCAGTCCACGATTCCGCCGACCGCGCGGCCGAACTTCGGGTGGGCCAGGCGCTTGCCGTCGAGCTGGTTGACGTTCGCGTCCTTGAGCGCATAGAGCGCGAACTGCGTGCTGCTCCCGCCGCCAGACTGCGCGATCGCGATCGGCCTGACCTTCATCGTCACGGCGACCGCGGCATCGGTGACCACGAACGCCGTCTCGCCGAGCTCCTTCTCGAGGTCGCCGAGGTTGGCGTACGAGCGGCCCACGACCTTGCCGCCGATGGAGCGCTGCATCGCCGCGGCGATATCGTTGGCGAACCTGTTACGCGCCTCGGCCGAGCCGATCGGCAGGCCAGGCAGGTACACCGCGACCGTGAGCTGCTTGCCCTCCTGCGCCTCGGCCGGGGCACCTGCCAGCACCACGGCGGCCGCACACGCCATCGCAGCGGCCGGCAGTCGTCGCACGCTGCGCATCACGGTCCCTCCTTGAAGTTGAAGAAGCGTTCCTTGAGGTCGATCCAGCGCCGCACGCGCTCGGAGTCGCGCCCGCCGGCCGCCACGTAGCGCTTGTAGAGGTCGTACGCAGCCTTGCGATCGCCGGCGTCGTCGGCCGCGATGCCGAGGTTCGCGTAGACCTCCGGGATGCGCCGGCCGTCGAGGCGTCTCCAGGCTCGCGTCGCGGCGTCACGCTTGCCGGCCGTGTACGCGAGCACCGCCTGCGCGAACGCGAGGTCGTCGGCGCCCTCGAGCAGCGGGCCCGCCTTCTTGACGTCCTTCTCCGCGGCCTTGGAGCCGCCGCGGCCGTAGGCGCGCGACGCCTGCGCGAGGAGCGCATAGCCGTAGAGCTGCTTGAGCGCTCGCGCGGCCTCGTCCCCGGCGCCCTTGGCACCGGCGAGCGCCTTCTGCGCGGCATCCGCGGCGTCGCCGTAGTTGCGTGCCAGGTAGTGGCCGGCGGCGACCAGCGCCTGCATGCCGCCGGGTCCCAGCATTCCCTGCGCGAGCTCGGGAGAGACGCGCTTCTGGAACGACTGCACGCGCGCCTGCAGGCCCTCGCGACGGCCGAGGCGAATCGCCGTAAGCAGCGACGCGCCCTCGTAGTAGGCCTGCTCGTTCTTCTCGAGCGAGCGCTCCGGGATCTGCCGGAGCTCGCCTTCGGCCGCCGCCGTGGACTCGGCCTTGCCCTGCCCGAGCAGCGCGGCCGCGTGGTAGAGGTGGGCGAGGCCGACCGCGCGGGCCGCCGACACGGCGTCGTGCGACGCGCCCGCCGACACGGTCGCCGCCACTCGCGCGGCGCGATCCGTGCGGCCGAGGCGCAGCGCGACGTGGATCTCCTCGAGCGCGTGCGCCGAGTCGTTCGAGGCGTTCTGCTCGAGCACCCGGGCCGCCTCCTCGAGCTCGTTGTTCTCGACGAGCGCCCGTGCCGCCAGGGCCGACAGCTCGCGGCCGACCTGGCCGCCCTGCGCCACGATGGGACGCAGCAGGGCCGCCGCATCGGCGGGGCGCTTCTGCAGGAGGCGCACGACGGCGAGGTTACGCGCCGCCACGACGTGCGTCCGATCGGTCGCCAGCACGGCCTCGAGGTCCCGCGAGGCCGCCGCGAGGTCCGGCTCGCCAGTCTTGGGCCGGAGCTTGTCGAACGCCCGGATCTCGAGCGCGAGGACGAGGCCGCGGCTGGCGAGCTGCTTCTGCGCCGCCGGCGCCTCAGCCTGCGTGGCGCGCGTGTAGGTCTCCACCGCCGCGTCGAGCTGGCCCGGCTCGGTCGCCGCCGCCGCGAGCTGCGTCGCGCCGAGCTCGAGGAGCGCCGGGACGCTGCCCGGGTCCAGCTCGACACACCGCTTGTGGTGCGCGATCGCGCGCTGCATCTGGCGCGCCCTGCGCGCCGCGGCACCCGCGTCGAGGCAGTAGCGCTCCACGTCGGCGGCGAGCCGCGCCGCCTCCTCGAAGTGCTCGAGCGAGGTCTGCACCTCACCGGAGCCGTAGATCAGGCCGAGCTCGTGGTGGGCGTCGGCGTCGTTCGGCGAGAGCTCGAGCGCCCGCCGGTACCGGGCCAGCGCCTGCTCGCGGTTGCCGAGCATCGCGTAGGCCGCGGCCTGCAGCACCGTGGCGCGATAGGTGAGCGTGCCCTTGCGCTTGCTGTCCGCGGCGGGCGCGAGCTGCTCGAGCCGCCGACCCGCCACGAGGGCCGCCTGCGCGTGGCCCTGCTTGAGCTCCACCCACGCCCGTGCATCGAGCGTCTCGGGCGTCTCCGCCTCGTTCGCGGGCAGCCGCGCCATGACCGCCGTCGCGTCGTTGCCGCGACCCGCGGCCGCGTAGGCGACCGCGAGGTTGCGCATCATGCGCGCGTTCGGCGTCTTGTCCTCGCCGGTGCCCTGCGCCGCCAGCTTCTCGAGCGGCTCGATCGCCCGCGCGTGCTGGCCCGCCTGGAACGCGCTCTGCGCCGCGAGGCGCAGGATCGGCGCGTCCTGGCTCTCGAGCTCCTTGGGGCGCACCCGCAGGTACTCCTCCGCGCGCTCGAGCGCACGGCGCGGCTGACCCAGCGCGGAGTGGCTCCGGGCCAGCACGGCGCGGACCTCGGCGCTGTCGGGCCGCTGCTTCGCCACGCGCTCGAGGTAGGGCAGGGCGCTCTTGTGATCGCCGGCCCCCGCGAGGTTGAGCGCGAGCTGGAACACGAGCTCGCCGTCCGCCGCCTCGCCCTGCGCCTGCACGACCGGCCGGAGCAGGTCGATGGCTTCCTTGTACTCGGCGAGCTGGTAGGACACCGCCGCAAGGCGGCCGAGGGCCAGTGTGTTGTTCGGCACGATGCGGAGCACCGCGCGGTACTCGCTTCCCGCGTCGCGGAAGAGGCGCTCGGCCTGCCCGCGATCGCCGGCCGCGCGCGCCTGCACCGCCTCCGCGAACAGGGACTCGGCCTGCTGCAGCGCCCGCTGCTCGCTGCCCGCGCCGCGCTGAGCCATCACCGGCCGCGGCGCCGTGACGCCGCCGAGCATCGCGCAGGCGACGACGCCTGCTCTCACCCCGGCGCGCTGCCATCCCCTCGAACGTCCGAGAGGCGCGCTCTTCGATCGCATCACTTGGCCCCCGCGGTCTTCGGTGCGCCCGTCGCCGGCTGCTCGAGGAACAGCAGATAGCGCCCCGGGATCTCGTTGAACTGCATGGGTGCCCGGCACTCCGGGCACGGCAAGCTGGGCGGTGCCTTGGCCGCGAGGGCCCGTGCGTGGTCCTTGACCTCGATGCACACGGAGCCCTCGTAGCCGCAGGCGTCGCACAGATAGGGCGCGAAGAACGACTCGACCTGGGCGTTGGTCTGGGTCTCGATGATCATGTTCATCTGCATGACCATCGTCTCCGAGCATCGCTTGAGCGTCGCAGGCACGCGCCTCGCCTCGAGCGCGCGCAGCATCTTGATCCACTCGCGCACGCCGATCGAGTTGATGAACGTGACTCCGGCGAGGTCGATGATCACCCGCCCCGACAGACCATCCACTGCGCGCACGAGATCCGCGCGCTCGTCGATCTGACCGCGCATCACGGCCAGGAAGCCACCTTGCTGCTGGTCCTGGTTGATCTCGAGGTCGAGCCGTCCGGTCCTGTGGTTCATTCGTCCCTCCCGGAGTCCGCTCCGGTGTCTGCGGTCAGGTGCTGCGAGCGCTGCTAGGGCTCGACGACTTCGCCCTCGACGAGGCGCCCGTTCGTCACGGTGTAGATGCCGTAGAAGCCCGAGGGCTCCCCGCTGGCGTCGAGGTCGAGCTTGCCCGCCGCGCCCTGGTAGTTGAGCGCGCCCGTCGCGGCCTTGGCCAGCGCCCAGTCGCCGGGGCCGAACTCGGTGGCGCTGCCGCCCTCGCCCTTGGAGACGGCCACGACCTGCGCCAGCGCGGTCGCCGGGTCGCCCGCCTTCTGGATCGCCGCGGCGAGCAGGTACACGGCGTCGTACGCGCTGTCGCAGTACGTGCCCGGATCGGCGCCGAACTTGGCCTTGAACGCGGCCTTGAACTTCGTCGTGCGGGCCTGGTCGTCCGCCGCGGGCGAGTTGGCCGGCGCCGTGCCGATGCAGCCCTCGGCGAGGGGCTTGGCGGCCGCGAGGTTGTCGATGAACGACTGCGCCTTGAGGCCGTCCGGGAAGAGCCACTTCTGCGCGGCCGACGCGCCGCGGTTCTTGGCCTCCTGCATGATCTTCGCGCCCTCCTCGGGGTAGGCCGCGAGGAAGATGCCGTTCGGGGCGTCGGCGAGCGCCATCTGCGCCTGCATGCTGTAAGACGCCTGCATGGGCTCGTACGGGATGCTGGCCGTGACCATGCCGCCACCCGCCATGAACCCGGTCGTGAAGGCGTCGTTCAGGCCCTTTCCGTACGGGTTGTTGACGTAGATGATGGCGACCTTCGTCAGGCCCGCCGCCATCGCGCGCTTGACCAGCACCTTCGCCTGGAGCGCGTCCGACGGCACGGTGCGGAAGAAGTTGTCCGCCTCCGTCAGCGCCGGCGAGGTCGAGGCCGGCGAGATCTGAGGGATCCCGGCCGTCATCGTGACTTCCTTGATCTTGATCGAGCCGCCGCTGGCCAGGCCGCCGATGACGCCGACCACCTTGTCGGTGTCGACCAGGGACTGCGCGGCGACCTTCGCCTTGTCGGCGTCGGTGTTGTCGTCCTTCTGCACGAGCTTGAGCTTCTTGCCGAGGACGCCGCCCGCGTCGTTGATCTCCGTGACCGCGAGCGTGATCGCGTTGTTGATCGGCGGGCCGTAGTCCGCGAGCGCGCCGGTGATCGAGATGACCGAGCCGATCGGGATCTCGCCCGACGGACCGCCCGTTCCCCCGGTGCCGCCAGTGGTCTTCTTGTCGTCCCCGCACGCCGACACGAGCACTGCCGTGGCGAGCACACCGCCAATCCACCCAGAAATCTTCGACATCTTCCCCTCCTTGCGTTCCCCGAGGCCGAATCTTCGCGCCGACCCCCCCGGCCGGCGGCGGAGACCCTCGCTTTTTCAGCTACGGCTTGACCGTCATGCCGTCCTTGACCATGCCGCCCATCACCGTCCACACGTTGTAGAAGCCGCTCGGGTCGCCGTTCTCGTCGAGGTCGCACGTCCCCGAGGCGCCCTGGTAGTTGACGTCCATTCCCGCAACGATGGCCGCCTGCATCGCCGCCCACTGGCCGGGGCCAAACGTCGCCCCGGTGGCCATGGGCTGCTTGCCCGCGACGTTCGCGATCTGCGCGAGCACGTCCGCGGGCGCGTCCGACTTCGCCTTCTCGATGGCCGCCGCGATGATGTAGATCGAGTCGTAGGACGCGTCGTTGTAGATGACCGGGTCCTTGCCGTACGCGGCCTTGTAGGCGGCCGTGAACAGCGCCCCGCGCGCCACGTCCTCCGCGTCGCTCGGCGTGGTGGGCGCCGTGCCGATGCAGCCCTCGACGAGCGACTTGGCCGCCGCGAGGTTGGCCACGAAGTCCTGGCTCTTGAGCGCGTCGGGCAGGAGGAAGCGCGGCGCCGTACGCGGCCCGAGCTGGCTCTTGAACTCCTGCAGCACCTTGGCCGCCGTCTCGGTGGTGGTCACGAGCAGGATGCCGTCCGGCGCCGCCGTGAAGAGAGCCTGGACCGGCATGCGGAACGAAGCGGCCGACGGGTCGAACGCCATCGACAGGCTGACCATGCCGCCCGCGGCCTCGAAGGACGTCTTGAACGCGTCGTTCAGGCCCATGCCGTAGACGTCGTCCATCTCGTAGAGGACCGCGACCTTCATCAGGCCCCCGTCCTTGGCCTGCTTCGCCAGCACCTTGGCCTGCAGCGTGTCCGCGGGCGCGAGGCGGAAGAAGTTGTCGCCCGCCTTCGTGAGCGAGGGCGAGGTCGAGCTCGCCGAGATCTGCGCGACGTTGGCCGAGGTGGAATACTTGAGGATCTCCGTCGAGATGGAGGACGAGTTGTCCTCGGTGATCGCGGTGACCTTCTTGTTCGTGATGAGGTCCATCGCCGGCGCCGTGGCGCCCGTCGCGTCGCTCTTCGAGTCCGTGTAGATGACCTCGAGCTTGCGGCCGCCGAGCACGCCTCCGGCGTCGTTGATCTCCTTGACCGCGAGCTTGACGGCGTTGTCGGCCGGCGGGCCGTAGTCCGCGTACTCGCCGGTCAGCGTGTGCACCGACCCGATCTTGATCGTCGGGCCCGCCATGCCTCCCGCGCCGGTCGTGCCGCCCTTCTTGTCGTCGCCGCAGCCTGCCGCGAGCGCGAGTCCGAGCACCGATACGTAAACGAGCTTCTGCATAGTCGTATCCCCCTTAGATTTCCTGCGACAGCGTCATCCACACCCGGGCGCCATAGGCCGGAATGTCGATGCCGGCGAAGCCTGGTTCTGCGTACTTCTGGTTGAGCAAGTTGTCCGCGCGCACGCGGAGCGCGGTCTCGCGCTGGCCGAAGAGCCGGAGGTTGCGCGTGCCGGCCGACGCCCCGAGCGAGAAGTAGGCGTCGAGGCTGTACGGCTTCATCGCGTTGAGGAGCACGTTCGCCTGCGAGGCGCCGCGCGAGGACACGTACGTCCCGTCGAGGCCGATCGAGAAGTAATGCCTGTCGTCCACGAACATGCCGCCGCCGCGCAGGATGAGCGCCGGGTAGAACTCCTCGAGGTCCACCGTCGGGAGCGTCATGCCCGCCGCGTCCTTGGCCGTCACCTCGGACTTGACGAACGACGCCTGCACGAACGTGCGGAGCATCGAGATCGGCTGGTAGTTGATGTCCGCCTCGCCGCCGATGCTGCGCACGTCGGCGACGTTCTTCGCCTTCTGGTTGCCGCCGTCGCTCTGGAACTGCACCTGGTCGGAGATGAAGGTGACGTAGCCCGTGAGCTCGGCGCGGAGCTGCCGGATCGGCGAGATCACGAACGCGCCCTCGAACGTGTTGGCGCTCTGCGCCTTGAGGTCCTCGTTGCCGAGGATGTCGCGCGGTCCGAGCGGCGTCGTGAAGAGCTGCACGGGCGAGGGCGCCTTGAAGGAGCCGCCGTACAGCGCCTTGATCGCGAGCTTCTCCGACGGCAGGAAGACGACGCCGAAACGGCCGTTCGGCTGCACGCCGTAGATGTTGTGACGGTCGACGCGGAAGCCGCCCGTGAGGCCCAGCTTGGGGACGGGGTAGAAGATGGCCTGCGCGTAGCCCGCGACGTTGTTGAACCCGCAGCGGCCGTCTCCGATGCACTTCTTGACGGTCGCCGAGGACACGCGCGCGTCATCCGTCTCGGAGACCATCCCGGTCATGCGGTCGACGATGTCGAACACCTGGAGCTGGTGGTCCTCGATGGAGGTGTCCACGCCGACCGTGATGCTCGACTTCTCGGCCAGCTCCAGCTTGAACTCGCCGCCCGCGTCCACGCCCTTGTAGTCGACGCGGCGCTTGAAGAAGAGCGACCCGCCCTCGTCCCGCGTGAAGCGGTCGCCGCCGCCGGGCGAGCCCGCGACGTACGCGCCGAACAGGCGGTAGGACGCCTTGCCGGCCGAGCCGTCGAACGCGAGCCGCAGAAAGCCGTTGTTCTCGACCACCTTGCTGTCGTGCGAGAGCGGCCCCCAGTCCATGAACTCGGCGCCCGAGGAGAAGCGCTGCATCGAACCGTCGAGCGTGATGTTCGCGGCCTTGGACGCGTGGTACGCGACCTGGCCGAAGATGTTGTAGGGGACGGCGTCGTCGTTCTTCGACTCCAGGTTGCCGCGGGTCTGGAACAGCATGCCGCCCGGCGAGGTCTTGCACGTCACGTCGCTCGCGCAGTCGAACGGCAGCGTGAGGCCCGAGCGGCCCTGCTTCGTGTAGCCGCCCGAGACCATGATGTCGATCGGGCCGAGGCGTGTACCCACCGCGCCCGACGCGCCGACCTCGTTGAAGGCCGAGCCGACCGCGCCGCCGCCCGAGACGAGCGCGCCGGCGTCGCGTCCGCGGCCGAGATCCTCGCCCGACTTCGTCAGGATGTTGATGACGCCGAGGAACGCGTTCGCGCCGTACAGGGCGGACAGCGGGCCACGGATGACCTCGATCTGCTTGACCGCCTCGATCGAGATGAGCTCTGGCCCCAGGAAGTTCGTGGTGTCGGGACGGAAGGACACCGGCTGGCCGTTGATGAGCACCTTGACGATCGAGCTCCAGCCTCGCGCGCCGCCCGAGATGCCGCGGACGCCGAGGCTGCCCTTGAAGTGATCGTCGAGCAGGTAGACGCCGGGCACGCTGCGGAGGGCCTCGCCGACCGAGCGGTACCCCGATCGGCGGATGTCCTCGGCCGTGATCACGGAGATCACGGCGGGCGCTTCCTCGACGGACTGCGCCGACTTCGACGCCGAGAGCACCAGGCGCTCGAACTCGGGCGCCTCGCCCTTCTCGACCTCGACGTCGAGCTCGAAGTCCGGCGGGGCCGGAAGGGCCCGTGCAACCTCGCCGGCAAGGCCGATTCCACACGCCGCGAGGATACCCGCGGCCCGCCTGGTCCACTCGTTACGCACCCTGATCCCCCAGATCATCATGGTCGCCAAGACCCGCAATGTACCACGCGAGATCGCGCTCGATCTCTTGGAAAGCGAGAGGAACACTCGTGTTTCCAGGAGGAAAAAGTTGCATGGATACTGAAACGCCGCCGCCGGCGATCTTCGCCTGCCGGGTTGTACGGCCCGCGCGGGCCCTGTTAGTGTGATTGGCTGTGAGTGCCTCCAAGGTCCGCCTTTCGGTGGGCGTCAAGATGACGGTGGCGACCGTCTTCCTCGTCGGCGTCGTCGTCACTGGATACGCGTTCCTCGCGTCGCGCGCGCTCACGCAGATGTCCGAGGCGGAGTCGGCGTCGCGGCGCGAGATGGGCCGGCAGCTCGTCGATCGCCTCTCGGCCGCGCTCGTCAGCAAGACCGCGCTCTCGATGCGCGCCGCGCTCCTCGACACGAACTACTCGCTCGCCAAGGAGCTCGTCGACTCGACCGCGAAGGAAGACGCGGACATCGCGTTCGTCCAGGTGCTCGACGACGGCGGCAAGGTCATCGCGGACAGCCGCGGGAACAAGGACAAGGACGACCGGCCCGAGGTGACCAAGCGCCTGGCCGGGACCAAGAACGAGACGGTCACCCTCGACGAGGGCACCGGCTCGGCGCTCCGCATGTTCGGCGTGCGCATGGTCGCGGGCGAGCAGGCGCTCGGCCAGCTCCGCCTCGGCTACTCGATGGCGCGCTTCGACAAGGACATGGAGAAGGCGCGCGAGCTCGGCATGGCACGCGCGAACGAGACGCGCGTCAACATGATGGTCGTCGCGGCGGCGCTCCTGATGCTCGGCCTCGGCATGGCGCTCTTCCAGTCGCGGCGCATCTCGCAGCCGATTCGCGAGCTGTCGCACCAGGCGAGCTTGATCTCCGCCGGCGACCTCGGCCACCGCGTCGAGATCAAGTCGAACGACGAGATCGGCGCGCTGTCGGCCGACTTCAACCACATGGCCGACCGCATCGCGGCGCTCCTCGTGGAGACGCGCGAGAAGGCCGCCATCGAGAAGGAGCTCGAGGTCGCGCGCGTCATCCAGGAGACGCTCGTGCCGTCGAGCGATCTCGTGCGCGCGGGCCCGCTGGAGCTGTGCGGGCACTTCCAGCCGGCGAGCGTGTGCGGCGGCGACTGGTGGACGTACACCACGCGCCCCGACGGCAAGGTCATGGTCGTCATCGGCGACGTGACCGGCCACGGCATCCCGGCCGCGCTCATCACGGCGGCGGCCGTCGGCTGCATCGAGTCCATCAATGCGCTCGCGGGCACCCTCTCGCCGGACAAGCTGCTCGGCGTGCTCAACCGGGCGATCTACGTCGCGGGTCGGCGCAACGAGCTCGCGATGACGTGCCACGTGTCCGTGTTCGATCCGCGCACGGGCATGCTCGAGTATGCGAACGCGGCGCACAACTTCCCCTATTACCTGTCGCCCAAGGGCGAGAACGGGCACTTCGGCGTCCTGGCCAGCCGCGGCAACCGCCTCGGCGACAAGCTGGACAGCCAGTTCCTGATGCAGACGCTGCAGCTCACGCCGGGCGACACCATCGTCTGGTACACGGACGGCATCTACGAGTGCCTGAACCCGAGCGACGAGGTCTGGGGCGACAAGCGCTTCCGGGCGGCCATCCGCAAGGGCATCGAGGCGGTGGCGGGGCAGGGCGCCGACGCGCGCGCGATGCGCGACTCGATGCTCAACGACATGTTCCGCTTCACGCAGCAGCGCCCGCTCATCGACGACGTCACGCTCGTGGTCGGCCGCTTCACGCCTCGGTAGCGTGAAGGTCGGACGGTCGATCGATCTCGCGTTCCTCGAGGCGCGGCGCGCGCCGGAGGGGGGCAAGGTCGCGGGCGATCTGCGCAGCGAGTTCGAGCGGGATCGCGCGCGCGTGCTGCACTCCGCGGCGTTCCGGCGCCTGCAGGGCAAGACGCAGGTCCACGGGGCGGGTGAGCACGACTTCTACCGGACGCGCCTGACGCACACGCTCGAGTGCGCGCAGATCGGGCGGGCGCTCGCGCTGCGGCTCTGGGCGCCCCCCTTCGTCGAGCTCGTCGAGGCGGCGTGCCTCGCGCACGATCTCGGCCATCCGCCGTTCGGCCACACCGGCGAGGGGGCCCTCGCCGAATACGTGCCGTTCGAGGGCAACGCTCAGACGTTCCGCCTCGTGACGCGGCTCGAGAACAAGGTGCCGGGGCGGGGCCTGAACCTCACGCGCGCGACGCTCCTCGCGCTCATCAAGTACCCGCACCGGTGGACGCCGGGCGCGCACAAGTTCCTCTACCCCGACGACGAGGAGGCCGCGGAGTTCGCGTTCGAGGGGGCGCCCGTGCACCTCGGTGAGCGCGGCGCGGGGCGTGCGCTCGCGACCGAGCTCATGGAGTGGGCCGACGACGTCGCGTACTCGACGCACGACCTCGAGGACGGCGTGGTCGGCGGGTACATCGACCGCGAGCGCCTGGGCGACCCCGCGATGCGCGGGAGCGTCCTCGATCGCGCGGAGCGCGAGCTGCGGCGCGTGGGCCTCTCGGCCACGGCGGGCGATCTCGACGCGGTGTGCAGGGACGTCGCGGCCGCGCTGCCGCCCGCGGGCGCCCCGGAGGACGCCACGCTCAAGCGCCTCGTCAACCGCTACATCCACCGCCTCGTGATCGACGTCGGCACGACGATGGGACCGGCGCCGGGGCACCCGCTGTTCGCGCGGCGCCTCGTGGTGCCCGACGACGTGCGCCGCCTGTGCGAGCTGCTCAAGGCCCTCGTGTGGATCTGCGTCATCACCGACGCGCGCGTGGGGGGCGGGCGCGAGCACCAGCGGCAGGTGGTGGCCGCGGTGTACGAGGCGGTGCTGCAGGACGCGCGGACCGGCCGGCTCGGCCTGCTGCCCGAGGCGCGCCGCCGCTCGCTCGAGGGTCTGCCCGAGGAGGGCCTGCGTCGCGCCGCCGCCGACTACGTCTCCGGGATGACCGACGCCTTCGCGCTCCGCACGCACGAGCGGGTCCTGCTCGCCGGTGGATCGGCTACACCTCGCGCATGAAGAGCGCGACGGAATACGTCACCTTCGAGACGGAGAAGCGGCGGGAGCTCGTGCGGATCACGGAGCGCGTGGCGGCGCTCGTGGCGCGGAGCGGCATCGCCGAGGGCATGGTGCTGGTCTCGGCCATGCACATCACGGCGGGCGTGTTCGTCAACGACGACGAGCCCGGCCTGCACGAGGACATCTGGAGGTGGCTCGAGCACCTCGCGCCGCGCGCGGACTACCAGCACCACCGCACGGGCGAGGACAACGGCGACGCGCACCTCAAGAACCTGCTCGTCCACCACCAGGTCATCGTGCCGATCACCAAGGGCAGGCTCGACCTCGGGCCGTGGCAGGCGATCTTCTATGCGGAGTTCGACGGGCAGCGGAAGAAGCGCCTCGTGATGAAGGCCCTCGGGGAGTAGTCCGAACCCCGAAATCGTTCGACGCCCCTGGGTCTGGCGCGGTAGGGAAACGTGCGTCCGCCCTCGCCCTCGAGGGGGCGGATTGGATATACTGGCCGTTCGATGGCGAGCGTCTCAGCGCACGCAGGCGGGGCAGCCGGGGAGAGAGCAGCCGCAGGCGTGCTCGACCGTGGCTTCCTGCGCGCGAGCGGCAAGGACCACGTGCGCTTCCTCCAGGGGATGCTGACGAACGACGTCGCCGGGCTCGCGCCGGGCCAGGCGTGTCCGGCGCTACTCCTGTCGCAGAAGGGGCGGGTGCTCGCGGATCTGGTGGCGATGCGCTTTGCCGATCACGTGCTCCTGTCGTGCGAGGGGGCCGTGGAGCCGCTCCGGGCGGCGCTCGAGCGCTTCATCATCATGGACGACGTGACGCTCGAGGTCGTGGAGCTGGCGGAGCTCGCCGTCGTCGGAGAGGGTGTGGCGGCGGTGCTCGCGGGCGCCGGGCTGCCGGCGCCGGAGCCCTGGCGCCACGAAGGCGCCGCTGGCTTCGTCGTGCTGCATGCGCCTCTCGCGGACCAGGGCGCCTACCACGTGCTGCACACGCCCGCGGCGATCGAGGCCCTCCGCGCGCGCCTGTCCGCGCGGCGGCTCGAGCCTGCGGACGTCGCGCTCGTGTTCCTGAAGGCGGGCTGGCCGCGCATCGCGACCGACTTCGCGCCCGACGAGATCCTGCCGATGGAGGCGGGCTCGCTGTCCTCGGCGATCTCCTTCTCGAAGGGCTGTTACGTCGGCCAGGAGGTCGTCGTGCGCGGCACCACGCGCGGCGGCGTCAAGCATCGCTTCGCCGGGTTGCGTCTCGCGGGCCCGGCGGTTCCGCCCCGCGGCGCCAAGGTGGCGTCCTCTGCGCGGCCGGAGGCTGGCCACGTGACCAGCGCCGCCGAGGCGCCGGACGCCGTGCTCGCGCTCGCATACCTGTGGCACGACGTGGCCACGGCCGGCACCTCCGTCGAGGTGCAGACCCCCGACGGCGCGCTCGCCGCGGTCGTCGTCGCTTCCCCTTCCGATGCCCCCAAGGAGCTCTCGTGAGCCGCGATCCACTCATCGGCAAGCTCATCGACAACCGCATTCGCCTCATCAGGTTGCTCGGAGAGGGCGGCATGGGCTCGGTCTACGAGGGCGAGAACGTCCGCATCGGCCGGCGCTGCGCCATCAAGGTCCTGTCCGTGGAGCTGTCCGCGCGGCCGGACGCGGTCAAGCGCTTCGAGCGCGAGGCGCGCGCCTCGAGCCGCGTGGAGCACCCGAACATCATCGCCGTCAGCGACCTCGGTCGCCTCGAGAACGGCCGGCCGTACCTCGTGATGGAGTTCGTCGACGGACGCCGGCTCGACCTCGTCATCCGCGACGAGGGCGCGATGCCGTGGGATCGCGCGCTGCCCGTGCTCATCCAGGTGGCGGATGCGGTCGGCTTCGCGCACGAGCGTGGCGTCGTGCACCGCGACATCAAGCCCGAGAACATCCTCCTCGTCGATCAGCGCGGCGCGAAGGACTTCGTCAAGGTCTTCGACTTCGGCCTCGCGCGCATCGTCGAGCGGCAGGAGTGGGATCAGGTGCAGACGATGCACGGCGCGGTCTTCGGCACGCCCGAGTACATGGCGCCCGAGCAGACCCGCGGCGAGCGTGCGGACACGCGCTCGGACGTCTACGCGCTGGGCGTCCTGATGTACGAGCTCCTCACCGCGCGCGCACCCTTCACGGGGCCGAGCGTGCTCGTCATGGAGGGGCACCAGTCGCAGCCGGCGCCGCCGCTGCCGCCGGGCCTGCCGAAGCCCGTCCCGAAGGGGATCGAGGCCGTCATGTACAAGTGCCTGCAGAAGGAGCGCGACGCGCGCTACCAGAACGGCCGCGAGGTGCGCGAGGCGCTCGCGCAGGTGCGCGTCGAGCTGCGCAGCCCGGGTCAGACCGAGGACGCCAAGCGTTCGAGCGGCGTGGTCCCGGTGGCGGCGCCCGGCACCGCGATCCAGACGCCGGGCGACGGCGGGCGGGACGTGTCGATCCGGCCGATGCGCGCGCAGCTCGCGGTGACGGAGGCGCGGCTCGAGGCGCGCGACGTGACGAGCGACGTGCTGCGCAAGGAGCAGAAGTTCCGCATCGCCGCGCAGACGCTGGCCGAGGCGCTCGTCGATTCGGGCACCGGCGGCTCGGACATCAGCATGCTCCTCGCGAAGATCAGCGAGGGTGACGAGGACGTGGTGCGCCGGGCGACCGACTACGCGCTCGTGGACAGCCACGGCGAGGAGCTCGAGCAGGCGATGCGCGAGCGCGAAGGCATGCTGCGGAGCGCGATCGTGGACCTGCGCCTCGCGGAGCGGCAGACGCGAGACGCGGTCAAGGTGGGCGAGCTGTCGCGCCAGGCCGAGGTGCTCGAGCGCAAGCTCGGTGAGCTGTCGATCGAGCGCCTCGACATCCACAAGCGCCGCGACGGTGACCGCACCAGCCAGCGCGTGCTGCTCGTCAACGCGGAGCGCACGCTCGCCGAGCGGTACCGCGACCTCGAGCGGACCATCGAGAGCGCGCGCGGCAAGGCGAAGATCCCGCGCCTCGTGGAGCTGTACGCGCTCTACGACGCCTGCCGGCGCGAGCTGACCTGAGTCTGGTCAACGCTCGCGCAGCCCACCGAGCCAGAGCCGACCCTTTTGCGAGGCCCAGCGCAGAAGCGGTGCGGCACCCTCGACGAGCAGCGGCTTGACCAGCCGTGACGGCAGGAGCCCGAGCCGCTCCTCGCCCTGCTGCAGCCATGGCGCGAGCGCTCGCAGGATCGCCTGACGGAGCGGAGCCGGTGCGCGAGGGCTCGGCGCCACGCGCCCGGGCGCGAGCTGCGCCAGGTGGTCACGAGCGGCGGCGATCGCGATGCGGGCGCCCGTCGTTTTCGCGAGCTCCTCGACCCGCTCCCAGATCTCCGGGTGCCCGTGGGCGAGCAGGAGCGCGTCACTGATCCAGCATGCATTGCCGGCAAAGGCGTGCAGCGCGGCGTGAACGAGCACCACGTAGAGGTGGTCCGCCGCGTCCGGTACGAAGGCCTCGATCGAGCCGAACGGCGCGAGGATCGCGCGCGCCAGCACACCCCCGGGATCACCGCAGATCCCTGCCTCGTGCCAGAGCGCGAAATGGAGCTCCACCTGCACCTGGCCCCGCACGAACTGCCGGTCGTGCAGGGCGTTCTCGGCGCGCCGGAACCTCGGGTGCGGGTGCTCGATGAAGCCGAGTCGTGCGAGGAGCGCGCTGGTGGCGGCCAGCTCCTGGGGCGCACAGACGAGGTCCAGATCGCACATCGCACGGGCTCCCGGGTCGCCGTAGTGCGTCACGGCGAGGCATGCGCCCTTGATCGGAACGACGCTCAGGCGCGCCTCCTGCGCGGCGTCGAGGATCTGCTCGAGCGCGTGCAGACGGGACGCGTTGTCGGCCATCACGGCGAGGTACGCCGCGCGCGTCTGAGCGGGCGGCGGGCGCCCCGAAGCGAGCGCACGAGCGTGGCGCAGCGCACGCGTCTCGGTTCGGTCGCGCACGACCTGCGGCAGGGTGTCTAGCCACGCAGTCGGCAGGGCCTCCGCGAGAGGAACCACGCTACCCAGCGTATCGGGCCGGCGCCGCCTTTGCACGGCGGGTATGATGGTCAGCGAGGCCATGAGCGCTCACCGCTATCGCACGATGGCCGATGATCCCGCGCGCCTGTCGGCCATGCGACGTGCGATCGATGCGGCGGTGCGGCCGGGCATGTCGGTGGCCGACGTCGGCTGCGGACTCGGGACGTTCACCGTGCTGGCGTGCCGAGCGGGAGCTCGCGTCGTGTGGGCCATCGATGCCGATCCGATCCTCGAGGTCGCCGCGGAGGTTGCTCGCGCAAACGGCTGCGCGGGGCGCGTGCGCTTGTTGTCGGGCAGCTCGACAGCCCTCGAGGTACCAGAGCGGGTGGACGTCGCGCTGTTCGAGGACTTCGAGTCGGGCCTGCTCTCGTCCCGGGTGGTGGCGACCCTGGCGGATCTCCGCGCTCGCTGGCTTGCCCCCGGAGGACGGCTCGTGCCGTCACGTGCGAGGCGGCTTGCGGCGCTGGTCGAGGATGTGGCAGGCCACGTTGATCTCGAGGTGCACGCGGCCGCGGGGCAGCAAGTCGAGGGCGTGGACCTCTCGCCAGCGCGAGATCGCGCCATGTCGTCGGCGCACATCCGCAGGCTACCCCGCACAGCGCTCCTCACTCGGGCGAGCGTGCTCGACGAGGTCGAGCTCGATCGTGTCACCTCGCCGGCGGTTCGTTCCGGTGCCACGCATGCCCCGGAACGGAGCGGCATCGCCCACGGTGTTGCCGTGTGGTTCGAGCTCGAGCTCGCCGGACAGTGGCTCTCGACTGGGCCCGGCAGCGCCACCGCGTGGTCGCAGCTCCTGCTGCCCCTCGATCCGCCTCTGCCTGTTTCGCCGCTGGTGCCGGTGTCGGTCGAGGTGGAGGCGCACGCCATTGCGGGCGTGCTGCACTGGCGCTGGCTGGTGGCGTCGGGCTCCGAGGTGCGCGCCTCGGACACGCTGGCGGGCGAGCCGCTCACGATCGGTCTCCAGGGGGGCGCGCACCTCGCCGTGCCGCGCCTCGACGAGGAGGTCGAGATCGATCGCGCGGTGCTCGGGGCCGTCGACGGCAGGTCGAACGTGACGACGATCGCGACGCTCCTGCGCGAGCGCTTCCCCAGACACTTTCCCGATGCGCCGACCGCCGCCGCACGGGTCCTTTCCCTTCTAGCGAGGTATGTCCCGTGAAGCTGTCCATCTTGTCGATCGTGGTCGGCGTTGCGCTGGGGTCCTCGCCTGCGATCGCGAGGCCACCCCTGCGCCGCGGCGCGCCCGCGCGCGTCGCGCCGGCCGTGCCCGCACCTCCCGTGGACGCGGCCCAGCTCTCTGCCTTCCTCGATCGCGCGGCGACGTTCCAGGACCAGCAGCAATGCGCGGCCACGGGGGATGCGTGCTACGGCGCGGTGCACGAGATCGAGGGGCAACCGCCGTTCTCCGAGCTCGACACGGTGGAGGGCCTGCTCGTCTGGGCCGTGCACCAGCAACGTGTCGGGCGTGCCGATCACGCTCCCGCGCGCGAGCGCGCCTGGCAGTATCTGACCGCGCACCCACCGGCCCAGATCGGACCGCCCGCCTACTATCAGGTCTACGCCTGCGCCCTTGCCGTGTACGAAATCCTGGAGGAGGACCGGGCGACAGGCCAGCGCGCTCATGATGCGGCGCTCGCGCCGTGTCGCGCGATCCTGGAGGCGGCCGGGACGAGCCTCGCCCTGTCTGCAGACCAGCTCGCCGAGCCGGCCGCGATGGCGCTCGCCGGCTCGGCGCTCTACGAGCTCGGCGAGGCGCGCGGCGACGACGCCGCGAAGACCGCGGGCGCTGCGCTCGGGCAGCGCGCGAAGGCCTGGCTCGACGCAGACCCCGCGGGCCTGGCGTCCTCGAGCCAGTTCGCGATGACCGGTGGCACCGTCTACTTCGGCGTCATGCGCTCGTATCTGCGGGCGCACCCCGAGCAGAGCGCCTGGGCTGAACAGGTGGGCGCGCAGCTCGGCGGGTTCGACGATGTCCCCGACGCCACGATCCCGCGCTCCAGCGACGATTGGCGAAACGCCTACAGCGCGTGGAACATGGCGGCGCAGCTCGAGGCCGCCCGGCACACCACTGGCGCCGTCGCCGAGGAGCACAAGCGCCAGTTCCGATGCATCCTTGCTCGGCTGGTGCAGCAGGACACGGACGGCGACGGTGGCATCCCCGGCTCGATCGCGCGCCCGTCCAGCGAAGACCAGGGCTGGATCAGCGCCTACGCCGTGTGGATGGGCGTCGGGCCGGCGCTGGCCGAACCGACGCTCTTGAGCGGTGACGGCTGTCCGACCGTGCCGAACCCCGATGGCGGGGCGGGGGCGGCAGGCGCGGGCGGAGGATCCGGATCGGGCGGGGGAGCCGCGGGAAGCGCCGGCGCGGGCGCGGCCGGGAGCGCAGGCGCGGCGGGCGGTGCGGGCACGGCGGGTGGCGCGGGTGCGGGCGCAGCGGGGGGAGGTGTCGGAGGGGACAGCGGTGCGGCGGGAGAAGGTGGTGGTGCGGGCGCCGGGGCCTCGGCGGGTGGCGCTGGAGCCTCCGGAGGCACGCCGCCCCGGCGGGAGAGCGGGTGCGGCGCCGCCGGCCGGCCAGCTGGGCCCGCGGGCGCGTGGACGATGGCGCTGCTCGTCCTCCTGCGCGCGCTCGTGCGATCAAGGCCTTCGGCGCAGCCGGCGCGCGATCAGCAGCCCTAGCGAGACCAGCGCCCAGCGGAGCCGGGGTGCGCTCCCTCCCGCGGTGTGGCACCCGCAGCCATCGTCGCCTCTGCGAGGTGGCGCGCTCGCGCCATCCGCAGCGGCGTCGACCCCGCTCGGCGCATCGACAGGTGCATCCGGTGCCGCGTCTGGCACGCCGCCGTCGGGCTGCGTGGGCTCGAGGCACGACGACAACGCCACGATCGCGCCGGTGCCGGCCGTGGCTCCCTCGTCCGCGCCGATCGCCACCAGTGACCGCCGCCCCGGCAGGGCGAGGACCGTCAGGGCGCCGCCGAAGTACGAGCCGCCGGAAATCGGGCTCACGAGCCGGAGCGCCGGTGCAGCCGCCACGCCTCCAGCGGCACCTGCAAACACGTAGACGGCTCCCGTCCTGGTGCCCTGAACCTCGGCGTCAGGTGCACCCACGAGGAGGTCGACGTGTCCGTCGCGATCCAGGTCCGCCGCCGCCAGGGCCGTGCCGAACGAAGCACCTGGACCTTCCCCGGAAGCCCGCCAGCGGGCGGTTTCCTCCAGGCCATCCGCAGTTCCGCGGAAGACCGCGACCATCCCCGAGGCGCCGTCGCCCCCGCGATCAGCGCCCACGACGAGATCGGTGTGCCCGTCGCCGTCGAGGTCGGCCGACGCGAGCGTGAAGCCGAAGCTCGCGCCCATGGTGGGCGCGGGGGACCGCAGAACCTGCGGTGATGCAGCTGGCTCAGCGTAGGCGTACACCCAACCGACGGACGTGGCGCCCGTCTCGGGCGTCCCGGGTGCTCCCACAGCCAGCATTGCTGCGGCTCCGCGTCGCAGGACGACGAGGCTGCCGCCGAAGCCGGCGTCCTGCTGGGGCACGGGCGCGCTGATCTCGACGGGGATCGCCGCCGGACCGTCCCGCTGTCCCGCGAACACGAGCACCCGGCCGGCACCTCGAATGCCGCCAACGGAGGCGAGGCTCGCGCCGACGATGATCTCCGCGAATCCGTCGCCGTCGAGGTCTCCGACCGCGAGTGCTCCGCCGAAGCCCTCCCCTGGACCGCCATCCGCCGAAAGCACCCAGCTCGGGCTGGCAGGGAGCCCTGCCGAGCTGCCGCGGAAAGCGTAGACGCGCCCGGCGGGCAGGGGACTGCTGCCCGCGCCGTCGGCCCCGACCACGACGTCAGGAAGCCCGTCGCCATCGACATCCCCGACGGCGATGGCCACCCCGATCTCCCCATCCATCTGCGGCTCGGGCATCGCGGTCCAGCTCGGCACTCCGGCCACGCCATTCGCCGTTCCCCGCAGGAGATAGACGCGGCCCGCGCGTGGCGCCGAAGCTCCGTCGCGGCGCCACTCTCCGACGAGCAGGTCCTCCCAGCCGTCGCGATCGATGTCGCCGCTCGCGAGCGTGACGCCGAATCCCGCGCGCGCTTGCGGCTCGGGAGCTCGCACCACGACGGGGTCTCCGAGGCCCAGCCGGCAGCGATCCGGTGGCCTGGGCGGGCCGTCCGGCGCAGCGCCGTCGGGCGGCCTCGCTGAGGCGTCGTCCTTGGGCTTGTCGCCGTCGATCAGTGCCGCATCGACGGGACCGCCATCCCCCGCGCGCGCCAGCGCAGGCGGCAGCAGGAGCACGAGGCTCAGCACCGCTCGCATGTCACGGATAGCAGGCAGGCGTGGCGGACGCGTCGAGGCTCGATGTCGCCGCAGCGAGGGCGCCGCCGCCGCCAGCGAACGTGACCGCGGGTGCGCTCGAGTATCCACTGCCCGCCGCGGTGACGGTCACGCCCGTGACGGCGCCCCCGCGGTGGGCCGTTCCCACCGTGCCGTTGGCTCCGCCCCCGGTGAAGGTCACCGTGGGAAGGCTCGTCGCCAGGCAGCAGCCCCGGCTGACGATGGTGAACGACGTGACGTTGGCGCCGGTCATATTGGCCGTCACGTTGGGCGTCGTGGTGCAATTGCCCCCCACCCAGACGTCCGTCGGCGCGCTCGAGTAGTTGCCTCCGTTGGTGGTGGCCGGAGCCGGGATCGTGATCGTGTTGACGCGGCGGTTCGCTCCGACGCAGCCGCCTCCGGTGTTCCAGGTCACCGTCGGGTTGGCCGATCCGCCACCTCCGCGGAAGGACACCGTCGGAGCGCTCGTGTAGCCGGATCCGTTGTTCGTCATGGTGTACGACGTGACGCTCGCGCCCGTCAGGTTGGCCGTCGCGGCGGCCGCGGCTCCGCCGCCCCCAGAGATGTAGACGGTCGGCGCGGCGGTATAGCCCGTCCCGCCCTGCGTCGCGCTGATGCTGACGATGGTGTCGGCGCCGGCGCCGATGCTCGCCGTCGCCATCGCCCCCGCTCCCGTGCCGACGAAGCCGACCGTCGGCGCACTGGTGTAGCCCTCGCCGCCGTTGGTCACGGTCACCGAGCGCACGCCGGCGCTGCTGCAGGCGCCCGCTGTGGTGCAGCAAGGCTGGCCCACACGCGCGTTGCTGCCGTTGGCCGTGGGCCACGCGAAGGCCGATCCGCCGCGGCATCCCACGCAGCTCGCATTCGTCACGTCGGAGAGGTTGATCGTCCAGATCTTGCGGTTCGCCCAGTCCGGGAAGACGAGATCGCGCGCGCCCTTGCGCGCGCCGGCCAGGTTGTTGTCGCCCATGTCCTCGGCGACCATCGTCGGGTAGATCCACGCGCCGCTGTCCGGGCTCGTCCACTTGCCGATGATCTTCCGGTTCGCGTAGTCGATGACGTAGATCGTGTTGTAGGAGGCGGCGATGATGTCGAGCGTGCCGTCGTCCGTGACGTCGATCGCGAGCGGGCTCGCGCCGGCGTAGAGCGCCTGCCCTGTGCCGTCGGTCGCCGGACCCACGCGCGTGCTCCACAGGATCGCCCCGGTCGCGGAGCCAAGGACGTAGAGCGTGTTGTTCACGCACGTGCCCGCGGCGGCGTTCGCACAGTCGCGACCCGGGTTGCCCTCCGACGCATGCACGATGATCTCGGTGCCCGCCACCGCGCTGTCGACGTTCGCGAGGACGGGCGACGTCCAGTAGAACTTTCCGATGTTCGCGACACGCCACACCTCGTTGAGCGTAGCGCACGCGGCTGTCGCGCACTCGAGGCGGATCAGCGAGCCGGAGGTCGCGGGCAGGTCGTGCTGCATGGCCACCACGATGTCCGTCAGCCCATCGCCGTCGAGGTCGCCCACCGCGGGCGTGCTTCCGAGTGAGTACTCCGAGTAGGTCGTGAAGTAGTCGGTCGCGCTCGACGCCCGCAGCACCGGCGCCCCGCCGCTGTAGCCGAGCACGTAGACCTTGCCCAACGAGAAGCTCGCGGCAACGAGGTCCGCCGTGTCGGCGCTCGCGACCCCCGCGATCGCTGCCGTGCTCGCGAAGTTGTCGGGCGCGGCGAGGCCGAGCGTCGCGTAGTTGTTCCACAGATCCACGGCGAAGCTCGCGCCGCCGCCGCTCATGTCGCGACCCACCACGAGGCCACTCCACTCCACCCAGCTCAGGTACCGGCTCGCCGTCAGGTAGCCTTCGGCGATCCCCATCTGCCACAGCTGCGCGTAGTACTCCGAGCCCACCGGATCCGGCTGGTAGATCGTCTGTTGTGTGCCGGTCGAGTCGACGCCGTAGCACGCGCCTGCGCTGTTCACGCCGCACGACCACGCGTCGTAGATCCCGCCGGTCGCGCGCTGCGCGCACAGCGGTGCGCCCATGAAGTCCTGATTGGGGATTGGGCTCGTGAAGGCCCCCGTCTGAGCGTACGGGGGCTCCGCGCGCCGGATCGCCAGGCTCCCCGTGCCGATCGTCGGCGTCGTGATCTGATACATGCCGGCGTTCTGCAGGGTCGCAAGCTCGAGCCCCCAGTTGGTCGTGGAGCTGTCCAGGTTGCCCACGCACATCCCATCGAGCGTCTCGAACCCCGAGAGCGCGCCGAGGCTCGTCCCCGTCATCTCGGTGCCGTCGGCGACCTCACAGGCGTCGGTCACCCCATTGCCGTTGTTGTCGAACTGCCCCGCGACGGCAGGGTTCCGGCAGCCGTCCGCCTTCTGCGCCTTCGGAGCGGCGACGGTCCCGGGCTGCTGCTGGCAGCCGATCACGAGGCCCATACCCGCATTGACGGCGTTGGCCGTGTTGCGTGAGTACTGTGTGCCCGAGGTCCCGTCCGGCCCCTGGACGCCGATCGTCGCGCTCCCACCCGTCGTGTTCGCGTTGACGACCGATGGCGTGCCATAGCGGAACTCGATCCTGTTCGAGGTCTCGTAGAGGATGATCTCGAACGAGACGCGCTCTCCCGTGGTGAGGGTCGCGTTGTACCAACCGAGCACGAACTGCCGTGACCCGGCGCTGCCGGTCGTCTGGTACCAGACGCCATTGCCCGCAGAGTTGGCGGGCACGGTGAGGTTGTGCCAGAAGGGCGCGAGCATGTCGAAGGGCTGTGCGCTCGTCGGGATCGCAGCCGGCGCGTTGTAGCCGCCGTACGGGAACCCCGACAGCTCGGAATCGAAGCTCGCCCAGCCGTTGGTCGAGACGACGACGCCGGTGTGGGCGATGCCCTGGTGGACGAACGTGAAGCCGATCGGCACGACGCCGTTCGTCGAGCTGTCGTTGGTCCCGTTGACGAAGCACGGCGCCGCGCAGGTACCGCCGTTCGCGATCGCGGTCCCCGTTCCCGTGATGTCGAGGAAGGTCGCGTTGGCGACCACGTCGAAGCTGGACCCGTCGCACTCGTCGGGTGCGGTGTTCGCCTGTCCCGCGTAGGTGACGACGTTGCTCGACACCGTGCAGCTCGAGCCCACGTTGTACTCGCCGAGATCCACCGCAGGGGACGGCAGCATCGGGTTGCCGGCAGCGCTCACGACCTCGATCGAGACGTCCGTGCCGCCCGCGCTCGCCGCCAGCTGGTTGAGCGCCACGAAGTTGCTCGAGCCGTTCATCCGCGCGAGGTAGCTGATGGCGGTGCTGGCCGTGCAGCTCGTGGCGCCGCACGGGATGTTGAAGTTCACGGTGGCCGAGTTGCCGTCGGTGATCGAAGGCACCGCGATGTACTTGTCGGCCGTCAGCGGTCCGGCGCCGTAGGCCGTCAGCCCTGGTCCACCGGAGCCCACGGCGGTCGTGGCGAACGTGTCCGCGTTGCCAGGCACGGCCCCGGCGCCGCAGTCGCCCGACCCAGCGTAGGTGAGCATCAGCCCGTTGTAGACGAAGTTCGGATCGTTGGAATCGTAGTGGTACTTGTCGGCGACCGTCCCCGTGGCGTTCTCCCAGCCGATGGTCGCGGAGTTTCCGTTGACCCGGTTCGACTGGCCCGCCGTGCCCATGCCCGCGCCGTAGCGAGCCTCGACGTACCCCGCGCCATTGTTCTCGTAGAGGATGAGCTCGAAGGTCACGAACCCCTGGGTGACGTCGCTGTAGAAGGGAACGCCGCTCCAGAGGACGCGGAAGCTACGGTTCGGCGCCACCCCCGCTGGCGTGCCCGCCGGGTCAGCGTGTACGAATCCACCCGCGGGTTGGTAGAGGTCATCCCAGAATGCCGCGACGATCGCGTTGGGGTTGGCCGCATTGGGAAGGTCGGAGTTCGTGTAGTAGGCACCCGCCGTCGTGTTGCCGAGCCCCACGAAGCCGTTGGCGCTGATTCGTATCTGCGTGTACGTGGTGCCGTTGAGCACGAAGTTGAACCCGAGGTTGCGGGCAGCGAGGAGGCCGTCGTCCCCGAGGCCGAGATCCGCCCCGCCCGGATCGACGATCCCGGGCGAGACGCCGGGCGTCCAGCCCTTGCGTCCGCCGTAGCTGACGAGCGCCGCCATGGGGGCCGATCCGACGGTGATGAGCGGCGCCCCCGTCGTCGAGAGCACGCCCTGCGTGATGAGTCCCTGGTCGAGGGTGACGCCCGTGTTGTTCCGGATCGTGACCGTCATCGGCTGATCGCCCGCCCGAGCGACCGATGCCCAGCCCAGGGCCAGCAGCAGCGTCGCGTGCGCGCAACGCGGCCGCATGTCAGGGCGCCTCGAAGGGCGGGGGCGGATGATCCGGCGGCACGGGGAGGTTCTCCCAGGCCTTGTAGCGGAAGGGATCCGGGTCGCGCCGCTTCTCGAGCCTCTCGGTATCGCCTACGGTCGGTGGGCGCATCGACTCGTCGAGCCGGTCCGGGGCACCGGCAGCTGCAAGCGCGGCACGTCGCTGGGCTGCGACCGGCCGGTACTGGTATGCCGACGTCACGCAAACGTGCACGTCCGGATCGCAATACGGCGCCAGGGCGCTCCGACACTGGGCGTCCGCAGCGCAGCGCAGCACGCCCGGCCGGAGGCGCGACAGCGGCTGGCTCGTGGTAGGCGCCGACGCCGCGCGAGCGGGCACCGGCGCGGCGACCGCGGGCGCTGCCTCGTTTGGTGTCGCCGGGGCGCCGGCGTCTCCGCCGAGGCAGCCCGACAGCCCGACTAGCGTCATCGCGGCGAGCAGCGAGCGCACGACTACCTCCTGATCCACGGTTTCCTACGCCTGGAATCGTACCACCTGAGGGACACGGTCAGCACGATTGGTGCCCTGGGTGGCCCGCATCGTTCAGCGACGCGGTGCGCCGACTGAACGCACCGCGGGTCGGCGGGCACCTACCAACCGTGCAGCGGGGACGGTACAATCCGTAGGTCGATGTCGGACGATCAACGACCAAGCTCGAGGTCCATCCTCGCCCAGCGCCGAAAGGTGCTCAAGCGCCTCCTCGCGGCCGGCTACGTCATTCCGCTGATCGAGTCCATCAGCAGCGAAGCGCTCGCGCAAGGCCGGCCCAAGGTCTCCAGGGTCCCGATCCGCATGATGATGGGCAGCATGTGACGGAGCGGCTCGCCCGCGATCGGTGAAGCGAGATCGGTTTCCGCCAGCGCCCGAGCCGCGAGGGCCCCCGATCGCCTGCGTAGCCGGCGTTCACCTCCGCGGAGAGCTGCCGACCCCACTCCGCCTCCCGATGTCGCGCATCTACGGGGCGTGTCGATGTGCCGACGACGGGCCGCTGCTCGAGGCGTGCGTCTCGGTGGAAGCGGGGCGCCTCAGGCTCGCCCTGGACGGCAAGTGGCACCACTGGCGGCTCGATTCCAGCGTATTTGCGCGCCTCGAGAGGGCCTTAGTCACCGCCGCCGTCGACGCCTTTCCCGGCGGCGTCGCCCTGCACGCGGCCAGCTTCGTCGCCTCTCGCCATCTCGTGCTCGCAGTGGGTCCTCACGGCGCGGGCAAGAGCACCCTGCTGCGAGCGGCCGCGCGTGCGGGTGCGCGGCCGCTCGGCGATGACGTCGCGCTCGTGGATGGTCGAGGCCGCCCCCGCGCCCTGTCGCGCGCCATCCTGGTCAAGGGCGGTCGGCTCACGCCCGAGGAAGCCGCCGATGCGGTGCGGAGGAGCGGTGTCTGCTACCTGCCTCCCCCGGCCACCCCCAAGCGCACGCCACGATCCATCATGCTCGTCTTTCTGCACCGCGATGCCGGCGCCAGCGACGCCACCCTTCGGCCGCTCGGCGGAAGAGCGGCATTTCGCGCTCTGCTGCCGCACGTCTTCGGGCTGATCGCGCCCCTCCAGACTGCAGCCCTTGCCGCGCTGGTGCGCCGCGCCGGGAGCCTTGTGTTCGTAGCCCGGTACGCGGAGGCGACGGCGCTCGTCGAAGCGCTCGTGCGCCCGGCACAGGCGGATCGCGTCAGCTCGCGCCGCCGGGCTCGATCAGCTCGCGCTTCCGGAGCTCGATCAGCGTCGCCTGCACGTCCGTGCGGGCCCGCGCCGACGGCAACGCGTCGCCCATCGCGGACGTGAGCTCCTCGACGATCCCGTCCACATCGTGCTCCCCGTCGCAACAAGCGAAGATGAAGCTCGCCGTGGCGTTGAGCAGATGCGTTGTCTCGGTTCGTGGGTCGAAGCACACGCTCCCGTCCGGCAGCGTGTGCACGAACAGATCGAGCCGAGCTCGCGGACGGTCACTCACGGTTCATCCTACCTCGCGGGCACCTGCGCGCGCTCCAACTCACGGAGTTTGAGCATCGCGCGCGTGCACTTCGGATCGTGCGTGAGCGCCTCGCGCAGGTACTTGATGGCCTCGGCGCTGTCGTTGTTCTTCGCGGCGCGGAGGCCGAGCGCGAGCGCCTGGCCCGTCATGACCCTGGTCACGGGCGCCGTGGTCCGCTTGAGCGCATCGAAGAGCCGCAAGGCCTCGTCGAACTGCCCGCGATCGAGCGCCGCCTCCGCGTTCCGGAGCAGCTCCGACGAGTCCGCCTGCAGCTTGAGCGACTTGCGCGAGCGGCGCTGCTGCTTGAGGTGCGTGCGGATCTGCTCGAGGTACGCGAGGCGTGCGGGGTCGAGCGGCGCGAACATGATCTGGAAGCGCGGGGGGGACTCTCCGAGCGCGCTGATCCTCGCGGCGAGCCACAGAACCTGGCCGTCCGGCGCGCGCAGCCCGAGGAACATCGGGCTCCCCACGGGTGCCGGGGGCGGGCCGGCGACGATGGTCCTTCCGGCTTTCACCTGCGTGTCGCAGTAGTTGAGCAGATCGGCATAGGTGCCGCACTGCAGCTCTACCCGGGCTGGAGCGGTCATGACAGTGGTCCCCCGGAGGCGATCGTACCCGAGGAGCCCCTCCAGTGTTCATATGGTGAATTGCTTGCGACGCCGGTTACATGAATGGCGCCCTGAGTTTTCGGGGCGTGCGGGTCGCGAGGGCCCTGTGATAGCGTTCATTCATGAGTAACGAGGAGACGGTCGAGCTTTCCGCTGCCGACCTGCTCCCGGCGGACGTCCTCATCGATGCCGCCCCCGAGCCAGAGCCGGGCCCGCTCGTCCTGGGAGCCCAGCTCGACGGCTACACCATCGAGGCCGAGGTGGGTGGTGGGGCGATGGGGGTCGTCTACCGGGCTCGCCGGGACTCCGATGGTGCGCGCCTCGCCATCAAGGTGCTGCGTCCCGACTGGATCGCCAGCGACGAGGCGCGCGAGCGCTTCGAGCGCGAAGCACGCTGCGGACGCATGATCGATCATCCGGGCATCGCCCGCGTGGTCGCCCAGGGGGCGGTGCCGAAGTCGGCCATGTCCCCCGCCGCGCTGGTGGAGGCGCCCGCGGACGTGCCCTGGCCGTACCTCGTGTTCGAGCTCGTGGAGGGCGACGGCCTGCGCGACGAGATCTTCCTCCGCGGCCGCCTGGAGGCCGAGGACGCGCTCGCGATCGCACGCGAGATCGCGCGCACGCTCGAGGCGGTGCACGGCGCCGGGATGGTCCATCGCGATCTCAAGCCCGAGCACCTCAAGGTGTGCCACGGCCCCGATGGCGCGCTGCGCGTGCGCCTGCTCGACTTCGGCCTCGCGCAGCTCCCGGCGAGCGAGGACACGCCGCGCCTGACGGCGGCCGGCACGATCCTCGGCACGCCCAAGTACATGGCGCCCGAGCAGTGGGCCTGCCAGACCGTCGATCACCGCGCAGACCTCTACGCCCTCGGCGTCGTGCTCTACGAGATGCTCTGCGGGCAGCCGCCGTTCGAGGGCCCGATCGCGGACCTCCTCGCCAAGCACCAGGGCGAGCTCCCTCGCGCGCCCTCGCGCCTCGCGAGCGCCGCGGGCATCCGTCCCGAGGTCGACGACTTCGTGCTCAAGCTGCTCGCCAAGCGCGCCGATCAGCGCCCCGCCACTGCGCGCGACGTCGCACAGGCGCTCGAGCGCCTCATCTACGCGGGCTTCCAGGGGCCCGTGCACCTCGCGCGCACGACGGGCAAGCAGAAGCCGACCCTGCCGCATACGGCGCCGGTCGTGGTTCGCGTGCTCGGGCAGAACCGCCGCCGCGCCGGGCTGCTGGCCCTTGGCGGCCTCGCCGCCGCGCTCGCGATCGTGGCCCTCTGGCCGCGCAACCGGCCCGAGGGCATCGTCGTCTCCCGCGTGACGAAGCCTGCCGTCGCGTCGGTCCGCGTGCCGCCCCCCGCACCGGTGGTCCCCGCACCCGTGGCGGCCCCGGCCCCCAGGATCGTGGTCCCCGCCGTCATCGAGCCCGTCGCGCCGGCGCCGGCGCCCGTGGAGGCTGTGGCCGCGGCCCCGGCCGCCGTCGAGGAGACGCCAGCGGCGGCTCCCTCCAGCGAGACCGGCGACGCGACGACGCCGGCGCGCAAGCCCACGGCCGCGCTCGCACGGCAGGCGCGGACCAAGGGCCGCTCCGCCGCCCGCGTGGCCGCCGCGCCCAAGCCCGTCCCGCCGCCGCCGGTCGTCGCCGCCCCGCCACCGGCCGGGCCGAAGCGCGACTCGTTCACCGGCGACCCCGTCATGCAGCAGCTCGCCAACGCCACCAAGCGCTGAGAATTCCTGATCGATCCGTGTGGGCGCGCCGGCGCGCGCACAGCATCGTTGCGCGCGCTCGACGCACTGCGCTACGAATCGGGCATGTCGAACAAGGTGCACCCGACCCAGGCCCTCTTCGAGGGCGAGAAGCCGTTCCCGGTCATCCCGTCGTGCGAGCACTTCGCGGGCTCGCAGAAGCTGATCCAGAAGGCCCTCGAGCTCCAGCAGAAGCTCGGCGGCGTCTTCGACATCACGATGGACTGCGAGGACGGCGCGCCCGCAGGCCGCGAGCGCGAGCACGCCGAGATGATCGTCGAGATGCTGCGTGGCCCGGCGAACACCAAGAAGCAGAGCGGCGTGCGGATCCACGACTACACGCACGGCCACTGGAAGACGGACCTCGACATCGTGGTCGGCGGCGCCGGCGCCGAGGTCGCGTACATCACGATCCCGAAGCCGACGGCCGCGCGTCAGGTCGCCGAGATGATCGGCTACCTCCGGGAGGCGGCTGCCAAGGCAAAGCTCGCCCGCGAGATCCCGGTCCACGTCCTCGTCGAGACGCACGGAGCGCTGCGTGAGGCCTTCGACATCGCGGCCCTGCCGTGGGTGCAGGTCCTCGACTTCGGCCTGATGGACTTCATCAGCGGCCACCACGGCGCTATCCCGGCCTCCGCCATGAAGTCGCCCGGCCAGTTCGATCACGCCCTCGTGGCTCGCGGCAAGGCCCACGTGGTCGCCGCCGCGCTCGCGCACGGCGTGATCCCGGCCCACAACGTGACGCTCGACCTCAAGAACACCTATCAGACGTACGCCGACGCCCGGCGCGCGCGGAGCGAGTTCGGCTTCCTGCGCATGTGGTCGATCTACCCGGCGCAGATCCAGCCGATCGTCGATGCGATGGCGCCGGACTTCTCCGAGGTGCAGCAGGGCTGCGAGATCCTGCTCGCGGCGCAGGCGGCGTCGTGGGGGCCCATCCAGCACGCGGGTGACCTCCACGACCGGGCGACCTATCGCTACTTCTGGGAGCTCGTCCAGCGCGCGCACGTCTCCGGCCAGAAGCTGCCCGAGGCGGCCGAGGCCGCGTTCTTCCGTTAGTCCGCACCCGTCCCTGGTCGGTGCCCTTAAACCCTTGACAGGGCGGAGAGGCGCTCCTATAACTTCGCTCTCCGCGGCGGGTCGGCGGTGGAAGCCAAGAAAATCGGTAAGTTAAGTGGGTCGGACGGCTGGGGTCGTGCCGGCCGGCTGGAGGAAACTGCTGGCGTAGCTCAACTGGTAGAGCATCTGATTTGTAATCAGAGGGTTATGGGTTCAAGTCCCTTCGCCAGCTCCGTGCAGCGCAGCAAGCAATGCAAATGGGGCGACGATGAGGTCAATGAAATCAGCCCACTGACGCCCGGAGGGGTACCCAAGTGGCTAAAGGGAGCAGACTGTAAATCTGCCGCACATCGTGCTACGAAGGTTCGAATCCTTCCCCCTCCACGAATTGTTTCGAGCAGTGGCAACGCCGGAAGGCAGCAAATAGAAACGCGGGTGTAGCTCAGTTGGTAGAGCTCCAGCCTTCCAAGCTGGTTGTCGCGGGTTCGAGTCCCGTCGCCCGCTCAGGAAAATACATAGAGGTCGCCCACGTAGCTCAGTTGGCAGAGTGCGTCCTTGGTAAGGACGAGGTCACCAGTTCAATCCTGGTCGTGGGCTCAACAGCTTCCAGCAGTCGCAATCGCAGAAGCCGCCGCAATCGCAGAGAGCAGCCGTAGCAGTAGACCTTGCAACCCTCCGCCGGCAATGCCGTCGGAAATTACTGCCGAAGGCAGTAACAACGATGAACCAACGGAGATAGGGACATGGCCAAGGAGAAATTCGTCCGCAACAAGCCCCACGTGAACATCGGCACGATCGGTCACGTGGACCACGGCAAGACCACGCTGACGG
>CAZQJC010000368.1:0-45069 GCA_964593795.1 uncultured Myxococcales bacterium | reverse complement strand
GGTGGGCGCCGTGCAGCTCCTCGACTTCGACCGCACCTCGCTCACGCTGCGCGGCCTGGTCAAGCAGAACGGCTACACCGAGCGCGCGCTCGTGCTGCCCGAGCACAAGCTCGTGGCGCTCTCGTCGGAGGTGCTCGACGTCCTCGACATCACGGACCGTAGCAACCCCACGCTGACCGGCTCGCTCGAGCTCGCGCGCAACGTACAGGACATCGCCGTCGCGGGCGACGTCGCCATCGAGTTCGTCGGCACGTTCCAGCAGCGCAACACCAAGCTCTACGTCGTGCCCGCGAACGACCCGAACACCACGAGCCCGATGGGCACCATCGACTTCCCGCGACCCTGGGGCCGCATGTTCAGGAACGGAGACTTCGCGTACGTGATGTCCGACGCGACGTACACCGGCCGGGCGCTTCCGAACGGCGAGTCGGAGATGCTGCCGGCGACGCTGTCGGTGGTGGACCTCTCGCAACCGACGGCGCCTCGAGTGCGCGGATCGATCGAGCTCGGGGACCTCGGCTACGGCGGCGGCTGCTGGGCCGAGGGCGACGCGGTGGGCCCCGGCTTCTGGGGCGGCGGCTGCGGCGGCGCGGAGACGGTGCAGGTGGACGGCTCGCTGGTCGCCATCCACAAGAGCGGCTACTGCAAGCGCTGGGACTCGATGGGCAGCACGTGTGCCGAGCAGGTGCCGAACGAGATCGCCGTCATCGACCTGTCGAACCCCGACGCGCCGGTGGTCGCCTCGAAGACGCGCTTCGACGAGGCGGACTGGATGTACGGCATGAAGGCCGAGGGTCGGACGCTCTACGTGACGCACTACGAGTCGTTCCAGGTCGGCCAGACCTGGCGCGCCCGCTACTACCTGGATCGCATCGACCTCGCGAACCCCGCAGCGCCGGTCGTGCTGCGCAAGATCAACGTCCCGGGCGAGTTCCTCGGCACGAGCGCGGATGGGAGCGTCCTTTACACGACGGAGCACTGGTACGACTACGACTCGCGGACCGGCATCGGCAGCTCGCGCCTGCTCCTCCACTCGCTCGACCTCGATCGGCAGGCGGGCGTGGCGTACCTGCGGGACACCGCCGCGCTGTTCGGCGACGCCTCCCGCGTGTCCCTGGCCGGGAGCCACGCCTACGCGGTGCTGCAGCACTACGACTCGCAGACCGGCCGCTCGACGGCGGAGCTCGCCTCGTTCGACCTCGGCGACCCGGATGACCTCCGCGTGACCCTGCGCCGCGTGGACGGGGGCGGCCGCTACTGGTGGGGCGACGTCACCATCGCCGGCGCGCGCATGTTCCTCGCGAACGGCGACGGGCTCGCGATCTACACGCTCGAGGATCCGATGGCGCCCCGCTTCGACTCCTTCCACCGCACGCGCGGCTACTGGTACGGCGGCACGAGCCTCGTGGTCGACGGCGACCGGGCCTTCCTCCCGTCGGGCTACCAGGGCGTCGAGGTGGTTTCCCTCCGATAGTCAGCCCACCCGACAGAAATCTCGCGGGCACGAGTACAGATCCGCTTGACGCACGGTGCCATGAGGGATATTACGGGCGCGAGGTGGGACCGGGTGGGCAAGCCTCCCCCCGGATCCAGAGCGAAATATCCCGGCTCGCTAATGGAGGAATCTCGATGAAGCGTCTGGTTCTCGTGTCCGTGATGGGCTTCGGCCTGATTGCTTGCGGTGGCGACAAGCCCGCCGATCAGCCGGCGACCCCGCCGGCAGCGCCGGCCCCTGATGCGGCCCCGGCGCCGCCCCCCCCGCCTCCGCCGCCGCCCCCGGCTGCTGAGCCCGCGCCCCCGCCGCCGCCCCCGGCTGCGGAGCCCGCGCCCGCGCCGCCGCCCCCGGCCGCCGAGGAGCCGAAGAAGGAGGAGCCCGCTCCTGCCGACGACGGCAAGAAGAAGAAGAAGGGCAAGAAGGGCAAGAAGAAGAAGTAAGCACGTCGCGAGCCTTCGGGCTCACGCGTGAATCTATCGAGACCCGGCGGGGGGAGATCCCCGTCGGGTCTTCGTCTGTTTGAGTGCCAGCACTCTGACTGGCCGCACGCTCGATTCTCGCCGGAGAGGACATGGACGCCCTCAAGGTGTTTCTCAACAAGAACGTCAACGTGTTCGGTCCGCCGCGAGTCGACGGGGACGATTTCCTGGACTGCGGGTACGTGACCGACATCCAGAACGGCTTCCTGCTGCTGTCGGACGAGGAGAAGGGTCAGCCGAAGATCGCCATCAACCTCTCGCAGGTGACGGTGATCGCGGTGGCGGATCCGAACCCGGAGCTCAAGCCGCTTCCGGGCGGGAAGATTCACCGCTTCAAGGGCCCTTCCGAGGAGTGAGAGCGCGCGCTTGCCGGGACGTTGCCCCGAGCAGCGCTAGTGCCGCTCGTCAAATGTTCGACCGGCTTTGCACCTGGAGGGCGACATGGGACCACGGTGGAGGCGGCACTCGCGAGCGCGGAGCGCGAGCCAACGAGACACCTGGTGCTGCCCGTCCGGGATTCCCCAGACTTCCTGCTGGTCCGACGAGCGGCCCTAGGTGCTGGTCTTGCGCACGCTCCGCGTGCGCGAGTGCTGCCCCCACCTGGCGTGCACAGCGCGCACGTGTCTGAATGCCGGTCCACTTCTGACGGGCAGCACTAGCCATCCAGGAGGGCCGGGCCTGCCGCGGCCCCGCCCTCGTTCGAGCCGCCCGCGCTCAGCCCGGGCTTCTTGCGGCGCCGGCCGCCCCGTCGGCGCCGGCGTTTCTTGCGGTCGCCGGTCGTCGGATCCATCGAGGCCTCTCCGGGCTCGCCGCCCGGCTGCCCACCCGCCTGCTCCACGAACGTCTCGATGCCGTCGCGCTGGAACCGCCGCCAGCGCTCGACCTCGTCGAGCGGACCGCCGGTGGCGCGCTGATAGAGCTCGTAGAGCAGCAGCGCATCGTCGAAGCCATCGCGCGCCGCCAGGGCGCTCGGCCGCGTGCGACGACGCTTGGCCGGGCCGAGGCGCCGCTGCATGAGGAGCGCCTGGCGCGTGCGCTCGGCGTCGCGCCGCGACACGCGGAGCCGCTCGAGCAGGCGGATGAGCAGGGCCTCGAGCTCGTCGAGCCCTTCTCGATCGGGCAGCTCGCCCGGCGGCGGAGGCGGCAGCGCGGGCAGGAGCAGCGCGCCGAGGAGCACCGCGTTCGACGGCAGATCCGGCGTCTGGCCGTGCTCGGCGATGAAGGCGTCGAGCGCGTCGAGCATGGCAAAGAGGCGCGTCGCGACCTCCCCGGTCGGCTTTGCCGGCGCCACCGGGACGCCTTCGTCACCCGGGGCCTCGGGGGCTTGGCCGCCCGACATCAGGCGATCGAGCTCGGGCACGAGGACACCGAGCACGCCGGTCTCGATGAGCAGCTCCACCGAGCGGCGCGCGGCGCCACCACGGAGCAGGCGGTAGACCTCCTCCAGCACGCGTGGGGCGGCGCACTTCGAGATCTCGGCGCGGTGACCGAGCATGAAGCGATAGGTCTCCGCCTCGATCGAGAACCCGAGGCGCGCGGCGAACTTGATGGCGCGGAGGATGCGAACCGGGTCTTCGCGGAAGCGGATGTCGGGGTCGCCGATCGTGCGAACACGACGGGCCTCGATGTCCGAGAGCCCGTCGACGTAGTCGATGACCTGCTCCTCGGCGAGGTCGTAGAAGAGCCCGTTCATCGTGAAGTCGCGACGCATCGCGTCCTCTTCGGCCGTGCCGAAGACGTTGTCGCGCTTGATGAGCAGGTCGTCCGCTTCCTCGGAGGCCTCGTCCTCTCCGCGCGGGTTGGCGCGGAAGGTCGCGGTCTCGATCACCTTCTGGCCGAAGAAGATGTGGGCGAGGCGGAACCGACGGCCGATGATGCGGCAATTGCGGAACAGGTCCTTGATCTCGTTGGGCGTCGCGCTCGTGGCGACGTCGAAGTCCTTGGGCCGCCGGCCGAGCAGGAGATCGCGGACGCAGCCACCGACGAGGAAGGCGGCGTGATGCGCCCGCAGGAGGCGCCGGACGACCTTGCTGGCATCGGGGTCGACGAGCGCGGGATCGATCGTGGGAGAGTCGGTCAAATCAGGCTTTCCAGAAGAGGCTAGAGAAAGCCGTATACTACGCCCTGCGCGGGCGCACCGCCACCCTCCTCCTAGGCGCCGATCGACGACTCTACTGCTTCGATATTCTTCGGAATTTCAGAGGTGAGCACCTCCGGATCGCCGCCCGTGACGCGAACGTCGTCCTCGATCCGGATGCCACCGAAGCCGATCCACCGCTCGGCCTCCGCCCAGGCGACACGGTCCCCGAGGCGCTCGTGAAGGCCGAGGTCCCGCAGGATGGCCGGTACCACGTAGAAGCCCGGCTCGATGGTGACCACGCAGTCCGCGACGAGCGGGCGGTCGAGGCGTAGATAGGACAGACCGAACTGGGAGCTGCGCGCGCGGCCGGGGGCGTAGCCGGCGCGATCGCCGAAGCCCTCCATGTCGTGCACGTCGAGCCCGAGGAGGTGGCCGATGCCGTGCGGGAAGAAGACCGCGTGCGCGCCGTCGGCGACGAGCGCCGCGGGATCGCCGCGCAGGAGCCCGAGCGCGACGAGGCCCTCGGCGAGGACGCGGCTCGCCTCGAGGTGGACCTCGCGGTACTCGACCCCGACGCGGCACTTCGCGATGGCCGCGCGCTGCGACGCCAGCACGAGCGCGTAAGCATCACGCTGGCGCTCGGAGAAGCGCCCGGAGACGGGCCAGGTCCGGGTGACGTCGCTCGCGTACCCAAGGCCGGGGCTCTCGGCGCCGGCGTCGCAGAGCAGGAGATCGCCCTCGGCCAGGGTGCCGCCGTAGGTGCGATTGTGCAGGACCTCGCCACGGACGGTCACGATGCTGGGGTACGCCGGCGCGACGTCGGCGGCGATCCACTCGGCCTCGAGGGCGGCGCGGACGTCGCTCTCCTTGCGGCCCGGGCGGGTGGCGCGCATGGCGGCGCGGTGCCCGCGCGCGGTGAGCGCACACGCGGCACGCAGCTCCGCGAGCTCGTCGGCGTCCTTGCACATGCGTAGCCCGATGAGGGCGTCGGCGAGGTGCGCCGCCGCATCGTCGAGCGGCGCGCCGAATTCGGCCACGCCGACGCCGAGCGCGCGCAGCTCCGCGACCGTTGCGGGATCGGTGTGCGGCAGGGCGCGGACCGGACGTGCCGCGGCCACGGCGCGCTCGAGCTGCGAGAGCGGGCGCAGATCGGCCACGCCGCTCGGTGCGCCACGCTCCGCGAGCGAGGGGGCCTCGCCGTGCCAGAGCGCGTCGTCGGCCGCACCGGGATCGAGAAAGAGCGTCGCGCGCCCCGCGGCGGCGTCGAGCAGGGCCACGGCGCCGCGCTCGGCGGGCAGACCGAACAGCCACAGGAACGTGGAGTCCGCGCGGAACTCGAGGACGTTCGCCGGGTAGTTGCGCGGGCGGTCACGGCCGGCCGCGAACGCGAAGGTGCCATGGCCGAGGGCGCGGCAGAGGGCGGCCTGCCGGGCCGCGAAGCGCGAGGCGGGGGTCATGGGGAGAAGCTAGCACCATGTGGTACGCCTTCGGGGTGAGCGATCCAGTCGAGATCCTGCCCATCGTCCCGGCGGGAACGCCGGTCCTGCGCCAGGTTGCGCGCAGGGTGGAGCCCTCGGAGCTGCCAGGGCTCGCGCGCCTCCTCCTGCAGATGGCGGCGACCATGCGCGCCGCGCCCGGCGTCGGGCTGGCCGCGCCCCAGGTCGGCCTGCCGCTCGCCCTCGCGGTCATCGAGGACCGCGCCGACTACCAGGCGCGCGTGCCCGCGGACCGCCTGGCGCGGATGGAGCGCTCGCCCGTCGCGCTGCACACGATCGTCAACCCCGTGCTCGCGCCGGTGCCGGCGGCCGGCGAGGTCGAGCTGTGGGAAGGGTGCCTGTCCGTGCCCGGCTACATGGGCCTCGTGCGGCGCTGGCGAAAGGTGCGCGTGGAGGCGCAAGACCCGACGGGGGCACCGCTCGTGATCGAGGCGCGCGGCTGGTACGCGCGCATCCTGCAGCACGAGATCGACCACCTGAACGGCGGCCTCTACCTCGACCGGCTGACGCCGCGGACGCTGTGCGAAGCGCGCCTCTGGGCGGAGACCTGGGCCGACCGGCCGGTCGACGAGGCCAAACGCGCGCTTGGTGCCTGAAGGGCCGGGGGCGGGGCCCCGGACGGGCTTGCCAAGGCGGGGGGAAGCTGCCCATGCTGCGGGCATGCAGCGCCGCCCCATGACGCTCACGCAGAAGATCCTGGCCCAGCACGCGATCGGCCTTCCGCGCCCCTGGGTGGAGGCCGGCGACGTGCTCCGGATCCGCGTCGACTGGACCATCGCGAGCGAGCTCGCGTGGAACGGCATGGACCGCACGTACTCGCAGCTCGGCCGGCCCGCGCTCGCGGACCCGAAGCGCTTCTTCCTGGCCGTGGACCACACGGTGGACCCGGAGACGCTGCGCAGCGACGCGCGGGCGCAGAAGCTCGTGCAGCTCTCGCGGGACTTCGCCAGGGAGCGCGGCGTCCGCCACTTCTACGACGCCAACGAGACCATCCTGCACACGAAGTTCTACCGGGACCTCGTGCAGCCCGGCGAGATCGTGCTCGGCGCGGACTCCCACACGAGCTCTCACGGCGGGCTCGGCGCGTTCGCGATCGGCCTCGGCGGCGCGGACGTCACGGCGGCGATGGTGCTCGGCGAGAGCTGGATCGAGGTGCCGGACGCCATCGCGGTCGACTACGAGGGCGCCCTACCCTTCGGGATCGGCGGCAAGGACGTCATCTTGAAGACGCTCGGCGAGCTCGGGCGGAACACCGTCGCGCTCGAGCGCTCGGTCGAGTATCGCGGCTCGGCCGTGCGGAGCTTCTCCACCGACACGCGCTTCACGATCGCGAACATGACCGCGGAGTTCGGAGGCCTCAACGGCATCTTCGAGCCGGACGAGGTGGTCGCGCGCTGGCTCGCGGGCCGGCGCGAACACGCGGATGGCCGCATGTGGTTCCGCGCCGACGAGGACGCGAGCTACCTCGCGCACCACCGCATCGCGCTCGACCGGCTCGGGCCCCTCATCGCGCGCCCCTTCGCGCCGGACAACGTCGTCACCGTCGAGGAGGAGGCCGGACGCGAGCTGCAGGGTGTCTTCATCGGTGCGTGCACCACGACCGAGGAGGAGCTCGTGCTCGCGGCCCTCGTCCTCGAGGCCGCGCTCGCCGAGGGACAGGCGCCAGTGGCGTCGAAGAACCGGCTCGTCGTACCGGGCGACCTGTCGATCGAGAAGCGCCTGCGCGAGACGGGCCTCGCCGCCGTGTACGAGCGCGCGGGCTTCCGCGTCGGCGTACCCGGCTGCTCGATGTGCCTCGGCGTCGCGAGCGACAAGGCGGCGCCCGGCGAGCACTGGCTGTCGTCGCAGAACCGCAACTTCCAGAACCGCATGGGGCCGGGGTCGATCGCGTACCTCGCGTCCGCGGTGACGGTGGCGGCCTCGGCGCTCGCGCTCAAGACGGCCGATCCGCGCCCGCTCCTCGCGCGCGTCTCGCGGGAGCGCTTCGGCAAGATCCTCGAGCGCAAGCTCGAGCGGCCGGTCCCCGAGGTCCGCGCGGTCGAGCCCACGCTCGACGTCGCGACCGCCGCGGCCGCGGCCGGGCCCGCGGCCGCCCGCAAGACGGGCACCGTGACCGGACGCGTGCAGCGCTTCGGCGACCACGTCGACACCGACGCGATCATCCCGGGGCAGTTCTGCCACCTGGCGACGCCGGAGGAGCTCGGGGAGCACTGCTTCGAGCTCGTGCGGCCGGAGCTGCGCGAGCGCGTGCGCGCCGGGCGAACGGTGATCGTCGCGGGCGACGGCTGGGGCTCGGGCTCCTCGCGCGAGCAGGCGGTGTGGGCGCTCAAGGGCGTGGGCGTGCACGCCGTCATCGCCAAGAGCTTCGCGTTCATCCACAAGCGAAACCTCGTCAACGAGGCGCTCCCGTACCTGGTGGTCGCGGACGACGCGTTCTACGCGCTGGCCGAGGAGGGCGCCGAGGTGGCCGTGGACCTCGCGAGCGGCACCGTCACCGCCGGCGGCCAGCGCTTCGCGGCGCGCACGCCGAGCCCCATCGTGCAGGCGATGCAGCGCGAGGGCGGCCTCGTCCCCGCGATCCAGGCGCACGGCACCGGTGTGTTCCAGGCCCTGACCGGCTAGCGGGGGCGGGGCAAGATACGCACGCGGCGGACGCGGCGCTCGGCGACGTCGATCGGGATGAGCTCGTAGCCCTCGACGTCCACGCGATCACCGCGGCGCGGGAGCCGCTCGAGCCGCGCCATCACGTAGCCGCCCACGGTCTCCACGTCGGCGTCGAGCTTGGGCAGCTCCACGCCGCCGTCCCGGGCGAGGTCCTCGAGCAGGAGCTGACCGTCGACCTCGAGCGTGCCGTCCGGGCGGCGCTGCAACGGGGGCTGCTCGGCGTCGTGTTCGTCCTGGATCTCGCCGACGATCTCCTCGAGCAGGTCCTCGAGGGTGACGATCCCGATGAGGGTGTTCTCGGGGCCCGTGACGACCGCGAGGTGCGTCCGGTGCTGCTGCATCTGCGCGCGGATGCTCTCGAGCGCGGTCTCCTCGCGGATGTATACGGGTGGGCGGATGAGTGTGCGCAGGTCGGTGGCGCGGCGCGCACCCTGCGCCACCTCGAAGAGCTCGCGGATGTGCACGAACCCGAGGACGCGATCCGTGCCTCCCTCGACCACCGGGTAGCGCGAGTATCCGGACTCGAGCGCGGTCCGCAGGTTGTCCTCGATGGACCGGCTGGCGTCGAGCACCTTGACGTCCGCGCGGTGGATCATCACGTGCCGCGCGACGCGCCGTCTGTAGTCGATCACGCGGACCATGAGCTCGCGGATGGACGGCTCGGAGAGCGTCGGGCTCGTCTGCAGCGCCAGGCGCAGCTCCTCGAGCGACTGCGTCCCCTCGTCCGGTCGCACGCCGCCGAGGCCCACGGCGCGCAGGACCACCCGCGCCGAGACGTTGAGGAGCCAGATGACAGGGAGCGTCGCGCGGTAGAAGAGCCGGAGCGGCGCCGCCGTCCACAGGGCGATGGGCTCGGAGACGCGGATGGCCAGCGTCTTCGGGACGAGCTCGCCGAGCAGCACGTGGAAGAAGGTGATGCCGAGCAGGGCCAGGGCGGCCGCCACGCCGTGCGCGGTGGCGACGCCGGCGGATCCGAAGAGGCTGACGAGGCCAGGCTCGATGATGTGCGCGACCGCGGGCTCGCCGACCCAGCCGAGGGCGAGCGACGAGAGCGTCACGCCGAGCTGGATCGCACCGAGGTAGAGGTCGAGCCGCTCCGCCACCGCGAGGGCGCTGGCCGCCCGACGGCTGCCCTTGCGCGCCAGCGCCGCGAGCCGGGTGGGCCTGACCTTGAGCAGCGCGAACTCCGAGGCGACGAAGAACCCGTTCGCGATGATGAGGAAGGCGGTGAAGAGGAGCGCGAGCGTCGAGCCCACGGCCCATCGTAGCTCGTTTGCCGGATCCCCGTCTTTTCGCGTCGGTGGGCTTGCCAGTCCAGCGGCAAAGGGGTCTATGCTCTGCGCCCATGCGAGTGCACCACCTTGCGCTGCGGACCCGCGATCTCCCGCGCCTCGTGCGGTTCTACGAGGCGCTGGGGCTGCCGCGGGTGCGCGAGCAGGCGGGACACTCGGTGTGGCTGGATCTCGAGGGCGCGCTGCTCATGGTCGAGCGCGCGGCCGACGGCGAGGCGGTGGTCCCCGAGGGCTCGCGCGAGCTGCTCGCGCTGACCCTGCCGCCCGGCGGGCGCGCCGCGCTCGAGGAGACCCTCGGCAAGCTCGGCGTCGCGATCGAGTCACGCACGGATCACACGACGTACTTCCGTGATCCCGATGGCCGGCGCGTGGGCTGCTCGGACTACCCGATCCTCCCGCGCGTGCACGTGGTCGGTGCGCTCGTGCGCGCCCCGGACGGCCGCGTGCTCGTGACCCAGCGCAAGCCGGGCGGACCTTACGGCGGCCTCTGGGAGTTCCCGGGCGGCAAGGTCGAGCCCGGCGAGCGGCCCGAGGACGCGCTCGCGCGCGAGCTGCGCGAGGAGCTGGCGTGCGCGAGCCAGGTGGGCCGGCGCTTCGAACGGGTCGAGCAGGACTACCCGGAGTTCCACATCTGCCTCGAGGTCTACGAGGTCGAGCTCCTCGGCGAGCCCGTGGCGATCGGCGTCGGGGCCATCGACTGGGTGGCGCCGAGCCACCTCGTCGAGCGACGCTTCCCGCCTGCGGACGAGCCGATCGTGCGCCGGCTGGTCACAGAGCGCTGAAAGCACAGGTGTAGGCGGCTGTGGCTGTAACGGCCAGCGGTCGTGCGGCGTACCCCGATCGATGCTGATCAAGCGACCTGACGACCTGAAGTCGAGCGAGATCACCCCGCGGTCGGCCTACCTCGGGCGACGAAAGCTCCTCCTCGGCGCGGCGGCCGGCGCGGCCTCTGCGCTGCTCCTGCCCGGGCTGCTCGGCCGCGGGCGCGTGGCGGCGGCGGGATCGTCCCTCGGGCCGCTCAAGAAGAGCCCGCTCTCCGCGAGCGAGGCGCTCACCGAGAAGAAGGACATCCTCTCGTACAACAACTTCTACGAGCTCGCGACCGACAAGGAGGCGCCGGCCAAGCTCGCGCGGCTCATGCAACTGCGGCCGTGGACCGTGCGCGTCGAGGGCGCGTGCGGCAAGCCACGAACCTGGGACATCGACGAGCTCCTCAGGGCGTTCCCGCTCGAGGAGCGCATCTACCGCCTGCGCTGCGTCGAGGGCTGGTCGATGGTGATCCCGTGGGTGGGCTTCCCGCTCAAGTCGCTGCTCGACCGCGCCGAGCCGACCTCGCAGGCCAAGCACGTCGAGCTCACCTCGCTCGACGACCCGAGGCTGCCAGGTACGCAGGCGCACGTCATCGACTTCCCTTACGTCGAGGGCCTGCGCATCGACGAGGCCATGCACCCGCTCACGATCCTCTCGGTGGGCCTCTATGGCGAGGCGCTCGCGGGCCAGAACGGCGCGCCGATCCGGCTCGTGGTGCCGTGGAAATACGGCTTCAAGAGCGCCAAGTCGATCGTGCGCATCCGCCTCGTCGAGGCGCAGCCCGTCAACACGTGGCAGCGCATGAACCCGCGCGAATACGGCTTCTTCGCGAACGTCAACCCGGCGATCGATCACCCGCGCTGGAGCCAGGCCAAGGAGCGCCGCATCGGCGAGTTCTTCAAGCGCAAGACGCTGCCCTTCAACGGCTACGCGGATCAGGTGGCCGCGCTCTACGCTGGCCTCGACCCGCACAAGCTCTACTAGCTTGCGATCCGCGGCCTCGGAAGGCCGGCTCGCTGCGCCTCGGGGGGGACGCGGGGAATGGACCATGAGAGGACGACGGGGACGATGACGGCGGTGACGAAGGCGCGGGGCGTCGCGATCGCGGGCGCAGTCGCGCCGGTCGGCTGGGCCGGCTGGCTCGCGGCGACCGGCGGCCTGGGCGCGAACCCGATCGAGAAGCTGACGCACCTGTCGGGGGACTCGGCCCTCATCCTGCTCTGCGCCTCGCTCGCGGTGACGCCGCTCCGTCGACTCACCAAGCTCGGATGGCTCGCGCCCCTGCGGCGGACGCTCGGCCTGTCCGCGTTCTTCTGGGCGCTCGCGCACTTCCTCGTCTACGCGGTGCTCGATCAGGGGCTCGCGCTCGGCGATGTCATCGCCGACGTGGCCAAGCGCCCTTACGTGACCGTCGGCTTCGCGGCGTTCCTCATGCTGCTGGCGCTCGCGATCACCTCGACGCGCGGCTGGCAGAAGCGCCTCGGCAAGCGCTGGCGAACGCTCCACCGCCTGGCCTACGTCGCCGTGGGGCTCGGGGTGGTGCACTACTGGTGGCTGGTCAAGGCCGACATCCGCTGGCCCCTCGCGTACGCGGCCGCGGCGGCCCTCGTGCTCGGCGCGCGCCCCGCCCTGCGCCTCGCCGGAGGCCGCGAGGGGAGAAGCTAGAAACTAGGAAAAAGGAGCAAGAACCGGCACGGAGCCGGATTCGGAGCGAAGACATCCGTCTTCGAGGCGAGCGAAGCGAGCCGCAAGGGCGTAGCGAGGGAAGCGAGCGAAGACGCAGGGAGGGGGGCCCAGTTGGGCTTCGCCCAACTGGGCGAGGGGCGGCGCGCCCGCTGCGCAGACCTCCAGGCAAGGGGTCTGCGACGGCACGACGTGCGCACGGCACGAAGCAGTAGGGGGCCGGCGGTGGCGGCCTTCCGAGGCCGCCACACGCAAACTAGCTGAGCTCGCGCTTCAAGATCTTGCCGTTGTCGCTCTTCGGCAGCGACTCGACGATCGCCCACTGCTTCGGGAGCATGTAGTCCTCGAGCAGCTTCTGGAGGTGACGCTTGATCTCCTTCTCGTCGAGCGTCACCCCGGGCTTCGGCACGCAGAAGGCCTTCGGGGCCTGGCCGAGCATCGCGTCGTCCACGGGGATGACCGCGCACTCGGCGATGCCGGGGTGCTCGAGCAGCGCCGCCTCGATCTCGCGCGGGCTCACCTTCTGCCCGCCCGACTTGATGACGTCGTCCTTGCGGGCCACGAAATAGAGGTAGCCCTCGTCGTCGGTCTTGAAGAGGTCGCCGCTCCGGAGCTCGACCTCCCCGGGCACACGCCCGGGCCGCAGCGCCCTGGCCGTGGCCTCGGGGTCCTGCCAGTAGCCGCGCATCACGTTCGCGCCGCGGACGACGAGCTCGCCGACCTCGCCGGGCGCCGCGGGCGCGCCGTCCTCGCGCTCGACCCAGGCGTCCTGGTTGGGCATGCCGAGCCCGCACGAGAGCGGCTTGCGCTCGAGGTCGTCGGGCGGCAGGTACGTCACGCGCGTGCACTCGGTCAGGCCGTACATCACGAACGGTCGGGCCCGCGGCGCCACCTCGCGCATGCGGCGCACCTGCGCCGGCGCCATCGCCGCGCCCGCGACGGTCCAGTAACGAAGCGACTCGAGCATGGCCGGATCGAGCTCGCGCAAGGACAGCAGGAGCGAGAACAGCGTGGGCACGCCCGGCAGGCCCGTGGCGCGCTCGCGCGCGATGGCCTCGACGAGCGGGTACGCCATCTGGAAGCCCCGCTCGAGCGCGACACATGCGCCTGCACGCATGGATGCAGTGACCTGGAACCAGCCGTAGCCGAACGACAGCGGCAGGGCCGACAGCACCACGTCGTCGGCGCGGTTCTCGAGGTAGGTCGCGATCGAGACCGTCGTCGACTTCATGTTCTGGTGGGCGAGCATCACGCCCTTCGGCACGCCGGTGGAGCCGCTCGTCCAGAAGATGGCGGCGAGGTCGAGGTCGATGCGGCTCGGGCGCGGCGCCTTGGACGCGCCGGCGAGGGCCTCCTCGAAGCTCGAGCCGAGGACGAGCGTCCGTGGCGCGCAGGTGGGCGCCGCGGCGCGGATGTCAGGCTCGAGGGCGGCCTGCTTTGCGCCGAGGACCAGCACCTCCGGCGTGCATCGCGCCACGATCTCGCCGACCTTGCGGCCCTTGGTGGCCGGGTGCAGGAGCGAGAAGCAGCCGCCCGCGCGCATGGCGCCGAACGCGGAGACGACGAGCTCGAGGCCGTTCTCGCCCACGGCGAGCAGCCGATCCCCGCGTCGCAGGCCGAGCCCGGTGAAGGCGTCGGCGGCGCGCTCGACCAGGCCCTCGAGCTCGGCGTAGGTGACGCGGCGCCGCTCGGTCCCGGCGCCGGGCACCGAGAGCGCCACGCGATCGGGGCTTCGGTCCGCGGCGCGCGACAGGTAACGATCGACGAGAAACACGGCTAGAGAGCCATCCCGGGCTCGTTCATGTCCACGTCCACGTCCACTTCGTCGCGCGGCGAGCGCGATTCCTACGCGGCGGTCTGCGCGCGCACGTAGCGAGCGAGCCGGGCGATGGTCTCGAAGTTCTCGGGAACGAGGTCCTGATCCTTGACCTTGATCTTGAACGTCTCCTCGACGAAGGCGACCACCTCGAGCACGCCGGTCGAATCGACGATGCCCTTGTCGAACAGGGAGTCCTCGTCCGAGAAGGCCTCGCTCGAGAAGAAGTTCGTCTGGATGAAGGCCCGGATCTGCTGTTCCACGGCTTGCACGCGCGCAGCATACCGCGAACCCGGCGCGCGCTGGGAGCTTCGGGCTCGATGTGGGTTCGGACCCAGCGGCCCGTCCCTGAAGTCCGCTCCGTCTTCGAGGCGAGCGCAGCGAGCCGCAAGGGCGCAGCGAGCGCAGCGAGCGAAGACGCAGGGAGGGGCGGCGCGCCCCTCCTGCCGCGGCCTTCCGAGGCCGCGGATCGCAAGCTAGCGGTGCCGGCCGCCGCCCTGGTGCGGACGCGGGGCGGGCGCGGGGTGCGGCGCGGGCGCGGGCGTCGGGTGCGGCGCGGGCGGCGCGTACACGCGCGGCGGAGGCGGCGCGCTCGGCGGCGGCGAGTACGTGCGCGGCGGAGGCGAGTACGTGCGCGGCGGCGCGCCGGGCGCCGGATACGCGCGCGGTGGGGCGTAATTGTACGGCTGCCGCGGGGCATAATTGTACGGGTGCGCCCCTTGCGGCGCGTTCGGCGCGGGCGGCATGCGCTGGATCCCGGGCCGCGTCGCGGGTGGCAGCGGCTGGGCGCCCTTGCCCCCGCCGTACGGATAGAGCGGCGCACGGCCCGCGGCGGGACCGGGCGCGATCGGCATCCTGCGGAGCTGCCCGGAGCCGGGGATGGTGGCCGGCATGTGCGTCGGGACCTTCATCCGGTGGTCGAAGCCCTGGAGCACGAGCGTCCGACCGCCGCGCGCATCGGGAGTCGTGGCGGGCGGAGGCAGCGGCGGGCGCGGAGGCGTCGGCGGGCGCGCCACGACGCCACGGCCATCCGGCGGACCCACCGGCCGGTGATAGCGACCCCCCCCGTAGTAGCGCGGGTAGTAGCCGGTCCAGTAGCGGTGGTAGTAGGGGTAGTACCACCAGTACCAGCCGGGCAGCGGCCCGGCCCAGCCCCACCAGCCGTCCGACAGCATGAAGTACGGCCCGAACGGCCCCCACAGGTGGAAGTGCGTGCCCACGTGGAAGCAGAAGCCGCCCCCGTGGTCGTACGCGACCGGGTGGGAGCCGTAGTACGCGTAGGTCTCGCCCTGGTAGCCGAAGTCGCGCGGATCGCCGACGAAGTAGAAGCAGCCGTCGCGCTCGACGAAGAGGTACGGATCGAGCGGCGGGTAGTCGCGCACGTGCTCGCCCCGCGAGGCGTCCCAGCCTCCGCCGGCCTCGTTCGGGATCGGGTGCGGAGTGCAGTACCGGAAGCGCCCAGGCTCCGTGCGCGGCGGCGCGACGGTCAGGCGCTCCGGCTCGGGCGAGGTGTCGTTCGCGTATACCGGCATGCCTTGCTCGTCGATGTACTCGGGCGCCTCGACCTCGTCGAGCCGCTCGGGCCCCGCGGGGGGCTCCTGCGCCCTCGCGACCGTGGGCGCGAGCGCGACACTGAAAAGACCCAGCAAGCAGAGGGAGGCACGCATGGAAACCCCTTTTCGAAGCATGCGCCCCGGTCAGGCGCCATGCAACCGGGGGCTTGCAACCTGTGGGCCGACGCTGTGCTATAGGTCGCTCTTCGGGGGTCTCCAATGTCGATGGAAGCGCAGCTGAACGACCGCCTCAAGCAGGCGATGATGGCCAAGGACACGCGCAGCGCGGACATCGTGCGCATGCTCAAGACGCGCGTGATGGAGCGCCGCACCGCCAAGGGCTTCTCCGGCACGGTGGACGATGCGCTCGTCACGGACGTGATCGCCGCGTACGTCAAGCAGCTCAAGAAGAGCATCGAGGAGTACGCGCAGCTCGGCGAGCGCGGCAAGGAGACGATCGCGCAGTTCGAGTTCGAGATCGCCTTCTGCGAGCAGTACCTGCCGAAGAAGCTCGACGCCGCGGCCACCGAGAAGCTGGTGCGCGAGGCGGTCACGCGCCTCGGCATCACCGATCCCAAGATGGTCGGCCGCGTGGTCGGCGACGTGATGAAGTCGCACAAGGATCAGGTCGACGCCGCGGTGGCCAAGCAGGTCGCCGAGCGCGTGCTCCAGGGCGGCTGACGGCGGCGCGCTCCGTGGCCGCAGGGGGCGTCGAGGCGGGCACGGAGATCGCGGGGCGCTACCGGGCGCTGCGTCCGCTGCAGCGCGGCGCGATGGGCCAGGTGTGGGTCGCGCGCGACGCCCTCGGAGGCGTCGACGTCGCGCTCAAGGTCATCCAGCCGGTGCTCGCCGCCGACCCGCACTACGCGGCGCGCTTCCAGCGCGAGATCGCCGCGGCGATGCGGGTCCAGCACCCGAACGTCGTGCGCGTGCTCGACGCCGGTCGCGCCGCGGACGGGACGCTCTTTTGCGTGATGGAGCTGCTCGAGGGGCGTGACCTCGCGCGGGAGCTCCACGCGCGCGCGGTGCGCGGCGACCGAGAGCCGGCCTTCGCGGTCGAGGTGCTCGAGGCGCTGCTCGGCGCGCTCTGGGCGTCGCACGCGGCGGGCATCGTGCACCGCGACATCAAGCCGGCGAACGTGTTCCTCTGGGCGTCGGGCGGAGAGCGCGGCGTCAAGGTGCTCGATTTCGGCCTCGCCAAGGACCAGGCCGCCGCGGAGGTGCTGACGCGGATGGGAGACGTGCTCGGCACGCCCGCATACATGGCGCCGGAGCAGGTGCGGGGGGACGAGGTCGACGCGCGCGCGGACCTCTACGCCGTGGGGTGCCTCGGCTACGAGCTGTTCTGCGGGCGGCCGCCGTTTCCCGACAAGCAGGCGTACCAGGCGCTGCGGGCGCAGCTCGAGCGCGCGCCCCCCGTGCCGAGCCAGCTCGACCCGCGCCTGCCGCCCGCGGTGGACGCGCTGCTCCTCGGCGCGCTGGTCAAGGACCGCGGGGGGCGGTTCCAGAGCGCCGCGCAGATGCTCGACGCGCTCTACGACGCGTCGGCGGCGCTCGGGGTCGAGCGCGCGCGCTTCGTGTCGGTCCAGGGCTCGCTCGATCTGCCGGGGGTCGCCGCGGCGGTGGCCCTCGTGGAGGCGACCGAGGCAACCTCGGGGACCGACGACGGGGCGGGGCAGACGCTGGTCGACCGGCACCCGACGATCGGGGACGCCGTCGCACCCGTGCCCCGCGGGCACGGCTGGAAGCTGGCGCTCGGCGTGCTCCTCGGCGCGCTCGCGACGGCCGCGCTGCTCCTCCTGCTGTGATCTGGGCGATCGCCCCGGGAGGTCGGGGCCCCAGGGACGAGGCTGCAAGAAAGCCTCGGCCCCGCGGGAATCGGACGCCGAGGCGCCGCGCGTGCGTGGCACGAGCCTTGAAATGCAGGGCACCGGGTGACCTCGGAATTCACGCGGGCGTCACAGGAATGTCGCGCCGGCGTCCCGGCGAGGCTGCATGATGACGCCATCCGGATGGCGAAGATCCTGGTGATCGAGGACGAGGAGGACCTCCAGGAGGTCCTCCGCTACAACCTCCAGGCGGCCGGTCACACCGTGACCACGGCGGGCCTCGGGGCCAAGGGGCTCGCGCTCGCTCGCTCGGGCGCGCCTGACCTCGTGCTGCTCGACCTCATGCTCCCCGACGTGCCGGGCACCGAGGTCTGCCGGCAGCTCCGCCAGGACGCCCGCACGCGTGACCTGCCGATCGTGATGCTCACGGCGAAGATCGAGGAGATCGACCGCGTGGTGGGCTTCGAGGTGGGCGCGGACGACTACGTCACCAAGCCCTTCTCGGTGCGAGAGCTCGTGCTCAGGGTGCAGGCGATCTTGAAGCGCGCGGCCGGCGCGCCGCGCACCGAGACGACGCGGCTCGAGCTCGGCAAGCTGCGCATCGACAGCGAGGCCCACCGCGTGTGGGTCGAGGAGGCCGAGGTCGAGCTGACCGCGCTCGAGTTCAAGCTCCTCGTGACGCTCGCGGGCCGCGCCGATCGCGTCCAGGCGCGCGAGTCGCTCCTGACCGAGGTGTGGGGCGTCAGCCGCGACTCCGTGACGCGGACCATCGACACGCACGTCAAGCGGCTGCGCGAGAAGCTGGGCGCGGCGGCCGACTACATCGAGACGGTGCGCGGCGTCGGGTATCGCTTCTCGCTGACGGGCCAGGGCGACCGAGCGCCCTAGCGCGATCGCTCGCCCGTGTGGGACGCATGAAGCTCGGCCTGCGCGGAAAGCTGCTCCTCGGCGCGCTCGCGCTCGTCGGGGTGGGGCAGCTCGCGGCGCAGACGTACCTCGCGCGCTCGCTCGAGCGGCGCCTCATGGAGCAGGTGTCCGCCGACCTCGCCGTGCGCGTGCGCCTCGCCGTGGTGGTGGCCGAGCGCGCCAGCTACGGCGACGACGATCGCGCGGGCTGGGACGGCCTCGCGGACGACCTCGGTCGCCGCGGCGAGCTCCGCGTCACGATCGTGCGGGCAGACGGGCAGGTGCTCGGCGACTCCGAGGTGGCGACGGAGGCGCTGGTGCGCCTCGAGAGCCACCGCGAGCGGCCGGAGATCAGCGCCGCGCTGGTCGCGGGCGCCGGCGAGGCGACGCGCCTGTCGGTGACGGTGCATCGCAGGATGATGTACCTGGCGATGCCGCTCCGCGCCGGGGGGCGTGCGGTCGGCGTGGTGCGCGGGGCGCGCGCGCTCGACGGCGTCGAGGCTGCGCTCGGCGAGCTGCGGTGGAGCCTGCTCTGGGCCGGCCTGCTCGCGATCGGCGTGGCCGCCGTCGTGGCGAGCACGTTCGGCCGACAGCTCGCCGTGAAGCTCGACAAGATCACCCGCGCCGCCAGGCGCCTGACCGCGGGAGAGCTCGATGTGCGCACGCGCGTGTCGGGAGGGGACGAGCTCGGCCAGCTCGGCGCGGCCTTCGACCAGCTCTCCGCGAACCTCGCGGGCGCCATCCGCGCGCTCGAGGGCGAACGCGACCTGCTCGGCGGGGTGCTCGGCGCGATGCAGGAGGGCGTGCTGGTGCTCGGCAGTGACGGCCGCATCCAGATCCTGAACCCCGCGCTCGTCGAGCTCCTCGAGATCTCCGGCACCGCGACCGGGCGGCTGCCGCTCGAGGCGTTCCGGCAGGCCGAGCTCGCGGACTACATCGACCGCGCGCGGCGCGTCGGTCAGGCGACCTCGGTCGAGATCGAGCTCGGCGGCACGCGGGCCCGGCGCGTGCTCGTGCAGGCGGTGCCCTTCCAGGGCGATCCGCCGGGGTTGCTCGTGGTCTTCGTCGACCTCACCGAGCTGCGCCGCCTCGAATCCGTGCGGCGGGACTTCGTCACGAACGTCTCGCACGAGCTGCGCACGCCGGTCGCGGCGATCCTGTCCGCGGCCGAGACGCTGCGCGGGCCTGCCGCGGGGGACCCCGCGGGGCGGGAGCGCTTCTCGAGCATCATCCAGCGCAACGCGGAGCGACTCGGCCGGCTCATCGAGGACCTGCTCGACCTGTCGCGCATCGAATCGCGCCAGTACCGGCTCGAGCTGGCGCCGATCGACGTGGTGCCCGTGATCGAGCAGGCGGTGGCGCTCCTGCGACCGCGCGCCGAGGACCGCAGGATCGTCGTCCGCACCGAGCCGGTGTCGCCGCTGCCCAGGGTGCGCGCCGACCAGCGCGCGCTCGAGCAGATCCTCACGAACCTCATCGACAACGCGATCAAGTACTGCCCCGAGGGCAGCACGATCGAGGTGACCGCCGCCGAGCGCGGCAGCACCGTGGTCGTGTCGGTCGCCGACGACGGCCCGGGCATCGAGCCACGCCACCTGCCGCGCCTGTTCGAGCGCTTCTACCGCGTCGACACGGGGCGCTCGCGCGACATGGGCGGCACCGGCCTCGGCCTCGCGATCGTCAAGCACCTCGCCGAGGCGATGGACGGTCGCGTCGAGGTGCAGAGCACGGTCGGCCAGGGCACGCGGTTCTCGCTGGCGCTGCCGGGCGCGGCCTGAGGCCGCGGCGCGTTGCGGAAAAGTCACCAACCGGCCCCCCCGCGTTCACCGTACGGCTGATAAACGACAGGCCATGAGAGTCCGCGGGTGACTCTCGCGCTGCCGCGAGCGTCACAGCAACGTCACAACGCGGGGCGAAAAACGACACGCGCGCGCGCTACCAACAACCAGGAGGATCCCATGCGCATCCATCACGCATCGCTCGCGATGCTGGCCGCCACGGCTCTGTCCCTCGGCTGTAACAAGCCGAGCGAGCCGGCGCCGGGAGCGACCGACAAGGCCGCGCCCGCACCCGCCAAGGCCGAAGGGGTCGAGCTCCACGGCGCCGGCGCCACGTTCCCGTACCCGCTCTACTCGAAGTGGTTCTCCGAGTACGGCAAGGCGCACCCCGACGTGCGCATCAACTACCAGTCGATCGGCTCGGGCGGCGGCATCCGGCAGATCACGGAGCGCACCGTCGATTTCGGAGCGTCGGACGCGCCCATGACCGCCGAGGAGCTCGCCAAGGCGAGGGGCAAGCTGCTGCACGTGCCCATGACCCTCGGCGCCGTCGTGGTCACGTACAACGTGCCGGGCCTCGACAAGCTCCAGCTCAGCCCTGCGCTCGTGTCGTCCCTGTTCATGGGCGAGATCAAGAAGTGGAACGATCCGCGCCTGGCCAAGGCGAACCCGGGCGCGAAGCTGCCGGACCTGGCCGTCACGCCCGCGTACCGCTCCGACGGCAGCGGCACCACCGCCGTGTTCACCGACTACCTCGCGAAGGTGAGCGCGCCGTGGAAGGACAAGGTCGGTGCCGGCAAGAGCGTGAAGTTCCCCGCCGGCATGGGCGCCAAGGGCAACGAGGGCGTCACCGGTGTCGCCAAGACCACGCCCGGGACGATCGCCTACGTCGAGCTCGCGTACGCCAAGCAGAACAACCTGCCCCTCGCGACCATGCAGAACGCCGCGGGCAAGTGGGTCGAGCCGGCGCTCGAGAGCATCTCGGCCGCGGCCGCGGGCGTGGCGATCCCCGACGACTTCCGCGTGTCCATCACCGATCCGAAGGGCGAGGCGGCGTATCCGATCTCGGCGTTCACGTACCTGCTCGTCTACCAGGAGCAGCCGGACGCACAGAAAGGCAAGGCGCTCACCGACTTCCTGCGCTGGGCCGTGCACGAGGGGCAGGCGCTCGGCGGGCCGCTCCACTACGCGGCGCTTCCAGCGGAGGTCGTGACCCGCGTCGACGCACAGCTCAAGACCATCAGCGTCGCGGGAAAGCCCGCCCTCCAGTGAACCGGGACCCGGAGTAGGCGGATGCTGCGTCCCACCGCACGCGACACGGAGATCGCGATCGTCCGCAAGGGCGCGTGGTCCTGGCCGCTCGGTCGCGAGGTCAACCTCGGGGACGCCCTGTTCCGCCTCTTCACCGCGGCGCTCGCGCTCGGCGCCGTCGCCACGCTCGCGGTGATGACGCTCCAGATGGCGCGCGCCTCGGCGCTGGCGCTGTCGAAGTTCGGCCTCGCGTTCGTGACGGGGCGCGACTGGGATCCCGTCCACGACTCCTTCGGCGCGTTGCCGTACATCTTCGGGACCGTCTACTCGTCGCTCCTGGCGCTCGTCATCGCGGTGCCGGTCGCGCTCGGCGTCTCCATCTTCCTCGCGGAGCTTGCGCCGCCCTGGTTGCGCCGCCCCGCGGGCTTCCTCGTCGAGCTCCTCGCGGCCATCCCGAGCGTGGTCTATGGCCTCTGGGGGATCTTCGTGCTGACGCCGTGGCTCCGCACGACGGTCCAGCCCGCGCTCGGCAAGGCGTTCGGGTGGTCGCCCTTGTTCTCGGGGGCGCCGCGAGGCTTCGGCATGCTCGCGGGCGCGCTCGTGCTCGCCATCATGATCCTGCCGACGATCGCGTCGGTGAGCCGCGAGATCATGCGCGCGGTGCCCAGCGTGCAGCGCGAGGGCGCGCTCGCGCTCGGGGCCACCCGCTGGGAGACCGTGCGCATCGCCGTCATCCCGTATGCGCGCTCGGGGATCCTCGGCGCGGTGCTGCTCGGCCTCGGCCGCGCGCTCGGCGAGACGATGGCGGTCACGATGGTGATCGGCAACCGCGCTGACCTGTCCCTGTCCCTGTTCGAGCCCGGCTACACGATGGCGAGCGTCGTCGCCAACGAGTTCGCCGAGGCCTCGGGCGACCTGCACGTGTCGGCGCTGGCGGCCGTGGGCCTGCTGCTCTTCGGCGTGACGGTGCTGCTCAACCTCGGCGCGCGCCTGCTCGTGTGGCGCGTCGCCGGCGGCGCGCCGGGAGCGAGGACATGAGCGCGGACGTGACCGCCATCTACACGCGTCGCAAGCTCGTCGACCGGGTGGCGCGCGGCGCGTGCCTGGTGGCCACGGGGATCGCGCTCGTGCCGCTGTTCTCGGTGCTGCTCTACGTGACCGCCAAGGGCATAGGCGGCCTCGACTGGGCGCTGTTCACCGAGCTGCCCAAGCCGGTCGGGGAGGTCGGCGGCGGCATGGCGAACGCCTTTCTCGGTACGGCGGTCCTCGTCGGCCTCGCCTGCCTGGTGGGGATCCCGGTGGGCGTCCTCGCGGGGGTCTACCTGTCCGAGTTCGGCGGCAACGGGGCGCTCGCGCGCGCCGTGCGGTTCTCGTGCGACGTCCTCGCCGGCATCCCGAGCATCACCATCGGCATCTTCGTCTACACGCTCGTCGTGATCTCGATGCGGCGGTTCTCGGCCCTCGCGGGGGGGCTGGCGCTGGGCCTGCTCATGCTGCCGATGGTCACGCGCACGACGGAGGAGTTGCTTCGCCTGGTGCCCGACGCGCTCCGCGAGGGCGCGCTCGCGCTCGGCGTGCCCAAGTGGCGCATGATCGTGAGCGTGGTCCTGCGCACCGCGGCGCCGGGCGTGCTGACCGGCGTCATGCTCTCGGTCGCGCGCATCGCCGGCGAGACCGCGCCGCTCCTCTTCACGGCGCTCAACAACCAGTTCTGGTCGACGCGGCTCGACAAGCCCATCGGCTCGCTGACGGTGCAGATCTACACGTACGCCGTCTCGCCCTACGACGACTGGCACCGCAAGGCCTGGGCCGGCGCGCTGGTGCTCGTCGTGGCGGTGCTGGTCCTCAACCTTTGCGCCCGCATCTTCATCCACACGCGAGGTGCCCGATGAACCTGCAATCGCTCTCCGCCTCCGTCACGACCGCCGCCCCGCCGCGGCCCACCGTCCGGCGCGACAGCGCGGCGCCGCCGGAGGCCGAGCCGGCGGTCAAGATGTGCGCCTACGACCTCAAGGTGTGGTTCGGCAAGTCGCAGGCCCTCAAGGGCATCTCGATGCCCATCCCCGAGGGCAAGGTGACGGCCATCATCGGCCCCTCGGGCTGCGGCAAGTCGACGTTCGTGCGCTGCCTCAACCGCATGCACGAGGTCGTGCCCGGCACGCGGGTCGAGGGGCGCGTCACGCTCGACGGCGCCGACATCTACGGCCGCAACGTCGACCCCGTGCGCGTGCGCGCGCGCGTCGGCATGGTGTTCCAGAAGCCGAACCCGTTTCCGACGATGTCCATCCGCGACAACGTGCTCGCGGGGCTGCGGCTCGGCGGCCAGAAGCCCGAGGACCCCGACGCGCTGGCCGAGAGCGTGCTCCGCCGCGTGGCGCTGTGGGACGAGGTCAAGGATGTCCTGCACCGCTCGGGGGCGAGCCTCTCGGGCGGGCAGCAGCAGCGCCTCTGCATCGCGCGCGCGCTGGCGCTGGAGCCCGAGGTGCTGCTCATGGACGAGCCGTGCTCGGCGCTCGATCCGATCGCGACCGCGCGCATCGAGGAGCTCATCCACGCGCTCGCGGGCTCGTTCACGATCGTCATCGTGACGCACAACATGCAACAGGCCGCGCGCGTCTCGCACCGCACCGCGTTCTTCCTGCTCGGCGAGCTCGTGGAGCACGCCGCGACCGACACGCTCTTCACGCGCCCGCGCGACCAGCGCACCGAGGACTACATCACCGGGCGCTTCGGATGAGCCGCGGCCACACCGACCACGTCTACGAGGCCGAGCTCCGCAAGCTGCGCGAGCAGGTGCTGCTCATGGGCGCGAAGGTCGAGGAGATGATCCGCTCGAGCATGCGCGCGCTGGTGGAGCGCGACAGCGAGCTCGCGCGGCGCATGATCGAGAGCGATCGACAGGTCAACCGGCTCGAGGTCGAGATCGACGAGCTGTGCATGCGGATCCTGGCGAAGCGGCAGCCCGTGGCGTCCGACCTGCGCTTCATCACGACCGCGCTCAAGCTGGTCACCGACCTCGAGCGCATCGGCGACCTCGGCGTCAACATCTGCGAGCGGGTGCTCGAGCTCAACGCCGACCCGCCGCTCAAGCCCTACGGCAGCATGCAGCACATCGCCGACGCAGCGCAGTCGATGCTGCGCGAGGCGCTCGACGCGTTCGTGGCGGGTGACGTGGACAAGGCCCAGGAGCTGCTCGAGCGCGACAAGGCGGTGGACGCCTACTACCACGAGCAGTTCCGCGAGCTCCTGACCTACATGATGGAGGACCCGCGCAACATCCAGCGCGCCATGCGCCTCCAGGCCATCGCCAAGTACCTCGAGCGGATCGCCGACCACACCACGAACCTCGCCGAGATGGTCGTGTTCATGGTCAAGGGCAAGGACATCCGCCACCCGGGCAGCCGCAAAGAGCCCGCGCTGGACAACTGATGACGATCGGGCACGAGACGGGCCTGCAGGTGGGCCTGCTCGTGCTGGGCGGCGCGGCGCCCAGCGAGGACCTCGTCGCGGCCCTCGGTGGGGACGCCATCTCGCTCCAGCGCGTCGCCCTGACCGGCGTGCCGGCGCTCGACGTGGCGGTGGTGCTGGTCTGGGTGCCGGCGGACGCGACCACGGCGGCCCTCGCGCGCGCGGTGGCGCTCCGCGGTCGTCACCTGCCGTCGTCCCTGCTGCTCGGCTGCGCGCCCGGCGGCGAGCCCGCCCTCGGCGAGCGGGCGCTCGCGGCGGGCTTCGATGACTTCGTCGCGGGCCGCAGCTCGCCGCGGGAGCTCTCCGCCCGCCTCCGCGCGCTCGCACGACGCGCGAGCGCGCCGCTCGGGGCGCGCCCTGGCGCGGTGCTCGTGCACGGGCGGCTGTCCCTGGCTCCGAACGCCTACGAGCTGCGGGTCGGCGAACGCGCCGTCACGCTCACCGCGCGCGAGCGCCAGGCGATGCAGGTCCTGCTCGAGCACGCCGGCGGCGTGGTGCCGCGCCTGGCCCTGCTCGACGCGGTGTGGGGCGAGGACGATCTCGACGTCGGCCTGCGCTCGGTGGACAACCTCGTCCACCGGCTTCGCCGGAAGATCGGCGCGGGCGCCATCGTGTCCGTGCGCGGCGCCGGCTTCCGTCTCGGGGACCCGTAGCAGCCGGAGGGTATGCTCCATGCGCATGCGACGACTCCTGTACGTGGTCCTCCTCGCCGCTTGCGAGCATCCTCGTCTTCCACTACGGCCTCTTCCTCGTCGCCAAGGGCGAGACGGACGATCCGGCGCTGCCGGACCTCTTCGCGCTCCTCGAGAAGCACAAGGCGACGGTCAGGCTCGTGCTCGGCGGCCACACGCACACGTGGCTCGACTTCGACCACGACTACGGCGTGCAGCACTTCCTGCTCGGCGGCACGCGCTACGACGCCGACAACTACGCGCTCCTCGACCTGGATCCCGTCGCGGGCACGCTCGACGTCGTCAACCGGAGCGCGTTCGGCTGGGTGACGATGGAGGCCGACCCCTGGCCGGCGCCGATGGGACACTGAGGCGCTGCGTCAGCCCTGGCTGGGTGTCGCGCCGGGAGGCGCCGCGAGCATCGCGGCATCGATGGGGCGGAGCTCGTTGTCGCCGAACCCCACGAAGGCCACCGTCCTTTGTGGGTGCAGGAGCGACAGCTCGTAGAGCTCGTTGTAGGCGGCGCAGGCCTTCGGGTTCTGCTTGAGCGTCTCGAAGGCGCGGCCGATGGCGGCCGGGTACTGCGCCCGCGCCTCGGCCACCATCGTGGCGACGTCGGCGCTCGTCTGCGCGTCCAGCATGGCCACGCGCTGCCGGCCGTCCTCCTCGATGTCCGTCTTCCAGAGCTCGAGCCGCGCGGCGACCGAGCGCAGCATCTGGTGCCCCACCTCGGGCAGGACCTTGACGTTGCGGATGAGCGCGCGCTCGACGCGGATGCCCCAGCGCGCCACCTCCTCGGCGGTGTCGTGCTCGAGCGTGGACGACAGCCACGTGCGGTCGCCGAGGATCTCGTGGAACTCGCGGTTCGACAGGATCGACGTCACGGCGTGCGACATGAGGTTCGTGAGCGCGCGCTCCCAGTCCTCGAGCGCGAAGACCGCCTTGACCGGATCCGCGATCCGGAACTCGAGGAAGATATCGACGACGATCGTCGTACCTCGGGCGTCGTTGACCACGATGCCGGTGATGTTCCGGAATTCGCGCCGTACGGACACCGTGCGCGTCTCCACCCAGGGAAACGCGCGATCGGGCAGGAGGTGCCATCCTGGCCTCGTCAGCGTGGCCGCGAGCCTGCCGAAGCGCTGGACGAGCACGACCTCGCCCTCGCACACCCGGACGTGGACCAGCCGTACGAGGAGCGCCAGGAGCGGGATCAGCGCCGCGCCGATCAGGAACCCCGTGACGACGAGCGCATCGGGCTTCATGGCGCGGACCTCCGAACGTAGTGGGTGCGCGACTGCGCGAGCACTTCGGCCCGGCGACGCGCGACGTACAGATCGAGCGTGCCCGCCCGATCCAGGGCCTCGAGCTGGGCGGCGAGCGTCAGCACCTCGCGCTCGGCCGCACCCGCCTTGGTGGACGCGATCTCGACGCCCTTCTTGGCCGCGATCAGGCGCCGCTGCGCCTCGGCCTCGGCGCGCGCGTACGCCGTCTCGGCCTCGGTCTGGGCGCTGATCACGGCGTTGAGCGCCTCGTCGAGCTCCTCGGGCGGCAGGATGTCGACCAGGTCCACCGCCCGGAAGTGCAGGCCATACTGCGCCCCGATCTCCTTGTGGCAGAAGGTCATGATCTCGGCGTTGAGCTTCTTGCGCTCGCGGCGGATCGACGCGTACGAGCTCGCCGGCCCCGCCGGCACGCCAGGGCTCGGTCGAAAGCACGCGATCTCGTTGCGCAGCAGGCAAGTGAAGAGGCCCGTGACGTGCTCGCGCGGCGCGCGCAGGTCGAACACGTACTGGTAGAGCTCGTCCTGCCGCGGCACGAACCGCAGGATCGAGTCGAAGCGGAGCACGGTGCCGTCGGCCGCCATGGCGGTTCGTGCGCCCTCGCTGCCGGACAGATCGATGATCTGCTCCATCAGCGAGACCTGCCTGACCTTCTGCCACGGCCAGATCCAGTGCAGGCCCGGCGGGTGCAGGACGAGGGCGCCGTCCGCGTCGCGGACCGCCGCGCCGAGCTGCTCGACGACCCCGACGTGTCCTTCGCGGACGCGGTGGAAGGAACGAACGACGAGCAGGGCCAGGTAGCAGCCGAGCCCGATGAAGAGACCTGTCACGAGCACTGTGTCCTCCTGGGTACCAGTCGCGATCCGGGGACATCTGAACCCTGACGTTGACCTGAACGTGAACCTGAACGCGACCCTGGACGGCCGGCCTGCCGTCGGAATGCGTGCACGTCCAGGATGACGGTGGCGTTCATGTTCACGTTCACGTCGAGGTCCACGTCCACGTCTCCTGTCTCCACTTCGTGGCCGGTCATCTAGAACCGGTCCGACGCGGGCGACGGTGGCGCCCACGACTCCGCGGTGGTGGTCGTCGCGGGCAACAGCGGGACGCCGCGGTGGTGTCCGTTGTGCTCGCGATAGGCCGCCGCCAGGCCCCGGTTGACCTCGACCACGTCCTCGTTGAAGAAGCGATGCGCGTCGCTCGCCGGCGCCAGCGCCGCGGCCTTCTCGGCGCTGTCGACGATGGCCCCCGGCGGCACGAATCGCCCCGGCGGCACCTCGACGCCGACGACGACCGCGCCGATGCCGATGAAGCAGCCCGCCCCCACCACGGCGTCGTGGACGACCGCCTTGAAGCCCACGAAGCAGTCGTCGCCGATGTAGCAGGGCCCGTGCACCAGCGCGTCGTGCGCGATCGAGACCTGCTTGCCCACGTAGACCGCCCAGTGCTCACCGTCGACCAGGACGTGGCGGTCCTTGAGCGCGTGGATCACGACGCCGTCCTGGATGTTCGAGCTCGAGCCGATGAAGAAGGGCGTGCCCTCGTCGGCCCTGACCGAGGCCCCCGAGGCGATGTGCACGTGATCGCCGAGCACGACCCGCCCGGCCACGTTGGCCTGATCGTGCACGAACGCCGAGCGCGCGATGGTCGCGGGCCGCCGCAGGTTCGTCAGCCACTGCCTCCTCGCCGGTGGCAGGGTCACGTCGATGCGCGCGTGCGCCCCGTCGCCGCGCGAGACCACCGCGCGCGGGTGCGCCGCGTGCGCGTGGCCATTCGCAGGCTCGGCCGCGGGGTGACCGCCGGGTAGACGGTGTGCTCGACCGGCGCGTGCCGACCAGTCGTCGCGTGCGCAGGGACGACGATCTTCGGCTCGACCAGCGCGGTCGAGCGCCGTGTCGCGAGCTGCCAGATCGCGTAGATGACGAGCGCCGAGAGCACGCCACGCAGGAAGTCGAACGCGATGACCGTGGCGGCGGTGTAGAGCATGAGCCACACGTGCCCGCGCCCCATCTCGAGGACCTCGTGGACCTCGGCGGGCTTGACCATGTTCATCGCGACGTAGAGCAGGATGCCGCCGATGCAGGCCATCGGGACGAGCTCGAGGTAGCGCGCCAGATAGAAGGCGAGGACCAGCTTGAGCACCGCCTTAAAGATGCCCGCCAGCGGCGAGATCGCGCCGAGCTTGATGTTGGTCGCCGTGCGCGCGAGGGCGCCCGTGTGCGGAAATCCATTGAGGAGCGGCACCCACGCCATCACGTGCGCCTGCCCCCAGAGCTCCTTGTCCGGATCGTAGGGCGTGCCGCGGTTGTCGGCGAGGCGATCGGCCAGGCGCGAGCACAGCAGGCTCTCGATGGCCGCCACGAAGACGATCGCGACCGCGTAGTAGAGGACCTGGCCGAGGTTCTGCGCGGTCCACTCGATGCTGGCCGGCAGGGTGAGCTGCAGCGACTGCCCGGGGATGCTGCCGTACTTGTCGCGCACGAGGACGAGCCCCGCGTCCGCGAGCACGGTGCTCGCGAGGAGCGCCGCCACCCCGAGCGCGATGAGCGGCGCCGGCAGGTAGAAGGAGATCCGCAGGAGTAGCTTGGTGACCACGAGCGTGCCGATCCCGAAGACCACCGCCCAGAGCTGCAGGTCGCCCCAGTGCGCGAACATGCCGCGCGCCTTGTCGAGCGCGCTGTAGCTGCCCTTGACGGCGACGCCCAGCACCTCGGGGCCCTGCGACAGCGCGATCGTGATCGCGATGCCGATCGAGAACCCCACGACGATCGAGTGCGGGACGAGCTTGACGATGCGCCCGAACCCGGCGAGGCCCATCACCACCAGGATCGCCGCCGCGACCAGCGACACCAGCACGAGAAAGCCGTGGCTGTGGTCGGTCATGATCGCGCCGATGATGGGGATGAAGGCCGCGGTCGGCCCGTAGACCTGGTACTTCGAGCCGCCGAACAGCGCGCCCACCAGGCCGGCGACGGCGCCGCCGACGATGCCCTGCTCCGGGCGCAGGCCCGAGGCCATCGCGAATCCCATCGCGAGCGGGATCGCGATCATCGCGACCACGAGGCCGGCGGTGAGATCGCGCAGGACGTTGAGGCCGAGCGACCCTCGGGTCAGGTCCTCGTAGCGCCGGTCGAACGGCTGGATGAAGTGCTTGAGTCTTGCCAGGAGCATGCGTCCTCGCTGCTGCGCCGCGCCCACGGGGACGCGGCAGCCACTGGAATGGGCGCGATCGCCCGTGAAGATCTCCAGCTCAGCAGCGGGGGGGCGGCGTCTCGGGCGGGTCGGCGAGCAGCGGAGCGAGGCACCGGTCGACCATCGGGACGCGGGTGCGGAAGACGGTCGGCGGCAAGAGGCGCCCGACTCGCGGGTCGTCGCTCCCGTCGTCGTCGTCGTCCTCGTCTTCGTCCTCGGGGGACTGGGAGTCGCGTTGCGGCACCTCGCCGGGATCGCGCGAGGGGCGCGCCTCGGTGACGCCCGGGTGCTCGCTCACGGCCAGCGCCTCGGACGGGCTCACCACGGCCCACAGGGCGAAGAGGACCAGGAGGACGCAGCGCGAGCGCAACTCCTCCTTGTCCTTCGAAGGAGGGGCGGTGTCAAGGCGGGACTGTCGGGGGCGCGCGAGCGCGCGAGGGGGAGCGGCGCGGAGGCTACTTCGAGGCGGCCGCGAGGGCGGGGGCCGTCGCCTTGGCGGGCGACGGGGCCTCCGCCTCCTCGGACGACATGACCGTCGCGCTCATCGGCGAGTCGAGGTGATAGCCGGACTCGCCGTGCAGCACCGAGTCGAGGCCCTCGCGCTCGTCGTCGACCGTCACGCGCAGGCCGACCACGAGGTCGACGAGCTTGAGGATGCCGAAGGTCATGACGATCGAGTACGCGGCGGCCGCGCCGACGCCGATCATCTGCGTCCAGAGCAGCGACGCGTTGCCGTGCGCGAGTCCGTCGTTGCCGGCGGCGTTCCAGACCTTGGTCGCGAACACGCCGGTCAGCAGGGCGCCGAGCGCGCCGCCGATGCCGTGCACGCCGAACGCGTCGAGCGCGTCGTCATAGCCGGCCTTGCTCTTGATGAGCACACCGAAGTAACAGACGGCGCCGGTCAGGACGCCGATGCCGAGCGCGGCCATCGGCGAGACGAAGCCGGCGGCCGGCGTGATGCCGACGAGGCCCGCGACCAGGCCCGAGGCCACGCCGAGCGCGGTCACCTTGCGAACCCGCGCGTACTCGACGATGCACCACCCGAGCGCGCCGGTCGCGGCCGCGAGGTGCGTGTTGACGAGCGCGAGCGCGCCGAGGCCGTTGGCCGCGAGCGACGAGCCGCCGTTGAAGCCGAACCAGCCGAACCACAGGAGGCCAGCGCCGATGAGCGTCATCGTGAGGTTGTGCGGCTGGTGGTTGCTCGAGCCCTTGCGCTTGCCGAGCATGATGGCGACGACGAGCGCCGAGATGCCGCTCGAGAGGTGGACGACCGTGCCGCCCGCGAAGTCGAGCGCGCCGCGCTTGGCGAGCCAGCCGTCCGGCCCCCAGACCCAGTGCGCGATCGGGTCGTAGACGAGCGTCGCCCACAGCAGCGTGAAGACCACGTACGCCGAGAACTTCATGCGCTCGGCGAAGGCGCCGGAGATCAGCGCCGGCGTGATGATCGCGAACATGCCCTGGTACATCATGAAGAGCAGGTGCGGGATGGTGGCGGAGGCGTCACGCGGGTCGAGGCCGACGCCCTTCAGGAAGAGGTGATCGAGCCCGCCGATGAGGCCGCCGTGCGTCGGCGCGAACGACAGCGAGTAGCCGAACGTCACCCACTGCAGGGTGATGATGCCGAGCGCGAAGAAGCTGTGCATGTAGGTGGACAGCACGTTCTTGCGCGCCACCATGCCCCCGTAGAAGAGGGCGAGCCCGGGCGTCATCAACATGACGAGGGCCGTAGAGACGAGCATCCATGCGGTATCGCCGTTGTTGATCGTCGGTGCAGGCATCACGGTCTCCTTAGCAGTTGCGTCACGCCGGAGGGTAGCGAGCGCCACGTTTCACGGACGTTGCGGCGCAATGAACTCTCCGTGTCCAGGTGCGGGCACGTGCCGGAGATCTAAGGTGGATTCGGCCGACAACTGTTCATCGGCCGTTAACACGCCGGCAACAGAAGGCCCTCTATCTTCGCGTCATGCGAACACGCTTGACGCAACTCGTCATCACCGGAGCCCTCGTCACCCAGTTCGCGCGGAGCGCCGCGGCCGAGGAGCCGCCGCCGCCGCCGCCTTCGCCTTCGCCACCGCCGGCCGCCCCCGCGCCTGCGGCAGGGGCCGCGGGCGCACCCGCACCGGAGGCGCCGAAGGACGCCCCGGCCGCACCGGCCGCCAAGTGGTACGACAAGGTCGAGGTGGGCGGCATGGTGGACGCCTACTTCACCGGCAACTTCAACGGTCCCTCGAACCACCAGAACGCGCAGCGTCCGTTCGACTTCCGCGCCAACGAGCTCTCGCTGAGCTACGCGGAGCTCAACATCACGCGCAAGGCAGAGCCGGTCGGGTTCCGCATCGACCTCGGGTTCGGCCCGCTCGCCGACTCGTTCCACGGCGCCGAGCCCGCCGCGCCGAGCGTGGGCTTCGAGGCCATCAAGCACCTCCAGCAGGCCTATGTCTCCTGGAAGACGCCGTTCGGTCTGCAGCTCGACCTCGGCAAGATGGTGACGCCGACCGGCAACGAGGTCACCGAGTCGCAGGACAACTGGAACTACTCGCGCTCGTACACCTACTACACGGCGCCCTACTACCACTCGGGCCTCAAGCTCAGCTACGGGATCACCGAGCAGCTCACCGCGATCGTGTGCGTGTTCAACGGCTGGAACAACGTGGTCGACAACAACGACGGCAAGTCGTTCCACGCGGGCCTCGTCTGGTCGAGCGACTTCGTGGACGCGTTCGTCAACTGGCTCGGCGGCCCCGAGGGCAAGGACGACGACGGCAACTGGCGGCAGTTCATCGACGGCGCGGTCAAGGTCAAGCCGATCAAGGACCTCGGCATCCAGGTCTACGGCATGTACGTCAACGACTCCGTCGCGCCGGCCACGCCGACGGATCCGAGCTCGCTGTCCTGGTGGGGCGTCTCGGGCCTCGTGCGCTACGCCTTCTCGCCAGCCGCGGCCGCGGTGCGCGCCGAGTACTTCGTCGACGACGGCCCGGGCACGCTGACCAAGCAGAAGGTCTTCGCCGTGACCGGCACCGGTGACTACAACGTCGCGGGCGCGCTCCTGCTGCGCACGGAGCTGCGCTTCGACAAGTCGGACGCGGCGGTGTTCTTCAAGGAGAAGGGCGGCACGTCCAAGGATCAGGTCACGCTCTCGCTCAGCGCCGTCGGCTACTTCTGACGCTTCCTTGCGAGTGGCCGGCTCGGACGCCGGCCACCGCCGACCCCCTACTGCTTCGTGCCGTGCTCACATCGTGCCGTCGCAGACCCCTTGCCTGGAGGTCTGCGCAGCGGGCACGCTGCCCTTCCCCCGCCGCGGCAAGTACCGCTTGCGCGCCTTCGGCGCGACCCCGTCGGGCCCCCCAACCGGCGTCTTCGCTCGCTGCGCGAGGGACGCCCTTGCGACTCGCTGCGCTCGTCTGCCCGAACCCACAGGGGCCTTACTTGCAGCAGCGGAAGCCGGTGGGGGCGCCGGGGGCGGGGGCGGGGCTGCGCGCGTCGCAGCCGAGCGCGGCCGGGCCATCGGCCGACGAGCCCCCGGCGAGCGAGCCCGACGCCAGCCACTCGGCGACGTTGCCCGACAGGTCGAACACGCCGGGGACGCCGCCCTCGCAGCCCTGCAGCGAGCCGGTCGGCAGGGTCGTCCGGCCGTCGGCGCCGTCGACCCCACCACACGCGCGCGCGTCGTAGGCCTCGCCGTACGGGAAGGCCCGTCCGCAGGTGCCGCGGCAGGCGCTCCGCCACTCCGCGTCGGTGCACAGCCGCTTGCCCGCGGCGGCGCACGCGCTCGCCGCCGCTGCCGCGGTCACGTCGCTCCACGGCGGCATCCCGCGCAGGCTCTGGGCGCGATCCCCGTCGCCGCGCGAGGCCTCGAAGCGATCGATGCACGCGGCCGATCCCGGTAGCGCCGCCATCTCCGCGGGGCAGCTCCCGCTCGGGGCCGCGCAGGCCGACGCGTCGGGCGCGCGTCCGCCCGTCGGATCACGATCCGCTGCGTCCCGCGCCGGCTGAGTGCTCATCGCAGCGTCCGGCATCGCGCCCGCGGGCACGAGCGAGCGGTCCTCGATGCCGCCCACGCTCTCGCAGGCGGCCAGAACGCACCACAGCGGCCCGCAGCGCAACAGCCTTCGCATCAGAACCGCCCCGCCACGGTCAGCGCCCCGCCGCCCGGAAGCGGCACCGCCGCCACCCGCGCGTTCGGCTCGGCCTCGTCGCTGAGCCACAGGTACGCGGCCGTCGCGGCCAGGGCCACGCCTGCGCCGAGCGCGAGATCGGCGACGAGGGCGGCCGAGCGAGCGTCCTTCGAGAGCCGCACGCCCGTCGCGTCGCCGCAGCTCGGACCGGGTGGGCAGCGCGCGTCGGAGGCGCTGCCACGCGAGAGCGCGAGTGCGCCGAACGTCGTGCCCGTGGCGACCGCCGCCAGCGCCGCGCCGCCGAGGGCGAGGCTCACCGTGCGCCGCGTGCCGAGGGGCTTGCGCGGCGGGGTGGTGGGCGGCGGGGGCGCCGCGGGAGGCGGGACGAGCGCGAGCGGCGGCACGGCGAGCGCGAGGCGAGCGCCGGCCTCGACGAGGAACGACAGCGACCACGGCACGTGACCGTCGGCCGACGCGACGAGCTCGTGCTTGCCCGGCGCGAGCGGCAGGGGCCGGTCGCCCGTCACCGCCGCGCCGTCGAGCCGCACCGAGGCGCCCGGCTGCAGCGTCACCGTCACGAGCCCGAGGCGCTTTTCGACCTCGGCGCGGAGCTGCTCGGCGAAGCGCAGGCGCTCGGCGTTGCCGTCCTTGCGCGCGAGCTCGGCCACCTCGCTGGCCTCGAGCCAGGCGCGATCGAGGAGGCCGGCCCGCTCGTGGCACACCGCGAGGTTGAGCAGCGTGCCCGCGGCGGCGTCGAGGGCGTGGCTCTCGGCGAAGCGGGCGCAGGCCTCGGTGGTCTTGCCGGCGTCCATGAGGCGCCGTCCCTCCTGGAACAGGACCTCGGCGCGGGTCCGCGAGTCGGCCGGTGTCTGGGCGAGCAGGAGCAGCAGCAGAGCCAGCACGCTCCCATGGTAGATCGATTAGGGCGTGTCCCTGAAGTCCGCTCCGTCTTCGAGGCGAGCGCAGCGAGCCGCAAGGGCGTCCCTCGCGTAGCGAGCGAAGACGCAGGGCGGGGGGCCCGACGCGGCTGTGCCGCGGCGGGGGAGGGGCGGCGCGCCCCTCCTGCCGCGGCCTTCCGAGGCCGCGGATCGCAAGCTAGACGCTGGCTGGATCGATCATCGGCGGCTCTTGAGGACGTCGTCGGCGCGCGGCTCGCTCTTGTGCTTGCCCGTCGGACGGACGCGCGCGCCCCGCGGGCGCTTCGGCTCGGCGCGCGGCTCCTCGGTCGGTGGTGCGGCGGCGGGTGCGGCCGGCGGCGGCGTGGGCGGCGGCTGCGCCACCACGGCTGCTTCGGGCGCACGCGGTGGCGCGGCGGCGGCGCGCGGCCACCACCAGAAGGCCGCCGCGGCTCCAGCGAGCGCGAGCGCGCCCGCTGCGGCGCCGACCGCGAGGCGTCTCCGGCCGTGGTGCGGTGCCTGGCGTCGCGTCTCGGCGAGCGGGTCCACCTCCGCGGCGGGGACGGGCGCCGCGCGCTCGCCGGTGGTCTCCGGCAGGAGCGCGCGGAGCGCCTCTCCGAGCGCCTCGGCGCTCGCGTACCGGCGCGCCGGCTCCTTCTCGAGGCAGCGCAGGACGATCGCGTCGAGCGCCTTCGGGACCTCCGGTCGCAGGGTCGAGGGCGGGCACGCGGCCTCGGTGCGCACGCGCTCGGCCAGCGAGAACAGGTCCGGCGCCTGGAAGGGAGGCCGCCCCACGAGCAGGTGGTAGAGCACCGCGCCCACGCCCCAGACGTCGGTGCGCTCGTCGACGCCCTTCGAATCACGGAACTGCTCCGGCGACATGAAGAGCGGCGAGCCCATCACGGCGTTCGTGCGCGTCAGGCTCCGGCCCACGCCGCCCGACTCGAGCGGCTCGAGCCGCGCGGGGTCGACGATCTTCGACATCCCGAAGTCGAGCACCTTGACGAGGGACCCGCCGCTCGCGCGCCGCGTGAGGAAGAGGTTCGCGGGCTTGAGATCGCGGTGGACGATGCCGAGCGCGTGCGCCTCGGCGAGCGCCTCGCACACCTGCAGCGCGTAGCGCGCGGCCTCCGGCACGGCGATCGGGCCGGTGCGCGCGACCAGGTCGTCGAGGCTCGTGCCCTCGAGCAGCTCCATCACGATGTAGGGCAGCCCCGACTCCAGCGTGCCCACGTCCATCACGCGCACGACGTGCTGGTTCTGGATGCGCACGGCGGCGCGCGCCTCGCGCAGGAAGCGCGCGACCGACTCGGCGTCCCCCACGACCGAGGGCGAGAGGAACTTCACCGCGACCGGCGCGGACAGCGCGAGGTGCCGCGCCTGCATCACCACGCCGAAGGCCCCGTGGCCGATCACGCGCTCGAGTCGCAGCCGACCCGCGATCACCTCGCCGGGCTGGGGCAGGGCCGCGTCCACGCGCCGATCGTACGCCAACCGGGGTCAGGCCGTCGTCGGATCAGCCGGCGGCGCGGGCCTCCGTGTCCTCGGACGAGACGGGCTCCGTCCCCGCGAGGACGGTCGAGGCGCGGTCCGCGTCCACCGCGGCGGCGAGGGCACCGTCGATCGCGTGCACGATCTCGTGCAGGTTGCGCGCGGTGTGCTCGGGGCGATCCGCGAGCTCCACGTGCGGGTGGTGCAGGCCGTGCACCATCCAGTGCACCTGGTCGTCGGGGATCGGCAGGCGCTGTCGCGCGAAGCGCAGTCGTCGCGGCGAGGCGAAGGCGTCTTGGCGGCCGAGGAGGAAGACCGCCTGCCGCAACTGGCCGGTCGTGACGACCCCGTCGTCCTCGCCGAGGCTCTCGAGGAGCTGCGCCTGCGCCCGTGGCGCGAGGTGGAGCAGGGTCTGGAGCACGGTCTCGCGCTGCTCGGGCCCGAGCTGCGCCAGCGTCGGGCGCATGCGCACCGAGAGCTTGCTGATCGTGTCGTAGAGCCACCGCCAGCGGCCGACGATGCGCGTGAAGGCGGCGAGGCCGCGCATGATGGCGCGGTCGAGACGCGGCAGCGGGAAGACCGGCGTCAGGAGCACCCGCGACGCCGTGGGGCCGATCTCCTGGTCGGAGAGGCGCAGCAGGGCGCCGCCGGACATCGAGTGACCGACCAGCGCGAGCGGCACGCTGCGAAGGCCGAGCGTGCGCAGCAGGTGCGTGAGCGTTCGCGCGATGGCGCGCGGGCCCACGTGCTGCTTCGACGGATCGCTTCCGCGAAAGGGGCTCCCGCCGAAGCCGTGCAGATCGGGCGCGACGACGACGACCTCGGGGTTGTCGCGGCAGAGCGCGGCGGCGACGGCGCTCCACACCTCGCGCGTGTCACCCCAGCCGTGCAGGAGCACCACGACGCCCGTCGCGCGCGCGAGGGCGGCGCCGCGATCGAGCGGTCCGAGCCGCGACTCGTGCGCCCACACGGAGAACGCCAGGTCGGAGAGGCCGGTGCGGCGAGCGAGCGCGGACATCGTGCCGGCGGCGACGTGCCCGCTCGCCTCGAGCTCACCGAGCGAGTGCTCGGCGCGCGCCAGCATCGGCGCGATGAGCCGGTAGCGCCGCGGCGCCTCGAGCCAGCGGTACGGCGCCGGGGCTCGGCGCTCCGGTGCCCGGGAGGGCGCCCTCGGTGCGTTCGGCCACGCGACGGCGGCGAGGGCCTCGAGCAGCGCCGCGACGGACGGGAAGCGCTGCGTCCAGTCGGAGTGCGTGGCCCGGGCGACGAGCGCCCGCAGCGCCGGCGGCGCGGCCGAGCCGAGCGCGCGCGCGGTGTCCGCGGCGTCCTCGGGCAGGGTCCCCTCGCCGAGGACCGCGGCGATCGTGCGGCCGAGCGAGTACTGGTCCGCGGCGGGGCCGATCTGCCCGCGCCGCACCTCGGGCGCCATGAACGGCGGCGTGCCGCCCGCGGGCGCGACGGCCGGGTGCTCGCCGATCGGGCGCGAGAGGCCGAAGTCGGCGAGGAAGGCGTGGTCGTTACGGTCGACGAGGATGTTGCTCGGCTTGACGTCGAGGTGCAGGACGCCCGCGGCGTGCGCGTGCGCGAGCGCGGACCCCGCCTGCAGGAGGAGCTGCACCTTGAGGGTCGGATCGAAGACCGCGCGGGCGCGCCGGCCGAGATCGACGCCGTCCACGAAGCCGGTCGCGAGGTGCTCGTCGCCGACCTCGAAGACCGGCAGCACGTGCGGATGGCGCAGCCGGGCGATGGCGCGCGCCTCGCGCGTCAGCCACCGGCGCAGGCTCTGGCGCGTGGCAGGCGAGCCCCGGAGCACCTTCACGGCGGCCAGTGAACCGGTCACCACGTGGCGAGCGCGGTAGACATCGCCCGTGGCGCCGCGCCCCACGTGCGCCTCGAGGGCGTACGAGCCGACGACACGTTCCGGAGACCAGGGCACGCAGGCGGCGCTCACGCCCGCGGATCAGTACAAGACGTGTGCCACCACCTGGTGGTCGGGCCTGCCCCTCCAAGTACCTGGCGCGCCGTCGTTGCGCTGTGCCATCGGGCAGGTCTTGCGTACCCACGGTGATCGCCGATGTCACGGGGGAAACCCCCGACATCGCCTACCGGGTGCGCGAACGTGGGCGCGCGAGGTCGATGCGAACGAGGGGGCTCGCCGCGTAGTCGCGCTGGGCGACCCGGAAGCCGCATGCCTCGAACATGGGTAGCGTGCCCTTGTAGACGAACGCGGCGGGTTGCTTGCCGCGCGGCACGGAGGGATAGCCCTCGAGGCGCGTGGCCCCGAGCCGCCTGGCGAGCGCGACCGCCTCGGCGAGCATGCGCGAGGCGAGGCCCCGCCCTCGGTGGCCCGCGCGCACGAAGAAGCAGCTCACCGACCACACGCCCGCGATGTCGGTCGTTCGGTAGGCGCGCTTGGTCTCGACGAGCGGGAGCTCGCCGCGGGGGCCGAGCGCGCACCAGCCGACGGCGCGGTCTCCCTCGAGCGCGAGGACGCCGTGCGCCTCGCCCCCGAGCACGCGCCTGCGAAGCGCGCGGCGGGCCGGCTCGCCCACCTGCGCTCGGAACGCGCGCATGCTGGGCGAGCGCCAGTAGCTGCACCAGCACCCGCCGCACGCGCCGCGGGGGCCGAAGAGATCTTCGAGGAGCGGCCAGTCGGACGGCTCGAGCGGGCGCAGCACGATGGGGGTCGCGGGGCTCGCACCGGCCGCGGTGTCCGGCGCGGGTTCGAGGCGCTTCGGACGCGTTCGCTTCATCGCGCGCCTCGCGCAGGGGGGGGCTCGAGCGCGTGCGTGTGGACCGGCGTGCGCTCGCGGGCGCACTCCGCGTCGCGTGCGGTGCATCGCTCGATCACGGCCTGCGCCTCGTCCGGCGTGCGGAACGCGAGCGACGCGGCCTCGGCTTCGCTGCCGCGCGGGTCCCCGAGCGCGAGGAGCGCGAGCGCCTGGACGCGCAGGAGGTCGGGGTGTCGCGGGTTGCCCGCGAGGCCCCGCCGCGCGGCCGCGAGCGCGCCGGCCGCGTCGCCCGCCGCCTGGCGCGCGATCGCGAGGTGCGCCCAGGCGTCCGTGGCGCGGGGGCTCGCCTCGGTGACGCGCGCGAGGAGCGGCACCGCCTCGGCCCAGCGCCACACGGCCTCGTATGCGGATGCGCGGATGCGATCGAGCGCGGGGTGCGGCCCCGTGATCGCCTCGGCCCGCGCGCAGAGGGCGATCGCCTCGTCGGGGCGCGCCTGATCGGCCGCGAGCTCCGCGAGGAGCGACCACGCCATCGCCTGGGCGCCCGGGTCCGCGGCGGCGGTGGCCAGCGCCAGGGCCCGCTCCAGGCTCGGTCGCGCCTCCTCGCGCCGCTCCTGCAGGCCGCGCAGCAGGCCGCGCGCGTGATCGAGCAGGCGCCGCGCATTCGCGGCGGGCGAGCCGGTCGCGCGGCCGCCCAGCACGACCGTGGCGGTCGCGAGCTCGGTGATGGGCGCGGGCACGCAGCCGTCGGCCGTGGTGCCGAGGAGGCGCTCGCTCGCGCGGGTGAGCTCGCGCCCGCGCGCCGTGCGCGACTCCTCGCACGTGGCGCGGCGGAGCGTGGCGCTCCGGCTGCGATGGCGCAGCCGCGCGCGCGCGGTGAGCGGCAGCGCCGCCGAGGCGGGCACCTCGAGCGTGTAGCCGACGACGGCGGCCTCGCGCGGTGGCAGCGTGTGGTTCGCGGTCACCACCTGGAAGCGGTGCGTCTCTCGGTTGCGCTGGGGCCTTCCGTCTCCATCGGCGACCAGCGCCGCGAGGACGTGCGCGGTGGCGTCGGGCTCGTCGGCGGCGTGCAGGGCGCCCGCCTCGGCGACGCGCCGGCCGAGCGCGTCGGTGACCACGACCTCGAGCCACGTGTCGTGCACGTCGAGCGTGCCGCCCGGGAAGCGATGGCCGACGCCGAGGCTCCGCACCACGACGTCGAGCCGGACGGAGTCGCCGGGCTGCAGCGTCGCCGTCTCGGCCGGCAGCGCGCGGCGGCCGTCGGGCCACACCACGGCCGCGACGTCGATCGAGGCGCTCTTGCGGAGCAGCGCCTGCGTGGCCTCGAGCTGCGCGCGATCGCCGCGCATGGCCGCGAGCCACGTGTGGCCCCCGAGGAAGCGGTGCGAGCGGACGCGGCCGCCTCGGTCCGGGCGCAGGGCGACGGGGTCGTCGGCGGGCTCGAGCGGCATGTGGCACCCGCGGCAGTCGGCCTTCTCGACCGGGTCGTCGATCCGCTCCCAGGCGCTGCCGGCGAAGGCCGAGCGCGACATCGGGCCGAGGTCGTCCGCGCCCGCGAGGTGGTGCGCGTTGCCCGTGGCCTGCCCGAGGAGCGCCCGGTGGCAGCTCCCGCAGAGGACCGCCCCGTCGATCGGCCGGACGCGCTTCCTGTGCGCGTCGAGGCTCGCGGGGTCGTCCTTCTTCGGCAGCGGGATCGGCGCGGCGGTGAGCGTGTGGCTCGCGTTGCCGTCGGTGCGCGCCCCGGTGATCGAGTGGCACGTGCGGCACGTGATGCCCGCGTGTGCGCGCGGGTCCTCGGCGCGGACCTCACCGTCGATGGCGCCCTCGACGAGCAGGGAGACGTCGTGGCAGCCGGCGCAGAAGCGGCTCTCGCGCTTGCCGACCTCCGTGCGCAGCCGGTCGAACGTGTAGCGGTAGGCCGGGTTGTTGAGCGACGACCACGCGTGGGCGCTCGAGCGGAACTGCGCCGCGACGCCGCCGTGGCAGGTCTCGCAGCCGTCGACGTCGGCGATCTCGGCAGGCGCGCCCGCCGTGCGCGTCTGCGCGGGGGCGAAGGCTCCCGGAGCCGTGGGCAGCGCGACCTCGGGCCGGGTCCTCGGCTGCGCCGGGTCCGGCACCGCGTGCGGCGCGCCGGAGCACGCATGCATCCATGCGCCTAGAAAGATGAGTCGGCGTGTCACGGCTTTCTGCGCAGCAAGACGGCGATGACGATGATGGCGACGAGCAGCCCCCCGCCGAGGAGCTCCTCGGTGCGGGTCGCGCGAGGGCCCGGCGGCGGCGGGGTGTGGCGGCCGGGCACGTGCCGCGGCGGCGGCGTCCCGACGGGCTTGACGGCCTCGGGCGGCGGGCTCTGCCCCTCGACGCCGAGGCCGGTGTCCTGGCCGCCGACGAGGAAGCTCGCGAGCGCGAGCCCACGCTGCGCGAACGCGGTCTTGAGCGCGGGCACCGGCGTCTGCGGCTGTACGCCGTAGGGCGGCCCGCCCCACACGCCGCGGCGCGGGTTCTGGCAGGTGATCGCGCCTCCCCAGGGGTGGCGCACGGCGTAGCGGCCCTGGAAGTTGTTGACGCCGCCGGGCTGCGGCACGCGCTCGAGCTTGCCGTCGGGCCCCATCATCTCGCGCCCGCCCATGACCGGCGGCGCCGCCCGGAAGACGAGGTCCTCGCCGAGCACGTCCTTGCCGTATCGCGCGTGCAGGCGCGTCAGCACGAATCCCCCGCCCCAGCGCTGCGGCGGGCGCATGGGCGGAACGGCGCGGCTCGGGGCGCCGGGGGCCGCGCCTGGCGTCGGCTTCTGCGCGCCCCCCTGGGCCCTCGGGGGCGGGGGCGGGGTGAACTGCGGCGCCTGCGCCCCGTCGAGGACGTCGGCGCCGAGCGTCTGCAGCTCCCCTGGATTGAGGGCCGGCGAGGGGCACGGATCGCACGAGCCGGCGTCCCAGGAGTACTCGGTGACGACGGCCTTCGGGTGCTTCTCGAGCGTGGCGTCGAAGAGCGCTGCGTAGAAGTCGCCGAAGCGCTGCTTGGCGGCGTCCCCCACGTCGAGGTTCGTCGGCACGAAGACGTTCGGGTAGTTCGCGACCTCGTAGCGCTGGCCGCGCGCGAGGACGTGCACGATGAGGTCCTGCGTGCCCGCGGAGTTGACGAGACCGAGGCGCACCGGCAATGCGAACTCGCTCGAGTCGTAATGGAAGCGAAGTGGCGACAGGAGCGCCTTGTCGCCCTCGAAGCGGACCTTCTGCGGGTCGACCTTGGCGACGAAGAACTTCGAGCCGGCGGCCACGTACGGGCGGAGGTACGGCTCGGCGCCCTCGGGGATCTTGTACTTCTCGTGCCGCAGCCAGGTGTCGAGGCCCTGCGAGTCCTTCGCGGAGAGGATGACGATCTCGTACTCGCCGACCGTGAACTGGGCCTCGATCTTGACGCCCATGTCCTTGGCGGCGGCCGTGCGCGCCGGGCTCGGTGCGCCCGCGGGGCGCATGGCGAAGTCTCCCCGGCCGCCCTCGTAGGCGACCGGCTCGGGGCACGGGTCCTGCTCCCAGTACTCGACGAGGCGCGGGGCGGCGAGGCGGTCCACGCGGTCGAAGACCTCGCGCGGCAGCGTCTTGACGTCCTTCTCGTGCAGGACGACGGGGACCGGGACGACCATCGCGAAGGCCTCGGGCGGGCCCTGATACGCGTTCTGCATCGAGAGCACGGTGCGCGTGCCCTCGCGCATGAGCACCACCTGCGTGGCGTTGTTGAAGAGCTTGCCGTCGGCGCCGCTGACGTAGAAGCCGCAGAAGGCGTGGGCGGCAGAGCCGGACGCGAGCAGCAGCAGGACCGCGAGGGGGAGCTGTCTACGCATGGCGGATCCTCCGGCGACGGATGCGCCTTGGCGAATGGGTCCTGCGCTCGCGCGTGCGGACGGGGGAGGGCCGCGGGGCCGTGCCGTGCTCGCCCTCGGCCTCCTGGCCCTTGACGAGGAACTGCCGCAGCTTCAGGCCCCGCCTGGCGAACGCGAGATCGCGCGCGACGTGCGGGGTCTGCTGGTGCGGGCCGCTCGGGGGGCCGCCCCAGATGCCGCGCCGCGGGCTCTGGCACGCGACCGGGCCGCCCCACGGGTGACGGATCGCGTAGCGCCCCTGGAAGTTGTTGACGCCGTCCGGCTTCGCGCCGCGCTCGAGCGTGCCCTGGGCGTTCGGCACCTCGCGGCCCCCGGAGACGGGCGGCGCCGCGCGGAAGACGAGGTCCTCGCCGAGGTTGTCCTTGGTGTAGCGCGCGTGCAGGCGCGTCAGCACGAAGCCGCTCATCCAGCGGCGCGGCCCGGAGATGCGGCCGCCGGGACGGCGCTGCGGGATGCCAGCGCCCGGGCCCTGACCCGCGCCCTGGGTCACGGCAGCGCCGGAGAGGACGTCGGCGCCGAGGAGCGAGAGCTCGCCGGGGAGCATCGCGGGGCCGGGGCACGGGTCGCAGGTCCCCGCGTCCCACGCGTACTCGGTGACCACCGAGCGCGGGTGCCGCGCGATCGTGCGATCGAACAGCGCCGCGTAGAGCTCGCCGAAGCGGTCGCGCGCCGCCTCCGCGACGTCGAGGTTCGTGGGGATGAAGACGTTGCCGTAGTTCGCGACCTCGTAGCGCTGGCCTCGCGCCAGGATGTGGACGATGAGGTCCTGCGTGCCCGAGGAATTCGCCAGGCCCAGGCGAATCGGCAGCGCGAAGCGATCGCTGTCGTAATGGAAGCGAAGTGGCGAGAGCTGCGCCTGGCCATTGGCGAACTGCACCTTCTGGGGATCGACCTTGGCGACGAAGAACTTCGAGCCCTGGGCGACGTAGGGGCGCAGGTACGGCTCGGCGCCCGCCGGGATCTTGTACTTGCCCTCGCGGAGCCACGCGTCGAGGCCCTGCGAGTCCTTCGCGGACAGGATGACGATCTCGTACTCGCCGACGGTGAACTCCGCCTCGATCGTGACGCCGTGGTCGTCGGGCCCGTCTGCGCTCTTGGCCTTGGACTTCTTCGCGCCGCCCATGCCGAGGGCCTTGCGCGGCCCGTAGTGCGCCAGGGGCGCGCAGGGGTCCTGCTCCCAGTACTCGACGAGGCGCGGCGCGTCGAGCTTGTCGAGGTGCTCGAGCACGCTCCTCGGCAGCGTCTTGACGTCGTCTTGCTGCAGGACGACCGGCACCGGCACCACGAGCGCGAAGCCCTCGGGCGGGCCCTTGTAGTGGTTCTGCATCGAGAGCACCGTGCGGGTGCCCTCGCGCATCAGCACCACCTGCGTGGCGTCGTTGAACAGCTTGCCGTCGGCGCCGCTGACGTAGAAGCCACAGAACGCCGACGAAAGTCGCGGCACGCCAAGCGCGCACGCGAGCACCCCGAGCCACAGAGCCCTCATCTCCCACCTCCGACGCGCGGCAGCTCGCGCGGATCCCGAGGGTACGCCGAGACGTGTCACGATGGCGCGATGTCGAAGGGACTGCGCCTCCGCCCGCTGCCGGCGCCGCTCCACGTCGTCCTCGTCGAGCCCGAGATCCCGCCGAACACGGGCAACGTCGGCCGCCTGTGCGCCGGTGTGGGCGCGCCGCTGCACCTCGTCGAGCCGCTCGGCTTCTCGCTCGAAGCGCGCGCGGTGCGCCGCGCCGGCATCGATCACTGGCAGGACGCCGACGTGCGCACGCACGCGGACTTCTCCGCGTTCCTGGCCGCCTTTCGCGCCGCCTCGCCGGAGGGACGTCTGCACCTCCTGTCCGCGCGCGCCGAGCGCAGCTACCTCGCGGCGGGCTTCGCGCCCGGCGACGCCCTCGTCTTCGGCCGCGAGAGCACGGGCCTTCCGGCCACGCTCCTCGCCGCGCACGCCGATCGCGTGGTCGCCATCCCGCTCGCCGAGGGCCCGGTGCGCTCGCTCAACCTCGCCAACGCCGCCGCCGTCGTCGTCTACGAGGCCCTCCGGCAGGCAGGCGCGCTGGGCTAGTCCCAATGCCGATCGGATAGCGCCAAGCGATCGACATCGCTGACCTTCCGTCCGGTCACGGTCACGGTCACCGCCACCGCCACCGCCACGGTCACCGCCACCGCCACGGTCACCGCCACGGTCACCGCCACCGCCACCGCCACC
>CAZQJC010000367.1:0-8387 GCA_964593795.1 uncultured Myxococcales bacterium | reverse complement strand
GGGAGCGGCGGCGCGCCCGTTCCGGAACCCGCGCGCGACGCGGCGCCCGCCCCCGCCCGCGACGCCGCGCTTGCCCCCGCCCGCGACGCCGCGCCCGCCCCCGCCTGCGACGCCGCGCCAGGACCCGCCCGCGACGCCGCGCCCGCCCCCGCCCGCGACGCCGCGCCAGGACCCGCCCGCGACGCACCGCCGCCGATGTGCCGCGCAGCGCGCGCGGCGTGCGATGACGCCTCGCAGTGCTGCGATGGCCTGTCCTGCGGGGAAACCACGCTCGGCCGCGTGTGCTGCGGCAACCAGGGTACGAGCTGCGCGACCGCGAACGGCGAGGATTGCTGCGGTGACCTGCTGTGCGTCGCCGGGCGTTGTCAGCCTCCGGGCGGCGAGGCGCCGCTCTTCAAGGCGCCCTTCCCTTGCGGCCAGCGGTGGACCTACAGCCACCACAGCGCGGAGGTTCGGCTGGCCCTCGACTTCGTCCGCGATGACGGCGGCACCACGAACGGCGCGCCCGTGCTGGCGTCGGCGGCGGGTCGCGCGTCGCGCCTGTCCGAGCCCGGCGGCGCGGGCAACTACATCGTGATCGACCACGGCGGCGGCTGGCAGACGTACTACTTCCACCTGTCGAGCTACTCGGTGCCCGACGGCGCGATGGTCGTCGGTGGGCAACAGGTCGGCCTGACCGGCAGCACGGGCGCCTCGTCGGGCCCGCACATCCACTACGAGCAGCTGCACGGCGGCGCCGGGCAGACGATCCGCATCGACGGACGATCACTCGCGCCCTACCCGGGCACGTACGGCAATGGCAGCATCACGAGCGACAATGGCTGCGGCGGCCCCTGATGCCCGATGGCAAGCGGCATGGGTCTCGCTCTCGCCCGGAGGACCCATGAGGTCGATCGTGATCGCTGCACTGTCTCCCCTGGTCCTGCTCGCGTGCGGCGAGCGAGCCGGCCCCAGGAGCACCCTCGGAGCGGGAGGCTCCGCGAGCGCGGACGCCCTCGCCATCCCGGCCGAGCCGTGCAACCCGCTCGGCAGCAACGACTGCCTGCTGCCCTACCCGTCCATGACGTTCGTGCGCGCGGACGCCGCAAGCCCGACCGGCTACCGGCTCGCCTTGACAGCGGCCCAGCTGCCGACGAGCTCCGAGGGTGCGGGCTTCGACCCGGCGCGCTGGAACCGGGCCGACGGCTTCTCGCCCGCGGGGTTTGCCGCGGTGGTGTTCCCGACCCGGGTCGACGTCCGGCAACTGCCGCCACACTCGTCGATCGAGCGCTCGATCGATCCGCAGAGCCCGACGGCGATCGTCGAGGTGCCGTCGGGGCGGCGCGTGCCGCACTTCGCCGAGGTGGACGCCAACGCCGCTGGCCCCGCTCGGCAGGCGCTCCTCTTACGGCCGCTCGTGCGGCTCGAAGGCGGCAAGCGCTACGCGGTCGTCCTCCGCAGGTCGCTGGTGGACATCCACGGCGAGCCGTTGCCGATGCCCGACGGGTTCCGCGCAATCGTCGAGGGGCGAACGACGGACAGCGCCGCGCTCGAGCGGCTGCGGCCCTCGTACGACGCCATCTTCGCGGCGGCCGCGGCGGCCGGGATCCCGAGGGACGAGGTGCTGCTCGCGTGGGACTACGTCACCGCCAGCGACGCCTGGATCCAGCGGCCGGTCGGCTCGATGCTCGAGACGGCCGCGGGGTTCTCGGCGAAGGCGCCGTACACGATCACCTCGGTGGTGCGGGGCGGGCCGGGCGACGACTGGAAGCTCGTCGCCAGGGGCACCTTCCGCGCGCCGCGCTTCCTCACCGAGGGCGCGAAGGCCACCGGTGGGCTCGATCTCGACGACGACGGCCGCCCGCGCCTGCAGGGCGCGCACGACGTCAAGTTCGTGGTCGTGGTGCCGAAGCGCGCGGACACCGACGGGCCGCTGCCGCTCATGGTGTACGGCCACGGCATCTTCGGCGCGGCCGACAGCGACGGCGAGCTCGCCTACATGCGGCGGATGAGCGCGGAGGGCGGCTTCGTCATGCTGGCGACAGACTGGATCGGCCTTTCGGCCGCCGACCTCGGGCCCCTCACCAGCGGGCTGCCCCGGTTCTCCGACATGGTGGTCGTGACCGATCGGCTGCAGCAGGCGCTGGTCAACGCGGTGGTGCTGACCGCGCTCGGCAAGCGCGCGCTCGTGGACGAGCCGATGCTTCAGGGCGGAGGGCACTCCGCCATCGATCCGACGCGCGTCGTCTACCACGGCAACTCACTCGGCGGCGTCATGGGCACGGCGCTCGTCGGCTGGTCGAACGACCTCACGCGCGGCGTGATGGGCGTACCCGGCGCCAACTGGAGCCTGCTCATGGAGCGCTCGCTCAAGTGGTACCTCCTCGAGATCGTCCTCGGCGGCTACTACCCCGACCACGTCGACCAGCAGAAGCTCATCCTGCTGCTCCAGCAGCAGTTCGATCACTCCGATCCGATCAACACGGTGCCGCGGTACGCCGCCGCCCCCGACAAGCGCATCCTGCTCCAGGAGGCCATCGCCGACACGGCGGTCTCGAACCTGGGCTGCGAGATGATGGCCCGCTCGCTCGGAGCGGAGCTGCTCGGGCCGTCGGTCAAGGTGCCATACGGCCTTCCGCCCTCGGCGGCTCCAGGCGCGAGCGCGCTCACGATCTGGGAGCTCGGCGCCACGCCCGCGCCGCCGGAGACCAACGCCATCCACGAGGAAGACAACATCGCGCACCTCGCGCTGCGGGAGCGGCCCGCCGCCCGGCGCCAGCTCTACGCCTTCCTCGCGACCGGGAAGGTGATCGACGTCTGCGACGGCCAGCCTTGCGACTGCGCCATCGCCGGCCGCTGCGACTGACGCAGCGGCTACCCTGACCAATTCTAGAGGTGAAATCGCTCGAAGAAGCTCGCGGCCTCCTCGCTGGCGTCGAGCGTGGTCGTCGCCGCACCGAACGGACAGACGGCCTGCCCTGGCCAGCAGTGACCTTCGCCCTGGAAGGTGCAGAGCCTGACTTCCACGCCGCCGTTGCAGCGGGTCCACGTCTCGCACGTCGCGTCGTCTCGAGAGAACGTCACGGTCGGCTCGCGCGCGCACCCGTCGCGGTCGGCCCAGGCCTGGAGGGTCTCGCGAACGGAAGGCACGCCAGGGCGGCCCCCGTAGGGCAGGTTCATGTCGGCGGTGCCGTGGAAGTGCATCACCGGGATCGGGCGCGACGGGCTGCAGGTGCTGACGCTCAGCGTGCCCGCCACGGGGGCGACGGCGGCGAAGACCTCGGCGTGGTCGCAGGCAAGCCGGTGCGACATGTACCCGCCGTTCGACATCCCCGTCGAGTAGACGCGTCGTTCGTCGATGCACGCCCGGGTCTTCAGCTCCTCGACCAGCGCCAGCGCGAAGCCGACGTCGTCGCGGTTCGGCGCCAGGAACGCGCAGCAATATCCCGTGTTCCACGACCCGTCCGGGCTGTCCGGGTAGGCGACGATGAATCCGTGGGCGTCGGCGACGGGATCCATGTCCGAGAAGAAGCGTTGCTGCCGTGCGTTGGAGGTGAGCCCGTGCCAGTTGAGCACGAGCGGCGTGCGCACCGTCGGGTCGTAGCCGGGTGGCACGTGCACGAGGTAGCGGTAGGTGACGCCGTCGTGGGTGAGCGCGAAGTCGTGGTCGCCCGCTTCCAGAGCCCGCGGTGGATCGCAGTCCGGGGAGGCCGCTGCCGCGCCCGCTTCGCCTGCCTGGCCGCCCGCGCGCCCGGGGTCGTCTGGCGACGAGCCGTCGGTGGTCGTCGTCCCCGCGTCACGTGGGGCCGGTCCGGCACCGTCCACGCTCGAGTCCTCTGCCTCGTGCGTCTGCCCGCACGCGCCAATGGCAGCCAGGCCGATCAGCATCCAGCTCCGCATGGGCATCTCCTCCGTGGCGAGCCACGCAACGACCGAGCCAGGTTGCTCGCCGCCGCAACCAGGCGCCGCGCTTCGCGCAGTCAGCGGAGGGCGGGACGAGCGCGCGGGAGCTGTCTGGCCGCCCAGCGCGCCAGCTCGCCGCGCTCGATCTTCGAGTTGTGCCGCGGGTCCACCGGCAGACGCGGGCAGAAGAGCACCTCCCGGATGGGGCTCGTGCCGGGTCGTCGAGCTGCCAGGCGCAGGAGCTCGCCGCGCAGCTCCGAACGGTCGGTGCCTCGGTCGAGCTCTGCGTCGAGCTCGACGCAGAGCAAGGGCACGACGCCCGAGGCACCGCCCGCCGCGGGCACACCCACGAGGCCGCTCCGCCTGACCGATGGATGCGCGTCGAAGATCGGCTCGCACATGAGCGGGAACATCCGCCCGTCCGGGAGCTCGAGCCGCTGGTTGAGGCGCCCGCAGCACCACAGCCGGCCGGCCTCGTCCAGATACCCGGCATCGCCGAGGCGGTGCCAGACGCCCCCGTCGGGGTCGGGGATCTTGTTCTTGCGCGTGCTCGCGATGTCGCCGGCGTAGGCCGTGCTGACGTGCGGCGCGCAGACGAGGATCTCGCCGATCTCCCCCGGGCCGAGCTCGCGTGCCTCGGCCAGGGTGGCGATGGGGCCGTCGACGATGTCGACGATCTTGATGGTCACGCCCGGAAAGGGCCGCCCCACGCACAGGCCAGCCCCGCGCGCGGTCTCCCGGAACGTCTCGCCGAGCGCGTCCATTGCGGGCATCTCGGTCGCGGGCAGTGCCTCCGTCGAGCCGTAATCGGCGAAGACCTCGCCGTCGGGGGCGATCATCTTGCGCAATGGGCCCATCACGTGCGCGTAGAGCGGCGCTCCGCCGCCCACGATGGTGTGGACCGAGGGTGCCATCACGCCCTCTTGCTTTCCGAGTCGCGAAAGGTTCTCCAGGATGACCGGCGACGCGAACAGCGTCTGCACCTGGCAGTCGCGGATCACCTCGAGCAATGCGCGCGGGTCGACCTTCGCCGGCTTCTGACGAGCGTAGTCGATCGGGGGCACCACGACCGTTCCCCCGGCGCTGAGCACGATCGGGAAGAACGCGGGGAACACGGGCATGTCCACCGGCGGGCCGGAGCGCTGGTCGAACCGGAACACCCGGTGAGCCATGCGGAACACGTTGCACAGCGTGCGGTGCGTGTAGAGGGTGGGCTTCGCGGGACCGGTGCTGCCGGTCGTGTAGAAGATCGAGGCCGTGTCCTCGGCGCCGACCGCTGGACCGGCAGGGTCGGCCGGTGCCGGCCTGCGCAGCGACGCGACGGAGTGCGCGCCGGGGAACCTGGTGCCGCCGCCGATCGCGATCGTCTTCGTGCGAAAGCGCGGGCCCCAGCCGAAGGCGAGGCGCCCGAGGTGCGCGAGCGGGAGCCCCACGAACGCCTCGATCCGCAGGCGGTTGAGCCGCTCCGCGACGTTCCAGAGCCCCACCGAGGGATCGATCCAGACCGTCGCCGCGCCGACCCGGGTGAGCGCCAGCGCCATCACGCAGCTCTCGTAGCTGGCTGGCGCCATGAACACCGTGAGCGTTCGCTCGGCGATCCCGACCTCGCGCAGCCCGACGGCGACCGACTCCGCGTCGGCCGACAGCTCCCCGTACGTGTGGCGAACGTACTGGCGCGCCCCGCCACGGTCGCGTCCGTCCGGCGCGATCACCGCGACGCGGTCCGGATCGCGGCGGCTGACCTCCAGCGCGACGTCGGCGAGGGCGAAGATGTCCCCCGGGAAGATCTCACGATTCATGAGGCAAGGCTCCTCTCTCCATGGGCGAGCCGCGGCGCCGCGATCGCCTCCGAGATGATTGCGGCCACGCGCTCGGGCGCTTCGACCATCGGCAGGTGACCGCAGCGCTCCAGCCACTCCTGCCGCGCCGGCCTGAGCTTCCTGACGAGCGCACGCCCCGCGGCCGCCGGCAGCAGAGCGTTCTCGAGCCCCCACACCGTCGTGATAGGAGGGAAGCCCGGCCCTGGCGACAGCTGGTCGAGCGCGCGATAGCGTGGCAGGTCGAACAGGACGCCGAGCAGCGAGCGCAGCTGGAAGCGCGAGTCGTAGCCGGCGAGGAGCTCCTCCGCCGTCCACATCCGGGCGGCTCGACCGGCTGTCCCCAGTTGCGCGCGTACGATCTGCCGGGCCAGCAGGCGCGGGGTGCGGACCCGAGGGAGCAGCGGTGCGAGCGCCTCCGCCCCCTTCGGCAGGGCCTGGCGCAGCCTGAGCAGCGGGCCGAGCACGCCCGCGCTGAACGTGGCCTCCGTCAGCGGGTTGACGAGCACGAGGGCGCTCACGGCGTCCGGCCGCCGCGTGGCAAAGGACAGGGAGATCGCGGCGCCCATGCAGTTGCCGACGAGCGCTGTGGGGGCGAGACGATGGGCCTCGAGGAACCCACCGAGGATCTCGACGTAGTGCTCGAGCGTGTAGCCGCCGGACGGCTTGGCGGACGCTCCGTAGCCGAGGAGGTCGAGCGCGAAGACCTCGTGCGACGCGGCGAGGCGCGGCGCGACCCGACGCCAGATCGCGTGAGAGGCGCCGCCGTTGTGGAGCAGCACGACCGGCGCGCCCCTGCCCGCCCGCGTGTATGCGATCGACAGGCCTCGGTGATCGTGGACATGCATGGACTGGCCCTCCGCCATCTGGGAACGTGGATTCTTCGTCATGGGTTGAAGGTCGCCGTGAAGAGCTCGACGCCGTAGGGGCTGAAGCTGGACATGAGGTACGCCACCGTGAAGCTGCCGTCCGGGTGCGCCACCGCGTCGGGGAGCAGGTATCCTCCGTAGAAGCCGGTGCTCTGGCAGTTCAAGAACTGCGTGCCCACGCAGTCGTCCTCGCGCGCGCAGCAGTAGGCGAGCTGGAACAACGGGTCGGCCTGGTCGTGCACGACGACGCCCGACCACGGGCCCTCGGGACGCTCCGCGAAGCGGACGATCGCCCGGGGAGCGCGCCCCATGTACTCCACACCGAGCATCATCCAGCGCCCGAGCGCCGGGAAGTAGCGCACGGACAGCTCGCCGTAGCCGGCGGCTGCGACCACGGGTGCCGCTGCGGCGGAGCTGCCGACCGGCAGCCAGGTGCGCGTCGCGGCGTCGAAGCGCTCGATGCCCCCTGCGCTGCCGAGCGAGGCGAGGCGCTTGCGCGCGAGGTGCACGGCGCTCGCCCGGTACTCGCCGGTGCCGAACAGGTAGACGTAGTCGCCGGCCGGCTGCGCCGCGACGTTGATGAAGTCGCCGCGCAGGGCGCCCCTGCTGTCGAAGCGCTGGTCCACCGCGTAGAGGATCTCGAGGCCCGGCGGCGCGCTCGGAGAGGGAGCGCTCCAGCGCGCGAGGTAGGACGCCTTCATGTCGGGCGCGCTTCGAGACGTGACCGTGGTGTAGAAGACATAGGCTGCGCCCTCGTGGGCGAAGGCGCCGGTGGGGACCTCGAAGTCCCCGGGGACGTGCGGCAAGGTGGAGCTCCCACCGGCGGGGTTGTGGATGAACTCGCCGAGCGAGTGCCCCGCGGGCGCCGCCATGTAGAGGCCCGCGAAGTCCGCCTGGATGTCCGGGTCGAGGGTGGGCCCGAGCGCGCGGTCGGGCGGAACCAGCAGGAAGCGCAGATCGCGGCACAGCAGGCTCGGGTCCGCGGCCACTGCCGGGGCCGGGTCGAGCGCGTAGCCCACCGAGTCCGGGTGCGACTCTCCGGTGGGCCAGATGCCGCGGTAGCCGATCGTGTCGCCGAAGAAGATGAACAGCCGGCCCCCGACGTCCACCGGGATCCCGAGGTCGGTGCCGAGGATGTTGGCGCGGTGCTGCACGTCGTTGGCCGTCGGCTGCGAGGCGTTCCGATCGGAGAGCAGCTTGCAGATGCCAGCCGCGGTGCGGAGGTTGGGCGGTGCGGGCGGCGCGGCGTCGGCGGGCGGAGCCGCGTCTCGGGCAGGCGCGCTCGCGTCGGGACGTCGCGCGTCGGGGACGCCGCCATCTGCCGGGCGTCCGCGGACGCCCCCGTCCCTGCCCGCCGGCGAAGCATCGCGCCCACGCCCGTCGTTCCCGCCCTGCACGCTGCCGCCGGGCCCGCCCGTCGCTCCGGCGTCGTCGTCCGCTGCGCCGGTGTCCGCTGACCTCGCGAAGGCGCAGCCCATCGCGAGGACGACGCCGAGCCCCAAGCGGGAGAGGAGACGGTGGAGCATCTTGCACGACATGGGGAACGAGCCAAGCAGCCAGCGTGCCAGCAGCGCCGCGGTGCAAGTGGGCGCGAGGTCACGGCGCCGGGGCGCCTGCGGCCGCCCACGTTGCCCGCGCGCAACGCCGGGCGTGGCCTCGCCTCCACGGTGGCTACACGTCGGAGTCGCGGCGGCGGGGGCTGTCGACGCGCGTCCGCGCGTGGGGCTCGACCCACGGCAGGCGGGCGGTGAGCGCCTCGGCCCGCTGGCGCAGGTCGGGCAGGATGCTCCCGCTGCACGCGTTCGCCAGGGCGTCGACG
>CAZQJC010000366.1:0-46453 GCA_964593795.1 uncultured Myxococcales bacterium | reverse complement strand
GCCGCTCAAGCTCACTCTGGACTACAGCCGCTCGCTGAGCAACGGCGCCGAGCTCGTGCAGCGGGTCCTTCGTGAGCTTGACGGCGCGAAGCGAGGCGAGACGTCCGCCATCCGCGAGCTCGCTGCGCTCATCGCCGAGTTCCCGGACCTGACCTGGGCCATCCCGGAGTTCCGGGAATACTTCGTCTGGCTGCTGCGGGAGGGCCGACAGCCCGTGATCGCCCGCCTGCTCGACGAGAGCTTGCGCCGCGGCCGGCCGCGAGAGGACCACGCCTTCCAGATCTGCGCCTTCATGAAGGCCATCATGGAGGACGAGAGGCGTCGGACGCAGCGGCCCTGCTCGCAGCACCGCGCCGCCGAGCTGCTGCGGGAGAAGTACGCCGGCAAGCTGCACCCGTTCAAGGACGGCACTCCGGGCGTCAAGCGCCTCGAGAACCTCTACGGGGAGGCGCGCGAACGCTACCGGCTGGCCCTCGAGGGCTACTTCGTGCCGGGCGAGCGCCTGGCCACCGATCGCCGGCCGATCGTTCCAGCCGAGCTGCGTCGTCGTCGATGAGGCTGCCGGCGCCGATGGTCGGCGCCGCGACCACTGCGGTGCGCCTGCGGGCGCGGAAGGAGAACGCGATGAGCGGAAAAGGTGGCGGAGGAAGAGGCGGAGGTGGTGGCAAGGGCGGCGGAGGTGGTGGTGGTCGGCCGCCGAACGGACCGAGCGGGAACCCCGGCATGCCGTCGGGCGGCGGCCGAGGCAACAACCCACCGGCGAAGTAGATCGTAGGTCCAGGCGGGCGCCGGCGTTCACCGGCGCCCGCCCTACCCTTCTAATCCATTCATCACGAGTGCGCCGGTGGAACGCTATCGGGCGTCTCTGGCGCAGCGGATTCCGGTCAATCCCCAGGCCTCATCAGGCATGCCCGATGAACGATCCTGAATCCGCAGAGCGTTGGACCAGGGCAGATCGTAGCCCATGCTCTTCATGACCTTGTACCCTCGCAGCATCGGCTCCTCGGACGAATCGTAGTCGTCCGAGACCCACTCGAAGACGTTGCCGATGAGGTCGTGCACGCCGTACACGGAGCTGCCGTCACGGGTCGGAAGGCCGATGGGCTTCTTCATGGCGCTGGGCGCGATGGTAGCCCCCTCGTGTATTACGCGGAGGGGGTAGTGGAATGGATCAGGGGCAGGTGTCGGCCCGGACAGCCCCAGGGTTGGCCATCAGGTTGGTCTGGCACTCGCTCTCGGTCATGTTGTTGGCGCACAAGCAAAACGTGCTTGCTCGAATGCAGCACGGGAACGAGAGACCACAGGTGGCGCTCACGGGTCGCATGCTCATGCAGTCCCTGGGCTGGTCGCTCCTCAGGCAGTTGCACGAGATGCCGAGCATGTCGGAGCTGCAGCAGTACCAGTCTCCCGCGACGGCAGCATCTGGAGGTGCGCTGCCGGAATCCTGAGCAGCAGCATCCGTCACTACTGTCGCATCCGGCGTCGCGGCGTCGCGGCCGGCGGGGAACCGGAGCGCGTCGTCGCACCCGACAGGAACCAGCAGCGAAACGCCGAGAATGATCCGGATGAGAAGCAAGATCAGCCTCCAGGAGCTACGGCACGCATTGCAGCGTCAGCAGGTTACAGTGCCCAGACGAGCATTGCTCACTGCGCCGACAGGCATGCCCGTTCGGGAACGTGGTGCAACTTCCACCCCAGCAAACACCATTGGAACATCCCAGATTTTCCCAAGCCTGGCACTGGAGTCCAGAGGTGCAGGCGGTGCCGCACTTCAGGCAAAGTGAGCCGAAATCGCAAGACGGCCAGCACGCGTAACCGTAGTCCGGCAGGTACGGCGGCGCACAGGGCAGATAGCAGGCGCACCACAGGAACGGTGAGACGCCGGGCCCGCTGATGTCGGTGAACCCGAGGGTAGCCGGCTCTGGCGAGATGACGTTCTTGAGCACGTCCACGGCCGCATCGGGACCCGCGGCGGAGAACGACATCTCCTCCGCGCCGCCGAGTGTGGTGCCTGTGTAGACGGAGACCTTGACCTTCGTACCGTCCGAAGTGGAAGCGCCTTGGGCGCGGTTGAGCAGCCACTGCTCGAGTGCTGCCGCGTGCGCCTTCGGTCCGCTGAAGCTGCGCAGCCATTTCCTCGGCCCCTTGATCTCCTCGACGACGAAGTGCACGGTGGCGCTGTCCGCCACCTCGAGACGCGTGAAGGGAGCGGCGTTGCACGAACCCGGCGACGACGTGACCGTCTGCGCCGCTTGCACGGCGGCCGGCTGGTGGTCAGCGGGTGGATCGCTCTGGGTTACCCCATCGCCGCCACACCCCGCGACCACCCACAAGCCCACCACTCCCACCATGGATCGCACTGTTGTCTTTTTCATCAGAGCACCCCTTTCTTGGGTGCGCACACTCTAAGACGTCGACCTCTCGATGCAACGATCTATTTGTGTGAAATCATTGATGAAAAACGAAAATCCGCCGATGGAAGTGGATGCCAAAATCCGCCAGCGAAAAGAATTCAGGATGGCTTGCCGCTCATCAAGAACGAGACCCTCCAATCACACGCTTGGGTTCTTGACGGAGTACGGCGGCGCAACCCGTGCGCGTCGCCGGTTTCTTGCCGGCGACACCTGCTCTGACCGGGGTCACCTCGCGCGCCGCAGCGCGCCTTGAATGGCCGCCTGCGTCTCTTCGAGTGAATCGAGGCGGTCCTGCCAGTAGGCGATGTCGTCGGCCGTCTGGTGCGCGGAGGCCACGTCTCGGTCCTCGATGGCGTCTTCGATGGCTGTGGCAAGCAGAGCCTCGACGTCCCAGAGGACGCTTCGCGCGATGAAGCAGAGGTCGGCGCCGCTCGCCTGGTACAGCACCTTGGCGACGTCGCGGGCGAACTCGGCGTAGCTGCCGCGCTCGATCTGCTCGACGGTCTTCTGCATCCGCACGCCGGCGGCGTAGACGTCGTCGATGAGCTCGGCGAGCCCGTCCGGCAGGTCGTCCCGCTCGATGCGGTCGTAGGCCGCCATGAGCTTCGTCGTCGCGCTGAGGAGGTCTGCGGTGCCCGGTGATGTGGTGTCGTTCTTCGACATGGTGATGGGGGTTAGGAGGTAAGAGCCCGAAGGCTGCCCGCCCCAAGAACCCGCGTCCGATCAGCGACGGTGCAAGGTGGAGACTCCGTACTACCTTGCAACGGAGCAGAAGCGGGTTAGCGTGGCAGTGTTCTTCGGGCTCGAGCACCTAGCCCCGGAGTCGAACGACAGCGACGCCGTCACCGATAGCGCGAGGGCTCGTCCATCGTCCCGCTGTTACGGCCGCTTCATCGTGGTAGCCCGCTGGCGACGTTGCTACGAGGCGCTGCGTGCTCCAGCCGAAACTTCCCGCAGCTCCACGCCGTCATATTGAACCAGGCATAGGCGACGGCGGCGAACGTCGTATCGGCGACAACGCTGGCGAAGTGTCCGTCGGAGACAGCGCCTTCGAGCGGCGCGTCAGCGGCCTGTTTGATGATCCGGTCATACTCGGGTCCCGAACGGTGTTCGAATTTTCCGAGCAGCGAGCCAGCGCCCTCGCGAATCCACTGGACCGTCTCGGCCGCGATCCCGTCGGTCTCGTTCTTCGTCCGGAAGTCGCCCAGGCGCCGTCGCTCAATGCGCACATAGCGCGCGGTCGTGATCTCGGGGGTGGCACAGCTCAGTCCTGGGCTGGCCACGCAGGGACCGCTCATCGTCAGGACGCCCATCGCCTCGTCCACGGGCAGTCCGCGTTTGGGCGGCGCCTCGTCGGGCCCACGTTCAGAAGCGCTACGCGCACCAACGATGCGCAGCGTGGCCTTGAACTCGATGGGATCACCGGCCCGTGGAGGGCCGCCGCCCACGTAGAAAGGCTGGCACACGTAGATGCCCGCCCAGGTCTCACCCTTCTGAACAGGAAGGTTGGGCCGCGGCCGCGGCGCCGAGCCGCTGCTCGCAGCCCAGCGGTAGTAGGCCGCAAGGTCGTCGGCGCCGATCTTCATGAGCAGCTCGTTCAGGCGCTCGATGAGATAGCGCTGGTGTGCGGTGGGTGCAGCTCCCTTCATCACGATGGCCTGATCCAGCGCCTGCATTACTCGGCCGAGGTGCTCGCGCATCCGCTCGAGGTCTACCTCGCCGCCGCTTTGCCACGGCCGGAAGTAGAGCTTGGTAGCCGCATCGAGCCAGGCGAGTGCCTTCGACGGGAAGTGCGATTGGTTGTCCACTTCGTAGTTCGGGATGAGGCACTCCTCGATCTCGGGCACTCGTCGCTTGAGGATCTCGCACGCGGAACGCATACGTTCGCGCCGCTCGGCGATCTGGTTGACCTGCTCCGAGAACACGACGGGTCCATCGGGCGTGACGAGCGTGCGGAAGTACAGATAGAGGATGCCGTTGGAGAAGTCGATCACCTCCGGCCCGAGCGTCACGATCTTCGGGTGACTCGTCGCGCTCGACCTCGCCTTTTTGAGGACGGTCTCGCGCTGCTTCACGTCGTCGCGGTGCGCTTGTTGCCAGGCGAATCCCTTGAGGCTCAGACGCGCCCAGTTCGTGTAGAAGCCCTTGGGAAACGCGGCGACGTACTTCTCGATCGCGGGAGCGTTCCACGCCTTGACGAGTGTGGCCCACTGGATGTCGGCCAGCGCTTTCTTCGCCGCCGGCGCGTGACGCGACTTCGGGTGCTCCTTCAGGAAGCGCTCATACGCCTCCTTGCCGCCTGCCTTCGTCGCAACCGAGAAGGCTTCCTCGGCCGTGTCGTCTTCGCTCGGGCTTCCGTCCTGCGGACCGCACCACGGGCACACGGTCGCGAGGTCAGGCGGAGGCGCGCGCGGGTCGTAGGGCTCGGCAACGATCGCCGGCGTGGGCCTTCCGACGATCAGCCCCAGACAGCCTGAACCACAGGCAGCGAGAAAGAGCAGTGAGCTCCGAGCAACACGACCCATCCGAGCCTCCCTCGTTGGTCACTCGAGGGGGAGCCGGCCGCGATCACTTTCCTGTAAGGTGAAAAGCGGTCCGTGGCGCCCTGTTTCGAGTGAGAACCCAAGTTGTCGAGGCCTGGAAGCCCACAAGAGCGCAGGACGCCACGGACCTTTGTTTTGAACACAAACAAAAGCCGTAGCAGGACCGCCGCTCTTGCGGAGTCTGTGCACTTCCAAGCCTCGACGCCGCTGAGTCTAGCAGAAACGCGCGTCTCCGCGCGCTACGGCCGCTGCTAGGCGGGCTGCGCGGCCTCGAGTCGGGCGCTGGCGATGCGGTGGTACTCCGCGTCCTTCTCGATGCCGATCCAGCGCCGGCCGGAGAGCTTGGCGGCCAGGGCCGTCGTGCCGGAGCCGCAGAACGGATCGAGCACGAGGTCGCCGGGGCGCGAGAAGGCCTCGACGAGCTGGCCGATGGTGCGGAGCGGCTTCTGCGTCGGGTGGAGCCTGTTGCCGGTGTACTCCCAGCCGAGCACGTCGGGGAGCTCGAGCTCGGGGTACGGCGGGTAGCCCTTGGCGAGCAGGTACGCCTGCTCGTGCTGGCGGAGGACCGGGCCGCGACCTGAGGCGTAGCGCTTCGCGAAGACGAGGTGCCCGACCGGCCGGAAGCCGGCCTGCTTCCAGGCCAGCATGAACTTCTCGACGCTGTTCCAGCCGTAGAAGGAGATGCAGAAGGTGTCGGGCTTGAGCACCCGGTAGATCTGCGAGAACGCCGGCTGGAGCCACTCGGAGGTGACGTCGCCGGCGATCGTGCGCCCGTCGCGCGAGCGGTAGTTCACGAGGTACGGCGGGTCGGTGACGACAAGGTCGATGCTGCGCGCGGGCATCGCGGCGAGGACCTCGACGCAGTTGCCGTGAAGGATGCGGTCCCGCGGGATGCCCGGCGGCGTGGTGACCGGGAACGATGAGAGGGTGTCGTGCGGCATGGGGTGTTGGGGGTGAAGAAGTAAGGAGCCCGAAGGCTGCCTTCCCCACGACCCACGCCGAACAAGCGCCGCTGCAAGGTGGAGACTCCGTACGACCTTGCCGGCGGCGCGGGTGTGGGTCAGCCTGCAGCCGCACCCAGGGCTCGCTTCTTCACCGCCGCACCGGGCGCACGCAAGCGAAGCGTTCCCGGTCCCCCACCCAAGAGGCGCACGGGAACGGAATCCGGAACGGTCGAGCAGCCGGCCGCAGTCCGGTGAGTTTTCCTCTCAGCCCGTGGGCGCTACGGGGCCGACGTCGCCGCGCGGAGGACGCCGAGGATGGCGATCAGCGAGTCGGCGATGAAGGACAGGAACGGTGCGAGCTCGCCGGCGTCGGCCTGGCCGAGGACCTCGAGGAGCGGCGGCGCTGCTCCATGCGCACGATCGCCGGATGGTGGAGTGCTCATTGTTGCGATGTTGCGTCTTGGAGGATGTCGAGAAATACATGGGCGCGGACGATCTGGGTGCCATGAACCTGCTTGAGCTGCAGCATGTGCTTGTCGCGCGTGACCAGGTAGTCCGCGTGTGCCGCGACCGCGGTGCCGACGATCGGATCATCGTTGGCGTCGTCCGGCACCCACTTGCCTTCGGCCGGTTCGATGACCGGAAACCTCACAAAGAGCGCACCGACGTAGCGCCGGCGGACGCGCTCGATCTGCTTCCCGAACATCTTCTGGACGTCGGGATAGAGGAGCGTGCGGGCCAGCTCGTTCAGGATGTACCGTGAAAGAACGAGCTCGAACGCGTTCTCGCGTGCGAGCTGCAGGATCTGTCCGGACGGGGACGACGAACGGTAGCGCGCGCTCAGGAGGGCGTTGGTGTCGAGAACGGCACGGATCATCCTCTACGGGGTTCGTCGACGGGCAGCGTGTTGCGCGTCGGTGAAGAGCTCCTCGAGCTCGTCGTCGGACTGCATCGAGTGCAGCGAGCCACTTGAGGCAAGCTCGTCGCCGAGGATGTCGTCGGCCATCTTGCGCATGCGCTCGAGCTCTTCCTCGGACACGATGGCGACGCCGTCAACGATGAACTCGATCCCCTTGCGGGCGCGTTCCGCAATCGAGGGCCAGTTCTGTACGACGTCCCCGGAGGTGAGGTGTTCGGCCGATGATTTCATCTTGGCGCCAGTAGCCATAAGCGGTTGAAAACATTTAAATTCTACGCCGATTTGCCACGACGGTCAAGGCGACTGCATCGCACCGACGGGCTCGCCCCTGCGCGATCGTGCGCATGGGTTGGTTTCAGTCTTCGTGCGGCAGCATGACCGTGATGACCGCGTCGGGCGTGTCGCCCGGGCCGCACACGGCCTTGAGCTGCACCTTGTGCAGCCGCTTGTCGGCGAGAAGGAACAGCACCTCGAAGTGCAGGACGTTCTCGCGGGCGTGCTTCGCGGCGGTGCGGAACATCCAGAGCACATCCCAGAGGCGCCCTTCCCTGCTCTGCCCGACGGCCTCGAGGCCGGCCGGTGGCTCGATGTACTCGGCCTGCAGCTGAGCGGTGATCGCGGTCGGGTAGACGATGCCGGCCTCCCGCGCTTCGCGGCTGACGTCGATGAGCACACCGTCGGCGAGCGCCTCGGCGCGCGTGTACGAGTGGATGACCTCGCCGAAGATCTCGAAGCGCGTGTCCTCGATCGTCGTGGAGAGATCGGTCGGGACGGTCGGAGGTTCCGGGGTGTTTCTTCCTTCCTTCATGGAGAGAGCGTTAGGTGTGGCAGCGATCAGGGAGCCGGCCGCAGGCCGGAATATTCTCCCTTCAGTCCGTGGGAACTACCGCACGGCCGGGATGTGTCCGCGTTCGTGCAGGCTCACGTAGTTGTGCTCGGTGACGATGATGTGGTCGATGACCGGGATGGCGAGCAGCTCGCCGGCGTGCACGAGACGCTGGGTGAGCAGGAGATCTTCCGCGGAAGGCTCGGCATCACCCGAGGGATGGTTGTGGGAGACGATGGTCGAGGCGGCGTTCTGCACGATGAGCTCGCGAAAGACCTCGCGCGGGCGCACGTGCACCGTGGAAAGACCGCCGACGGCTACGACCAGTTCGCGGATCACGCGGAGCCGGCCGTCCAGGGCGAGGGCGATGAAGTGCTCCTGGAGCTGCGCGCCGTAGCGCGCCTGTAGGCGCGCGGCCGTCCGAACCGCCGTGTCCGCCCGCTCGCCGCGGCGGAAGCCTCTGCTCAGGTAACGCACGCCGACCTCACGGAGGACCTGCTCGTCGATCTGCTCGGGATCGAGGCCGAGCCGATGCAGCAGTTCGCGGGTCGGAACTCCGGCGAGCTCGCTGCGGCTCCGCGGCCGATAGTTGTCTTTGGGTCGTTCGATGGGATGGGGTGGTTAGGCTCTGCGAAGCGGGATCACCTTCGCGCCGCCGCCGGAGTCGTCGGGCTCCGGGGCTGGCTCAGGTTCGGGTTCACGATGGTCGTCGTCGGCCGAGGACGGCACGGGGGTGAACCTGAGCACCTGCAGCGCTTCGCTGCGCGTCAGATGCTCAGGTTCGGTCGGCCTCTCGACGCGCTCGCCTTTCTTCACGCGCGAGTAGTCCGCGACGCGCACCCACGCCTCCGACTGCAGCGCTTCGAGCGCGCTCGCCGTGGCGCGACGGCCGGCCTCATCATCATCGAAGGCCAGCGTGAATCGGCGATCGGCACAGTGCTCGAGGAGTAGCCGGCGCTGAGCGGGCGTGAGGTCGGAGCCGAAGATGGCGCCGGCGTTCTTGATGCCGTTCTGCCAGAGCATCATCACGTCGTTCATGCCCTCGACGAGCACGAGGCCGTCGCGCTCGAGCTGCTCGCGTGCCTCCGGATCGGAGAGCACGCGCCAGAGGTTCCAGATCTCCAGACCCTTCTTGAACTTCGGCGGGAAGCGGTAGAGGCCGTTCTCGGCCGCGTCCTCCTCCTTCACCGCTCGGCCGGCATAGGCGACGAGCTGCCCCTTCACGTTGTGCACCGGATACACGATGCGGCCCCGAAAAAGTCCTGCGGGCGTCCACCCCACCTGGAAGAAATCGAGCGTCTCCTGCGTGAACGCGCGCTCGAGCAGGAGCCTGGCCGGCTTGAGCGTGAGCTTGATGTCGATCACCGGGTTCTCGGCGACGTCGAGGACCTGGTCCGTTCGTGCACGCGTCTCGCGTACGGTCGACTTCTCCGCCCGCTCACGCGGGGACTGCACCGCGGCCGGTTCGCTCGCCGGCGACGTCGCCACGTCAGGACAGAAGAGATCGCGGAGCTTCTTCGCTGCGGCCTTGAAGTCGCAGTCCTCCAGCCCCATGACGAGGCCGAAGACGTCGCCGCTGACGGCCTTGCCCGAGGGCAGCACCATGTAGCGGCGGGCGCCGACCTCCTTCTTCGCGAGACCCTGGTCGCACCACATGCGGTCCTTCACGTAGAAGCTCGGCGTCTGCTCTTCGCGAAAGGGCGAGAGGCCGACAAGCTGCGCGCCCTGGCGGCGAAGTTCTACGCCGTACTGGCCGAGGACCTGCTCGATCGAGACGGTCTGCTTGATGCGGTCGATCACTTCGCGGGGAACGAAGTCGCGCGACGGTGTGCGAGGGGTTTCTGGGGGCATGAGATGAGGGGCTATGGTCGGGTGAACTTCTCCTTCACGAGGCTCACCGCTTTCGGAAACGTAAGTCGGCCGAGCGCCATCACCAGGCCGAACACATCGGCCGAGACGGGCTTGCCATCGACGAGCATCTTCGAGCGGCCGTGGTCGTCGGGTGCGGACCGGTCGAGCGATCGATCGAACCAGCACTGCTTGCTGACCGAGACGAGGAAGGCGTCCTCGTGTTTGCTGAAGGGCGCCGTGCCCACGAGCTCGTCGTCTTGCTGGCGGAGGGTGATGCCGTAGAAGCGGGCGGCCGCTTCGATATTGGCGGCGCCGCGGATCCGCTGAAGCTCCTCGAGCGGGATGCGTTCACGCGGGGTGCTGGCTTGTGAAGAAGGTTCCATTGGTAAAATTGACTTAGGTGATCAAGAGCGTATGGTAAGGATTACGGCATAAATCGTCAATAATTTCAGCTTGTTATCATCTTCCGGCCGGCGCACCGAGATCGTCGAAGCGCTGGCCAAGTACCCACTCACCGCTCCCCTGCTCCTTGAGCTGTCGGCCGCGTTCGCAGCCCCGCTGCGGAGCCTGCGGCGTGCCCGTGAGGTCCTGCTCGAGCTGCACCGCGGCGGCTACGTCGAACGCCAGCCGTTGGCGAGCACGCGGCGCGGAGAGCCTGAGCAGCTCTACTTCCTGACGCGCAAGGCGCGCCGCTTCGCGCCGTTCGTAGCAGAGCTATCGACGCACAACGCGGTCTTCCGCGGCCTCGCCGATGGGACCGAGATCCACGACCTGGCGGCCGTGCAGGTGGCCGTGCTGATCGAGAAGGCGGCGGCCGCGCTCCCCGGCCGAGCGCGCGTGCTGCAGGTGGTGCGCCCGGGGCACTTCCGTGTCCCGATCGAGATTCAGGTCAGGCACGGCCGCCCGGAGGAGCGACGTTCGACCCGCCGCCTGCTCATCCCTGACATGGTCTTCGTGCTCGAGCTCGACGGCCGGCGCGAGCTCGTCTGCCTCGAGCTGCAGCATCACGCGCCCGTGATCGTCGGCGCCGCCGGCCAGGAGCGCAGCTTCCGCCACAAGCTCTACCGCTACCGCGAGCTCTTTCGGCGCGCCGGCGAGTTCGCCGAGGTCCAGCGGCTCGAACGACTGTTCGGCCGCCTGAACCATCGCCTGCTCGTCGTCACGACCCGAGGACCGGCGCACCTTGCGAACCTCATAGGCACCGCCGGACAGCAGAAGCGAGTCCTCTTCGCCACGCTCGAGGACCTCGCCGGCGCCGGCAACATACTCGCCAACAGTTGCTGGAAGTCCGCAACACGAAGTGCGGCCGCGATCCTTGTCGGTTCAGAAGAGCGGGCCTAGCATGGAGACTTCCTGCCCTCGGGCCTCTCGCCTGTCTGGCATCCCTCGGGACCAGGCGTTGGCGTGGTTCCGATCTGCACAGTGCGAACGCGTCGCCGGGCCGCCGACCAAGCTGCACGGAAGACGGCCGATTCGCTCCCTCCGGCCGGCCACGTTCAAGAAGCGGAATCAACCACCAAGCCCCTCCCGGCAGGAACTCCAGGCGCCCTCGTCTTTCACATGTTGCGGGGGCGCCTTTCTCCGAACCAACTTGATTAAATATTTATGAAATCATATAGTTGCGCAGCCTGTGCCGGAGGGCGAAGGCGAAGGCCCGGGGGCGCACCTCTGGGCCTTCTTGCTGACGAGCTGCATCAGACAGAGTGCAGGCGTACGCTCGTTCGATGCATCCGATCGAAGAGGCCATCCACAAGATCGGCAACAGCTCGCTGCGGTTCCACATGAAGGACGGCAGCGAAGTCGTCGGCGTGTTGCACCGGCTCGCGCTGTCGGATCGCGTGACCATCACCGTCGGCGGACGCTACGACGGCACGACGATGGTCGGCGGCCGGGACCAGACGATCCTCTTCGACGACGTGAAGCTCGTCGTCCAGGGGCCGCCGCTCGTTCCGAAGAGCACGGGCATCAAGAAGCTGTCCGATCTGACGAAGCTCGCCGGCCTGGCCGGCCCGGTGAAGTCCCCCGAGCACCCGCTGGACGCCTCCGATGAGGAGACCGCGCTCGGGTTCGTCGAAGGCGTCATCGTGAACCCGAACACCCTGGGCGGCTCCCCGCCCGAGCTGCGCGCGCTCGTGCTCAAACACGGCGACCGGACCTTCGTGAAGCTCAGCACCGCGACCGGCGTCCGCTACGCCGACTACGCGACGAACCAGTCCTACTTCCTCCAGGAAGTGCGCCGCCTGGTGCGGGGCAACTAGCGATGAGCAAGCACGAGATCGGGTTCGTGTTCACGCCTGACCAGGTCGCGCTGGTGGTGCACAACCGCGTTCTGTCCGACGACGAGGAGAAGAAGTTCGCGCAAGAGTTCCAGAAAGCGCGCAGCTTCGCGCTTGGCGTGCTCCGCGACCAAGGCATCTCCGACGAGATGAACGGGACCTGTCGGCTCGAGTTCGCCCGGGCCTGGCAGGGCGGTACGATGGCGAATGGCGTGCTGGTCTACCCCGACCCCGTCGATCTCACGAACCCCGTCGCGCTCGGCGTGGTCGCGTTCGCGCTCCTCATCGCTTACCGCGCGACCTTTCGCATGCTCGACATCGACTTCGAGGCGCAGTGGAACCGCGAGGACGATGGCAACCAGATGGACGACATATTCCGGCTCCTCGAGCGCGAGTTCGGCCGCCTCATGGACTCACGCGCCTCTCGTCCCGACCGACCCGGCGCGAACTGAACGTTCTACTTCGGCGGGAACTGCGGGTAGTAGAGACCCATCGCCGGCTCGAGCGGGCCTGTGGTGCGGCCGCTTCTGATGATGTCCTGCAGAGCCGCCACCAGGCAGCGGCCGCCTTCCTTGCCGCCGAGGACGCCGCCGGCGTTGAGCGCGACCTCGCCGTTCTCGTCGATTTCCATCTTCACCTCGAGGACTCCGGCGTCGGAGGAGTGCTGCTGGTAGCAACGGTCGTAGCCGCCCGACTCGATCAGGCGCTGGTAGTAGCCGTCGAGGACCGTGCGCCCCTGCGCGCCCGGCGGCGCCGTCGACACCTTGAGCAGCACCTTGTCGAGTGACACCGGGTTGCCCTGGGCGTCGTTGCCGGGATTGCCCGATTCGAACTCGTAGCCGATCACGCCGGACTTCTTCAGCTCCCTGTCCTGCTGCAGGAGCTCGGGGAAGTTGTCGGCCTGTCCTTCCTTGCGCACGAAGTCGAGCTTGCAGACATCGCCGCGGCAATCGACGTTGACCGATGCCCCGGTACTGCCGAAGAGCCGCTGGATGTGCGCGCTGATCTTCGCCTGCACAGGCGGGTTCTCGCGGCCGGCGCGGTAGCGCTCGTCGTAGGACTGGCGCTTCTCCTTGTCGGCCTCGAGCTTCTTCATCTCGATGCGCGACGAGTCGAGCTGCATCCGGCAGGCGCGCAGCTCGAGTACGGCGGGCACGGCCGCTTTCGGCGCGGCGCTGCTCTCCGCGGTGTCGCCTGCGACACCCGCGGCCGGCGGGTTGTTCTTGTGGTCGGCCGCGGCGGCGTGCCCGCGGGTCACAAGCCACAGGTTCGCCGCGAGGCTGAGCGCCAGCAGCGCGTAGATGGCCTTGCTCATCGGATTCGCTCCTCGATGCGGGCGATGGTCGGCGGCGGGAAGTGCAGCTCGAAGGGGAAGTAGGCACCGGCCTTGGTGAGGTCGCGGAGGTGCTCCGGCATCACCAGCGACATCCGCTCCCCGCGCTCGAGGCAACGCAGCGCGCGGCCGCGGTCCTCGGCCGAGACGGTCGTCCCTTTGTCCTGCACGCTCAGCTCGGTCGCCACAAGCTGGCCTTCCGCGTAGTCGAAATCGACGGCGTACATGAGGGTTCCTGACGAGATGCCGAGGCCGGCCAGGCAGTCGCGGGAGGAACGCAGGAGCACTGCTTCAAAAGTCGGTGCGAGCTTCCGCAAGGTGATCCAGGGCTCCCGCTTGCCGAGCGGATCCGCTGGTTGCGGCGTCAGCTTCGCGACGGCGAAGACCACCGCGGACGCCAGCGTCACGAACACCAGGAAGGCGTTGAGGTACTTCAGCTTCAACGCGGTGGTGTCGGCGTGCCCGTCGAGGGGCAGAACTTCTCGAGGAAGCACCAGGACTCCTGCTGCCTGCAGGTCTTGTAGCCGCTCGCGGTGATCGTGCAACCGCGGCGCTCCGCGAGACACGAGTAGCAGCGCTCGGGGGTGGTCGGCTTCTCGGCTGCCGCGGAGTACCGGGCGGTCACGGAAGCCAGCGCGGCAGAGCTGGAGCCGAGGGCGAACGCGAACAGGACGATGGTCTTCATGGTCACCTCTAGTCGATGGGCTCGTCGGTGCCGCCACCGCCGGGGCAGAGCGTGGCGAGCTCGCACGACTGCGTGTCCGCCTTGTACTTGCAGCTCTTCCAGCCCGAAGCGGCGTTCTTGATGCAGCCGTTGCGAGTGCAGCCGCCGAAGCACGTAGCGGCCTTAGGCTTGAGGAGCGTCGCGTTCGCGTGCCCCCAGCAAAGGGCAACGCTGGAGGCCGCCGCCACGCCGAGCGCGGCCGTCTTCAGCCAGCGCATCAGTAGATCGCTCCGCCGCCGCCACCGCTGTCGCCGCAGAGCCGGGCGGTCTCGCAGCGCTCCTCCGGGCTGTCGAACTTGCAGGTCTTCCAGCCCGCGGCCACCAGCCGGCAGCCCTGACCGTCACACTCCCAGCACGTCGAGGACTTCTTCGGAGCCGCCTGCGAGACGGCCGTGAAGGCCGCTGTCGCCGCAACGAGAGCCACGAATCCGAGTGCCAACGTTTTCATCCGCGAGTCTCCTTCTGAGAGAGCCGCGCTGACCACGCCCTCCCACAACGGGGTGCTTCCTACCGCACCGTCGGCTCGAGAGACAACGCTGAACCGAACGCGTTCCGCGCTTTCGCCTGTGCGGAAATCCGTCACCCCGTGCACGCCGAACGCGTTCGAGATCGATCGTTGCGTGTGCTGGCCCGCCAGCGATCTCTGCCCGATCTCGCCATGTGCGCGAACGCTCATGAGCGCCCAGATCGGAATGTGCAGGTTTCCGCTACCTCCCTGGCGGCCGCCCGGCGCGCGCCTCACCAGCGCCGGCGCCGCGACCGGCGTCACACGTTCACCGCCGCTTCGGATCGGAACCCCCACGGCGCGCTGGCGCCGTACCTCTTCCCCAGGCCCAGTCGTCGGGTCGTAGACCCGACTCCCCCCCGGACGCGGAGCGCCGCGGCGGCGGGCCGGAGCGAGCCTTGTCGAGCGCAGGATCCGGGGGGGAGTCGGGGCTCGAAGCGAAGCGAGAGACCCGACGACTGGGCCTATCAAATAAGGGGTTCCGGCGATCCCGGCCGCCGCAGGCGCGCCCTCCCCTGCTGCAGGGGTCAGTGTAGGGGTCACTGTGGGGGTGGCGATCGTCGCCAGCGCGATCGCGAGCTCGGCCGACGTGCGCGATGAAAGGAGAGCGAGAGCGATGCTCTCAGACCCGACGACGTTCCTGAAGGTCCCGCTATGCAGGACCCGGATTGCCTGACTCGAGATCCCGTTGTTTCTCGGGCATCGCTCTCGCTTCGTCGCGTCGCCGGCCGTACCCGGGACGCGACCTCTTCCGCGCTACTCCCGTCCGCGCCAAGGAGCTGAGGTTCCGTGGTGTCGAGAACCCAAGCCCACCAGCACGAACGGGAGGCGCTCCGGCAGGTGCCGGAGCAGCGGAACTGTCGTGGCGTCGCGATCGACGGGGAAACCAGCCCTGCGATCGACTCGGTGACGCCTCGATCCATCGCGGAGGGTCCGGCTCCGAAGAGCCGTGCCCGCCGTGAACGTGATCAGGGAAGCAGCGCGTGCAGCGCCGCGCCCATGAACACGAACATCACGGTGCCCACCGCCTGCAAGACGAGCTGGTCGTGCCAGCTCGGTGCTGGGCGGAAGCGCCGTACGGCGGGCCTGAACATGGGCTTGTTCATGGTGCTTGTGGTTACGGACCGCCCGCGATGGCCTGTCGATCGGTGACCCCGCGACCTGGAACGGGTTGGTCGTCGGGTTGAAGAAAAAAACGAGAGAGGCGCGGCATGGGGACCGGACCTCTCTCGGTTCCCCGTGGACGGGGCTCTTCCGCATCCTCAGATCGCAGCCGCTCTCCCGATGGGAGCGCAACCCGCGAACGAGGCGTCCTTGTGGGACGCGGAACCACGCGGCGCCGGCCCTCTCCTGCGCGAGCAGGAGATCGGCCTTGTGGCGCCTCGACGAAGCGAAGCAGGAGACCCCGCCAGGGGTCCGGTGGCTCATGCTGCCACCTCATCGTTCACCGGCGAGCGGCGCCGTCTCGGACGGTACGCCCACTCGACCTTCTTGCTCACCTCTTGCAACGCCGTCAGACGCTGCTCGAGCTCGCGGCGCTCGTCATCCTCACCGATGCCCTCGCGGAGGAGGATCTCGGTGCGGACCTTTTCCGAGGTGACCGCGATATCGACAACGTCGATCTGCTCGGCGTTGAGGTAGAGCACGTGCGGCGACATCGGTCGCCGCGTGGCCGGTGATGTGGAACGAGTGGAGTCGTTCTGCATAGAGTTGGTGTTACCTGCGCTCAAAGTTGGCAGGGTCTTCCACTTCGCTGGTCTTCATGGGGTACGGATCGCTGACCTCCTTCGCGAGGGTGACGAGCTCGCCGGTCGCGGTTCGCCAGATCGGCTTCTTCAGGAAGGCGTCGAAGCTCTCGTGCAGAAGTGGCTGGTGGGTGACACGGCAGTAGGGCGCAAGCTCCGGCGTGTGCGTGAGCGCGGCGCGCAGGATGTTCTCGGCGCGCTGCGGTCCGGCCTGCAGGACGAAGAGCAGGCCGCCGAAGCGGCCGGCGCCGAGCCGCCGGAACGCGCCGCTCATGGCGGCCCGGGCAGCGAAGAGCTTGGTCACGATCGAGGTCCGGTCGTGCCACTTCGCGGGGACGACGGGCTCGCCGCTCCGGCCCGGTCCCGCGCGATCGCACTCGATGAAGTACACGCTCTTCGGTCCGCCGCCGGCCGCTACGAGGAAGGCCGCGTCCGCGCGCCAAGGAACGCTGCGCGTCTGTCCGGGCGCCTCCTCGACGTCGAACGGGAGATCGAGCACGAATTTCCGCGCGTCGTCCTTCCAGTCGAGCTCGTGCTCCCCGATCCAGCGGCTGACCTTCACCTCGGGCGTGAGTGCGCTCGCGTGCCGGATCGCCACGCGGACATCCGAGAGCATCACGGCGTGCGCGACGTAGTGGCTCTTCAGCTTCAAAGCCCAGCGCCAATACGGCGGCGGACCCTCGAGGAGTCCCCTGCCCCGCAGTTCGTCGAGCCCAGCCCCCGTGATCGCGTACGCGCAGTCCGACACCTCGCCACCCTTGCTGACCGCGCGCGGCACGCGATGAAGGTAGCCGTGCTCCGCGAGGAGGCTCAGCCGGCGCTGAATCCCCTGCCGGCCGCGGCGCTTGTCGGCCGGCTTGTTGCGGTCGCGGAACGCGAACAGCCGGACGAACAGACCGGTCGGGAGCAGCCGCAGCTGCACGGTCCACTTGAGGATGCCGCCCTCCCCTTCCTCGCCGGCGAGATCGTCGGGCGTGAGCTGCATCGGGCGCGATCGCGGCGCCGGCGCCGCGGCGTCGCGCCGCTCCGACATCGTCTGCTCCGGGGCCTCGAGCTCGCGCACCGCCTGGTTGTTGTCGAGGTTCATGGCAGCTCCTCGCCTGCATTCGCCGGCCGTCGTCTGGATCGCCGCGCGCTTGTTGCGGCCGCGGAGGGCAGACCCGGCGCCCGGTGACCGTCAAAGATCGACGGCGGCGGGTCCTCGGCCGGCGCACGCCTGGCAGCCACGAGCTCCGCTTCCAGATCGATGTCGCCGTACCTCGTGGGGAAAGCGTCGCGTGGCAGGTCGGCGCTCATGAACTCGATGACCTCGGCCTTCTCGCGCTCCGGTGAAATCAGGAAAAACACGCGCTTCCCAGCGCGAAACAAACGCTCAGCCCCCTTGAGCAGCTGCTCAGAAAGCGTGTAGTGCTCGACAACCTCCCGCCGGGAGCTCCCGCGCCCCTTCATCACGCTGTGCGAGTCCGAGTGCGTCTCGGTGTCGCTCTCCGAATCCCCTTCCCCCACCGACCGGCTGCGCGAGTCGCTGAGGTTCAGGGCTTCGCTCACGGCGCGGTGGATGCCCATGACCTCGGCGAGCGACTCGGCGGCGGACTCGGTCAGCGCTTCCGCTTCGTTCGTGCCGTCGCCTTCAGTCCTGGACGTCGAGCTGCTCGTCTGACCGCCCTGCCCGCTGCTCGAGCCGAGGCTCTGCGCCTTCTGGAAGAAGTTGCTCACCGCATGGTTGAAGCTCTGGCCGTGGCTCGTCGACGAGTTGCGGTTGCTCGACGTGCCGGAGCCGCAGCCGAGGTTTTGGGTTTCATGTCCGCCCTCGATGAGCACCGGCATCGACCGGCCGTTACTCAGAAATTGCGTCGCCCCCGATCCGAAGCCCTCGGACATGCCGTTCGACGTGCCGTGCGCGTCGGTCGTGCCCGAGCCCACGGCGATCGCCTCGCCGTAGAGGCGGCCGTGCATCCACGTGAGCGCGGTCCCCGTCTGGGAGCAGGTCGAGCGCTGGTGCGAGCCGCCGGACGACAGCGAGAGCCCCAGCGACGCGACGTGGCCCACGGAGACGCTCTCCGCGCGCCCGGTGGCGACGCCGAGCGACCGGCCCAGCGCCTTCGACGATCCGAGGGTCCAGTTGCGCGTGCGGCTGAAGGCCTTCGCCACGGCCCTGGTGAAGGTGTCCGATTCTGAAGAGTTCTCGCTCTCGGTGACATCGACGTACCGCCGGCGCTCGAGGTGCGGCTCGTAGCCGAAGGGAAAGACCTCCGCCGCGGAACGCACGGCATCGTCCCACCCCTGCCGGCCGAGGATCTGGATCGAGTTGGCCGCCAGCGCATCCATGACCCCCTTTCCGTCGGGGGTATGCAGCGGCGGCTGGTTGGTCAATTGGTTGGCGCACACGAACGTGCATCCCACGTTCCGGCTGACCGGGATGTAGGACGCAAAGTGCTCCGTAGCCGAGTGCTCCTGCCACTCGTCGACGAAGACGACGCAGCGCGGATCGATGGTGCCCTCGGGACGGCGGAACGCCTCGCGCAGCACCATCTGCACGACGAAGGACCCCATGAGCGCGACGAGCTCGCGCGGAAGCTTGAACACCGTGATCCCCGGCGTGTTCACCACGTCGTGGAAGTCCACCGAGCCCCGGCGCGTCAGAAAGAAGCGCCGGGCCTTGTCGTGCTCGAGCGCCTGGCCGAGCGAGTTGCTCGTCGAGGCCACCTGCTCGACGAAGCGCTGGCCATCGAAGGCGACGATGCGGCGCAGCTGCAGCCGCGCGAACTCGCTCAGGCGGGACTCGTACTGCCGGAGCAGCGCCACGAGCTCGTCGCGCGAAGCGTAGGAGAGCCGCACCGCGTCGACGAGGTTGCCCCCGGCCAAGGCAACGACCTGACCAAAGCACGCAAGATTCCGCGCGAGTCTCTTGGTCTGGGACATGTCGCCGCGCCCCATCGCCTCGGCCCAGAGCCGCAGGTCGTCGGCGACGACGGACACCGTGCGGCCCGTCGCCTCGCAGACCCGCAGCGGGTTGCACGTCTCGGTGCAGTTTGGGTCCGTGAGATCGACCCAGCGGAAGCCGGCCTCGAGGCGCGCACCGGCGAGCTCGGCGAACTCTCGCCGCGCCGCGCTCTCGCCGCGCCGCGCTTCCTCACGGAAGCGGCCGATCAGATGCGCGACGACGCGCCGGGTGAAGTTCGCGCTGTGCCCGATGTGATCGACGATCACGAGGCTCTTGCGCGCCCCCAGCGCGAGCTCGGCGATGTCTTGCGCCAAGACGAGCTTAATCAGCTCCGTCTTGCCGGAGCCGGAGACCGCGCGAAGGCTCTGGTTGAGCTCTCGAAGCTCGTACGGCAGCACCACGGTCCGGCCGGTGCGCATGCAGCGGCCGAGATGAAGCGGCCAGCGGCCGACCTCGCTGAGCGGGCCGCGATAGAGCGGCACGACACCACCGGACGGCATCGGGACAATCTGCATCACGCCCTCCCCTGCCGCCGTGCAGCGATCAGACGCTGCCAGCTCTCCCTGCGGTGCTGCAGGCGCCCGGAGGAATCCGGATGGTCGAAGCAGGGATCGAGCTGCACGTTCTCGCCCTTGAACCGACGGACGCGCTTTGCCTCCTCGGCTTCGTACCACTCATCGAAGCGGCCGCCGGCGAGCTGGCGGAGGACCGAGACCTCATCGCGGAGACGCGCCGCGTCTCCAACGAGTCCGCCGCTTAGCGCGGCTGTCTGCTCGAGCTCCTCACCGAGCTTGGCAAGAAGCGGCGCTGCCTCGTCAGGACTGGGAGGGTTCGCGCAAAGCGCATCGAGCCGCACGCGCAGCACCTGCGGGTCGATGGCCTCGACCGAGCGAAAATGTTGTTCCTTCCCAGCCCGAGGATGGAACCGCTCGACGCACTCCACGACGCCCGCGCGATTGCGCGCAGGCGCTTCGGCAGGCGCGTTCGCGGCGCGGACCGGCGGCTCCGCGCGAGGCGCGACAGGAATCACGGGCCGTGGCAGCTCCGGCCGGCGCGCCACCTTGGGGAGCTCGAGCGGCGACGGGTTGCCGCGGCGCCGGCGCACCACGGCCGCGATCGCCGGCATCGCCGGCGCGACCAGGCGGGCGAAGAGAACCGCGTCCCGCCGGACGAGCGCGACAGGGATCGGCCGGAAAAAATCGGCCGGCGAGATCCCGAGCGGGACCTTCCCGCGGGTGACCGCGCGGCTCAGGTAGAAGAGCACGACGCGGGTGCATCCGAGCGTGGTGGGCTGGCGGGCCCCCTCCAAGGCCTGGTCAACGAGCCGAGCGACGTCAGGGGAAAGCGTGCCGGCGTTCCAGCCGCGGTGGAGGTTGCGCATCGTCCGCGCCGGCTCGCGCGCGATTCCGTCCGTCTTCATCCGGTGCTGCGCCAGAAGATCGCGCACGCGCGCGATCACGCGCAGCCCGACGAGGTCGATGAAGAGGCAGAAGGCGGCACCCCCGCCAAGCGCGCCACCGCCGTACAAGATGATCTTGCCGGCGACGGTGATCACCCCGGCGACGAACCAGCTGAGAAGCTGCCAGAGCCAAGCGAGGAAGCTGTAGACCGCGTAGAGCGCGGCCGCCCCGGCCGCGGCGATCGCGGTCCAGCCGGCCGCTCCGGCCGCGACGCCGGCCTGTGGGGCTGGAGCCGGCTGGCCTTTCTGCGCCGGCTCCTTCGCTCCGAGGAACCCGGAGAACCAGCCAGGATCGGGCTCACCGGCGATCGACATGACTCCTCCGGATGGACCTTTGAAGCGGATCGACCGGCGGTTCGAGGAAGGCCCGGAGCGGCTGCGGGCGAAGCTGCAGCGGCTCGGGCTCGTCGGGAACGGCTTCGACTTCAGCCTCAGGCCACATCCCCGAGATCCACGGCGGGCGCGCTCGACGCCGGCGGCGACGGAGCCAACCGCGCGCGAACAGGAGGACCTGGACGACGGACACCGCCGCCCCGAGGACCGACAGCGGGGTCAGGAACGTCAGGACGGACGAGAGCGTGGTCGTTTTCGGAGGCTCGCCGGGCCCTTGCGGCGTCGCCGGCGGCGCGGTGAAGCTTGCCGCGACGGCCTCAGCGCTGCGACGGGTCGGGTGATTATTGTAGAACTCGCCGCCTCCCGTGGCCGCGTACACGAAGCTCGAACTCGGCACCATCTCGCCGGTCCTCGTGAAGATGCATTTCGAGACGAAGTCGGGCATGAGCGCCGCGTCCTTCGGGCGCCGCGCGGCCTTCTTGACCGCCGCGCACAGCGCGGGCGGTAGATCGCAGACCTGATCGTGCACGACCGCATGAACATCTCGTGCACAGTCGGAGAGCACGGGGGCAAGGCGCTTCGCAGCCTCGGCCTCCTGCGCCGCGCGCTTGGCGGCGGCCTCCAGTTTCTCGGCGCGGCGGGCGGCAGCCTCGCGGCGGTCGCTGTCTCCTTTGACGAGCGCGAGGCCGATGATGGACGCGATGACGAGCAGGATCGCGCGCGTCATGCAGTCCTCCGGGGTGTCGCCAGGATCAGAAGCCCGAGCGGCGCGACCGGCTCGGTGTACTCGATCTCGAAGAGCTCGCCGACGAGGTTGAGGAGCGCCGTTCGGGTCAGCGTGTGACCCGGCTCGGCGGCAGCGGCGGTCAGGTACGACGCTGGCGCGCCGGGGTAGTGTGCCTCACGCATCGTCAGGGCGTGGCTGGCCTGGCTCGCGCCGGGCGCGAGAACGTCATCGACGAGCACGAGACGATGGCCGCAGCCGCGGCGCAGAATGCGCGCGAGTTCGGCGAGGACCCGCCGCTTCCGATCAAGGCCGACCACGTGCTCGAGGCCGTAGGTGCAGTACGCGTGATCGACCGAGGCGTCCGCCAGCGGGAGGTCCTCGACGGAGCTGTGCAACACGACCGCTGAAGGAACCCGACGTCGTGCTCGACGGACCATCGAGAGCGACGCGTCTGCCGCAACGAGGTGCGCACCGGGCGAGACCTCACGAACAGCGGACAGGCCAAAGCCAGGGCCAGCCATACCCTCGAAGACGAGCTGGCCGGCGTTGGCGCGAAGGGCCCGCGCAACGACAAGGTGGATCGACCGACACTCCGAGTAGGGAGCCCACACGTCGATGCACTCGTCGTCCAACCAGCGCGCGCCGACCGTGGAAGGCACGGGGACCACGCCATCGCGTGGTCCCCGTGCGCCTTGAGCTAGGAGGTCGCCGGTTGCTGCGGCGGCTCGATCGGCTTCGGCTTCCTTCGTCCTGCTCGAATACGCGGTGCACTCATCACGGGCTCCTTCCTTTTTCGTGGCGTCCTGTCCCCTGTGCCTTCCGTCGGCCTCGACATCGTTGCAATCGATGAAGTCGTCCATCTCGCTCCCTCTGGGCATGGCTCCGCCCAGGGGCGCCGCTCAGGTGGAGCCTGTGCTACGCTCAAAGCGCGAAGCCGGTCTCCGACCGGTCGTCCGTGAGGACGACAGGCCGGGCGTCTGGTTCCAGACCCCGTACGCACCTGTCCGACCTTAGCGGGGAGCAGGCAGGGCGTCGGGGTTTCGCTTTTCCTAGGCCATCAGCAGGCCGTCCGCGAGATCGTCGAGCAAGGAGGCGCGAGTAGCGCTCGCCTGCGCGGGAGTCGAAACAAGAAACACGAAGCGGCGATCTTGCGGATCGAGCCGATCACGAAGAGCCTGAGCCCACGTCGGGCCGGCAACGACGATGAACGCATCGACGCTGGCGTCCCCGGCGCTATGGCGATGCTCCCGTCGGCGCCGAATGGTGTCGACGATCTCGAACACATCATCCGCGCTCTCGAGCGGCGCCCATTCGGAGACGGATGCGAGAGCGCGGCGGGGCATGACAGGCTGTCCGACGATTCGAGACGGAGGCGCCGGGGGCGTTCCGTTCGGCCTCGAGCGAAGAAGCCCAGCCGAGCGGAGGAACAGCGCCGCGCTGAACGCGGAAGCGAGGATGACGGCAGCGCGGATGGTCCAGATCGAGCAGCCGGCCATCGACATGAGCGAGCCGAGAATCAGCGTGGGCGCTTGCCACGGCAGGTACCGCCAAGCGTGCTCAATCGAGCTGAAGACGATCGAGTGCGTGAGCCAGAACCATGAGACGGCCACCTCGGGATGCCGTTGAAGCTGGCGACCGGCAGCCCAGACCGCGGCGGTGATGAGCGCAGCGATCAGAGCCGGTGCCGCCTGCAGCTGAAAAACCAGTGCAAGATTGGCGGCAACGCAGAAGCAAGCGAGCTTCTGTACGATGGCGAGGTTTGTTGCCACCGCCGGCAGCTCAGTCCTAAACAGCCACGACCCCAACACGAAGCAAACGAACAACCAACCAGCCCCATCGTTTCGGGCCACGTGGACGCGCCAACGGGCACGCTCGAGAAAAGAGCCCCTCTTCACGTACCGGACCTCAAAGGCGCGCTGCCTGTCTGCACTTCGGTCGCACCCTCTCCGAGGATCTCTCGATGGAACCGATTGTCGGCATCGGGGTGGAGGAGATAGGTCATCGCCCTGTCTCCACCCGTAGAGATCTTGCCAGCTTCGACAAGCCACCCATCTCCGCACAGGGCCGACACCGCCTCGATGATTGTGGTTCGAGGCTTCTTCAACTCCTTGGCGAGCTGACTGCAGCTCCGAGGCTCCCCCAGCCGTCGAAGGTGGCTGAAGATCGACTGCTGGCTCTTCGTAAACGCCACGAGAGAACTCTGAACGGTTTTCCGTCCAGAGTCAAGGTCGGGTTCTCGTTGCAGCAAGCCGACAACGCGCGTTCGATACGTCAACAAGAACCGCTCCCCCGCCCCCACCCGCCTTAGTATCTCTCCGGTTTTCCTTCTGAATTCCGAAACCGTGATCGTCTTGGCCGTCTCCGGCGAGTTGCCCGTTCTGGTCGTGACTGCCCGTGGTTTGTCCTGGGATCGCTTCGGCAGAGGTTGTGATGTTAGCGGACTTACATTGTACCATATGTGCGCAAGCACCCGTAATCCGTAGCCACCCGTCAAACGTAGCCCGTCCTGGCGGCCGGCGAGGGCGGTAAGCCCCCGCCCCCGCCACGCGTTGCCGTGAGGTCACGTCGGGGTGGGGGCGGGGGCGATTTCGATCCCCGCCGGCCGCCTCCTACACACGTTTTCCGGCTGGGCGAAGCCCTGGCGGGCGGCCACGGGTCCCGCCCCGGGTCCCGCCTCGACGCGGCGAGGTCCGCGGCGGGACCCGTGGCGACGTTAGGAGCCCTTCTTTTGTCGGTAGAAGACCGTGATCGCGAGGCAGTGGAACGCCTCGTCGCTGGACTGGGTCACGACCGTGTCGACGATCTCGATGTCCGGCCGGCTACGGAGCCACGCGGTCACCTTCTCGCCGAGCTGGTCGCGATCCTGCGCCATCGTCGCCGAGAAGACCTTCACCCCGTCGAAGGCATGCTCCATCGCGGCCATCTTAGCCCGCGGGCCGACGAGGGTGCGCAGAGGGATCGGAGAGAGCGTCAGCGACGGGAGCGCAGCTCACAGCCCGACGCGCCAGCGCTAGAAGATGTAGAAGAAGCTCCCCTCGCTGCGCCCGCCACACCCGCCCTTCATGCCCTTGTCGTGCACGTAGTGGCGCTCCGCCGCCTCGCCGTCCTCCTTGGAGGCGGTCGGCCAGCACTGCCAGTGCGGCGGGTCGCCGTGCTCCTGCCGGCGCTCGTCAGGCCGGTCGGTCAAGCCGGCCGTCCACGACGCGTAGGCGCCCTGGGTGACGTCCTCGACGAGGAGCATGAGGTCGCGGACGGTCAGGCCGCGCCGTTCAAGGAGCTGAGCAGCAATCCGGAGGTTCAGCATGCCGTGATCGTCTCGCACGCCGAGCTCAGTGGGAACTTCGACGTATGCCATGTCCGGGGTTATCGCGTTAACAGGATTTCACGATTACGCGATCTGCCGTCTCCGGATCAGGCATCACGTCGGGGAGCTCGCGCCGCGCAATCGGCGCGAAGAACGGCACCGGGCAGACCTTCGGGACGCCGCCACCACACGACCACCCTGCCCCGCTCTCCTTCCAGGGCACGCAGACGTGGCGGCCGGTGCACTCGCCGCAGCGAGCGCCGCGCTCGTCCAGGTAGAGCTCTGCCTGGACCTCGCGAGAGATGACGTGGCAGCGGAACGTGACGGACTCAAGAACCTGAAGCTTCATGACGCAGCCTCCTGAGCCGAACACGAGCGGCACCCCAATGGCGGCGCGTCGGTCGGCTTCTGAGAGCCACCATGCCAGCGCGGTTGGACCGCGGCCGGTCCGCGCAGGCCTTGCCGACGTCAACCGACTGGTGGGAGCGCCGCTTGACGTCGTTCTGGAGCCCGTATCGACGTTCGGCATCTCCCTCACGGTCGCGCCAGAAGCGTTCTGGCTCACGCTGATGACGTTTCAGCGGCGGGTACTGGTTGTGCGTCCCTTGAATCGGACCAGGTACTGGAAGTGCGTACTCGAGCGTCGCCGGTACCGGTTGTGCGTCCCTCCTGGCCTCCCGAGTTGGCGTGGAGGCGGATCCTGTCACGGATCCCGGCAACTTGACTGGCAACTACGCACTACGGTAACCTATTTCAAGAAGCGATGGAGCATCACTACGCACAACCAGGATCTAGAGTACGCACAACCAGGATCTGGAATCAGACAATCCTCAACAAGCCTAGGTACTTCCTCGCTTCCGGAACTACGCACAACCAGGATCTGGAATGGGCTAAGTACGCACAACCAGGATCTGGAGTACGCACAACCAGGATCTGGAATGGCCGGAACTCCGCGTAACCATGCGGTTTTCCGAAAGTGAAATGATCTTAAATGCTTCTAAATGATCTCTCTACCCCCCATGTCTGATCCGGCGTCGTCTCCTACTACGGAGAGAGATGAGTCCTTCGGACTCGGGGACGGACTGGAAAAAGAAAAAACATCGGCTGAGCAGGCCGAGCTCTTTCCCCAGGCCCCGCCGACGTACCTCGACGAGATGAACTTCGTCGAGATGCCCGTCTCACTTCTCACCAGGGATGATCAAGGCATTCGGGTGTTTGAGATCTCTGAAGGGGTGCGGCTCGTCGGAAACCCTGAGGCGGTTCGCGAGCACTTGGTCACCGAGGGCTTCCCTCGCGGCACCACGGGCATCTGGCGGGACGAAGCGGGCGGCCTACCGACCGCGCTCGGGGAGCACGTGCTGCTCGCCCTCCTATCTCTCACGTGGGATCAGAACCGGTTCGAGTCAGACCGGGTCGAGTTCGATCTGCCTGAGCTCGTCCGGTACATGTACCCGGACCGGGAATACAAGCCGAACCAAACGACGCTGTGGGCCATCGAGGAGCAGATCTGGAGGATCGTCTCGTCGCAGTGGATGACCGATCGCTGGTACGACGCCGAGACGAGGAAGAAGCGCACCCTCCACGTGGTCATCATCCAGTCGGCCTCGTCGGACGGGGTGCAGCGGCTTCGTGGCCGTGCGCGGCGGTTGTGGATCCAGTGGGGGGAGCACTTCTTTCAGAGCATCCGGGCGAAGTACACGAAGGAACTCAAGACGAGGGCGTACCTGAGCCTCACCAGCCCTCTCGAGCGCCGATTCTACCGGTGGCTGGATCGTCAGCTCACCACGAAGCGCGAGCAGGCCATCCACGCCCAGGTCCTTGCCCCCAAGCTGGCGATGACCGCGATCGTCATCAAGGAAGGCGGTCGCCGGGCGTCCGCATACATCGTGCGCCAGCTCGCTGATGCTCTCAAAAACTACCGGGGAGAAAGCTTTCGCAAGGCGCTCGCGGAGTACGACGCCGAGGACTTTCACGTCGTGATGAACGTCGACAAGAGCACGAACGACTATGTGCTGCGGTTCTCGCGGATCGACGGCGCCGGCAAGAACGAGGTCATCGAGAAGGATGACGCCGGCGAGCTTGTGAGGGAGTTCTACAGGACCGCCCATGGCCGGCAGTTCAGCGATGACACCCAGAGGGTCAAGCTAAGCGAGGCCGATCGCAAAGAGGCTGCCAAGTGGCTGCAGGAGTATTCGCTCGAGCAGGCACTAGCTATCGTTCGTGGCTGCGTGGAGCTTCACAAGGCCGGGCCGAAGGCTCACGAAACCATTCACATCTTCCGCGGGATGGACTTCTACAGGCAGAAGTCGGCGAGCAACTGGGAGGCGCGTGAGCGAGAACGCCGGGGACAGCTCCGCCTCAAGGTGTCCGAAGAGAAGAAACAGGATCTCGAGGCCGAGTGGCAGGCCTACAAGCGCGAGAAGGCCGCTGAGACCCTGGCCCGGCTTACCGCTGGCGAGAAGGCGCAGATCGAAGTGGATTGCGAGGCGCAGATCCGACGGGAAAACGCAGGCAACGCGTTCATCGACAGCCTCGTGAAGGGCTCGCTCAGCCACTACGTCCAGCTACGACTGGCCGCGATGGCCGGAGCGATGACGGAGGCGGAGTTCAAAGCTCGCGGAGCACAGGAGCTTGGACGCGATATCGTGTAATCGCGTATTCGCAGCGCGGCTCTGATCTCGCGTTGTGGAACGATCCCATCAAGCGTGACCGGGATATCGTGATTTCGCGATAACGCGATTACATGCTCTCTTTCTTGAAGAGAAGGTCAAGTGCCTCTTCGACGACCTGCCCCTTCTGAAGCTTCGGGTTGCCGGCGCGTCGACGGTTCCACAGCTTCTCGAGCTTGGCGCCGTAGCTCGGCAGACAGCGCACGCCGAGCGGCTCGCGCAGGGGGGCACCGCTGGGCTTCCGCCCGCGGCCGCTCCCCTCCCCTGCTAGTCGTCTCGGCGCCGGCTCCTCTGGGACGGGGGCCGCCGGCCGTTCAGGCGCAGGCTCGGGCTCTTGGTGTAACCCCATGAGCTTCATGTCCCCTTGGGGGATCACCTTGGGCGCCGGCCGACTGATGTGGTCCTTCTTCGTCATCGCGCTTTCACGTTAACACGTAATCCTGTTATCACGTTATCAGGTTAGCATGTCTGATGCAACCTGTTGAAATATCTTGAGACTGTGCGCCTCGTTGGGCGGGGGATTCTTCGTCCGGGCGAGTCGATCCGCGATCGACTCGCCATGAATCCAGGCCTCGGCTAGGCCGGTGCACTCGCCGATCGGCTCCGTCAGGATGTCGCCGAAGGACTCCTGCAGCGCTTCAAGCGCGCCTTGCTTCACGCGGCTGCGGCCGAACCAGTAAGGAATGACGGTCGTGATGGAGATCGGCCGTTTGCCATCGCGGGCTCGCAGGCGAGGGTTCAGCTCCTCCAGGTACGCCTTGAACTCCTGGGCGATCTCGAGTCCGGCGCTCTTGGTCTCGATGGGCATGATGATGCGGTCGCCGTAGTAGAGCAGGCAGAAGAAGAGCCGATGGGTCCGGTCCGGCGACGTGTCGAATAGGATGACGTCGAACTGGCTCTCCGCGCGGCTGAGCGCGTCCTCGAGCTGCCGTACGGGGGACACCTTGTCCTTGGCGAGGTGCTCCTCGAGCTCGGCGAGGTCGCCGCCTGGAAGGATCCAGAGGTTGTCGCGGACCTGGCCGGCGACCTCAAGCACGGGCGCGCCATGCGTGATCACGTCGGCCAGCCCGCGGGTTGCCGCCAGGTTGAAGTACCGCTGCAACCCCCGCGAGGAGCAGCCGTCCACGATGAGAACGCGGGCGCCTGAGCCGGCCGCCAGCATGCCGAGGTTGGCCGTGAGGGTGGTCTTGCCCTGACCGCCTTTGGGCGAATGAATGATGATTTTCTTTGTCTTTTTCATTGTGCTTTCACGTTAACGTGTTATCGTGATTTCGCGTGAACAAGTATACATGTTTACGTGGTTACTCGTCAACTTGTGTTCGCGTATTCGCGAAATCACGATAACGTGATATCGCACATGCTCGAACTTCGATCGATCGACGCCGCCAGGAACCGCCGCCGGGTCTACCGGCTGACGGAGACGCTCACGCTCTTCGATCGCGAGCTCGTGATCGAGTGGGGGAGGGAAGGGCGGCCTCTGCGGCGGCGGGTGGAGACGTTCGCCACCCCGGCCGCGCTCGAGCAGAGGCGCCGCGAATTGCTCGCGCGGCGCCGGCTGCACGGCTACGTGGCGGAGTAGGGGCTAAGCCGCTTTTGCCCGGGTCAGGCTGAGGAAGGGGACCTTCTCGGAGTGCCCAAGGCCGCTGGCCTGCTCCAGTACCTCGGGGAGGCGCTCGAGCTTCACGGTCGCGATGAGTGCCGCTTCAAGGCACTCCTGCCACGTCATCGTGCGCTCAGCGAGGCGGGACCGGTCCCAGACCTGATCGGCGAGGAGCATCCCAAGGATTCCGCGGGAGATCCTGCAGCCGATCTCCCAGCCGTTCGCGTTCTGCAGGTGCTCTGGCAGTCGCCAGTAGTCGCGGAAGCGCTCGTAGAAGCGAAGAAGCAGGCGCACAGCGCCCTTCTGCGCATCCTCGGCCATCGTGTTGCTCTCATCGAGCACCGCACCGAGCTCGGCGAGGACCTCGGGGTACCTCACGAGCCAGCCGTGATAGGCGCGCATGATGCGCAGGACGCCATCGACGAAGTCTCCTTCGTAGCCAGCGAGGCCTCTCTCGAGGAAACCCTCGAAGGCTGCCAGGGCTTGGGATAGGGGCTCCGGCCCGCTCGTGTAAGTGACAGCCGAGCGGTCCGCGGCGCTGTCGGCCGCGAAGAGGCTGTTGATCTCCTCGAGCACGCGCGCAGCGACGCCGGAGCCCTTGCGAGTGAGCGAGTAGAGCTTCGCAGGGCGGCCACCGCCCTGCTCTCGAGCTGTTTCGGCGAGCTTGCTGTCGTCGGCGAGCTTGCCGGCGACCAGGTCCTGGACCCCGCGGAGGATGTTGTTGCGCCGGTTGTCGATGAACGTGCTGTTGCCGATACGCCGGCACAGCTCGGGGACGCCAGCGGGTCCCCGCACGAGCGCGCCGAGCGCGCCGATCCGGACGGAGATGGAGATCGGGTTCGCTCGTCGCTGTTTGGCGCGGCGCGCCAGGCTCTTGGATCGCGACCCTCGGGGCTTTCGTGTGCTCTTGGCCATCGTTGCCTGCTCACGCTAGCTCACTCCCGCCGACATCACGAACTTTCGATGACTTATCGAGAGTCGTGGTGGTTGACCCGGGCGTCCTCGACGACTTAAATTAAGTCGTCGAGGCTGGAAGTCTGAAAACGCGGCCTGGAAGCCCACAGGAGTGACTCACATGGAGCAAAGATCCGACGAGGACGTTCTGTTCGTAACGGAGGCGGGCGAGGCGGTTCGCCCCTGGACACCGGCGTGGTGGCGCTTCCGCATGGAGCGCTACGGAGCGACGGTGAGGATGTCGCCACGGCGTCGGGAACTGCTCGCGCTGCAGCTCGCGCGGCTGCCCGCAGGTGCCCGGCACGTGCTCGACGTCGGGGCAGGGGAGGGGACCTTCGCGTCGCTGGCGAAGGGCGAGCGCCCCTTGCTCTCGCTCGTGCTGGTGGACTTCTGCCAGGACGCCCTGGTCCAGGCGGGAGAGAACCTCGTCGGCGTCGCCGGCGTTGAGCTTCGGCTCATCGACTGCGTGACGAAATTCTCGGCCGAGGAGCGCTTCGACTGCGTCGTGGCAGGCCTGCTCCTGAGTCATCTCAAGGGCGATGACGGTCTTGCCCAGGAGCGCGCTCTCCGCGTCCTCCACGACGCGCTGCTCCCTGGTGGGACGCTGGTGGTCGGGGACCAGATCTGGATGGATCCCAGCGTGCCGGCCGACCCCGCACTCGCACTCCGGCTCGTCGATGAGGAGTTCTTCCAGGGCGAGACGCCGGAGAACAGGGTTCTGCTCGGCGACGCCCAGAAGCATTGCAACGTGCTCTTCATCGACGATCTCCTGCGGAAACTGCGCCTGCAGGGCTTCATCGTGGACGAGGTCCTGGCCTGCGGCCGGATCGCCGGAGTGGTCGTGGCGCACCGTGCGGTGGCGTCGTGAGCGACGGCGAGCAGGGGAGGGGAACAAGCGCTTCGTTCTGGGCGCTGCACGGCGACATCACCACCAACACGGAGCTCGTACCGGAGCCCATCGCCGAGTATCACCGAGCGGAAGAGGCCAAGCTCGCCGGCATCCGCTGGACAGGTGAGGTGGTCGCGGCCGGGTGCGGCCGCGGCCGGGAGGTGCGTGTTCTCGGCGCGCGTGCGTCGAGCGTGGTGGCGATCGACATCGCGGAGGAAGCGGTGGTGGCGGCGCAGCGCGCCTTGAGCTGCCTGCCCAACGTGCGCTTCGTCGTGGGCGACTTCTGCAACACGGGCTTCGCCACGGCGAGCTTCGGAGGGGTGGTCTTCGCCTTCAACGTGATCGGCAACCTGCCGCCGGAGGACGCGCACAGGGCGCTCTCGGAGGCGGACCGGCTGCTGGCTGTCGGCGGCCTGGTCGTCCTCACGACCTACGCCGACAACGCCGCGGCGCGTGCGGCGCAGCTGCAGCTCTACGAGTACGCCGCGGCCAGGTCCGAAGTCTGGCGCGTCGCCGGAGAAACGGAGCGCGGCTTCTACACGAGCAGTGGGTTCTCGTCCCGGCGGTTCCGCCGGGACGAACTCGCCGTGCTGCTGCGGTCCGCCGGCTTTGCGGAAGCCGAGGTGCTGGTCGAGCCCCTCACCCAGATCTCGTACCTGGCGGTGGCCCGCCGCGGCCGCCGCGCAGGGGGCTAGCGATCGTCATCGTCCCGTGTTCCTCCGCGCAAGAGAGTGGAATCTGTGTGCGGAACTCGACAAGCCGGCCGTGCCGTGTGGCAGCCACGATCGAAGGCCGTGTATCCTCGCTCGGTAGCGATGGTGCGGGGGACGGTGTTTTTTGCTCTGATTCTTCAGCTCGGTGAGGCGATGGCCTCTTCTCCCGAGACCGCGTTGCATCGCGGCTTCCCGATTTACCCCGCTGAAGCCGTGGACGGCGTGGCTCCGGACGCCGTGCTCGTCGAGACGAAGTCGATCGAGGGTAAGTCCGTCGAGGCGGCCGATCTCGTCGAGAAGCGCGCGGTGAGCGCCGGGTGGGATCTGGTTCGGCGCCGAGAGGCGCAGCGGGGCGGTGCGGTGATGCTGTTCGCGCAGCGCCACGGGGAGCGCTTCGAGCTGGTCTACGCGCACTTCCCCGAGCCGAAGATCGCGATCGTGAAGGAGAAGCGGCGCACGTCTGGCAAGTGGTTCTACCGCTTCCTTTCGACGACGCCTGTGTCGTTCCGTGGCTTCCCCCTTTGCCATCAGCCGCGCGAGGGCGTTGCACCTCTGCGCCGCACCCCCAAGCAGGTGAGCGTCGGATGCGCTCCCGGCCCCGTGGTCGATGATGAGCTCGAGGACCTACGCATCGTCGCCGGCTGGAAGCTGGTGTCCGAGGGCCGCGACACCGCGGTCTACGAGAAGGACGGTACCCGTGTCCGCGTCGAGAGTCTCTTCTCGCCGCGCGGGCGGACCAGGAGGGCGACGCTCGTCAGCGAAGGGGGATAGGCATGCGGCGGTTCGGGACACTGCTTGCGCTCGTGTTGTTGGTCCATGGCTGCAAGGAAAAGCCCGACGGGATGATGGCGATGCCGCGCGACGCGGGCGCTCGCGATGCTCCGGGGCGACCGCGCGACGGCGGCACCATTTCGGACTCGGCCGCTCCCGCCGTCGATGCGCGCACCGACGGCGGGAGCGACAACCCTGACGGTGCGCTCACCGAGGACGACGCGGCCGATGCGCTGATGAGTCGCCTCAAAGAGAGCCTGATGGCGCATCCGGGCAGCGACCGCGTATCCCGCCAGGCCGTGCTCACCGAGCTGCAGGGGCATCCGGCCTTCGTGCGCGGCGGCGTTTCCCGCGACAGCAGCCTCTGGATCCGTCTGACCAACGGCCATTACGCCGGAGTCGCCAGTCCACGCAAGCACAGCTCCTCGCCTCGCTGGTCGTTGCCGGGAGCAGGAACCCCGCGCCCGCTGGCGCAGGGCCTACCGTCCTCGGCGCAGGCATACGTCGGCATCGCGACGGACACGACCTGCGGCTTCGCGAATCACGAGACCATGATCTCGTCGTGGCTGCGAGACCAGGGCTACCAGATTTCGACCGCGGATCCGCTGCCGGAGGTCCTGCGCGCTGTCGGCGACACGGGTGTCTTCCACCTCAACACGCACGGCCTCATCACGGAGGACGACGATACCGGTGAACACCTGGCCGTCTTCCAGTCCACCATGCGAGAGGAGTCGTGGAAGCGGCTCAAGGAGCGCTACCCGACCGAGTACGCGACGAACGAGATGACCCTCATGGTCGACGATTCGTGCAAGCCGCGGCCGCCGGTGGGCTACATCGGCTACACGCACAAGTTCGTCGCGCGATACATGCGGTTCCCGCAAAACAGTCTCGTGTTCCTCGACGCCTGCTCGAGCTACGACGACGCGATGGTCAGCGCCTTCCGCACCGCCGGAGCGTCCATCTATCTTGGGTGGACCAACACGGTGAGCGACGACGCGTCCGCGATCGCCAAGTGCACGCTCTACGACCTCATGCTGGGCCAGAACGTGATCGCGGCGACGAACCTGCGGATCCCGGAGCCCGCTGTTCCGATGCGTCCGTTTGACTTCCAGCCGGCGTGGGATGCGGTCGTCATGCGGGGCCTCACGATGTCGAGCACGGACGACGGGCCGGTCGAGCTGACGTCGTCGCTCTCGAGCAGCCCCGTCTCAATCCTCCGCCCGAATGTCTTCAAGGTCGCCGGGAACCTGGGCACCGGCGAGATCTCCTTCTTCGGGTCCTTCGGAGATCGCCAGGGGACGGTGAAGGTGGGCGCGATGAACGCGCCGGTGATGAGCTGGTCGGCAGGCCAGGTCGTCGCGCAGGTGCCAATGGACGGTGAAGGCGAGATGGTCCTCACGGTGGGTGAGCACAAGAGCAACGCGGTGCCGCTGACAAGCTGGCGCGGCACGATCTCCTACGTGGCGGACACCGGGGCGGCGTTCGGCCTTCCCGCTGGTTCGATGACCCAGACCTACGAGTGCACGATCCACCTGCGCGCGGACGTGCACTCCTACCGTGGCCTGCCGCTCAACCCACTCATCCTCTCGCCGACCGTGACCGAGGCGGTCGGGGACAGCGCCTGCACGTGGCGCATGCAGGGCGGCGGGACGGACGTGGCGCAGACGCAGTACTCGCTCTCGGGCGGGGGCGTCATCCGGCCGGGCTCGGGCCTGGGCTTCGTCGCGGCGATTGACCCGGCGATGCGCACGCTCACGCTCACGAGCGTGTCCTTCAACGTGCAGGGGACGCTCACGACGACGGACCGCACCGGCGCGACCTCGATGCGCCCGATCGGATTCTTCCCGGCCGATCTGGTGTCGCTGCCGAGCGGCCGCGCACCGCTCGTCATCCCGATGGATACGACCTGGAGCACGGCCTCGGGCGACCGCTTCCCGTTCATCTACGGCGCCTTCACGGCGACGAGCCCGCCGGTCGCGGGCCGCACACCAGGCTGAAGCTGCGGAGCGAACGACGAAGGTCCGGCGACGGCGGTGGAGCCGCCGCCGGACCCCGTCAACGACCTATGGCTAGTAGCCTTCCTCCTCGAGCGTCTCGTTCTCCTCGTCCCCGGCGTCGTCGAAACCTGGCTCGGCGCTGTAATCGGCCGACGCGGACTCGTCACCGTCGCCCCCATCATCATCGTCATCCGTGTCGTCATCATCATCGTCGTTGAGCTTCACGGGTGGCGGAGCCGCCCAGCCGACGAAGGCGGGGAGGTTCATGGGCATGGGGGAGTGGTGCTTCGGCGAGTAGTCGGGCTCGAAGATGTTCTCGATGTACATACGGCTTCTCCTGCTGCAGCCGGCCTTGCCGGCTGTGTCTCAGGCACACTGATTCACTGGCCCCGTTGGGGCCGACTCAGACGCCGGCACGGGCGCGATAGCCCGGCCGGCGTCTCCCCGGACCGTTTTGGCGTTTTTGCGCGACGGGAAGAAGCGGCGTAGAACTGACTCTGGGAGTAGTAGCTCGACGCTGCTATGTCGGCTTCCGTCGGCGCCACGAACGTCGACGGAAGCCCACCCGTTCCGCTGGCTCTTCTAGCCACCTCCTTCGGTGGGCGGAAGATCGAGCCCGTCGCCAAGGTAGCGCAGCTTGAAGAGACCGCGCACCTCAACCTGACGGATCCGCTCCCGCGTTAGGTTCATAATTTCACCGACTTCTTCGAGAGTGGTGCCGCCACGATCGGCGACGTCGAGGGAGCAGGACTGCTTGAGCTCGGAGACTTCGAGGTCCGGGAAGTTGAGCTTGAAAGAGCCGGTCTCCGGATTGACGTCGAGGTACAAGTGGTGCTTGCACCGCACCCAGGGGCAGGGGCGCATCTCGTTCGTTCCGCCGGCGAGGCAGTCCTCCCGCCTCTTGGGGGCCTCGATTTCCGGAGGGATCTCGAGAATCACGCTGTCGCGCAGCTCTTCCGGTGTGAGCTGCTTCATAGCGATTGTTTTCGACCGCGGGCGGCTTCGCTGCTGATGGTGGCGGACCTTGCGGCGCTGCGTATGCTCGGAGTCGTCAGCGGACGGTTCCGATACGCCATCGTGACAAAAGTCAAGTTCCTGTCGAGCGGAAGCCTGCTTCCGCCGCTCCGGTTCCGCTTCCGATAGTCTGGATTCGTCCAGAGCGCCCGTCCGTACAGGAAGCGCGCTTGAGCCCCATTCGGCCGCAAGGTCGTCTGGGGCTTTGTTTTTTAGGAGTCCCAGCGCGTCGGCCATGCCCTGCAGGCTGTGCAGCAGGCGGGCGTGGTCCTCTGGGCCAAGAGCCGCGCCTAGGGCATGGGCCAGGTCGGCAAAGCGCAGCCACAGCAGCTTGCGCGTACGCTCATCAAGCGGCCTGGGAGGCAAATGGGGCGCGCTGAGCCAGCCAGCCTTCCAGGTCCGGATTGACCTCGACGACGTGCCGAGCCGCTCGGCCAGCTCGACCTGCTGGACCTGCAAGTCCGATCCGCCGGAGACAAGCTGGCGCTGAAGCGCCCGCTCAAGACTACGGGCGTCGTGACCGGCCGCCAGGCCCAGCAGCGCGGCGATCCGGAGCGCGTCGGAGGTCGCCTCCTCGAGCGCCTTCGGGACGTGACGATCCTCGACGGGGGTCAGCTCGAAGCTGTCTCCCATCGGGGGCGGCTCACGCTCCTGCTCTTCACGACGCTCGGCCGACACATTCCTCCGCAGCTCGCGCGCAACAGCAGCCGAGCGGAGAAGACCTCCGCTCGGAACTCAACTTTCATTGCGAGGATGCGGGGAAAATTCGGCCTGCTCGACCGGGGGGTGCTTGTCCAGAGCGCCCGCCCGAACAGGAAAAACTCGCCTCGAAACTCGCCAATCTCAAGTGTCAGCCTTTTTGCGTTGACTTCGCAAGCCCAAAGAGCAGCTCGTGCTGAGTTTCAGTGGGCTGGCCGTGCGAAGATCGGATGATGCACGCCAAGGCGGTCGCGAAGGAGATCCGGAAAGCTGTAGAGGAGTAGGGGCTAGAGTCCGATCCCCGCTGCCGCGTTCTGCTCGAACAGCGTGCCGTCGCGGATGTAGCCGCGCAGGATCGCGTCGGACCGATGGCCGGTCTGCTTCATGATCACGTGCGTGGGCTTGCCGGCCTTCGCCGCGGCCGTCGCGAGCCCAGCGCGCAGTGAGTGGCCGCCGAAGCGCCCCGCCTCGAGGCCGACGGCGCGGGCGTGGTGTTGCACGACGCGGGCGACGGTGCGGTCCGAGAGACGGCCGCGCAGCTTCTCGCCGCGCACGTCATGGAGCAGCGGTCCTTCGGTGATCGCGGCCGCCTCGATCCAGCGCTTCACGCAGCGCACCGGGCAGGTCTCCGGGTGGCCGCCGTAGGGGATGCCGATCTTCCTTCCCGCGCCCTCCTGGTCGGTCTTCGAGCGGCGCACGGTGACGATCAGTCCCTCGGTGGTGAACGAGAGGTCCTCGACGTTGATCGCGACGAGCTCGCTGCGCCGGAACGCGCCGGCGAAGCCGAGCACGAGCAGCGCAGCGTCACGCAAACCGCGCAGGCCTTCGCGCACCTGGCCGGTCATCGCGCGCAGCTCCGGCGGCAGCACGGGCGTCTTCTGTCGCGGCGCCACGCCGAGCTCGCGGCGGATGCCCTTCATCACCTCGTGCACCGGCGCGGTGACGGGGGAGTCGTGGCCGGCGAGCTTGTGCGCCTGGCGGATGGTCACCAGAGCGCGCGCGATCGTCGCCACGCGCTTGCCCCCGCGAGCCAGCGCCGTGACGTAGAGCGCCACCGTCGCCGGCGAAGCGGGCAGGGGAGCGGCGCCGAGGGTTTCGCAGAACGCGATGAACGAGCGCCAGTCGGCCGCGTAGGCCTTCTTGGTGCGCTCGGCCTTCGCGCTCGCCGCGAACGCGCGCGCATCCGCGACGAGGACCTCCGTGCTCGGAAGGTCGGCCGACGTCGGGCGCGGCTCGAGCGCCTTGTCGTCTGTGGGGAAGTCTGGCGATAGGCTCATGCGGCGTCCTGGTTGAAGAACGGTGCCCGCTTTTCGGCGGCATCAAGCGCCGCCTCGAGCGTCGGCTCCTCGCCGTAGTGCGCGTTCCTCACGATCTCCGGCAAGTCGCTCTTCGCATCGAACGCGGACCACTCCCAGACGCCACGGTCATCCTCCTTGTCGTAGTAGACGTCGAGGCACGCGTTGCCCGAGATCTTCAGGAACGAGAGTGCCTCGGCATCCTCCTCACGGAGCCACCCCGGCGGCGTGGGGATGTTGCTGTAGTCGGCGTGGTTCATGGACGTGTGGAGTTAAGGATCCGGAGTACGAGCTCGGCCGCCTTGCGGCCGGCGCTCGGCGTGCGCACTTCCCCCGCCCACGCCCGCAGCCGCTCCGGCTCGAACGGCTCCAGCCCAGGCGCTCCCGCGAGCGCCGGGACGCTCCGCACAAGTGCCGCGAGTCGAAGCTCCGACCGAGCACGGGCTGGAAAGGAAGAATCACGTCGCGGACCCTGCTTGACGCCGCTTCTATAAGTGTCTGAAACCATGTGGATAAATTGTCCGATAATCAAAGGTTATCGGACAATATCAGCCCACTGAAAAAGTGTCCAGCAGATCAATTGAATTCCGCGAAAAGTTTGCTTCATTGAGAAATCGACACTGGCCCGATCTTTTTCCGTGGGCTGAGGGCAGCGCGAACACATAGGAGGGGGTGGCTCCGTCGGGGTGACGGAGGCAGGCCCGACAGAGTCAGCCACATGGACACGCAAAGCGGCGCCGGCGCAGCAGCCCAGCAAGGTCAACCCGACCTTGTACAACTGCGCGCGGTCTCCGAGGCCGACCTCGCCGCTTTCGAGAACACCAAGGAGGCCGAACGGCTTCGACGACTGGAAGGCGACCGCGACATGGTCCTCCAGCTCGGCCTCAACGGCTACCAGGGGCCATCGTGGAAGCAGTTCTCGGAGGCGCTCGTGGCCTACGCCTTCCAGGTGCTGCGCGCCTGGGCGCGGTCCGGCCTCATCTTCTTGAAGTGCGCCGAGAAGCGCGTCGGCCTGCCGTGCCCGGAAGGTGCCGAAGAGCGCTTGCGCGATGATGCGCCCGGCGTCGCGGCCGAGGCGATCGCGAAGGCCATACCGGTGTTCCGCGACAAGGTCCTCATCAAGGGCCGCTGGGACCCGACCAAGGGGGCCAGCTTGAAGACCTTCTTCGTCGGGCAGTGCTTGTTTCAGTTTGCCAACGTGTACCGCAGCTGGCTCGTTGAGCAGGACTTCCCCGAGGTCAGCCTCGACACGCTGCGTGCGCAGGTGGTGAACCTGGAGCGCAAGCTCGGCACGGACGAACTGGCCGAACTCCTCCGGCGTGCATCGACACTCGTTGAGAAGAGCGCGGAACACATGCGCGTGCTCAAGGCCATGGGGTTCGATCACGCCGAGATCGCCGAGATCGTCGGCACGGAGCCGAGCGCCCGCGCGGTCGAGGGGAAGCTGTACCGCGAGCGCCAGCGCCAGCACAGGAGGATGAAGCCATGAGCGCCAAGTCGTCGGACATGGACACCTTGATCCGCAACTCCTCCCTCGGCGAACCAGGGGCCGTCGCCCTGCGCTCCCGCACGCCGCCCGCGGTGACTGCGAAGATTCTCGAGAGCGCGGAAAAAAATCGTGGGCTGCAGCCCACCGCGACACATAGGAGCGAGCAAGCGGTCCATCAAGAACCCAACCGGCCGCCCAGAAAGTAGGCTTTCAGATGCGAGCTCCAGGGACCAAACGCTCCGGCGGCGCCTTCGACGACGCCACCATCGTCGCGGTGTGGCGGAAGGGCCGAGCGATCGCGGGGTACGATCCCGCGGTCTGGCGGCACGACAGCTGCGGCCGGGTCATGAAGTACGGGCAGTACGGCAACCGCCAGTCCGAGCACGGCTGGGAAGTTGATCACGTCATGCCGGTGAGCCTCGGCGGTAGCGACGACCCCTCGAACCTGCAGCCCCTCAACTGGAAGTCCAACGTCGCCAAGGGAGACAACTGGCCGAACTGGTCCTGCGCGGCGTAGCCCCAGGCCGGACGCCGGCTCGCGTCGAAGAAAGAAGGAGCAGAGAACGATGTCGATCAAGGTGACGTTCACGGGCCCGAAGCGGCTCGACCTGGATCTCCCGATGAAGTGCCCGCGGTGCGGACACACAACGAAGATCCCTATGCGCACCGCCGCTCCCGGCACCCAAGTCGCCTGCGCTGGCGGGTGCGGCACGACGTTCCGCTTGGGCGGCGATGATGTCCGCGAGGCGCAGCGCGCGATGGACGACCTCGTAGACACGCTGAACAGATTCGGAAAATGAGCGTGCCCCAAGTTCGGCGCAAGGAACGGAGGCCGGCATGAGCGAAGCGACGGCGTATTTGAAGCTCCTCCTGAAGGACGCCCGCGATCCCTACTCCCGTGTCGTCTACGGCTCCGCACAGTGGGCAGCGGATGCTCCCGCTCAACCGCAAGATCTTCATCGACTGCTCTTCGCCCTCAAGAATGAGGGTGCTGTGATCGGCTTCACGCCGGTGGGCGCCGGCAAATTCGAGATCGAGATGGCGGAGCCGAGCGACGAGCACCGGGCCTTGCGCTTGTGGGTCAGCAACAACCTCGACGCCTACGACGAATGGACGGCGACGTACGAGCAAGTTCTCGCCGACATGCTGGATTTCATGGAAAGAGGTTTGAGCGTCCACGAGCTGATTCTCGGCGCCGCAAAGCGCGGGTTGATTGCGCTGGTCCGCGGTTCCGTCACCGTCGCGCAGTTCACCGCCAAGAAAAGCTAGTCATCCGTCGATGCGCAGGCTCTCGACGTCGCGCTGCCGCTCGTCGTCGGTCTTCCCGCAGTACCAGCCGAGGTGCTTTCCCGAGGCGTGGCCAAGGAAGCGCTGTGCCTCGACGGGCCCGAACTTCGCGTAGACCTGGAACCCGATCGAGTGCCGCAGCGCGTGCGGGTGCACGGCGATCGCCTCGCCGGCGGGGCGGTGGGCGCTCGCGATGTGCGCGAGGTGGTCGAGCAGCTTGGCGATCGCGCGGGTGGTGAGCGGCTCGCGCGTGCCGGCGGCGAGTAGCAAGGGCGGGGCGGTGCGCTCGGGGTCGTCCTTGGGGCGCTCGAGCTCGAGGTAGTCGGCGAGCGCCTTGTACGCCTCGGGGTGCAAGTGCAGCTTGCGCGTGATGGTCTTGCCCTTGCGCTTGAACTTCGCCAGCGCACGCCCGTCCAAGTGGCGGCGCTCGAGCGCGACGAGCTCGGAGACGCGGAGGCCAGCGTAGAAGAGCAGGGCGAGGATGGCGAGGTTGCGCCGCGGCCGCGCAAGCTTGTGGCCCGCGCTGGCGTCGCCCTGGGCGATGAGCTGGTCGGCGGCCTTGAAGAGCGCGCGGAGGTCGCGCTCGGAGAGACGCTTGACCGTGGGCTCCTCGGTGGTGCGCTCCTTGATGTCGCGCGTGGGCAGGCCGTGCACGAACGGCGACGCCGGCTGCTCGTGCACCCAGCGCGCGAAGTGGCGCAGCGTGGCGAACGCTCGGTTGATCGACGTCGAGGCCTTGCCTTCCCTCTCCAACGTGTTGAGGAAGGACTCGGTGTCGCGGGGCAGCCACAGCTCGGCACGGGCGTGGCCGTTGGCCTTCGAGTAGTGGCGCACGAAGGCCACCAGGTCGGCACGCTTGGCCTTGAGGGTGTGCTCGCTCTGCACGCCGGCGACCCGCTCGCTGAGGTAGCGCTCGGCCCACCGGACCAGGGACAGGTTCGGGTCGTCTGGGGAGGTCCGGTCGGGCGTTCCGGCCTTATCGGAACCGAAAGCGGGCAGGTTTCGAGGGGGTCTAGGCAGCAGTTTCATGGGTTTGGGTGGCAAGTTGATTCCTATAAGGGACATTATCAGAATACTGTCTAGATGTACAGTCTTCGTCTTGACCGATGTGGTCTGATGTCGTATTCTGATAAGCGAATGGAAAAACACCCGCGCACATCATCGGGCACAATGGACCTCATGCAGTACCGCGTCCCCCTGCACCTCGAGCCGCAGCCCGAGGGCGGCTACACGGTCACCTCTCCGGTCCTGCCCGAGCTCATCACGGAGGGCGACACCGTCGAGGAGTGCATCGCGCACGCGCGCGAGTGCTTCGAGCTGGTGCGCGACTACTACCAGGACAAGGGACGAGAGCTGCCGGCCGAGCTGCTCTCGCCGGCCGAACCGACGGCGGTCTCGCTGCCGCGCCTGGATCTGAACGTCACCTTCGCGACGTGAAATACCGCGAGGTCGCGCAAAAACTCAGGGAGCTGGGCTGCGTGCACGTGCGGAACCGGGGTTCACACCGGATCTGGGAGAACCCGAAGACCGGAGAGGGCGCGCCTCTTCCCGACTGGGGAGGCCGGGACATCAAGCTCGGCACGCTGCGGGCGGCGCTCCGTCAGCTCGGCATCGAGTGGGACGACTTCCAGAAGGCCTGAGTGGATCGTGCGCCTGTGCGGGCGAAGACGTCCGTCCTCGCGTCGGTCGGCCTCGAACGTGACGCGCAGGCCCACCACGCGTCGCTTCAACTCGGCCATGAGCGCTCCCCGCGCGTCGCGCAGCGCGCGATTGTTCAGGAGATCATGCAAGGGGTGATGGACGGCAAGGAACTCCGCCGTCCCGCGAAAAAATAGGGCGATGATGGACGGCGTGCAGGCCGCCGAGATCCTCCCCTTCCTGTGCCTGGTTCACGGTCGCCGCGCCGCTCGCCTGCTGGCGGCCGAGCGCCTCTTGTCAGAGTCTGGGCTCGCAACATTCCAGCTCGCACTGGATTCCCCCGAGGTGAAGACGTTGCGCGAGCAGACCGTGATCGAGCGGTACCGCGTTGATGACTGCGAGGGCTGCCGCATGGCGTATCTGCGGCTCGCCTGGGGAGCGCCCGAGACTCGCCAGCTCCTCGAAGACGATCAGAACTTCGCCTCAGTGGACTGGCTGGACGAGTACCTGCACCAGGAGGGCTGAATCGAACCCTGCTCGTTCTGCTACGGCGGATCGTAGCCGAGATACTTACGGTCCCACTTGGTCAGGCCACGCAACTCGGTGCCACGCTGCCGAAAGCAGTCCGCACACAGGGCGACGATCCGCCAGTCCTTCGGCGTGCACGGGGGGAACCGGAAGCGCGCGTAGGTGCCTGGCGGGTGCACCGCAGAAGGTGCAACCGGCGGCGGCTAGCCGCGGAGAAAATTCCAGCTCGATAGCTCGCACCCCTGCCAGCGGGGGAGGCAGCAGTTTCATGGGTTTGGGTGGCAATCGGGTTCCTATGTGAAAGGCTATCCATCGGTTCAGGTATTGCGAATGGAGTGTGTAGGGAGCATATTGGGAGTCGAATCGGAGGACTCATGGATGCCATGACTGCCCAGCGCGAGTTCGACTCCTTCAGCGCAAAGCGCCCTGCGCAGGCTGCGATCGGAGAGCGTTCCACCCTGCAACGACGTCGTCAGCGACGCCGCCAGGTTCTTGCAGCTGGGCTCTTCCTAGTCGGAGCGTGGCACTGGGACGGTGTCTCCAGCGCGCGAGCCGACGATTCGCACGCGAGCACGGAAAAGCAGAGGCAGAGCCCTGTGGCGCCTGTCGTGACGATCGCCGGCTGTGGCCATCTTCTTCCAGGGCCCTCTGTCGTGGTCGAGTTGTCGCCTGAACGGTCGATGGCATCGGCGGTGGTCTGCACCGAGCCGGCCTGTGCAGTGCGGATCTTCTACGGGCTCCAGGAAGTCCGACTGGTGGTGGTCACCATATCGGAGGACCAGCAAGGAACCTGGACGCCAGACGGAAGAGTCGCTGCCGCGAGCAAGTCCATCCGGCTAGCGGTTTCTTGTCAGGCACTGATGCAAACAGGTTTTGGTTTCTCTGAAGGAAAGGAGGTATCACGGCAAAGTGATGAAAGGGGCCGATTCAGCCCACTTGCTCGTATAGTGCGAGCGGTTCGGGATGGGTTGATCGGCTCTCTGGGAGAACTTGGGGAGCAGACGGGAACAATAGGAGCAGATAGGGCTGCTCACGTTGTTCACGCTGTTCTCTGGGTCGCTCGCCCGGAGGAACAGCCAAGTGACGAATGCTCAGGTGCGTTCTGCCACGCTGTCCCCCAAGGCGATCGAAGCAGCCTCGTGGGCCGGCGGCTGGCGGGCGGCGTAATACGCCGATCTACAGCGGTTGTTCCAGGAGGTCAGCGATGGACAAGACGTGGCCAGGACGCGAGGACAAGGACGAGGACAAGTGGCCAGGAATCGATGAGGTTGTCGAAGGTGTAGAAGCACCTGAGGGGGTAGAAGTCCTAGAACCGCTGCCGCTAGACGACCTACAGAGGCAGCAGGAGGTTCCAGCAGCAACGCGCCGCTGAATTCTCCAAGGAGATGACGACATGACTGTGATGACCAAGAAGCAGGAGCGGGCTACCGCAACGGGGGGGGAGCGGAAGGCTGCGGAAGGCGGGCGAAAGAGGCTGCAGCTCGATTTCTCCGCTGAGGCTTACTCGAGGCTGGAGGAGCTGCGCCAGAAGGCGGGAGGCCAGAAGAACAACGCCGAGCTGGTTCGCGATGCTCTTCGGCTCTACGAGTGGTACCTCACCCGCAGGGCCGAGGGGTACAAGGTCCAGTTGGCGAAGAACGGCGAGACTACCACTGTCGATCTGCTCTGATTTCTGAGGAAAGGAGCCATTGTGCCGCCGGGAGATGGCAAGACTGACGACAAGCCAACGGACATCGAGGGTGGAGGAGCCGCCGCTCCTCCACCACCTCAACCACCTCCACCCCTAGCGCTTGAGCCGACCAAGCGGGATGACATTGTCGTCGAAGCAGAGCCTGAGCCACTTCCACCTCTGGCTGTTCCAGAGTTAGAGTGGCTGCCCAAGCCCCCTAGTCCAGACATCCCACCCGGCAAGGCACGCCTTACTGTCTTTCACTGGCTTGGTGCCCTCACGGTGCTACAGGTGGCGGCCTATGTCGTGCTCGTAATCCACGGGGACAAGGAGCAGGCGAAGGAGTTCTTAGAGTTTGCGAAGATCTTCATGCCCATCCTGAGTGGTGCGGTTGTTTACTACATGAAGGATGGAAAAGATGAAGGGGGGAAGAAGTGAGCAGTGTGTGGCGGCACATGGTCCGCACATCCCTCGTGGCAGTAACAGTGGGATGTGGCAGCTCTCTCCCGACCATCAGGCACCGAAGTGATTGGAGTATCTCCGTCCCGAAGGTCACTCTCTCCACTGATGGTATTCGAGGTATGGGGGTTGTTTCGAGCGTCGAGGACGCAAAGAGGCCATTCACCGAGGAAGAACTCAAGAAACTGGGAATGGCATGCGAGGCCGAGAGCCAGAAGCTGCTGGAGAAGATCGCTGAAAAACGTGACACGCCAACAAAATGGAAAACAGCCCTGGGAGCCATTACCGGTGGAATCGGTGTCATCGGTGGAGCGGGAACGGCAGCAAGCGCCTCGGAAACAGGAACTGTTACGCAGGGAACGGATACGAAGATCAATCCCGACGACGCCTCAAGAACGAAGGTGATTGGCTATACCACGGCGATCCTGACAGCCATCGGAACGGTTCTGGTGATCACCGTGTCTCCCGGTGAGGAGGAACTCAAGAACTGGACTGTCGAACACACGAAGATCTCCACCGATCTCGACGGTTTCCTGAATCTCTGTGGAAAGACCGTTGACGATGGCAACTATGCAAGATGTTTCACCATGCTTGGTGGCCTACAGAGCCTGTGTAAGGTCGCGGTAGCGTCCGTCAAGTAGACTTGGCCTGCTCCATTGCGCGCTCCCGCGTCACCAGGTTGAGCGGGTGGATCGCCTTGAGGCTAGCGAGAGGGCGGCATGCAGTCGAGACACTGTCTTGCGGTTGCTCCCGCGTTGCGCCATCGGTGGTGACAGATCGGACAGACGTAGAAGCCTTCACCGAGGCCCAGATTACAGGTGGGCAGGCAAGAGCCGTGTCCATGAGGGCAAGGGCTCTCCAGGCCTTGCAGGGTCCCGTGTAGGGAGAGGGGCTCGCGACAGATCTCGCAGTGCATACACGACCTCGTTGAAAGAGCCGCGGTGAAGGAGGTCCTTGCGGCTCGGACTTTGGTCGTGCGGGCGGAGCTCCTGCGGATCCCGCTACCTGGAGTGTAGCGACGGCGAGGGCGAACTGATCTCTGTAAGTTGACATAAGATCCGTTATCAGACTTTTTCTGAATGATTCAGGTGGTTTAGTGGACCATCCTCCCGTCCCAGATCGCACCGTGCGCGCCTCGCTCGGACCCCAGCACAGATCTCCGCACGCGGCCTGACCGGCTCCGTGGAATCCGTGGAAACGTCGTGCGCGCTTGGCGGCGGCATGCGTTCCGTCCGCTAAGCAATCGATCCGGCTTTATGGAGCGACGACCGCGGGACCTCGACCCGCGGGGCCCCATTAGAGGGGCGGAGGTCGATCATGTCGCCGCAGCACACGCCCCGGTCCCGCCGCGCTGTCCACGCCTCGCGCGAGCCTCGCCGCATGCGATCGAGAAACGCGATCCTCGCACTGCTCCTGCTCACCCTGGCCTGCGGCGGCTGCTTCAACTCGGTGCAGAACACCGTCGTCAGCCCGGGCGGCAACGTCGTCACCGGCGGCAACGTAGGCTCCTCCGGCCAGCAGGCCAGCGCCGCCGCCCAGGTGCCGCAGGGCACGGCTGCGGCGGTCACGCCGAAGGCCAAGGCGGGCGAGCATCGACGCCGGCCGGCGAAGAAGCCGAAGGTCGAGTGCGTGCCGCAGCCGCGGTAGCGGCATTCCTGACCGGCTGGGCCGCCCGACCGAATTGTCGGGATGGCGGGATCCGGCCGCCGTCTCTACCTTGAGGTTCATGAGCTTCAAGGTCGAAGTCGGTGGTGGCGGACACCTGATCCAGGCGAGCGGGGTGAAAACAGAGGAGCCGCTCAAGCTCACTCTGGACTACAGCCGCTCGCTGAGCAACGGCGCCGAGCTCGTGCAGCGGGTCCTTCGTGAGCTTGACGGCGCGAAGCGAGGCGAGACGTCCGCCATCCGCGAGCTCGCTGCGCTCATCGCCGAGTT
>CAZQJC010000365.1:0-26350 GCA_964593795.1 uncultured Myxococcales bacterium | reverse complement strand
GGAGGCGAGCCTGGGGGCGAGCCGACGCGGGGGAACACCGTTCCCCCGCAAGAAGACGCCTAAATGGCCGGTCGTGATCCCGAATCACGGCCGGTCATTTAGTACGTCACCTCTGGTTTGCATCGGCGGCCTCGGAAGCCGCCGCCGGATGCGCTTGACAGGGGCCGGCCCGGGGGACTATCGAAAGTGGTATTGAAAATCATTTTCACAATTGCCCCGGGGGCACTTGCTCCCGAGGGGCCGCGATGAGCAAGCCCACCGGCGCGCCTGCGGCGCGGCAGGCCGCGCTCCGTCTCGCGCCGATCGCGCTCGGTGCGGCCGTGCTCGCGGCGTGCGTGGCGCTCGCCCCACGGCACCTCGAGCACCTCGACGGCGCGAACTTCGCGCTGGCGCTCGAGCGCTTCGACCTCGCCACCTACCGGCCGCACTTCCCGGGCTACCCGCTCTACGTGGCCGCCGCGCGCCTCGCGGCCACGGCCGGGCTCCCTGCGCCCCTCGCGCTCGCGGTGCCGAGCGCGCTCGGCGCGGGCCTGCTCGTGGTGGCGGTATTCTGGTGCCTGGTCCGCCTCGGCGCCTCGCGCGGGGCCGCGCTCGGGGGCGCTGCGCTCGTCGCCTCCTCGCCGCTCGTCCTGCACGCCGGCAGCGGCCAGACCGCGGACGCGCTCGCGCTCGGCCTGTTCGCGGCGTCACTCGCGGTCCTGCTCCGAGGAGGCACGCGGGCGCTCGTCCTCGGTGGCGCGCTCGCGGGGCTGTCGCTCGGAGCTCGCCCCTCCGCGCTGCCGCTCGTGGTCGGCGCGATGCTCTGGCTCGTCGTCGAGCGCACGCCGCGTCGCGCCCTCGCCGTCCATGCGGGCGGCGTCGTGGGCGGCGTCGTCGCGTGGCTCCTGCCGCTCGTCGTCCTCGCCGGTCCGTCCGAGCTCGTCCGCCTCGGCGCCGAGCACGTGACGGGGCACTTCACCTCGTGGGGCGGCACGGCCCTGTCGACGGATGCGGGCGGAGCGCACCGGCTCGCGTCAGGCGCGCGGGCGCTCTGGCTCGCGGGCCTCGGCGGCGCCGGCCCGGGCGCGCTCTCGCCGGAGCGGATCGCGCTGTCGATCGCGCTCGTTTTCGGCCTCGGTGCCGCGCTCCGCCGCGCGCGCACGGGCCACCGTGCGATCCGCTTCGCGCTCGCCGTCTCGGCGCCGTACCTCGCCTGGATCCTCGTCGCGCAGAACCTCGAGCGGCCGCGGCACGTGCTGCCGCTCGCGGTGGTCCTGCTCGCGATGGCCGGCGCGGGCGCGGTCACGGGCGCGCGCGCCTGGCTCGGCGGGTGGCGACGAGGCGTCCCGGCCGCCGCCGCCGCGGGGCTCGCGCTCGCGGTGAGCGCGCCGCTCCTGCACGCGCGCGCACACGCGAACGCACCGACGCTCGCCGTCGTGGCGCTGCTCGCGCCGCGGGCGGAGCGGACCCTGCTCTACAGCGGCGAGGCCGTGCGCCTCGCGCAGGTCTACGCGCCGTGGCTCCGCGCGCGCCGGCCGGGCGACCTCGCCACCGCGCGCGCAGATGCGCGCTCCGAGCACGTCGGCGCGGGCGTGGAGGTCTACGTGACCTCGGACGTCGACGGCGCGACGGCGGCGGCGCGGGCGGGCGAGCTGGTCGAGGTGGCGCGGTTCTCGCGCGACCCGGTGCTCGATCCGATCGACTCGACGATCATCCTCTACCGCGTGCGCGCCCCGAAGGCGTTCGGCGCGCCTGCCCTGGCGGTGCGGTCGTGAAGCACGCGTGGCTCCTGCTCCTCCTCGCCGCGTGCGCCAGCAACCGGCGCGACGAGCTGCCGCTCGTCCAGCCCACGAGCACGGCGTCGCCGAACCGCACCGTGCGCATCGCCGCCGACGCGAAGTTCTCGCCGGGCTGCGTCGAGATCCGACCGGGGGAGACCATCGAGTGGTCGAGCGACGCGCCCGACGTGCCGATCAACGTGACGAGCCTCGGCGACGCGGTCGAGCTGTTCTCGCCGAACCTGCAGCCCGGCCTTCGCTGCGATCCCGCGGCGCCCACGCGCGTGTGCTGGCGCCACACGTTCCCGCGCGCCGGCTGCTTCGACTACTTCGACAGCAACTCCGGATCGCCCGGGCGGGCGGTCCGCGACCCGTACTACGGGACGGTGCGCTACGTCGGCGACGGCACGGACGTCACGCGCGGCACCGTCTGCGTGACCGCCACGGGGAGCTGCCCCGGCGTCTGCTGCGACACCAAGTTCGACTGCCCGACGGAGCCCGGCACCGAGTACGAGTGCCGCGCGCGGCGGTGCGTCGAGGCCAAGAGCGGGGCCCCCACGCCCTGCCTGATTGCCCAGTGACCGCGGCCCGGCGCCGCGGAAGGAGCGACCGATGAAGCGCATCTCGATGATCTCCCTCTTCCTCGCGGGCGGCCTCGCGGCCTGCGGAAGCGACGCCAAGAACCCCGGGGGCGCTGCGGGCGCCGGCGCGGCGGGCAGCAGCGGCGCCGGCGGCGCGGCGCTGCCGACGACGTACACGCCGTTTTCGGAGGCGAACCTCGAGGCGCAGCGCGCGCGCGTCGCGCTCTTCGAGGTCATCACGACGATGACCGACGCGGACACGTTCGGCGCGGCGTCGTTCGGCGCATTCCAGGTGGACCTCACGGCCGCGGACGGCGCCGCCCGCTGCCAGCCGCGCACCGCGCCCGCCTCGGGCACCATCGCGGACGCGTTCCTGCAGAACGAGCTCTGCCTCAAGGTGGTGACGCGCAAGCAGGACCACGGCTACGCCGCCGGCACCGGGACCGACGCGGTGGGCAAGGCGATGCACGCGCTCATCTCGCAGAACCTGCAGGCCGGCGCGGCCGCGGCGGACAAGGAGACCGCGGAGGCCGCGGGCGAGGTCGTCAAGAAGACGCTCCTGCGATTCTTCTACGAGTCCGTCTACCACGAGATGGTCGCGCGCTCGCCCAAGGGCTGGGACGAGGCGTTCGCGTACTTCGGCCGCAGCGCCGACGGCACGCAGGAGAAGGGCTTCGCGGCGACCGCGAAGAAGCGCGACACGAACTTCGGCACGTCGTTCTCGGACGACATCTTCGGCCTCCTCATCGCGGGGCGCGCGGAGCTGCAGCGCGCGGTGAACGCCAAGGGCCTGGCGCTCGATGACGCGACGGCCACCCTGGCGGTCGGCGAGTCGCCCGAGCTCGAGCGGGTGATCGAGCAGATCGACAAGAAGATGCTGCTCGTCCTCGCCTACTCGTCGGCGCGCGAGTTCGCGACCATCGCCACCGAGCCCACGATCGCGTTCGCGGAGGCGGCCGCGTTCTACCGCGCGATCCAGGACTACCTCGCGAGCAAGGACATGGTGCGCACGGCCGAGGTGACGGCGCTCGTCGATCAGGGCCTGGTCGCGTTCAAGGACAAGCCCGAGAGCGCCCAGAAGGCGATCGCGCTCATCGAGTCCATCTTCGGCATCGACGCCACGCCGTGATCCGGATCGGCCTTCTCCTCGGCCTTATGCTCGCGCCGCTCGCGGCGGGGGCGGCGCCGGCGCCGGATGGAGGCGCTCCGCCCGAGGCCCTGCCCGACGGGGGCGCGGCCGGCGCGCGCGCCGTGGACGGCGGCGCCGCGGCACCCGCACGAGGCGACGGGGGGCCGGTGGTGGAGCTCCCGCCCGAGGCCGAGGGCCCCGCTCAGGCGGAGCCCGGCCCGGCGGCGGCCAGGGGCGCACCGAACGACATCGCCGTCCGCACGAGCCCGTTCGAGACGCTCTCGAGCAAGGCGAGCGCGATCGTCAACCGCACCGTGCTCGGCGGCTACGGCGAGTTCGTGTTCACCAAGGAGGAGGATCGCGACTCGCTGTTCGACGCGCGCCGCCTCGTGGTCTTCCTCTACGCGCCCATCCACCCGCGCATCTCGTTCACCACCGAGATCGAGTTCGAGTTCGGCGGCACGCCGAAGAAGCAGGACGGCGAGCTCACGAACGGCGAGGTCATCCTCGAGTTCGCCGTGCTCGACTTCAAGGTGATCGATCAGCTCTCGCTGCGCGCGGGCGTGATCCTGGTGCCGTTCGGCAAGTTCAACGTCAACCACGACTCGCCGACGCGGGACCTCACCGACCGACCGCTCGTCATCCGCACCATCATCCCGTCCACGTGGTTCGAGACCGGCGCGGGCCTCTTCGGCAAGATCCCGCTGTCTTCCGACATCGACCTCGACTACGAGGCCTACGTCATCAACGGCCTCGACTCGAAGATCCAGGACGGCCACGGCAACCGCGCCGCGCGGGGCGCGCTGTCGCAGGACAACAACGACGACAAGGCGCTCGTCGGCCGGCTCGCGCTCACGCACTTCGGCAAGGTCGGCGACAAGGGGCTCTCGGTCGAGATCGGCGCGTCCGGCTACTCGGGCGCGTACGACCGCCGCGGCAACCGCGCCAACATGGTCGGCGGGGACCTGACGCTGCGGCGCGGGGGCTTCGAGCTGCTCGGTGAGTACGTCTACCAGTGGAACGACGCCGGCTTCGACGACAGCTGGGCGACCTCGTCGCGCCTGCCGGTGCCGACGAGCCTGCGCGGGTTCTACGTGCAGGCGAACTACCACTTCATGCCCGACCTCATCCGCCACGCGCTCCCGCCCGATCTGCAGGAGTCCGTGTTCACCGCGGTCGCGATGTACGAGGAGGTCGACACCGACACCGACCGCGACACCGGCGGCGACCGCACGCGGCTCGTCTTCGGGCTCAACTACCGGCCCATCGAGGCGGTGGTCTGGAAGCACGAGCTGCAGCTCAACTACACGCTCGCGACGGCGGCCTCGGGCGAGGTCCACCGGCGCAGTTTTTTTGGCCTCGGGGATGCGCTGCGGCCGAGCATGGCGTACGTGACCAGTGTTGCGTTCCTGTTCTAGAGACGGCGCGAGCACGGGCACGGTGGTCGGGGTGGCGGTGGCCTTGGTGCTCGGGTGTGCGGCGCGGGAGGTGAGGCAGGGGATGCCGCGGGGGACGGAGGTGGCGGTCCGGATGCCGGCGCGGCTGCCGCGGACGACGCTGCTCGGGGCGGACGCGGCCGAGCTCGGGGCGCTCCTGCGCGCGGAGGTCACGGCGGGGCTCGCCGCGCGCGGCTGTGCGCCGGCTGCGGGCGAAGGGTCGGGTGCGCCCGTGCTCGAGGTGGAGCTGCAGGCAGCGGACGCGAGCGATCTCTCGACGAGCCGTCGGCTGCGCTTTCGCGCGCGCCTGGCCCTCGTGCAGGGCGGCGCGCCGCGCTGGGTCGACGAGCTCGAGGGCACGACGCGCGTGCCGGGACCCGCGGGCCTCGTGATGAGGGGGCACGTCGTCGCGATCGCGCAGCAGGTGCTGGGGCGCCTGCCGGGGTGCGCGCCGTGAGGATCACGCAGGGCGACCACGCACCGGTCGTCATCCTCGGCGCGGGGCCGGCGGGCCTGGCCGCGGCGTGGGAGTGCCAGCTCGCGGGGCGGCCGGTGGTGCTCGTCGAGAAGGCCGCCGAGGCGGGGGGCCTTTGCGCCACCGTCGAGCGAGACGGCTTTCGCTTCGACCTCGGCGGGCACCGCATCATCAGCCAGCACCGAGACCTCGTCGAGCGCATCTCCGCGCTGCTCGGGCCGGACCTGCTCGTGCGCTCGCGGCGCAGCGTGATCTGCCTCGGCGGCCGGCGCTACGCGTACCCGCTCGAGGCCCGAGACCTCGTCGGCACGCTGCCGCCGGGCGTCGCGCTCCGCGCCCTCGTCGACTACGCGGTCGCGGCCGCGCGCCGGACCCTCGCGCCGCGCGAGGCGGTCACGTTCGAGGACTGGGTGACCGATCGCTTCGGCCGCACGCTCTACGACCTCTTCTTCGGGCCGTACACGCACAAGCTCTGGGGCCGCGATCCCGCGCTCCTGTCGGCCGACTGGGCCGCGCAGCGGATCAGCCTGCTGAACCTGGCCGACGTGGGGCTGCGCCTCGTCGGCCTGCGCCGCGGCGGGGCGCGCACCTACGCGCGGCGCTACCACTACCCGCGGCTCGGCATCGGGATGCTCTTCGACCGGCTGCTCGAGCACCTGCTCGCGCGCGGCGTGCGCTTCGTCGGCGGGGCCGACGTGATCGCGCTCGAGCGCGGCGAGCGCCACGTCTCCGCGGTCGTCGTGCGCACCGGGCGCGCGGCGGAGCGCATCCCGTGCGCCAGCGTGATCTCGACGGTGCCGCTGCCCGCGCTCGCGCGCCTGTGCGAGGTACCCGACACGGCGAAGGAGGCGGCCTCGCGGCTCGGCTGGCGCGGCATGCGCTTTCTCAACTTCATGCTGCGCGGGGCGCCGCTGTCGGACGCGACGTGGACCTACGTCGGCGACGCCGACCTCGTGATGACGCGCATCCAGGAGCCGATCCAGCGCAGCCCCGAGATGGCGCCGCCCGGCTGCACGAGCGCGATGCTCGAGATCCCCGCCGACCCCGGCGAGGCGGCGTGGGAGGACAGCGACGCCACGCTCGCAGAGCGGGCCCTCGCCGACCTCGCGCGCGTGGGGTTCGACGTGCGCGGGCGCGTGCTCGGCTGCTTCTCCACGCGCACGCGCGACGCCTATCCCGTCTATCACCTCGGCTACCGCGCCGACCGCGAGCGCGTGCTCGACGCGATCGGCCGCCTCGAGAACGTGCACCCGTGTGGCCGGCAGGGCCTGTTCCGCTACGTGTTCATGGACACGGCGATGGAGATGGGCTCCGCCTGCGCCCGGGCCGCGATGTCAGGCACGCAGGCGCGCTGGCGCGCCGTGATGGAGCTCGACGCGCACCCGCAGCTCCAGGAGACGCGCGCGGTCACGGCCTGAGCTGGTCTGCGAGTGGCCGCCTCGGAAGGCGGCCACCAGGAGGGGCACGACTGCCCCTCCCCCAGTCGGGCAAAGCCCGACTGGGCCCCCCGCCCTGCGTCTTCGCCTCGCTCGGCTTCGCCTCGCTTCGCTACGCCCTTGCGGCGAGCTGCGCTCGCCTCGGCGGGCTGCGAGGCGCGCTCCGAGTCGCTGGCCCTTGCGGCTCGCTGCGCTCGCCTCGGCGGACTGCGAGGCGCCTTCCACGCGCGCGCGGGCGTCCGCCTGCCGGGCGGCGGGCGCATGGGAGACGCACACGCGTTCGGCGACCGCCTCTAAGGTCGGAGCAGGGCGAAGGCGCGGAGGAAGTTGTCGCCGAGCACCTTGCGGATGCGCACGTCCGACCAGCCGCGCTCGAGCATGTAGGCGACGAGGCGCGGGTACGTGTCGGCCGAGCGGATGTCGGGCGGCGGCACGATCGCGCCGTCGTAGTCGCTGCCGATGGACGCGAAGTCCTCGCCGGCGACGTCGATGATGTGCGCGAGGTGATCCACCACCAGGCGGCCGTCGTTCGGCCGCCCCGCGGGCTGCAGGAACGAGCGCTGGAACATCACGCCGATCGTGCCGCCCGAGTCGGCGATGGCCTTGATCTGCGCGTCGTCGATGTTGCGCCAGTGCTCGTGCACCCCGGTGACGCCCGTGTGCGTGACGATGAGCGGCTTCGATCGATCGTGCACCTCGACCGCGTCCCAGAAGCCCTGACGGTCGATGTGCGCGAGGTCGACGAAGACGCGCGCCTGGTCGAGCTGCCGGACGAGCTCGCGGCCGCGATCGGTCAGGCCTTTCTTGCCGCGCGCCGCCGGGCTCGACGTGGTGCCGTAGACGGAGTTCGACAGGTGCACCACGGTGACGCGCGTCAGGAGGTCGTCCGGCACGAACGCCGGCCCCTCGGGCGCCGCCTCGAGGGCGTTGCCGCCCTGGATCGAGACGAGCACCGCGTGCGCCCCGCGCCTGCGCACGGCGTCGTACTCGGCGCGCGTGCGCGCGATGGCCAGCCGCCCGCCCGACCCCTCGACGATCGCGCGCAGCCGGGCCACGTTCTTGCCGAGGACGGCGAGCCGGCCCTTCGGCCCGCGCGTCGGGTTCGTGGTGATGGACCACATGCCGCCGTCGAGGCCGCCGTCGAGCATGCGCGGCACGTCGAGCTGCCCGAAGAAGCGCCCCCCGAGCATGCCGCCGTGACGCGCGAAGAGGTCGTACCCCCACAGGCGCACCGGGATGAACGAGTCGAGGTGCAGGTCGATGAGCTCCGCGCTGCGGCACAGCGTCACCGCCTCGACGGGCACACCCAGCCGACTCGCCAGCTCGCTCGCAGGAAGAATTTCGCTCAAGGGAGCCGGATCTTCGACGATCTCCACGGGTCTGTCGAGCCACGTGGACGGGGACGGGGACGACCCGGGCCCCGCCTCACAGCGCCGCAGCCAGCCGCCTCACGCCCTCGCGCAGCCGCGCCTCGGGCTGCGCCGCGAAGCCGATGCGCAGCGCCGCAGGCGGCCGGCCGGTGCGCGCGAAGCGCCGGCCCGACTGCACGACGACCCCGCACGCGAGCGCCCGCTCGGCCCACGCCTCGACGTCGATGCCCGGCGCGGCGCGCGCCCAGAGCGCCATCCCGCCGGGCGGCACCTGGAACGAGAGCGCCTGCCCGAGCGCACCCTCGAGCGCTTCCGCCAGCGCGTCGCGCCGTGCGAGGTAGGCCCTGCGCACGCGCCGCGCGTGGCGCCCGACCTCGCCGTCCTCCACGAGCTCCGCGAGGGCATCCTCGAGCGCGGCGTCGCCTTGCCGATCGACGGCCAGGCGAAGCGCGGCCAGGCGCTCGACGAGCGGCACCGGCGCGACCACGAAGCCCGTGCGCAGCCCGGGTGCGAGGAGCTTCGACAGCGTGCCGACGTAGACCACGGCGCCCGCGTGGTCGGCGCTCGCGAGCGGCAGGATCGGCCGGCCGTCGTAGTGGAACTCGAAGTCGTAGTCGTCCTCGATCACGCACAGGCGGTGCCGCGCGGCCAGCGCGAGGAGCGCGAGTCGGCGGCCGGGCGCCATCGTGACGGTCGTCGGGTACTGGTGGTGCGGCGTCACGTAGACCGCGCGCACCGGCCCCGCCGCGAGCCGACGCTCGAGCGCGCCCACGTCGAGGCCGCCGTCGTCCACGCGGATGGGCTCGAGCCGCGCGCCGGCCGCCTCGAAGGCCGCCCACGCCGGCCGGTAGCCGAGCGACTCGACCGCCACCGCGTCCCCCGGCCGCACGAGCGCCCGCGCGACGAGCGAGAGGCCCATCTGGCTGCCGCGCGTGACGAGCACGTGCTCGGGCCCGGCCGCGAGCCCACGCAGCGCCGACAGCATCGTCGCGAGCGCCGCGCGCAACCGCGGCGTCCCGCGCGGATCGCCATAGGCGAGCACGTCGGGCCGCCGGAGCGCCCGCCGCAGCGCCCGCGCGAGCGCTGCCGCGGGGAAGAGCGACAGGTCGGGCACGCCGCCCGCGAGCACGATCGCCCCCGGCGGCACGAGGCCCGTCGGCTCCAGGGTGCCGTCCGGCTCGGGACCGAGGTCGAAGGCCGGCCGCGCCGGGACCCGCGCGCGCTCGGCCGCGCCCCGCAGGCGCCGCGGCACCACGTCGGGAAGCGCCCGCGAGATGCGCGTCGCGCCGCGCGCCTCGGCGACCACCCAGCCCTCCGCGACCAGCTCCGCGTACGCCGCGAGCACCGTGTTCCGGTGCACGCCGAGCGAGCGCGCCAGCGAGCGGCTCCCGGGCAGCGCGTCGCCCGGTCGCAGGCGCCCGCGGCGCACGTCGTCCACCACCGCGCGCGCGATGCGCAGGAACACCGGCGCGTCGGCCCCCTCGGCCGGCGAGAGCACGACGTCCGCGCGGCCCCTACCCTGGTCCATCTGATTTCTCCGATCTGGAGCTTTCGAGGGTACCAGGGTAGGCCCAGGCTCGGTACATGCGCAAGGAGATCTACCGGATGCCCGACGCCGAGGCGCGCGCGATGCTGGCCTCGGCCCCCTTCGTCCACCTGTGCGGTGCCGACGACGCCGGCCGCCCCATCGCTCGCACCGTGCACGGTGTCCTCGTCGACGGCGCGCTCGCGCTGCACGCGGCGCCGGCCGGCGAGAAGCTGGGACTTGTCGGCCGGCCCGTGGTCGCGTTCACCGAGGAGGTGGTCGCGGAGATCCCGAGCTGGTTCGTGGACCCCGAGCGCGCGTGCCCGGCGACCACGTACTACCGGGCGGTGCAGGTGCACGGCGTCCTCGAGACGGTCGAGGACCCTGCCGCGAAGGCGCGCGTCCTGGCCGCGCTCATGGCGCGCTTCCAGCCCGAGGGCCGCCACGTGCCGATCACGCACGACCACCCGCTCTACGACAAGGCCGTCCGCGGCCTGCTCGTGGCGCGCGTCTCGCTCGAGCGGCTCGACGGCAAGGCCAAGCTCGGCCAGAACCGCTCGCCCGAGGAGCGCGCCCGCATCCTCGAGCTGCTCTGGCAGCGCGGCCACGTGGGAGACCCCCGCGCGATCGAGCTCGTTCGCCGCGCGAACCCCGACACGCCCACGCCGCCGTTCCTCGCGGCGCCCGCGCGCCTGCGCCTCGCGACCTGGCTCGGCCCCGGAGACCTCGACGGCGCGCTCGCCCTCCTGCGCGGCGCCTACTGGAACGTCGGCCTCTCCGAGGACGCGCTGCGCCGGAGCCACCTCGGCTCGGCCGCCTGGGTGGGGGCGCACGACGATGGGGGCCGCCTCGTCGCCACCGCGCGCGCCGCCTCGGACGGCGGCAAGCACGCGTGGATCTACGACGTGGTCGTCGCGCCGGAGCACCGCGGCCGCGGCCTCGGGCAGGCCGTGGTGCGCCTCGTCTGCGATCACCCGGCCGTCCGCGGCGCGCGCCTGACGCACCTGCACACCCGCGACGCGCAGGCCTTCTACGCCCGCCTCGGCTTCGCGCCGCCCGCGCCGCCAGCGTTCGAGCGCACCGAGCTCGTGCGCGCGCGCTAGGGGCTGTCAGGGCTGTCGCTTGTGCAAGTCGTCGAAACCGCGTTGCCATCGACCGCGACCTGACGCGCTGGCCACCGGATCAGCCACCGCGCGTCGCCGAAGGGCCGGACCAATTCGGCCATCACCGCAGTGACATCCACCGGTGCGCCTCGCTACAATCAGCGGGTTGTGAAGACTTGCGCCACCTGCGGCGAGGTCTACGGCGACTCGCTCGATCGCTGCCCGGTGGATGGGGCCGGGCTCGAGCCGTGGGCCCAGACCGCGGAGCGACTCGCCGCCGTATCCGGCGGCTCGCCCACGCGTACGCGCGCCCCGACGAGCGGCGGCGGCCACCTCTCGGATTCTCACCAGACCCCCACCGTCGGGGAGGGGCGACTGCTCGGCGAGCGCTACTTCCTCAAGCGCCAGGTCGGCGTAGGCGGCTTCGGTGCGGTGTTCGAGGCGGAAGACCGGCGCCTGCAAAAGCGCGTCGCGGTCAAGGTGCTCTCGCCGTACGTGGCCGCGCACCCGCAGACGCTGCAGCGCTTCGAGCGCGAGGCCATCGCCGCGAGCCAGGTCGGCCACGAGGGCATCGTCGACGTCACCGACTTCGGTCGCGACCCCGACGGCACACGCTACATCGTGATGGAGTACCTGAACGGCGCCGACCTCGCCAAGGAGCTCGCGGACGCCGGCACCTTCACCGCCGAGCGCGCGTTCGACGTCGCGATCCAGGTCGCCGACGCGCTCTTCGCCGCGCACGAAAAGGGCATCCTGCACCGCGACCTCAAGCCGGCGAACATCTACCTCATCGAGCGCGCGGGCCGCGCCGATTACGTCAAGATCCTCGACTTCGGCATCTCGAAGGTGCTCGCGCAGGGCGAGCCGGGCGTGCTGACGGCGACCGGCCAGACCATCGGCACGCCGTTCTACATGTCCCCCGAGCAGGCCACGGGTGACCGCGTCATCGACGCGCGGAGCGACGTCTACGCGCTCGGCGTGATCCTCTTCGAGGTCCTCGTCGGCCGCCCTCCGTTCGTCGGCACGACGCACGTCGGCGTCCTCACGCAGCACGTGACCAAGCCGCCCCCTCTGCCGAGCGCGCTGCGCCCCGATCTCGGGATCCCGCCGGCCATCGACGCGCTCATCATGCAGGCCCTGGCCAAGGATCCCGGCGCGCGCTTCCAGTCGATGCGCGAGATGGGCGAGGCGATGCGGGGCCTGCTCGCGGGCTCCTTCCAGAGGTCGCTCGGCCTCGAGCCGCGCAGCGAGGGCTCGCTGCCGAGGTCCCTCCCTTCGCGGCCGGCCTTCACGCCCGAGGCCTTCGCCGCGACGGTGACGACGCCGGCGACCGGACCGGGGCGCACCGCGGAGGTCCAGCCGCCGCTGCCCTCGATGGCGCGCTCGCGATCGCGCACGTGGGCGGCCGTCGCAGGCCTGCTCGCCGGCGCGGCGGCGATCGGCGTGTGGATGCTCTCGAGCACCACCCCCGTCGAGCCCCCGCCCGCACCACCGCCGAAGGCGATCGTCACGCCGCTGCCTCCGAGCCCGCCACCCACCGAGCCCACCGCGCCGGTCTCACGCAAGGTGCGCGTGGAGCCGACGACGGAGGGCACGACCGCCTTCGACTCGAGCGGCCGCGCGCTCGGCACCCTGCCCCTCGAGCTCGAGGTCCCGATCGGAAAACCCTACGAGATCGAGCTGCGCGCCCCGGGGCACGCGCCCGCGCCGCTGCGCCTCGAGCCCAGCCCCACTGGCCCCGCCTCCGTGCGCGCGCCTGAGCTCGCGGCCGTGCGGCGCAAGGAGCCGAAGAAGGCCGGCAAGGCCAAGAAGCCGAGGAAGCGCGGCGACAAGTCCCCCGACATCGAAACGAGCTGGTAGATTCTGGCCGAGCCCGCGCTCGGACCCGTCATGCGCCCCCTGCCCACGCGCCCCCTCGTCTGCCTCGCCGTCCTCTTCACCCTCGTCACGGCCGCGCCCACCGTGCACGCCGCCCCGAGCTCGCTCGAGGAGCAGGCCGCCAAGGACGCCTTCCGCCGCGGCAACGAGGCCTACGAGAAGAAGAAGTTCGCCGACGCGCTCGAGCACTACCGCAAGTCGTACGACGCCGTACCGCGCCCGAACGTCCTCTTCAACATCGCGCGCACCAAGGAGCAGCTCGGCGACTACGAGGGCGCATTCCTCGACTACACGCGCTTCCTCCAGGTGGCCGAGGCCAGCAACAAGCGCCTGCTCGACGCCCGCGCGAAGATCGACGAGCTCGCGCAGAAGGCGCTCGTGACGGTCTCGGTGACGTCGGACCCGCCGGGCGCCGCGATCACCGCGGACGACGAGGGACGGCCGGCCGGCTACACGCCGGGCGAGATCAAGCTCAAGCCCGGGCCGCACACGCTGCACGCGACGCGCGAGCACTTCGAGTCCCGCGACCAGACCGTCACCGCGGGCCTCGGCGCGCACCCGAAGCTCCACTTCGTGCTCCCGGCGCTGGTCCCGGTCGAGGTCTTCACCGACCCGCCGACCGCGGAGATCCTGCTGCAGGGTGACGGCCAGGGCCCCGTGATCGGGCACTTCCAGCGCGAGCTGCGCGCCGGCCTGCACGTCTTCACCATCCGCGCCCCCGGCATCCCCGAGCAGCGGCTCGAGGTGCTCGCCAAGCCCGGCGACACGGTGAGAAAGCGCATCCCGCTCGCGGCCTCGCGCGCCACCGACCGCGGGCCCCAGACCGGCATGCTCGTCGTCGCGTCGCCGACGCCGGGCGCGACGGTGTTCGTGGACGCGATGCCGGCCGGCTCCACGCCGAAGGTCGAGCGCGCGCTCGCCCCCGGCGAGCACACGGTGTCGGTCGAGAAGACCGGCATGCCCACCTGGCAGGGCAAGGTCGTCGTGGTCGCCGGCAAGGTCGTCTCGGTGGACGTCAAGCTCGGCTCGAGCGGCGGCCTGCGGCCCGCCACGTGGGTGCTCGGCATCTCGAGCGTCGCGTCCATCGCGGCCGGGGTCGTGTTCGGCGTCCGCGCCCTCGGCGACGCGAACGATCGCGACAAGGCCCGCGACATGAAGGACGAGGCCAAGGCGAGCTCGCTCGACGATTCGCGCGGGACCAACGCCATCCTCTCGGACGTGCTGCTCGGCGTCGGCGCCGCGACGCTCCTCGGTGCCTACCTCGTCCAGCGCAGCAGCTCGGGCGAGTCGACCGCGACCGTCGAGCCCGCGCGGTAGCCCTCCGCTACGCGTCGAGCGCGGCGAGGAGCGCGGCGGCGTCCTCGAGATCGTCGTGGAAGAGGTCCGGCTCCGTCGCGAGGAGCGCCTGCCGGTCCTGGTGCGGCGCGCCGGTGCCGACCGCCACCGCGACCGCCCCGTGCGCCCGCGCGACCGCCACGTCGTGCACGGTGTCGCCGATCACGAACACATCCGCCATCGCAGATATCTCGTGTTCGGTCGCCGCGCGCTGCCTGGCGATCGCGACGGGCAAGAGGCCGGGCCGCGTGTTGGCGTCATCCCCGAACGCGCCGAACGCGAACGACTCCCACAGGCCATGCGCCCCGAGCTTGAGCTGCGCGCCGCGCGCGACGTTCCCCGTCAGCAGGCCCACCGCCACGTGCGAGCGCCGCGCGAGCTCGCCGAGGAGCGCCGTCACGCCGGGCAGCACGAGCCCGGCGGAGTGCGAGAGCTCCTGCTCGAGCCGCTCGAGGTAGCGCGCCATCACGCGCGCCTCGAGCGCCGGGTCTCGCCCGCGACCGAGCCCCACCAGGAGATCGGCGAGGATGTGAGGGTCCGTGCGCCCCGCGTAGGCGACCCTCGGCATCGGGCCGTCATGGCCGACCACGTCGCGGAGCGCGCCCTCGAGCGCGCGCTTGCCCGCCCCCCCGCTCGCGGTGAGCGTGTTGTCCACGTCGAACAGCACCAGCCGGGCGCGCGGCATCCTCCGTGCCATACTCCCCGATGTGGGGGCGGCAGCCAAGCCCGACCGGGGGGACCGTGACACGCTCGACCCGCTGATCGGGCTCGTGCTCCAGGGCACGTGGCGCATCGCGCGGTCGATCGGCCGCGGCGGCCTCGGGGTCGTCTACGAGGCCACGCACGAGCGCTTGCCGAAGAAGGCCGCGGTCAAGGTGCTGCGCCGTGAGCTCGCGGATCACGCCGAGGCGTTCGAGCGCTTCCGCCGCGAGGCCGAGATCGCGTGCTCGATCGGCGCCGCGTCGATCGCCGAGGTCTACGACCTCAACTTCCTGCCGGACGGCTCGCCGTACATCGCGATGGAGCTGCTCGACGGCGAGGACCTGTCGGTGCGCCTCGCCGCGCGCGGCCGGCTCTCGCTCGCGGAGGCGCTCGAGATCTGCGGGCAGATCGTCGAGGCGCTCGAGGCCACGCACCGGCGCGGCATCATCCACCGCGATCTCAAGCCGCAGAACGTGTTCCTGTGCCGCGTGCCCGACGCGCCCTTCGGCGGGCTCGGCGACCGCGTCAAGCTCCTCGACTTCGGCATCTCGAAGATCGTCGGCTCGGTCACGAACCTCACGGACTCCGGCGTCGTCATGGGCACGCCGCACCACATGAGCCCCGAGCAAGCGCGCGGCGACACGCAGCTCATCGATCACCGCACGGACGTCTACGCCCTCGGCATCCTCCTCTATCAGGTGCTCTCGGGCGAGCTGCCGTTCCACGCGGAGAGCCCGTACGCGGTGCTCCTCAAGATCGTCAACGAGCCCGCGCCCACCCTCCGCAGCCGCGTGCCCGAGCTGCCGGCGGCGCTCGACGCCGTCCTCGCCAGGGCGCTCGCGAAGAACCCGGGCGAACGCTACCCCTCGGCGGCGCTCCTCTGGGACGACCTCCTCGCGGCGGTGGAGCAGCCCTTCCGGCCGCCCGGGCAGCGCGCGCTGCGCTCCGGTGAGGCCGCGCTCGCCCCGACGGCCCTCGCCGCCCCGACCCCCGTCGGCGGCAAGCCCGGGGCGGTCCTCGCGGCCTCCGATCCGTTCCGCGCGCCGCTCTCGCCCGCGTCCTCCCCGGGCTCGCCGATGCTCGCGCCCCTGCCGCGCGTGCCGCACCCGCCCGCGGAGGTGCCCGCGCGGAGCGGCAAGGCGCTCGCGCTCGTCGGCGCGGGGCTCCTCGCCGCCGCGATCGCCGGCTTCGTGCTGCTCTCGCGCCGGGCCGGCCCCGACGCGGCCCCGCCGCCGGCGCCGGTCGCCGCGGCCCCCGAGCCCGCGGCCGTGAAGGCCCCCGCGCGGGCGCGGGTGGTGCTCGTGCTCGAGCCGCCCGAGGCGCGCGCGCTCGTCGATGGCCGTCCCGCCCCGGGGCGAACCCTCGAGCTCGACGCCGGCTCGGTCCACCAGCTCTCCGTTCGCGCCGACGGCTTCTCGCCCCACGACGGCTCGTTCACCGCGACCTCGGGCGAGCTGCGCGTCTCCCTCGCGCCGCTGCCCCGCCCGCAGAAGCGCGCGCGCCCCGCCGCCAAGCCCTCGGCGCGCCTGCCCGAGCCCGGGACGAACCGGCAGCCCGAGCCATCGCCGCGCCGGGAGCCGAAGGGCCCCGCGCTCATGGGCTCCGAGGAGCTCTGATTCATCCGCTCATGCGTATGAGCAGATAAATCGTCAGAACCGGCCGACGAGCGCCACTCCGGTGCCCGCGGGCACGAGGGCCACGCGCTCGGTGCGCCCTTCGAGGAACCACAGCGCCACCGCCCCCGCGAGCGCGGCCGCGCCGGTGCCGAGCAGCACGCTGCCCGCCGTGGCCTTGCCGGGGATCGAGTCGCGCAGCTCGTCGAAGCGCGCCCCCGACGTCGTGCGCTGGTACTCGTCGAAGTCCGCGCGCGCCGAGAGCGCCACGGCCGCGCCCGTCCCCGCGAGCGCGAGGCCGAGCCCGCCTGCGACCCACGTCCAGACCCGCCCACGCGGCGCCTGCGCCGCCGGGGCCGGCGCGTCCGGGGCCCGGGGCGCCGGTGCGGCCCGCGCGGCTGCGACCGGCTCGAGCTTGACCGCGAGCGGCGCGCGGCCGCCGGCTGCTGCCTCGACGGGCAACGACAGCGGCTGGAAGCCGTCCACCTCGATCTCCACCTGGTGCGGGCCCGGCGCGACGTAGACGAAGCGCGGCGGCGGCACCTCGGCGAGCCGCGCGCCGTCCACGCGCACCCGCGCGGTCGGAGGCGCCCCGAGGAGCTCGATGCGGCCGATCCGCGCCACGAGGGCCTTGAGCTCGTCGCGCGCGTTCCGCCGGCGGTCCTCGCTCACCTCCACGTCGGTGGCGCACTCGCGCAGGAAGCGATCGAGCGTCTGCGCCGCCTCGGCCTGACGCCCCACGCGGGCGAGCGCGTAGCCGAGGTTGTACAGGATGCGCGGGCTCGGGTACGCCGCGTACGCGGCCTCGAAGCGCTCGAGCGCGCCGCGCGCGTCACCCGCCTCGAACCGGCGGCGCCCCTCGTCGAGGAGCGTGCCGGCCCGGCCGCGCCCGTCGGCCGGATCGGCGCCCGCGTGCGCGCGCCCGCAGAGGCACGCGCACACGACGAGCGCCCACGCGGCGAGCGCCCGCGTCATCCCACGTCGTGCCCGAAGCGCGCCGCGATGGAGTCCATGTGCTCCGCGAGCCGCGTATCGAGCTCCGTGATGCCGCCCGCGTCGTGCGTCGTGAGGTGGACGCGGACTGTCCCGTAGACGTTGAACCACTCGGGGTGGTGGTTCATGCGCTCGGCCACGAGCGCCACCTGCGCCATGAAGCCGAACGCGCGGACGAAGTCCGGCAGCTTGAGCTCGCGCAGGAGCTTCTGTCCGTCGAGGCGCCACGCCGGGTGCAGCGCGAGCCAGTCACCGAGTGCGTCTTCCGAGAGCTTCGAGGGTCTCATGCCCTGATTCTAGCGCTGTGCCCAGAGGAGGATGCGCGGAGAGGGGAAGAACACGGGCCGGGCCGGGCCGAGGACCTCCGCGAGCCGCGCGCGGTACCGCGCCAGGAACGCCTCGTAGGTGGGCGCATCGAGGCGCTCGCTGTAGGCGAGGAGGAGCGTCCCGCGGACCCACTCGACCACCTGATCCGGATCGTCGAGCACGTGCGGGTAGACCTGCAGGCGCACGTGCTGGTGGCGGAAGCCGACGGCGTGGAGGAGCTCCGCGTACCCGGCCGGCGAGAGCACGCTGCTCCGGCGGACGAACCCTCCGAGCGCCTCGGAGAACGGCGCCTCGGCCGCGACCTCGGCCGCGACGCGGTGCGCGACGCCGTCGTCGTTGGCCGGGATCTGCACGGCGAGCTGCCCTCGGGGCGCGACCATCGCGAAGAGGCGCGGGAAGAGCGCGGGGTGATCGTCGAGCCAGTGCAGCGCGGCGTTCGACAGCACGAGGTCCACCGGCCGCTCGGGCGAGAACGTCGCGATGTCCGCCTGCTGGAACGACAGGCCCAGGATGCGGTGCGCCTCCGCGCGCTCGAGCATCTCCGCAGAGCTGTCGATGCCGAGGGTCTGCCGCGCGCCGGTGCGCTCGTGGAGCACGCGCGTCAGCGCCCCGGTGCCGCACCCGAGATCGAGGACGCGCATCTCGAGCCCGGGCCGCACGAGCCCGACGAGATCGAAGAAAGGGAGGCTGCGCTCGCGCGCGAATCGCTCGTACACGCTCGGATCCCAGGTCATGTCTGCTCCGCTGCGGCGCCCAGCACCGCCAGGACGAGGTCCTCGGGTAGCACACCGAGGAGCGCCGCGTCGGCTCGCTCGAGGGTGCCCGCGACCACGGCGCGCACGTCGCGCTCGGTCGGCGCGCAGCCCTCGAGGGCAGCGCAGGTGGCCTCGAGCCAGCTCGCCGGTGCGATCAGGTCTCCCGCGAACGACGCGGCCGCGATGCGCCCCCCGGCGAGCCGGACGCACGCCTCGAGCCGCCCGATCGCGATCGGCCGGACCACGTAGCGCCCGGGGAGAGGCGCGCCCGGCTCCGGCCCCTCGGGCAGCGCACCGCCGGGCTCGAACGGCGCGCCCGACACATCTGCATATCCAGATATGATTCGCTCCACGGCGCGCGCGGGCGCGACCTCGAGCGATGCCCAGGCTTCCTGGCCCGTTCCGGTGGGCGAGACCGGCGGCCGCCCCGCGCCCACGATGGCCTCGAACAGCACCGCCCCCGCCGCCGCGCCGTCCTGCGACACGAGCGCGACCGCGTGGGGACCGACGCGCACGCTGTCACGACCGAGGTAGCGGGCGGGCGTACCGAGGCGCGACAGGCCTCGCAGCAGGCCCCGAACGTGGCGGTTCACCACGCGCTCGGGCCCGAAGCGCTCGCCCGCCGAGAGCGCATCCGCGCGCGGCAGCGCGAGCGCAAGGCCCACCGAGCCGCGCCCCACGAGCGCCGCCTGGCCGCCCCCGAGCCGCCGCGCGAGGCGCGCCCCGTCCGTGGGCTCGGCGGTGGCGCGCTGGTGCCTGCCGCGCAGCAGGGTCTCCCCGTCGAGGGGGGTGACGAGGAGCGCCGCCTGCCCCAGCGCCGCCGCGGCAAGCAGCCCCGCCTCCGCGCGCACGAACGCGCACGCATCGAGCACCTCGGGGCGGTAGAGCCGCACGCCTCATCGTACCCGAGGCAGGCGGGCGAGGCCGCACGCGACCCGCGCATCTCGCGGCTCACGCGGACCCGATCGGGTTCGGACTATGATGTCGCATGTCGAGCGCGCCCGAGGAGCTGCGCCTCTCCGTGCCGGGCCTCGAGCTCGCCGCGCGCGCGCACGGACCCGCCGACGGGCCGCGGGTGCTCGCGCTGCATGGCTGGCTCGACAGCGCCGCGAGCTTCGACCGCCTCGCGCCGCTCCTGCCCGGGCTGCGCCTCGTCGCGCTCGACCTGCCCGGCCACGGCCGCTCCGACCATCGCCCCGCCGGCGCGCGCTACCACTTCGTGGACTGGCCGCTCGACGTGGCCGCCGCCGTCGCCGCGCTCGGCTGGGACCGCTTCGTGCTGATGGGGCACTCGATGGGCGCGGGCGTCGCGAGCCTGCTCGCCGCGAGCCTCGGCGAGCGCGTCTTGCGCCTCGTGCTGCTCGATGGTCTCGCCCCTGGGATGACGGAGCCCGCCGACGCGCCGGCCCGGCTCGCCACGGCGATCACGGAGCACCTCGCGCCCGCGCCCGCCGCGCGGCGCTACGCGTCGTTCGAGGAGGCCGCGCAGCGCTTCGCTCGCGCCCGGAGCGAGCTCACCGAGGCCGGCGCCGCCGCGCTCGCCCCCCGCGCGATCCGGGTGGACGAGGGCGGCGCGAGCTTCGCGTCCGACCCGCGCCTGCGCGGCACCTCGCCGCTTCGCCTCTCTCGCGCGCACGTCGAGGCGTTCCTCGCGCGCATCCGCTGCCCGTCGCTGCTGGTACGCCCGGCGGCGGGCATGCCCATCCCCGAGGAGGCCTTCGCCGCCCTGACCGCGCTCGTGCCCGACCTGCGCGTCGCGCACGTCCCGGGCGGCCACCATGCGCACCTCGACGATCCCGCGCCCACCGCCGCCGCCATCCGCGACTTCCTCGCCAGCTGACTACTCGGACAGGGCGAGGCGGAACGGGTAGCTCACGATCGAGACGCCGTGCGACGTGGGGAACTCCCAGCGCTGCACCGCGCCGGCGATGCAGCCGCCGACGGCTGTCGACGCGAACGACGACTGCGCAGCGTGCGCGCTCGCCACACGCCCGTCGGCCAGGATGGTGAACTCGACGACGACGCGCCCGTGATCGATCGACCGATCGCGCTCGACCGCGCGCTCGAAGCAGAACTTCACCTCGTTGACGTGCTTGCGGATGGTGCGCCGGATGAGGTCCTTGTCGAGGCCGCCCTTGAGCTCGAGGATCGGATCGATGATCACCTCGGGTCCGGTGGCTGGCCCCCGCGTGAGCGCCGCCACGGGCCCGCCGCGGCGCCCGCCCTTTGGTCCCGTGCTGTACTCGCCGAGCTCGAACGCCTTGCCGCCCGCCCCTGGTCCCCAGCCCGGCACGGGGCCCTTGACGCCGTACGCGTCGCCGCCGTCGCCGAGGCCGTCGGCCCTGGTGTGCCCGCCCATGCCGTCGAGCGCCGCGAGCGCGTCGTCGCCGAGCGCGCTGCCGCGCCTGAACAGCGAGCCGACGTTCGTGCCCTCCTGCTTCTGCAAGAGGCCGAGGATGCCGCTCGTGCGCGGGTCGTAGATGGGCATGGGCCGCGCTGCCCGCCCCGGCGCCGACTTCACCGGCGATCCGCCGACCGGCGCGGGCTTCCCCTTGCCGCCCTTGCCGCCCTCGGCCGACGCGCTCTGTCCACCCGTGGTGGGTGCGCGCTCCTTGCCGTACTTCGCGAGGATCTCCTCGACGTTGATCGGGATCGTGCGCGTGGGCAGCGAGAAGCGCGAGCTGTCCATGGTGTCGCCGGTCAGCATCGCCGCGCTCGGCGGCACGAGGAACAGGATGCCGAGCAGCATCGCGTGAACGACCGCGGAGCCCCCGGTGAACGCGCGGAGCCCCGGGCCGAACGCGAGCACCGGCGGGGCATGGCGCCTCGGCGCCGGCACCGACGTGACGAGGAAGCGCGCGGGCCCCACGTCCACCGTGTACCTGACACCGGCGGCCACGCGCGTGCGCACCGGCCCGAGGAGCGCCTCGGGCGCTGCCGCCTCGCGGAGAGCCACCACGCGGCCCCCCGCGGGCACCGTGAGGACCGGCTCGGGATCGACCTCGACGAGCGGGATGGGCGCCTGCACGCCGGCGAGCGCGAAGTCGGCGCTCGGGCCGAGCTCGAAGCGCGGGACGGTGCGCGCGTCCGCGCGGCGCCGCAGCGCGACCGCCGTCGCCACGATCGCCAAGGCCAGCACGAGGAGCGCGACCGGATCGAGCGCCACCGGCAAGCGCTCGCCGCGCGCCGCCGCACGCAGCGCGATCGCGCCGATCGCGAGCGCAGCGGCGATCGCGATCCCCGCGACGACCGCCGCCGGACGCCACGGCGCGGGCCGCGGCGCGCCGACCTCGAGGTGCCGCACGCACACCACTTCCTCCTCGACCATCGCGACGACCTCGATCGCCCGCGCGTCCGCGCGCTCGACATCGCCGAGCGCCGCGTACGCCGGGCACACCTCGACCTTCGGGCCAGACCAATCCCGCTGCATCGCTGCCTCCTTCAGGGCTTCTCGTTCGAGCCGCGCGCGCCGCACCACCGGCACAGCGCCCCGCGCGACCACTCGCTTCGAGCGCGGTGAATCTCTCGCGCTCGGTTCAATAGACAGCCCGTCCCCGCACCGGTTCCCGCGTTTCGTACTCGAGCTCGTGCTCGTGCTCCCACTCGTGTTCTGCTCCCCGCCATGCGCCGCGTCCTCTTGCTCCTCCTGCCGCTCGCCGCCTGCGCGAGCCATCCACCCGCCGCCGCCCCTGCCACCGCGGCGGAGCAGGCCCCAACACCAGCCGCCGTCGCGTCCCCGCGCGACGTCACCTCGCTCGGAGGCGCCTCCGTCGTCACCCACCCCGACGTCGCACCGGTGGCCTGGCTCGCGGGCCACTGGACGAGCGCCGACGGTGGCACGCACGAGCACTGGACCGCGGCGGGGGACGCCCTCTTCGGCGTGGGGATGACGACACGTGCCGGCCGCACCGTGGAGTGGGAGGTGCTGATCATCAGCCGCCAGGGGAACGCCCTCGCGCTCGACGCCCGCCCCCTCGGGGCCCCCGTCGTGCGCTTCGGCCAGGCCGCTGGCGAGCCCGACGCGGCCACCTTCTCGAACCCCGCGCACGACTTCCCGCAACACGTCCGCTACGCCCGCGCCGACGACCGGGCGACCCGTCGCGTGGTGGCCCGCGTATGGAGCGCCGCGCGCGCGCTCGACTTCGCCTACCAGGCGGCTCCCGTCGCCTCCGCCCCCGAGCTCGAGGACGCGGACCGGCGCTTCGCCGAGGACGTCGGTCGGCGCGGCCTTACGGCCTGGGTCGAGGCGTTCCACGCCCACGGCGCGATGGGCGCCGGTCCCGAGCGGATCGAGGGCCACGCGGCCATTCGCGCGGCGATGCAGGAGCTCCTGGCCGACCCCGCCCGTCGGCTCGAGTGGACCCCGATCGCGAGCGGCCTCTCCGCCGCCGGCGATCTCGGCTTCACCGTGGGGCGCTTCCGGCGCCTGCGCAGCGGAGCGGAGCTCGCGCGCGGCGCGTACGTGACGATCTGGCAGAAGGACAGCGCGGGGCGCTGGAAGGTGCTCTACGACGTCGGAGATCCAGAGGGCCCGACGCCCTGAGCGCCAGGCTTGCGAGCGGCGTCCGCGCTACTGCGCGTCGAGCGCGTACGACAGGTCGTTCGCGGCCTTGACGAGATCGGCGCCGGCCTTGGCGCCGTGGAGCTGGATGAACTCCGAGAGCTCCCTCTTCGCGCCCGCCTTGTCGCCCTTGGCCGCGAGCGACTGCGCGAGGTTGTACTTGAGCTCCGGGTTCGGCGCCTTGTTCGTGACCGCCTTGCGGAACGCCTCGATCGCCTTGTCGTGCTCGTTTTGCTGCGCGAGCGCGAGGCCGAGGCCGTACCACGCCTCTCCGTCGCCCTCGTTGGCGACCACCGCGTTCTCGAACACCTGCTGCGCGGGCTTCGCGAGGTCCTCGCCGTCGAACAGCAGGTACATGAAGCCCATCTGCACGTACGCCATCGAGAAGCGCGGGTTGATCTCGATCGACTTGCGGTAGGCCGCGTCGGCCTCCTTCCACTTCTCGGCGGTGCGCAGGATCTCGCCGAGGCGGAAGTGCGCCTTGAAGAGCGACGCGTTGAGCTCGACGGCCTTGCGCAGCTCCTTCTCCGCCATGTCCGTCTTCTTGGCCTCGGCGAGCGACCAGCCGAGGTCGTAGTGGAGCTGCGCGTTGGACGGGTCGTACTTGAGCGCCTCGTTGAAGGCGTCCGCCGCCTTGTCCCACTTCTTCGTCTCTTGGTAGAGCTTGCCCATGTTCTGGTGGGCGTGGTCGTTCGTCGGGTCGATGCGGATCGCCTCTTCGAACTTCTTCTCCGCCGAGTCGTAGAGCTTGTTGTTGAACGCGGAGACGCCCTGGTTCATGACGTCGATGGACTTGTTCCGCTGCTGCCCGCACGCGCAGAGGCCGAGCATGAGCATTCCGACGAGGACACGCTTCGACATCAATCTCTCCAGGTCATGTTTTCGCCGCCGAACGGCGGCTGCGGGCCGAACATAACAGAGGCCAGCGCCTCGATCGCCATCTTGGTGGTCGGGATTCTGCCCGCAGGAGCGGTGGCAGGCGCAAGCGAGATTGATGCGCGACGCCGCGTCGATGGAACCGAGGCGTGCGAAGCGAGCCGCAAGGGCGCTAGCTGTTGACCGCGCCGCAAGGCGCGGTCAATCGCCGGACATCTTGAGGACGAACGGGTAGCTGACCTGCACGATGCCGCCGCCCTGGGGCTTCGGGAACGACCAGCGACGGACCGCCTGGGCGATGCAGTTCTCCGCCGTGGCGTTGCCGAGCGTCGAGGCCTGCACCGCGGAGCTGACGACCGCGCCCTCGGGCGAGATCGTGAAGTTCACGGTGACCTTGCCCTCGAGCTTGGGGTTCTTCATCGCCTGCTGCTCGTAGCAGAAGCGCACCTCGTTGATGTGCTTGCGGATGACGCGGCGGATGATCTCCTTGTCGAGCGAGCCGCGCACGTTCGCCGTACCAGGGATGATGTCCGGGGCGCGCGCCTTGCGACCGCCGAGCCCGCCGGCGCCGCGGCCGTAGCCCGAGCCGTTGCCGCCGCCGCCGCCCTTGCCGATGGTGCCGAGGTTGCCGAGGCCGATCGTGCCCTCGCCCGTGCCACCACCGCCGCGGCCGGTGCCGATGAGCCCGAGGCCGCCGTTGCCGTTGGCCTCGCCCACCTGATTGCCGATGAGCCCGCCGAGCGCGTTCTCCGCATCCGAACCGAGGGCCGAGTCGCGCCCGAAGATCGACGCGATGTGCGAGCCCTCCTGCTTCTTGAGGAGGCCGAGGATACCGGCGTTCTTCGCCTGCTCCTCCGCGAGCTGCTTGGCGAGGTGCGGATCCGGGTTGTCCTTCGGACCCTTGAGGCCATAGAGACCCGACTTGTTCTTCGAGTCCTTCTTGCCCATCTTGCCTTCTTCGCCCTTGTGGCGCTTGCCCTTGCCGCCCTGGTCCTCGGGGCCCTTCTTCTTGAGGAACTCCGGGATCTCCTCGTCCTTCTCCTCGGGCGGCTTGGTCAGGTACTTGGCGAAGCGGTTGTCGTTCGACAGCATGTCGAGCGAGAGCGACTTGGCGTCGGGCGGGATCGAGAACACCAGCACGAGGAAGAGCGCGTGCGCGACCGCCGAGCCGCCCGTGTAGACCTGCTCGGCCCACTGCATCGCGAGCACCGGCACCGGGTGCTTCTTGGGCGGCGGCACCGACTGCACGAGGAAGCGCACGGTGTCGAGATCGACCGACACCTTCGCGCCCTGCGGGATCTGCCAGGGGCTGCGGAGGTTCTGGACCGGCGTCGTCGAGCCGTCCGGCATGCGCACTTCACCGCGCATGTTCGGCGCGAAGTTGAGCGCGTAGTCCACGCCCGTGGACTGCACGAGCGGGAACGCGGGCGACGGCACCTGCTCCGGCGCGAGCTTGAACACACCGCCTGGCCCGATGGTGTAGTCGCGCGGCACCATCTCGTCCGCGCGGCGACGCAGGCCGACGAGGATGCCGCCGATGCCGAACGCGAAGAGCGCGATCGTCGCGAAGTCGATGGCGGGCGAGATCTTCACGCGCCCCATGAACTTGGAGCGCTCGTTGCCGGCCTTCTCCCAGGCCTCCATCTGGGCGACTTCCTTGGACGCGACGCTCAGCGTCCAGAAGAAGACCACCAGCGAGCCAAGGATCGAGAGGCCCGCAGCGGCGAGCAAGCCCTTGGTCGCGCCCGTCACAGCGCCCGACTGGGGGTTCGTGAAGTGACGGACGTCGGCGACCTCGTCCTGGTTGAGGACCGTCACCTCGATCGCGCGCGAGCCGTCGCGCACCTCGACGTCGTCGAGGTTGAGCGCCATCGCGGCCTGGTTCTGGTAGTCCTGCTGCACGACCACCGCCGGGGCCACCGACGGCGGAGCCGCCGGAGCCGCGAACGGCGAGGGCATCGGCGCGGCGGCGGCAGGCACGTACGGAGCCGGCGCGGGCGCGCTGAACGCCGGCGCGGGCGGCTGGTAGGCCGGAGCCGCGGGAGGCGGCGGCTGCATGGTCGGGAACGGCCCGCTCTGCGGCGCGGGCGGGAGGGGCGCTGCGGCGCCCGCCACCCCACGATCGGGCATGCTCGGCATCTGCGAGAGCACCGCGGCGGCCGACGCCGGCACGGCGGGCGTGGAGGTCAGCGTGCTGCCGTTCGGCGGCGCGCTCACCTGGGTGGCCTCGTCGGCCATCTCGGCGGCGCCGATGGCGACCTGCACACGCGTCTCGCCGAGCTGGATCTCGTCCCCGCTCTTGAGGCGCGCCTTGTTGACCTTCTGGCCGTTGACGATGGTGCCGCGCGTCGAGCCGAGGTCGATGATGTGGACCTCGTCGGCCCCCGTCACCTCGATGACCGCGTGCATGCGCGACACCCCGTCGTCGTCATCGATGCGCAGGTGCGACGAGCTGAGCTTGCCGACCTTGATGACGTCCTGGGTCAGGGTCAGCGTTC
>CAZQJC010000364.1:0-8011 GCA_964593795.1 uncultured Myxococcales bacterium | reverse complement strand
TCTCGAGGTCGACGATGTTGTCGCCGCCCGCGTCGTCCATCGTGAAGTCGATCTCGCCCTCGTCGAAGCCCTCCATGACCTCCTCGTAGGAGATCTCGCGGAGCGGCTGCCCGTCGGGCGTGGTGGCGGTCTTGACCTCGTAGTGGCGGACGATCGCGTCCTGGATCGCCTGTTCGCCGGCGACGACGACCTCGATGTTGTAGCCCGTGAGGAACTTGAGGTCGTCGATGCCGTAGATGTTCGAGGGGTCGGACATCGCCACGATGAGCGACGATCCGGCGCGGTTGATCGGGATGCAGAGGTGCTTCCGGGCGACCTCCTTCGGGATGAGCTTGATGACCTCGGGATCGATCTCGAAGTCTGCGAGGTTGATGGCGGGCACGCCGTACTGGCGCGCGAGGAAGTCGGTCAGGGCCTGCTCGCCGATGAAGCCGAGCTTCTGCAGGGAGAGGCCGAGGCGGCCCCCCGACTTCTTTGCATCCTCCTGCGCCTTCTGGAGCTGCTGGAGGGTGATCAGGTTCTGACGGACGAGGAGCTCACCGAGGCGGGACATGGGCGATGGACACTCCTAGGCGACGTGCGATCTTAGGTTTCGGCCGCTTAACCTGTCAAGCGCGCCCCCTGTGGGGGCGCGTGCGCTACTGCCGCAGCGGGCCGGAACGGGAGCGGGAACGGATCTTCTCGTCCTTGACAGAGGCCGGGAGGATCGCGTATCTGCTCGGTTCCCCGCGCACCGGCGGGCTCTACAGGAGTCGGAGACATGGCATCGAACACCCGCGCGTCGGAGCTCAAGCGAGCCCGCTCGCACAAGAACATGGGCCGCAAGCGCAAGGCCGTGGAGTCGCGCAAGTCGACGCCGAGCGCGGCCGAGCTGTTCGCCGGTTTCGGCGAGCCCGGCAAGCCGGCACCTGCCCGCAAGTAGCTCCTCCGCGCACCCCTGCCATCCAGACTCCGCGTCCGCCCCACGGGGGTGACGACGCGGTGCGTCGTTTCTGCGCTTCTCTTTCCTTGGCCCCACGCGCTAGGGTCCGCCCATGAACAAGACGGTCGCGAACGCCGACGAGGCGCTCCGGGACCTCGCGGACGGCATGACCGTGATGTCCGGCGGTTTCGGCCTCTGCGGCAACCCGGAGAACCTCATCCGCGCCATCCATCGCAAGGGCACGAAGAGCCTCACCATCGTCTCGAACAACTGCGGCGTCGACGACAAGGGCCTCGGCGTGCTCCTGGCAGCTGGTCAGGTCAGGAAGATGATCTCGAGCTACGTCGGTGAGAACAAGACGTTCGAGCGCCTGTACCTCGAGGGCAAGCTCGAGGTGGAGCTGTGCCCGCAGGGGACGCTCGCCGAGCGCATCCGCGCGGGCGGCGCGGGCATCCCGGCGTTCTTCACCCCGACGGGCTACGGCACGCCGGTCGCCGAGGGCAAGGAGGTGCGCGACTTCGACGGGAAGAAGTGCGTCCTCGTGACCGCGCTGCGCGCCGACTTCGCGATCGTCAAGGCGTGGCGCGGGGACAAGTGGGGCAACCTCGTCTACCGGAAGACCGCGCGCAACTTCAACCCGATGATGGCGGCCGCGGGCCGCATCACGATCGCGGAGGTCGAGGAGCTCGTCGAGCCGGGCGTGCTCGAGGGCGACCAGATCCACACGCCCGGCATCTACGTGCAGCGCATCTTCCAGGGCACCGGCTACGAAAAGCCCATCGAGAAGCGGACGGTCAGAAAGGCCAGGGCCTAGTGCCGCTCGTCAATAGTGTGACCGTATTCGGTTCGGGGCGAAGACCTGCGCCCATCGTGCACGCGGCACTCGCGAGCGCGGAGCGCGAGCAAACGAGATACCTAGTGCTGCGCGTGACCCAGCAGAATCCAGCGGGGCCGACGAGCGGCACTAGGTGTTCATCTTGCGCCCGCTCCGCGGGCGCGAGTGCTGCTTTCTCCTGGCAAGCCGAGGAGCGCGTCATGCTCGAATGCCGTACAACTCTTGACGGGCAGCACTAGTCATGGCGCTCTCACGCGAGCAGATCGCGATGCGCGCCGCCGCGGAGCTGCGCGACGGCTTCTACGTCAACCTCGGGATCGGCATCCCCACGCTGGTCGCGAACTACATCCCTGCGGGCATGGACGTCGTCCTGCAGTCGGAGAACGGCATGCTCGGCATCGGGCCCTACCCGCTCGAGGGCGAAGAAGATCCCGATCTCATCAACGCGGGCAAGGAGACCATCACGGCCCTGCCCGGCACGGCGTTCTTCTCGTCGGCCGAGTCCTTCGCGATGATCCGCGGGGGCCACGTCGACGCGTGCTTCCTCGGCGCGCTGCAGGTCTCCGCGACCGGCGACCTCGCGAACTGGATGATCCCCGGCAAGATGGTCAAGGGCATGGGCGGCGCGATGGACCTCGTCGCGGGCGCCCGCCGCGTGGTCGTCATGATGGAGCATGTCGCGCGACCTGCTGGCGATCGCGCGCCTTCGGCGCGACGGGACGGGAGCAAGGTCGACCGCAAGATCCTGCACACGTGCTCGCTCCCGCTGACGGCCGTCGGCGTCGTCAGCCGCATCATCACGGACCTCGCGGTCCTCGACGTCACGCCCCGCGGCCTTCTGCTCCTCGAGCGCGCCCCCGGCGTCACCGTCGAGGAGATCCAGGACCTCACCGAGCCCAGGCTGATCGTCCAGGGCACGCCCCCGGAGATGACGGTATGAGCGAGAAGCCAGGGAAGACCGACGCCGAGAAGACGACCAAGGTGAAGAAGGAGAAGCTGCGCAAGCCGCGCTTCGCGACGGACGCGGACCTCGAGATCGAGGCGCGCTACGACGCCGCGTCGCTCGCGGCGCTCGGCTTCGACCCGGCGCGCGACCTCGGCCAGGCCGGGGAGTACCCGTTCACGCGGGGCGTGCACGACACGATGTACCGCGCGCGCCTCTGGACGATGCGGCAGTACGCGGGCTTCGGCACCGCGGCCGAGTCGAACAAGCGCTACAAGTTCCTGCTGTCGCAGGGGCAGACGGGCATCTCGGTCGCGTTCGATCTGCCGACGCAGATGGGCCTCGACTCGGACCACCCGCGCGCGCTCGGCGAGGTCGGGCGCACCGGCGTCGCGATCTCCTCGATCGAGGACATGCGCGAGCTGCTCGACGAGCTACCCCTCGAGCAGCTCACGACGTCGATGACGATCAACTCGACGGCGGCGATCCTGCTGTCGCTCTACGTCGCGGTCGCCGACGAGCGCGGAGTGGGAAGGGACAAGCTCGGCGGCACGATCCAGAACGACATCCTCAAGGAGTACATGGCGCGCGGGACGTACATCTACCCGCCCCGCCCGTCGATGCGCATCACCACCGACGTCTTCGCGTTCTGCAAGGCCGAGGTGCCGAAGTGGAACACCATCTCGATCAGCGGCTATCACATCCGCGAAGCCGGATGCGACGCGGTGCAGGAGGTCGCGTTCACGCTCGGTGACGGCGTCGCCTACGTCAAGGCGGCGGTGGACGCGGGGCTCGACGTCGACGACTTCGCGCCGCGCCTGGCGTTCTTCTTCAACGGGCACAACAACTTCCTCGAGGAGGTCGCGAAGTTCCGCGCGGCCCGTCGCCTCTGGGCGCGCATCATGAAGGAGCGCTTCGGGGCCAAGGATCCGCGCTCGCAGATGCTGCGGTTCCACACGCAGACGGCAGGCTCGACGCTGCAGGCGCGGCAGCCGCTCAACACCGTCGTGCGCACGACGATCCAGGCGCTCGCGGCGGTGCTCGGGGGCACGCAGTCGCTGCACACGAACGCCTACGACGAGGCGCTGTCGCTGCCGACCGAGGACTCGGCGCTCCTTGCGCTGCGCACGCAGCAGGTCATCGCCCACGAGTCGGGCGCGGCCGACTTCGTGGACGCGCTCGCCGGCTCCTACGCCGTGGAGTCGCTGACGACGCAGATCGAGCGCGGCGCCGAGGACTACCTCCGGCGCATCGACGAGCTCGGGGGCATGGTCGCGGCGATCGAGCAGGCGTTCCCGCAGCGCGAGATCGAGCGGCGCGCGTACGAGCACCAGCGCGCCGTCGAGGAGAAGCGCCGGATCGTCGTCGGCACGAACGAGTTCGTGACCGCGGACGACAAGCCCCCGGCGCTGCACAAGCTCGACGCGGCGGTGGAGAAGCGGCGGGCCGAGCGGCTCCGGGCGTTCCGGGCCCGCCGGGACCAGAGCCGGACCGACGCGGCGCTCGCCGACCTCGAGCGCGCCGCGCGCGGGCCCGAGAACGTCGTGCCGCGGATCCTGGCCGCCGTGAAGGCGGAGGCCACGCTCGGCGAGATCGCGGACCGCCTGCGGAGAGTGTTCGGCGAGCACAGCGAACGCTAGCCGGCGCTGAGCCGGCGCTGGCCGACGTGTGGCCGGCTCGGTGCCCGCCACCGCCGACCCCCTGCTGCTTCGTGCCGGGCGCAGGCGGTGCCGTCGCAGGCCCCCTGCGCGACTCCGAACCCCCTGATTCCTTGTCCGCAGCGGCAAAAAGGCCGCCAATTCGGCCTTCTGCCCCCCTAAGCGCTCAGCTCTCTTGACGATTCGGGCACTCTGCCCTAGCCTCGTCTGGTGCGCGAGCGAGACGAAGACCGCGTAATCACGAAGTCCGACCTCGTGGAGATCGTGGCGGACAAGCTCAAGACGCCCAAGGGGCGCGCCGAGCAGATCGTCAACGTGATCTTCGCGAGCATGGAGAATGCGCTCAAGACCGGAGAGCGCATCGAAATCCGCGGGTTCGGATCGTTCGAGATCCGCTCCTACAAGGCCTACGAGGGCCGGAACCCGCGGACGGGCTCGCCGGTCGAGGTGCGGCCCAAGCGCCTGCCGTTCTTCAAGGTCGGCAAGGAGCTCAAGGAGCGCGTGAACGACTCGCGCCCGGGCGGCCCGAGGGACCCGCTGATGGCGGGCGCCCCGACGAACGGCGTTCCCAAGCCGTAACGGGCTGCTGGCGTTGCGCGCCGCAGCCCCTCTTGCACGCGGCCGCGGTCAGCGCGCGCGCCCGCGCATGCCGGCCAGGTAGATCGCCCCGGCGATCGCGAAGCCGCTGAACCACGCGTACGGGTAGATCGCGTCGAAGAAGGCCGGCAGGCCGGTGACGATCTTCGCGGACGACAGGAATCCCGGCAGGTTCGGCAGGACGCCCGCCACGAGGGCGACGAGGGCCACCGGGTTCGTGCCCGCGTAGCGGCCGTTCGGGCGGTAGAGGTCCGCCACCTCGAGGTCGCGGCCGCGCAGCACGAAGTAGTCGGCGATCATGATGCCCGCGATCGGCCCGAGCAGCGCCGAGTAGCCGATGAGCCAGTTGAAGATGTACGCGTCGGCGCTCGCGAGCAGCTTCCACGGCATCATGAGGATGCCGAGCACGCCCGTGATGAGGCCGCCGGTCTGGAAGCTGATCCGCCGCGGCGCGAGGTTGGCGAAGTCGTTCGCAGGGGAGACGACGTTCGCGGCGATGTTGACCGAGACCGTCGCGACGCCCACGCCGAAGAGCGCGACCACCGCCACCACCGTGCGCAGGCCCGCCGACTCGATGAGCGGCGCGGACAGGCCCGCCGGGGCCGTGGAGCTCGTGAGCTGCGAGAGCAGGAACACCGGATCCCAGAGCTTCGAGGCGTCCGCGCCCTTGAGGATCGCCATCGACGCGCTCGTGATGACGACGCCCATGGCGGAGAACGCGATCATGGTCGTCGGAAGGCCGAGGGTCTGACCGATCATCTGCTCGCGCTGCCCGCGCCCGTAGCGCGTGAAGTCCGGGATGTTGAGCGAGAGCGTCGCCCAGAAGCCGATCATGCCGGTCAGGGAGGGGACGAAGACCTTCCAGAACTCGCCGAACGTGGAGAACTTGCTGGGCTGCGTGAGCATCGGGCCGACGCCGCCGGCGCGGCTGACGACCCAGTAGAGGAGCGCGGCCGCGAAGACGAGGACGATGGGCGCGGCCCAGTTCTCGAACACCCGCACGGCGTTCATGCCGCGGTAGATGATGTAGATGTTCAGGCCCCAGAACGCGAGGAAGGTGATCGCCGAGGGGAGCGAGAGGCCGAGGATCGCCGCGCCGCCGCCGAGGTGCGCGTAGCCCGGCCACACGGCCTCGATGAACGTCTTGACCGCCTCGCCGCCGATGAAGGTCTGGATGCCGAACCAGCCGCACGCGACGATCGCGCGCAGCACCGCCGGGACGTTCGCGCCCGAGGTGCCGAACGAGGCGCGCGCGAGGACGGGGAACGGGATGCCGTACTTCGTGCCCGGATGCGCGTTCGCCAGGATCGGCAGGAGCACGATGACGTTGCCGAGGCCGATGGTCAGCAAGGCCTGCCACCAGTTCATGCCGACGGCGATGAGGCCGCCGGCGAGCATGTACGTGGGGATGCAGTGGGCCATCGAGATCCACAGCGCGGCGAAGTTGTAGGTGGTCCAGTTGCGACGCCGCTGCGGTACGGGCGCGAGGTCCGCCGAGAACAGGGGGCTGTGGCGCAGGTCGGGGGGCAGACCCTCGAGGGCCTCGTCGAGCGTGGGGGAACCGTGCATGGAGAGCGGAGGATATCAGGGCAGGAGGGCGAGGACGCGGCGGGCGGCGGTGGACAGCGGCACGGTACCGCTCTCGAGCTCGGCGCGCGTGAGCCAGCGCTGGTCGATGTATTCGCTCAGGCGGATGGGTTTACGGGGAGCCGGAGCGGCGTGGAGGACGAAGGTGATGCGCAGGTGGGTGAGGAGGTGGACGACCTCGCCGTGGCGCGTGGTCGTGCCGGGAGCCGGCGAGACGTGGCGGAGCTCGGGGAGCTCCCAGAGGCCGCCCCAGAGACCCTCGGTCGGGCGGCGAGCGACGAGCAGGAGGTCACCGCGCGACAGGGCGAGGACGCTCACCGTGCGATCGGGGACGGGGCGCGCCTTCTTTGCCGGGGGGAGGTCGGCCTGGCGGCCCTGGGCGCGGGCGACACAGATGCTGGCGAGAGGACACGCCTCGCAGGCCGGCTTCTGGGGCGCGCAGACCGTGGCGCCTAGCTCCATGAGGCCCTGGTTGAACGCCGAGGCACGCGCGCCGGCGGGCACGAGGCGCTCGGCCAGGCCCCACAGGACGCGCTGGCCGGCCGGTGTGGCTGGATCGCCCTCGAGGGCGAACAGGCGCGACAGCACGCGCGCGACGTTCCCGTCCACGAGCGGGGCCTGCTGGTGGAAGGCGATGGAGCGGATGGCGCCCGCGGTGTAGCGGCCGATCCCGGGCAGCGCGCGGAGCGCGGCGTCGTCGCTCGGCAGGCGGCCCCCGTGGTCCGCGGCGATCTGCCTCGCCGCCGCGTGCAGGTTGCGCGCGCGGGAGTAGTAACCGAGGCCCGCCCAGTGGCGGAGCACGTCCTCGAGGTCCGCGGCCGCGAGCGCCTCTGCCGTCGGGAAGGCGGCGAGGAAGCGCTCGAAGTACGGCCCGGCGGTATCGACGCGCGTCTGCTGCAGCATGATCTCGGAGATCCACACCGCGTACGGATCGCGCGTCCGGCGCCACGGCAGGTCGCGGCGGGCCCGCGCGTACCAGGCGCAGAGCGCCTCCACGAGCGCCTCGTCCCCGGATGGCACGGATCCGCCCGATGGACCTGGGGGCTTGTTTTTTCGGGGCGCGCCGCTATTGTCCCGCGTCCTAGTCATCTTTCACGACCAGCCGGAGATAACACGATGGGCATGCACGACAACCGCCGCTCTCTCAAGATGCGCCGCAAGAAGCGCCAGGCGAAGAAGAAGGAGCGCATCCAGCGCCGTCGCGAGACCGCGCGCAAGCAGCGCGAAGCCGACAAGGGCGGCAAGAAGAAGTAGTCCGAACCCACATCGATACGCGCGGGGTCCGGTGCTTCGATGGGCACCTCGAGCAACTCGCTGCTGAGCTGTGTGTCTCCCCACTCCGGCCTCCGGCTGATCATTGATCACATCTGCCAAGGCGCATGGATAGGGCGGGAGCGAGGCCCAAGCGATCGATTTTTCTGGCCCCTAACACCACGCCCGGCCTCACCCCGTCGTGGCGTCCACCGCGG
>CAZQJC010000363.1:0-15988 GCA_964593795.1 uncultured Myxococcales bacterium | reverse complement strand
TTCAGGCTCCGGATCCGGGTCAGAGACCCGAAGCCTGAAGCCTGGAGCCTGAAGCCTCTTCGCATGACAGCTCGCAAGTCCGCGTTGCAGCACACGGTTCAACATGATCGGTGCTCTAGCAGCATGCTGGCGAGCACAGCGGGCCGGAAGGCCGGTCACGCACCGCCGAGGCGAGCGCAGCGAGGCGCAAGATCAGTCCTCCGCGGGGCATTGTTCGTCAGTCAGGCGAGGCTCGAGGAGGCGAGCGGCAGCGAGCGTGGTGTCGCCGCAGGCCGTGCCGAGGACGACACGGGGCCCCACGAAGGCCGGAGGCCGAAGTGGGGGGACACACAGCTCAGCCACGAGTTGCTCGAGGTGCGCACCGAAGCACCGGAGCTCTCGCGTATGGATGTGGGTTCGAACTAGCAGGGCGTGTCGTCGAGGAACGACCAGAGGGCGCGGCCGAAGGTGGTGGGCGCGAGGGCCTCGCCGCACCGCGCGGCGAAGGCGCCGGCGATGAGGTCCGCGGCCAGCTTGACGCCCGCGTAGTCGGGGACACCGGCGGCGCGCGCGAGGGCCTCGTCCGAGGTCGCCCCGCGGCAGAGCGCGACCAGCGCGCGCAGCGGCCCGGGCCGCAGGCTCACGGCGGACTCGGCGAGCAGCGCCACCTCCTCCGGGAGCGGCACGCGCTGCGTGTGCAGGTTGACGACGGCGTTCTGCAGGAGGCGCAGGCGCTCCACGTCGGACTCGTCGAAGGCCGCCCGCACGAGCTGGCGCAGGACGGCCAGGAACCGCGGATCGCGCTCGCCGTGGGCGTCTCCGCGCTGGCTGGCCTCGAGCCGGCCGAGGCGCTCGTCGGTGCCGGCGATCCACTGCGTGCGCAGCGAGATCTGCTCGAGCATCCCACGCCGCTCGGCGGCCACGTCGAACGCCTCGCCGAGCGTGCGCTCGAGCAGGCTCCCCATCGCCGCGCTCGCGAACGGCCCACCGCGCCCGGGGCGCAGCGCGCGCACGATGAGCCCGCCGAGGCCCGTCGGCCTGCGCAGCGGGATGAGCCCGCGCCGCTCGTTGCTCACGTGCCTTCCGCGAGCAGGCCGCGCGGCCCGGTGAGCTCGCGGTAGCCGGTGCCGTACCAGGCGTCGAGCTCCTTGCCGCGCAGGATCGGGTACGGGTGCGTGCGCCCGACGGTGAGGAGGGCCTTGTAGGCCTTGTTGAGGGTCGAGCGATCCGCGTCCTCGTACGCGCGGATCTGCGTCAGGAACTCGCTGTAGTCCATCTCGGCGTACAGGCGCGTCGCGCCGCCCGCCATCTTCATGAACGTGCGCATGCAGGGCTCGATGTCCTGCACGCACAGGAGCGCCGCGCGGTCCGACGACAGCTCCGCCTTGCGGTACCACTCGTGCAACGCGAGCACGAGGCCCGAGCCGAGCAGGCTGCCGATGCCGAGCGTGGCCTGGCCGATCATCGCGACGATCGCGGCGATGTTGCGCGCGAGCAGCATGTAGAGCGTGTGGTCGCACTTGATGTGGCCGAGCTCGTGCGCGATGACGACGAAGCGCTCCTCGTCGTCGAGCATGTCGACGAGGCCCGAGGTCAGCACGATGAACGGCCGCGTGTGGCCGAAGGTGAACGCGTTCGGCACCGGATCGAGCGTCACGTAGAGCTCGGGCTCGGCGACGCCGAGGATCTGGCAGCCCCACTTGAGGCTCTTGTGCATGCGCTTGAACATGCGCGGCGTGACGCGCACGTTGCCGGCCACGTTCTCGAGGTAGTAGACGCGCTCGAGGCCGTACTCCATGACCTTCGACATGATCGTGTCGAGGCCGGGGATCTTCTTGAGCGTCTCGGTGGCGGTGACGTCCTCGGGGTGCTGGAAGTCGGTCGCCTCGAGCCCCGGGAACGTGCGCAGCTTGCGCTGCTTCTTGCCCTTGCCTTCGCTCTCCGCCACGAGCGGAGGATAGCAGGCGGAGCGGCGCTACCGCAGCCGGTCGAGCGCGCCCTCGACCTCGGCCAGGAACGCGGAGGCGGAGAACGGTGCCGCGTAACCGCGCGAGCTGTGCTCGCTGATGCAGCGGCGCGTGATGCGGAAGGGATCGTCCTTGACCGCCTGCTCGGGCATCGCCACGACGGCGTAGGCGTAGCCGGCCTTCCGGACGAGCGCGACGGTGCGGTCGTCGCAGTCTCCGTTCGGATACGCGAAGCCGACCGGGGCCGTCCCGAGGGCCCGCGCGAGCTCGTCGCGCGAGCGCGCGATCTCGTCGGCCGCGGCCGCGTCGCCCGTGCGCGGCAGGATCGGGTGCGTGCGCGTGTGGCTGCCGATCTCCCAGCCCGCGTCCCGCAGGTCGCGCACCTCGTCCCAGGTCAGGTAGCGCGGGAGGTCGGCCGCGTCGGGCGCGCCGACCACGCGCTCGTATTCGCCTATGCGCATGTCTCGCTCGGCGGTGGGCAGATCCTTGAGCGTCTCGCACAGCGTGCGCGCGAGGGTCGTCGCGTCGGTGCCCGGCGCGGGGCTCGTGCGCAGCACCGCGGCCGCGGCCTTCTGCGCGCTCGCCTGCGCGCCGCGCCGGTACGCGCCCTCGATGATCGCGCCGACGCGCTCGAACCACAGCACCGGGCCGCCGCCGACGGGATCGGTGGAGACGTAGATCGAGGCGGGCGCGGAGAAGCGACGCAGGACGGGCAGGCCGTGCTCGAGGTTGTCCGCGTAGCCGTCGTCGAACGTGATCGCGCAGCGCGGCCGGCCCCCGAGGTCGCCCTCGGCGATCGCGCGCGCGAGGGCCTCGACGGTGACGAAGTCGTAGCGCCGGGAGAGCGCCTCGAGCTGGCGCTCGAACGTCTGCGCGCCCACGACGAGCCACGGATCGGCCGCGCCGAGCTCCGGCAGCACGCGGTGGTAGCAGAGGCAGAGGAACGGCGGCTTGTGCGCGAGGCGCAGCAGCGGCCGCGCGGCGCGAAAGCCCATCGCGAGGCCCGCCTTGGCCGCCCGGCGCGAGGGCCTGGCGCGCGCCTCGCCGGCGGCGCCGATCTCGCCGAGCGTCTCGTCGAAGAGCGCCTCGTAGCGGCGCACCATGCGGCGCTTGGTGAACACGGTCTGCGCGCGGCGCCGGCCGCCGTCGCCGAGCGCGCGGCGGCGCTCCGCCGACTCGAGGAGCGGCCCGAGCGCGCGGACGATGGCGTCCGCGTCCTTGGCCGGGACGAGCGTGCCGCACGAGTCGTCGAGCGTCTCGCGGTTTCCGCCCACGTCGGTCGCCACGCAGGGCAGGGCGCACGCCATCGCCTGGAGGAGCGCGTTCGAGAAGCCCTCCGAGTGCGACGACAGCAGGAACACGTCCATCGCCGAGAGCACCTCGGGCACGTCCTTGCGGTTGCCCGGCAGGACGAAGGCGCCAGGGCGCTTGTCGGCGCGGGCGCGGAACTCGTCGAGGAGCGGGCCGTTTCCCGGCAGGAGGAAGCGCACGCGGCGCGCGCCGTTGGTTCGCGCATCGAGCAGGCGCTCGGCGGCGTCGAAGAGCAGGTCGTAGCCCTTGATGGGATCGTAGTTGGCGAGCGTGCCGACGACGATGTCGCCTTCGGCAATACCGAGGTCCGCGCGCACGGCGGCGCGCACGCCGGGTGGCCGCGGCGCGAATTGCTGAGCGTCCACGCCGTTCGCGATCACGCGGATGCGGTCGCGCGGGTAGCGCTCGGTCTCGGCGACGCGGTCGCGCACGGCGCTCGAGACGGCGGCCATGCCCGACAGCAGGTGGTTCACGCGGCGCTGGATCTGCACGTGCACGGCCTTCTTGGTGAAGCCCATGTCGCGCCGGCTCGACAGCGAGGCCGCGCCCGAGAGCGCCGCGGCGGGCGGGCCGAGCATGTCCGCCGAGGTGTGGTAGGTGACGACGAGGCGCACGCCGCGCGCGCGCATGAGCGAGGCCAGCCGCGCGGTCATGCGCGCCCCCTCGGGGTGCAGGGTGCGCCGGAGCGGCAGGTGCACGACATCGAGCCCGGCCTCCGTGAAGCGGTCGGCGATGGTGGTGCCGTGCAGGACCCCGATGAGGGGCTGGTAGCGATCGCGGTCCATCGCGAGCGTGAGCTCGTGCAGGTGCCGCTCGGTGCCGCCCCACGTCTCGAGCTCGTCGATGAGGAACAGGATCGGGATCACGCGTAGACCTCGTCGATGTAACGCGTCGCCATCGCGGCGGCGCTGTAGCGGGCGTCGACGCGGGCGCGGGCCCGCTGCCCCGCCGCGCGCGCGGCCGCGGGGTCGAACGTCGCGCGGGCCAGCGCATCGGCGAGCGCGACCACGTCGCCGGGGGGAGGCAGCGCCACCGCGCAGCCCTCGAGGACCTCGGGGATCTCGCCGACCGCCGAGGCGATGGTCGGCGCGGAGAGCGCCGCCGCCTCGAGGATCGCCATCGGCAGCCCCTCGCGCAGAGACGGGTGCACGAAGATATCCGCCGAGGCGTATAGATCGGCCACGTCGTCGCGGCCGCCGAGGAGGCGCGCCCGCGCGCCGAGCCCGAGGGCCTCGATCCTGGCGCGGAGCTCGGTCTCGAGGGGGCCCGTGCCGGCGATGGCCACGAACAGGCGCGGCACGCGCGCGGCGGCCTCGAGGAGCGTCACGTGCGCCTTCTCGATCGACAGGCGCCCGACGGCGACGGCCAGCGTGTGGTCCGGTGGCACGCCGAGCTCCACGCGCAGGTCGCGGCCCGGCGTCACCTTGCGCCGGAGCGCGTCCGTGTCGATGCCGTTCGGCACCCAGACGGCCTTGCCGGGCACGAGCGCCCGTACCCGCTCGTAGATCTCCTGGCTGACGGTGGCGACCTTGTGCGCGAGGCGCAGCGCCTGGAACGACGCCTGCTCGTAGCGCGAGACGCTCGCGTTCTCCTTGGTGTCGCCGTGCAGCGTGACGACGAGCCGCGCGCCGCCGAGCTTCGCGGCGGGGATGCCGTAGACGATGGTCTTGTAGTCGTGGACGTGCAGGATGTCCCAGCGGCCGCTCCGGCACAGGCGCGCCACGCGCGCGACGGTGCGCGGATCGACCTTGCCGGCGCAGTCGATGGCGTGGGTCTCGAGGCCCGCCGCGGCCGCGCGATCGAGCAGCTCCGTGTGCGGCTCGCGCGCGTCGCGCAGCGCGGCCACCGCCACGGGGAAGCGCCGCTGGCACTCGCCCGCGAGCTGCAGGATCACGTTCTCCGCGCCGAAGATGCCCCTCGACGACCGCAGGTGCAGGACGCGCATCGGAGCGGACATCGTAGCAAATGGCGGCGCGATCAGCCGATGCCCATGCAGCCCGCGAGGACGGGATCGAGCGGTCTGATCGCGATGGTCGCCGCTCCGGTTGTGACGTCACGTAGACTCAGCCCGTGGGCTTCTCCATCCGAGCGATCACGGAGGGCGACGTCGAGGGAGCGGTGGCGGTCGTGCGCGACACGCTGGCCGAGTATGGGCTCGAGTTCGGCGTCGGCAGCGAGACGGACAACGACGTCCGGCAGCTGCCGGGTTCGTACACGACGCGCGGCGGGCATTTCCTCGTCGCGGTGGACGATGCCGGCACGGTGGTGGGCACGGCCGGCGTCTTCCCCCTCGAGCCCGGCGTCTACGAGCTGCGCAAGATGTACCTGCGCCCGGACGTGCGCGGCCACGGCCTCGGCGCGCGTCTGTTCGACGCGTGCCTCGCGTTCTGCCGCGAGCAGACGGCGCGGCAGGTGGTGCTCGACACGCGGGAGAACATGACCACCGCGATCGCCTTCTACGAGCGGCGCGGCTTCGTCCGCGACGACGCGCAGAAGCGCGGCTCGCGCTGCACGCGGGGATATCGGCTAGAGCTGGCGCGCTGAGAGGCGCTGATCGCTGTTCCCAGCACAGCAACAGTCTGTCCAGATCTGGAGGATTGTCCGAGGTGCCGCGCGGTCGCAGGCTGGAGTCAGAAAGCGAGGCATGCGATGGCCCTCTTCGACACGCTTGCGGCTCGGCCGCATGGAGCGTCGAGGGCCGCCGAACGCCGGTCCGTTCGTCATCAACACCGCGCGTGAGATCGCGCAGGCGATCACCGACTTCGGCAGCGGCAAGTTCGGGCACCTCGAGGACTGCTCGGAGGGATCCCGGGGGTTCGAACTACCCGAGCGCCAGATCGCACACGATGGGGTTGTGGTCCGAGGCGCGCGCGCCGCCGAAGGTCGGGCGCTCGATCGTGAGCGCCCCCGTGGCCGTCCCGGGCAGGTTGCCGGCGCGCACGGAGATCCCGCGCGTCGCGAACCAGTCGATCTTGAGCGGCACGCAGTAGTCCCACGGCGCGAGCTGGCGCTCCATCCACGCCATCACCGGGCGCGGGAGCTGGTCGCGCATGTTGGTCATCACGGCCTCGTCGCCGACGTCGTAGTAATAGGTCGCCCGCGCGCGATCGTTGCAAGCGTCGAGGTCGAACCCGTGCTCGCGCAGCGAGCCGAACAGGTGGCGCTCGAAGACGCGGTCGGGGGTGAGGTACTCGCGGATCGTCGGCTGCACGCCGAAGGCGAGCTTGCGCGCGAACGTGAGCACGATGCCGAGGGGGCCCGACACGTCGTCGGTGTTCGTGTTGAGATCGCCGCCGAGCAGGCAGCGCTCGGAGGTCCCGATCGCCTCGAGCACCGTGCGCATCTGGCGCGCGCGGAAGCGGGGCGAGGCGAACGGGTCGAGGTGGAGCACCACGACGGGCAGCGGGCCGTCGGGCGCCTCGACGACGACGCGCAGCGCCGACTTGCCGCCGAGCCGCCGCTCCGTCGCCCCGTACTTGTCGCGGCGGTCTGGCAGGGGCACGGCCGAGGCGTGCGTGATCGGGAAGCGGGACAGGAGCGCGCTACCGTGGAGCGACGCGCCGGTCGGCCAGGGGTGGGCGCGCTCCGAGCGGTCGCCGGGCGACAGGACGACGTAGTGGTTGGCGTAGACGTGGTCCATCCCGAGTGCCGCCGCGAGCTCGCGCGCGACGTGCCGGTTGCCCGAGCGCGCCATGCCCACGTCGAGCTCGGTCAGAAGGAGCAGGTCCGCCTCGCGCAGCACGGGATCGGACTCGAGGAGGCCCCGGATGGCGACGTGGCCCTTGCCCCGCTCGAGGTTCCACGCCACCGCTCGCAGGAAGCCGCGCGCACGCGGGCGCGCAACGCCCGTGCGATAGTCGAAGCCCGTCGTGAGCCGGTCGAGCTCCGGCAGGGCCTCGCGGAACAGGGCCGAGCGACGCAGCGCGCGGCTGCTCGGGAAGCCCGCGAGCTCGGCGAGGCGCGCCTCGAGGTGGTTCTCGAGCACGCAGTCGGCGCCGTGTGCGAGCGGTCCAGGGCCGATCATCCGCGCGGCCGCCTCACCACGTGACTTTTTGGCGCGCGGTGACGAAGCGCCAGAGGCCCACGACCGCCGCCCAGTTGAGGACGACGAAGGTGTTGCAGAGGCCGAGGAGCTTGCCGGGCGGTCCGGGCAGCTTGACGCGGCCCCCGATCGCGGCGCCCGCGTAGAAGCCGGCCTGAGCCGCGAGGAGCGCCCACCAGAGCCATCGAGGCCATGCACTCGCCGCAATGTCGCCGAGGACGAGGCCATTTGCGGCCAGCAACGCGGCGAGCGCATACGGGACCATCAGCCGGAAGAGCTTGTGCGACCAGAGCTGGAAGAACGAGCGATTGCGCGGGCCGAGGAGCGCGGGCTCGAAGGCGATGAGCTGGAAGTTCCCGGCGAGCGTGCGCACCTTGCGGTGGAAGTCGCGCGAGAGCTCGACCTGCTCGTCGATCGCGCGCGCGCCGGGCTCGTAGGCGACGCGCCGGCCCGTCAGGTGCACGCGGAGCGGCACCAGCATGTCGTCGAGGATGGTCTCGGTCGGCATGGGCTGGAAGTCGGCGCGGCGGATCGCGTAGAGGCAGCCCGAGAGGCCGAGCGTCGAGTCGAAGCGCGCCTCCTGGTTGCGGATCCAGCGCTCGTACCGCCAGTACGCGCCCGCGCCGCCGGGGCCGGGGAGCTCGTATTCGCCCCCGACGACGCCCACCGCGGGGTCCGCGAGCGTGGCACAGAGCGCGCGCACGGTGCCGGGTGTCACCTCCTGGCGGATGTCCATCATGACGAGGACCTCTCCCGTGGCGGTCGGCACCGCGTGGTTGAGCGCGTTGGGCTTTCCCGCGCGGGGCTCGACGCGCACGAGCCGGATGGGGCGGTCGGCGCGCGCCGCGGCGGCGCGGACGAGCTCGTCGGTGCGATCGGTCGAGCCGTCCGACGCGATGATGATCTCCATCTTGTCGGCCGGGTAGTCCTGCGCGCACAGCCAGGCGATCTTGGGGTCGATCCACTTCTCTGCGTTGTACGCGGCGATGACGACGGAGACCGTCGGCGTCCAGTCGGCGCGCGCGTAGGGTCGCGGCCGCAGGCGCGCGAGGACGGCGATGAGCGCCGGGTAGCCCGCGTACGTGTAGAGCACGAACGCGACGCAGGCGAGGGTGATCCAGTCGAGGGCGGTCATTGCGCTGGCGTCAGCGCGAGCCGATCTTGAAGATCATCACCTTGACGGTATCGAGGATGACCGTGAGGTCGTACCAGAGCGACATGTTCTTCATGTAGAAGAGGTCGTAGCGGAGCTTCTCGAGCGCGTCCTCGACGCTCGCGCCGTACGAGTACTTCACCTGCGCGAGGCCCGTGACGCCGGGCTTGACGCAGTGGCGCTGGTTGTAAAAGGGGATCTCCTTGGCGAGCTGCTGCACGAACACCGGACGCTCGGGGCGCGGTCCGACGAGGCTCATGTCGCCGACGAGCACGTTCCAGAGCTGCGGGAGCTCGTCGAGGCGCGTCTTGCGGATGAAGTTGCCGACGCGCGTCACGCGGTCGTCGTTCTGCTTGGCCCACACGGCGCCGTGCTTCTCGGCGTCCGTGCGCATCGAGCGGAACTTGTGGATGGAGAAGGGCTTGCCGCGCTCGCCCACGCGGATCTGCGAGTAGAACGCCGGCCCCGGCGAGTCGAGCTTCACCACGATCGCCGTGATGAGCATGATGGGGCCGGTCAGGATGAGGCCGATCGTCGCGACCACCGCGTCGAAGACGCGCTTGGCGAGGCGCGTGCCCTTGGACTGCGCGAAGCCGACGCCGAAGACCATGGTGGTCGGCGACAGCTCGTGCACCGAGATCTTGCCGGTGAGCTTCTCGAGGAACGACTGCGCGTCGATGACGTCGATGCCCTCGAACTTCGCGGCCACGAGCTCGGCCACCGGGAGCAGGTGCCGGTGCTCCTCGCCCGGCGCGACGATGGCCTCGGCGATGCGGTGCGTGCGGCACACCTGCAGGAGATCGTCGTACGTGCCGACGATCTCCTCGCGGATGTCCGCGTACTCGATCGAGCGATCCGGCGCCAGGAAGCCCACGTGCGTCAGGCCCAGCTCCGGGTGGTTCTCGACCATCTCCGCGACCTCGCGCGCCTCGTCGCCCGCGCCGATGATGAGCAGGCGCCGGCGGAAGGCCGGGCGATCGAGCATGAAGACGATGAGCCGCCGCCAGGCGAACATCACGCCGAGGAGCAGCGCGATGTTGATGAGGAAGATGCCGCGGCCGATCTGGAGCTGCGGGACCGTGTAGAAGAGGCCCGTCAGCAGGATGCCCGAGATCGCGAAGGCGCCGACGAGACGTCGGAGCAGCCCGCGCCGCTCCGACATGCCCGTGAAGGTGTAGAGGTCGTTGTAGTAGAAGCAGATCTGGATGACGGTCGTCGCGACCAGCGACTTCAGGATCGCGTAGTCGTAGCTGGCGAGATCCTCGCGGCCGAGGCGCAGATAGATGGCCGCGATGACGCAGGCCGAGATGAGCACCGTCTCGACCACATAGAGGACGATGGCGCGGCGCGCGAGGCCCATCTGGCTCTCCGATCAGGTGAGAAGCAGGCCGAGCACGTTGTGCGGCGACAGGCGCTGGAGCGCCTTGCGCACCTGGCCGCGATCCGAGGTGCCGCTCCGGCAGACCAGGATGACGCCGTCCATGAGGTCCTGGACGATCGTCATGTCCGTGTTGTCGAGCATCGGCGGCGTGTCCACCACGACGAAGTCGTAGTGCATGCGTAGATCGCCCATCAGGCGCGCGAACTCCTCGCTGTTGAGCATCGCCGCCGGGTTCTCGGCGGGCTTGCCGGCGTGCAGCAGGTGAAAGCCGTTGGCCAGCTCGAGCACGTCCCACGGCCCATCGGGGTCGCGGCGGCGGCGGCGGAGCTGCTCGGACAGACCCGTGCCGTCGTCGAGTCCGAACAGGCGCGGCAGGCCGGGCTTGCGCAGGTTCGCCTCGACGATGATGACGCGCGTGCGGCGGCCCTCGGCCAGCGCGAGCGCGAGGTTGGCGGCCGCGATGTGCTGGCCCTCGCCGTAGCCGGCGGAGGTCAGCGCGAGCACGCGCGGATCGCCCGCCTCCTTGAGGCGGAACTTGAGCAGGCGATACTGGGCCGACTGCTCCGAGTCGGGCGAGTGCACCATGAAGAGCGACTCGTCCGGGCACATGTTCGCGACCTCGTGGGCGCGAAACGGCGTCGGCATCTGGACGGCCGGCAGGTTGCTGCTCTGCGGCCGGCCGGAGCGCTCGCGCGGCTGCGCGGTCGGCACCGGCGCGCGGCGGTAGTCGTCCTCGTCGTCGTCGGTCGAGGCGCGCCCGCGCGTGGTCAGCGCCCGCGAGCGCGGGACCCCGGGGTCCTGGCTCTCGTCACGGCGCGCGCGCTGCGCGCCCGGCGCCTGCCCGTAGCTCTGCTGCGTCGCCCGGCGCGGCCGCGGCGCCGGCTCCTCGGGCTCGGCGTCGACGTACTCCTCCTCGGCCATGTCGATGACCTCGAGCGTGCCCGCGGGCGTGCGCGAGCCACGACCGGGCGCCGGCGGCGGCGGCGCGCCCCGGCCACCGGGCGCAGGCGGGGCACCGCGACCCGGCGCGATCATCGTCGCTGCCTCGTCGACCCAGCGTCCCTTGCGCTTGTCGTCTGCGGCCACTCCCTAGGCTTTCCGCCCCGATCGCGCCATCCCGGCGCGCGGGATCACCGCGAGGACCGGCAGGCTGCTGGCCGCCTGCAGGTCGGTGACGTCGTAGATCTTGGGATCGAGCAGCACGCGCGCGGCAGCATAACCCAGCCCGAGGAACAGGCCGAGGCCGAAGCCGATGCCGAAGATCTTCTTCTTGACCGGCTTGATGGGCTTCTGCGGCAGGAGCGCGGGATCGCGGATCTCGAAGAAGCTCTCCACGAGCTGCCCACGGATGCGCAGGTCCTCCTTCTGCTTCCGACTCTCGAGATCCTCGAGCTCGCCCTTGGCGATCTTCTCCTCGAGGTTGATGCGCTGCCACTCGCCCATGAGGTCCTTGGGCGCCTTGGGCGTGCCCACGGGCATCGCCGGCGCCACCGCCGTGCTGCCGCCCTTGTCGCGCGCGCCGCTCGCCCGCGCCGTCGCCCGCGCGATGCGCTCGTCGAGCTCGCGGATCTTGTTGTTGAGCTCGATGACCTGCGGATCGCTCGACACCGCGGCGACCGTGGCCGCGGAGGCTGCCGGCCGCTTGGCCTTGGCACACGCCGCCTTCGCGCCCTCGAGGCGCTTCTTGGCGCGGATGACGTCGGGGTGCTGGTCGGTGTACTCGGCCTTGCGCAGGTCGTACTCGCGCTTGGCCTCCTTGAGGTCCTCCTCGCACGGGTTCGGGCCCTCGGGCGCGGCCTCCGCCTTCGGCGGCGCGGCGGCGGGGCCGAGGATGAGGTTGCGCTGCGAGACGAGCGCGCCCTTCTCCCGGGCGAGCTGGGCGATCTCGGGCGTCATGATGATCGTGCGCTTCGGGGCGCCCTTCTTGCCCTTGTCGCGCCCGCCGACGTTGACGGTCACGCCGCCCATCGTCGCCGTGCCCTCGGCGTTCGAGACGATCTCGGGGTGCTCCTTGGCGAAGCGGCCGAGCTCGTTCGCCAGCTCCGCGAGGCGCTTTCGCGACTTGGCGACGTTCTCCTCGAGGTAGATGAGCGTGCTCTTGAGCTTCTTGTTGCGGTTCTCCGAGTACGTCTTCATGAGGTAGTCGGTGATCCGCTCGACGGTGCGCTGGGTGCGCAGCGCGTCCGAGTCCTCGTACGTGAACCAGAAGGTGTCGCCGCCCTTCTGGCGCATGAGGAACTTGCCCTGGAAGGTCTCGAAGAGCTGCTCGGGCGCCTGGATCTCGCGGAACTCGCGGAGGATCTTCAGCTCGTCCACGAGCTTGAGCATCTCCGACCGGCTCGCGAGCAGCTTCTTGAGCTCGCCCTCGACGTCCGGGTGCTCGATGTCCCCGGAGCCGACGCCGCGCTGATCGACCGCCTCCTTGTAGACGATCATCGTCTCGGACTGATAGACCTTCTTGGCCTTCATCGCGGCCACGACGCCGCCGCCGGCGCCGAGCGCCAGGCACGCGGCCACGATCGGCCAGTGCTTGCGACCTCGGCGAAACAGCTCGAGGGCGCGCTGCACCTTCTGTTCGAGGGACTGTCCCTCTTCGGTGGGGGCTGCTTGTGTGCTCACGGTGACCTCAGGGTCCCCTCTATCTCGATCGCCGGACCGGGGGCCCAGCCGGAGGGGATGCCCTCCTTGCTGGCTGCCGTGCCAGGTACAGCGATGTCTTGAATTCGCTAGGTTAGCCTAGATTCTGCGGCTCGTCGAGTATCGCCGGACCCCGGCGAGGCTGGGGTCTATCGGTCCTCGTGGGGACGAGGGACCAGGGCCATAGGTCAGGGGCCGTCGGTGGGAGGCCGAAGGATCTTCAGGCGTTTGGCCATGCCGGGGCTCTGGTGCACCTGGTTCCGGTCGTCCACGAGGACCATCTCGATGCCAGGCAGCTCGCCGAGGAGGGCCAGGGCCTTCTTCGGACCGAGCAGGAACAGGGTCGTGTCCCAGGCGTCCGCGTCGAAGGCGTTCTTCGCGAGCACGGTGACGCCGCGCGAGCCTTGCGCCGGCATGCCGGTGTGGGCGTCGAGGATGTGGTGGTAGCGCTTGCCGCCGCGGAGGACGAAGCGCTCGTAGTCGCCGGAGGTGGAGAAGGCCTCGTTCGAGATCTCGGCCATCGCGAAGTAGTCGTCGCGCGGGCCGCGCGGGTCGCGCACGCCGACGCGCCAGCCGCGGTCGCCGCGCTTGCCGGACGCGAAGAAGTCGCCGCCGGCCTGCACGATGAAGTCGGAGAGGCCCGCGGCGCGCATCTTCTCGACGGCGCGATCCACGGCGTAGCCCTTGGCGATGCCGCCGAGGGTCACCTTCTGGCCCTTCCTGCGCAGGCGTGCGGCGCGCCTCCTGGCGTCGAATTGCAGGTCTCTCCAGCCGACGAGGCGCGTCCGCGCGGCGATGTCCGCGGGGGTGGGGATGCTGCCGTCCACGTCGTTGTCGAGCTTCCACAGGCCGCGGAAGACGCCGACGGTGATGTCGAAGGCGCCGTGCGAGCGCCGCGCGACCTCGAGGGACCTGTCGATGACGCGCGCGGTGTCCGGGTCGAGCGGCACCCAGGTGCCGTCGCCCGCGTGGTGGTTGAGCTGTCCGACGGTGGAGTCGTCGCGCCAGTCGGTCATGAGGGCCTCGAGGCGTCGCAGCTCGGTGAAGGCGGCCTCGGCGCCGCGCTCGGCGGCGGCCTCGTCGGCCGTCCAGACCTGGATCTCGACGACGGTGCCCATGATCTGGGCCTGCTTGCGGACGATGTGCGGGTCCCCGAGGAGGGCGAGGAGGAGCAGGAGCTGCATCGAGCGCAGGGTAGCTGCAATTTGGCGGGCCGGAAGGGGCGCGTGCTAGGCTGGCCGGATACATGGCCCAGGGACGTGATCGGGACAAGCCCACGTGGCGCGACCGCGACGCGCGCAGCGGCACCAAGCCGCGCGACGATCGCGATCGCCCCGATCCGTCGCCGGCGGGTTATCGCGCGCAGCTCGAGAAGCTGTTCGCCACGGGCGGGATCGCCAAGCTCGTGTCCGAGCGCGAGAAGGCGCAGGCCGAGGGGCGCGATCACGCCAAGGTGCCGCTGCCGGGCGAGAGCACGACGCCGATCGCCGAGCGCATCCCGGGGCCCGCGGCGCCGACCCCGGCACCTGCGGCCGCCGCCACGGCGGAGCCGGCCAAGAAGGGCAGCCGCAAGAAGAAGGTCGAGGCCGAGCCGACGCGCCTCGAGCTGCTCGAGCGCGTGCGCAACGCCGTCGGGCGCGACGAGATCACGAAGGTGTTCGAGGTGTACCTGGCCAAGCACGGCTGGCCCGAGGACTTCGACGCGCTCTGCCAGGTGCTCGAGCACCGCAACCTCGATCGCATCGGCGAGGCGCTCGGAAACCTCGAGCGGATGCTGGGGCGCGGGGATCAGCCGCGGCGGCGCGGCTCGCTGCTCGCCCGGCTCAAGTCGCTCGAGGAGACGAGCGGCGATCCCGAGCTCGGCTCCCACGCGGCGCGCGTGCACGCCCGGCTGGGGTAGCCGGTGCCGCGAGGTCCGGGGGTGTGCTAGACGTCCGGCATGCGCGACGTGTTCGTTCTTTCTGCTGCACGAACCCCCATCGGCCGCTACGCGGGTGCGCTCGCCTCGATGCGGCCGGATGACCTGCTCGCCATCGCGATCCGCGCGGCGGTCGATCGCGCGGGGATCGATCCAGGGGCCATCGACGACGTGATCGCGGGCTGCGCCAACCAGGCCGGCGAGGACAACCGCAACGTCGCGCGCATGGCGGTGCTGCTCGCGGGGCTGCCGATCGAGGTGCCGGGCGCGACCGTCAACCGGTTGTGTGGCTCGGGGCTGCAGGCGATCGCGGACGGGGCGCGGCAGATCCGCGCGGGGGAGGCGGACGTGGTCGTCGCGGCCGGCGTCGAGAGCATGACGCGCGCGCCCTTCGTCATGCTCAAGCCGGACGCGGCGTTCGCGCGCGGAGCGCAGGAGCTGGTCGACACGACCATCGGCTGGCGCTTCGTGAACCCGAGGATGGCGGCGCTGCACCCGCCGATCTCGATGGGCGAGACGGCCGAGCGCGTGGCGGCGCAGGAGAAGGTGACGCGCGCGGAGCAGGACGCGTTCGCGCTCGAGAGCCAGAGGCGCGCGGGCGCGGCGATGGCCGCGGGGCGGTTCGCGGACGAGCTCGTGCCGGTACCGGTGCCGGTCAAGGGCGGGACCAAGGACGTGACGGCCGACGAGCACCCGCGCCCCGAGACCACGGCCGAGCAGCTCGCGAAGCTCAAGCCGGCGTTCGCCAAGGACGGCACGGTGACGGCGGGCAACGCGAGCGGCGTCAACGACGGCGCGGCGGCGGTGGTGCTGGTGTCGGAGCGCGTGTGCAAGACGAGCGGGCGTGCGCCGCTCGGTCGCGTGATCGGCGCGGCGGTGGCGGGCGTCGAGCCGTCGCTGATGGGCCTCGGGCCGATCCCGGCGACGAGGAAGGCGCTCGCGCGCGCGGGCTGGCGCGCGGCGGACCTCGATCTGTGCGAGGTCAACGAGGCCTTCGCCGCGCAGGCGATCCCGTGCCTTCGTCAGCTCGAGCTGGATGCCGCGAAGGTGAACGTCAACGGCGGCGCGATCGCGCTCGGCCACCCGCTCGGCGCGTCGGGCGCGCGGATGACCGCGACGCTGCTCCACGAGCTCGGCCGTCGCGGCGGCAAGCGCGCGCTGGCGACGATGTGCATCGGGGTCGGGCAGGGGATCGCGGTGCTGTTCGAGCGGTGAGGGGCTGAGCCGGATTCGTCCACGTCCACGTCCACGTCCACGTCCACGATCCGGAGGTGCGCCAAGTCCCGCGCGGCGCATCCGTCTTCGAGGCGAGCGGCAGCGTGCCGCAAGGGCGTAGCGAAGCGCAGCGGAGCGAAGACGCAGGGCGGGGGGCCCGGGCACGGGTTTGCCGGGTGGGGTTGGGGGAAGGGCGGCGCGCCCTTCCTGGTGGCCGCCCTCCGAGGCGGCCACACGCACCTAGGCGCAATGCCGGTCGGATAATGACGGAATCCGTCCGCTGACCACCTGGTCTTGGTCTTGGTCCTGGTCTTCGCCTGCGTGGTTCTGGGGGCTTCGACCAGGACCAGGACCAGGGCCAGGACCAGGCCGGCGCAAAGTGACC
>CAZQJC010000362.1:0-148153 GCA_964593795.1 uncultured Myxococcales bacterium | reverse complement strand
GGTCACTTTGCGCCGGCCTGGTCCTGGCCCTGGTCCTGGTCCTGGTCGAAGCCCCCAGAACCACGCAGGCGAAGACCAGGACCAAGACCAAGACCAGGTGGTCAGCGGACGGATTCCGTCATTATCCGACCGGCATTGCGCTTAGCCGGAATCTAGACCAGCCAGGCAGGCAGGCGGCCGCGCAGGCGGGCGTCGAGGCCCATCACGCGCCCGCTCGCGGCCATCGCGAGCGTCAAAAAAATGGCCGCGAACGCGAACGTGCTCGACGCGGAGAGCTGGAAGCCCCGCTCGAGCGTCACCGAGATCATCCCGAGCAGGCCGAAGATCGCCATCGGGCGCGCGAAGAGGCCGACCACGAGCGCGGCGCCGAGCGCGAGCTCCCCGTAGACGATGACGTACGAGAGCAGCGTGGCGTGGGGCAGCGCCCACTCGCGCAGCACCTTGGCGTACCAGAGGTACGGGGTGCCGTCGACGAGCGCGCCCTCGAGCTGCTTCGACAGGTGGTGCTGGCCGATGAAGCTCTCGTGGAGCTTCTGCCAGCCCGCGTGGAGGAAGACGAGTCCCGTCAGGACGCGCAGGGGGACCAGCGCCACGAGGGGCATGCTGTCGCCACCGCCACCCGGAGAGCCACCGAGCTTCTTCACGCCTACATTGTAGGTAAATGTCGGCAGAGTGCAAGTTCCCGGGCGATCACCGCGTGCGGCGCGGGGCGCGGAGGCGGACACGGAGGTCGCGGGCGGGGTCCTCGGCGCGCTCGGCGAGGAGGAGGTCGATGCCCTCCTGCACGGCGGACTGGGCGCGGTCGCGCAGCTCGAGGCAGCGCGCGTCGTCGGTGTGGCGGCCCTCGTAGGCGTCCGTGGCGATGGGCGGGGCGAAGCGGAAGTAGAGGCGCTGCGGGACCGGCACGGGCGCACCACCCGCGGGGCGGGCCAGCGGCGGGATGATCTCGTCGCGTACGCCCAGGCGCCGGAGGACCTTGCCGACCGGCGAGCGCATGAGGTCGTCCGCGTCGGCGACGATCTCGAACGCGTGCTCCACGCCGACCGCCGAGAACGGCACCACCGTGCAGCGGTGCTGGATGGCCATGCGCGCAAAGCCCAGGCGGTTCTTCCAGATGAGCTTGTACTGCTCGCCCTTGCGCTTGGCGACCTCGCGGCCGCCGCCGGGGAAGACGAGGATGCATTCGCCTTCGCGCATGAGATGCGCGCAGTTCTCGCGCGTGCCGTCGACGCTGCCGAACCTCGAGAGGAAGGTGCGCCAGCCCGGGATCTTGAAGTGCGCGTGGTCGCCGAGCGAGCGGAGGAAGATGCGCTTTCTGTCCCAGAGCTCTGCAAACAAGAACGGCACGTCGAGTACGCCGAAGAGCGTGTGGTTGCCCACGAACAGGAGCGGCCGCGTCTCGGGGATGAGCTCCGCGCCGTGGACGACCGGGCTCGTCAGGCGGCGCAAGGGCTCGAGGAGCGTCATCGCGCGCGACATCACCACGTCGGACGGGCGGGCGAACGCGCCGCGGCTCACGGGGAGCGGCGCTCCCAGCGCGCCCTCGCCTTTTCGCGCTCGCCCTCGCGCGTGCGCACCGCGCCGCGCGTGGACAGCACGGCGAGCAGGCGCTCCGTGCTCGCGGTGACCTCGTCGATGGCGCGGTCGAACGCCGCCTGATCGGCCTGCGGCGGCTTGAGCATGCCGCTCACCTTGCGCACGTACTGCAGCGCCGCGGCGCGCATCTCCTCGGGCGTGGTGGGCGGATCGAAGTTGTGCAGGACCCGGATGTTGCGGCACATGGGCTCATGGTGCGGCGGCCGGCGGAACGCCGCAACCGACGTATGCTCGCAGGGTGCGGCGGCTTGCGGTGCTTCTGGCCCTGGCGTGCTCTTCGGAGATGCCGCCGAGTGTGCCGCCGAGCGCGGCGGTCCCAGACGCGGCGAAGGCAGCTGTGGACGCTGCGCTGGTCGCGGTGATCGCAGCGGCGCCCGTCCCGCCGACGCCGGCCGATCGCGATGGCGACGGGATCCCCGACAGCGAGGACCAGTGCCCTGAAGCGGCCGAGGACCGCGACGGCTTCCAGGATGGGGACGGCTGCCCGGATCCCGACAATGACGGCGACGGAGTGGCTGACGCGGAGGACAAGTGCCCGAATGAGCCTGGCGCCAGCAACCGACACGGGTGCCCACGACCCGGTCTCCGCGGCAGCCAGTTCGGCGCGTTCACGAGCCGTGTCCAATTCATGTTCAGGCGAGCTCGCTATCGGACAGCGGACGTCCCGGTACTCCATGCGGCGGCAGCAACGATGAAGGCGAACCCGCAGATCGATCGCTTCGCGGTCGAGGGTCACGCCAGCCGCGAGGGGAGCGTTGACCAGATGAACGTCCTCAGTCGGCAGCGAGCCCAGATCGTGGCCGAGAAACTGATCAGCCTGGGCGTCACTCGCACACGGCTGATCGTGCGCGGCCTCGGCGATCGACGGCCCACCTGTCGAGAGGCCACCGCGCAGTGCGCGCGCACAAACAGACGCGTGGACTTATCGGTCGAGCCAGTCCAGCCCTGATCCGCAGCCCTCACGCGGGTGCCTCGACCTCACTTCGAGCGCGTCGAAGGAGATACGTCTTCGCGTCGGGCAGGGCCACGGGAGGCTCGGGCGCGGCCGACGAGTACGGGTCCAGCGTGCCCGTGCGCGGCTTTCCCCAGCGCGACCGGTGGACGTCTCGATTGCCGAGGACGTAGGCCAGCGCGCGCCGCACCTCGGTCGGCGTCCGCAGGATGCGTGCGTGATAGCGGTCCGCGAGCACCCTGCCCTGCCGACCCATCAGCCGGTTGAGCCCCCTGGCGATGCGGATCGAGAGCCCCTGCATACCCCGCGACAGCGCGCGCCGGTCCGTGGCCTCGACGACCAGGTGCAGGTGATTGCCCTGCACCGAGAACTCGCAGAGGCGCAGCCCGAACCGGTCGCCGCCAGCCGCGAACGCCCGCCGGAGCACGCGGAACGAGCGCCGCGAGCGCGTGCCCACAGTCGCTTGGACAGCGCTTCGCGCTGCCCACACCGCCCACAGCCGATGAAGAAGAACCTCTCTCACGAGAGGGCCGGAGCCGGACCCGGATGCGCCGGTGTAACGGATGTGTCTGGGCCAGTTCGTATGGATGTCCTTGCCCGTTCACCGGGGTACATCGCTTAGAGAGTGGACCGGCAGCTGTGTAGACACGGACCGGGAGCTCCGCTGACACGTCTGAATTCGGCGCGGGAGGCATGCCCGTGCCCTGGAAAGAGACGCGTCGCATGGAGCAGAAGGGTGCCGGTGCTGGCGTACTCGACGGCGTCAAGGCTCTCCGCTGCGCTGCGACCGCGCTGCGCGGAGCAGCTTCGGCGGCCTTGACCCCACCTGCGCGCGCCTCGCGTTCTGCGGTGACGCAGTGCAGGCGGTGACGCAGCGCAGGCGGTGGCACTGCGCTGCCCGTGACATGGCTCACGAGGTGACCGGCAGCGGTTGCAGGGGCACGGCTCGGACCAGCTTGCGGCGGCACCTCTCATCGCTCCGGCGGCAGCGCTGGCTGGGGCTCGGGGCCGCTACCGCGGTGCGCCGGTGCTCGCCGAAGCTCCGCCACCGCGCCCGTCCTTGCTTTCCGGCGGCAGTGGTCGGCGCGGCACTCCGCGCCGCGGCGTGTTCCGCCTCGCGGTCGGTCGTCGAAGTGGGTGCAGAGCGTGGAGACAGAGGCATGCGTGTATGCGGATGAGCGCATGCTGCGAGGCGCGGCACCGACCGCGCGCGCCCGGGGAGCTCCCCGCGATGCAGCTCGGCGAAGCGATCCGAGGGCCGCGTGGCACCCGCTCCTACTTGCAGTCGGCGGCGGTGGCGTCCATCGTGCCGGTGGCGGCCTGGCCCTTGTCGCCCTTCGTGATCCAGAAGAGGTGGCACTTGCCGGCCGGATCGGCGCCGAACCACTTCATCATGTTTGGCTCCTTCTTCCTCGGCTCGCCGAGCAGGGCCACGACCTTCTTGTAGACGGCGTCGAAGCCCTCCTTGCCGTAGGCGGTGAAGACGACCTTGGTGGCCTCGTCGAGCTTGGCCTTGGTGGGCGCGGCGGCGAGCACGGGCCGCGCGAGGGGCCCGATGAGGAGCGCTGCGGTGATGAGCCTGCGTCGCATGGTGAGCTCACACCCCGGCGGTGTCGGGGGTCTCGGGGTCGTGCGAGAGGCGCTCGCCGATGGCGGAGAGGAACTTCGCGGCGTCGGAGCCGTTGAGCAGGCAGTGGTCGTACGAGAGGCACACGCCGGCCATGTGGGCGATGCGCGGGGCGTCGTTCTCGCCGGGGACGAACTCGCGCATGCGCGCGCCCACGCCGAGCACCGCGCCCTGCGAGCGGTTGATGATGGGGAGCTGGTAGAGGAGCGAGGGCGTGTCGAGCGTGCTCACCGTGAACGTGCCCCCCTGCAGCGACTTGCCGCCGGGGGCGCCGCGCAGGATCTCCATCTTGCGGCGCTGCATCTGCTGGCTCACCTGCTCGAGCGAGAGCTTGTCGGCGTCGTGGATGACCGGCGTGTAGAGGCGGCCGGCGATGTCGACGGTGAAGGCGACGTTGACCTGCTCGTACTCGTGGATGGTGTCGCCGAGCAGGCACGCGTTGAAGCGCGGGAACTGCCGCAGCACGCGGGCCACGTGGAAGACCACGATGTCGCCGAAGGGCACCATGATCTTCTTCTGCTCGAGCGTGCGCTCGATCCACTTCTGCGTCGCGTCGACCTCGTAGCGGCCGAGCACGAACGCGTGGGCGCGGGTCTGCACCGAGTGCAGCACCTGGCGCGCGACGGCGGCCTGCACGCGCGTGACCTCCGTGGTCTTCGCCGGACCCGCGGGCTCCTCCGTCACCGCGCGCGGCTCGGACTTCGCGTGCTGCATGGGCGGGTGCGTGGGGCGGCCCGCGGCGGGCTTGTCGATCGCGGCCTGGACGTGCTTCTCCGTGATGATCCCGCTGATGCCGAGCGTCGCGAGGTCGATGCCGTGCTGGGCCGCGAGCTCGAGCGCCTTCTTGGACGCGCGCACGGCGCCGGCGGCGGCCGCAGCAGCAGGCGCGTCGGCGCCTGGGGGCTTGGGTAGCTCGGCCGCGGTGGCGGCGAGCCACGCGACGACCGCGCCGACCGCCACGGTCGAGCCCTCGGCCGCGCCGATGCGCAGGAAGCCCGCCTCGGGCGCCTCGAGCTCGACCGCGGCCTTGGACGCCTCGAACGCGAGGATGGCCTGGCCCTTATTGACCTCGGCGCCGTCGGCGACCAGCCACTTGCTGAGCGCCACGGTCTCGTCCGACACGTCGGTCTGCGGAATCGTGATCTCAATCGGCATCGTCGGAGGTCCCTCTCTGCGGCGGTGATGGATGTGGATCAGGAGCGGCGGCGGACCAGATCGAGCACGGCCGCCACGATGTCCTTGGCCTGCGGGAGCACGTCTTCCTCGAGCGGGCGGCAGCTTGGGATGACCTGCGGGCGCTGCCCGAGGCGCGCGGCGCCGCGGCCCGTGCAGCCGGCCTCGGCGAGCGTCGCGAGGAGCTCGGCGCCGAAGCCGAAGTCGGCGTTGGCCTCCTCGACCGCGAGCACCGCGGAGCCCTCGGACCACGCGCCGGCGAGCGTCGCGCGCGGGAACGGGTGCAGCTCGGCGGGGACGACGACCCGCACCGAGATCTCCTCCTCGAGGAGCAGCGTCTTGGCGGCCTCGAGCGCGAACGGCGCCATGCCGCCGTAGGTGTAGAGCGTGACGTCCTCGCCCTCGAAGCCCGTCAGCGACAGCACCGCCACGGGCACGTCGTCGCCGATGGAGCCGCGCCCGACGTGGCGGATCTCGAAGTCCTCGTCCACGCGCTCGCCGTCGAACTGCAGACGCTTGTTGTAGAGGAGCTTGTTCTCGACGAAGAGCACCGGGCCGTCGTCGACCACGGCCGCCTCGAGGAGCGCACCGACGTCGTGCACGTGCGATGGCGCGATGACGCGCAGGCCGATCGCACCCATGAACAGGCGTTCGATCGACTGGCTGTGCGTGGGCCCGTAGCCGCGGCGGCCGCCCATCGGGGTGCGCACGACGAGCGGGCACTTGGCCTGCGAATATGGCTCGCGGCCGAACATGAGCGGCCACTTCGAGGCGTGGTTGATGAGCTGATCGGCGCAAAGGGCGAGGAAATCGCCGAACATGATCTCGACGATGGGCCGCAGGCCGCGCACGGCCATGCCGGCGCCGATGCCCGTGATGCCCGCCTCGCTGATCGGGCTCGTCATCACGCGCTCGGGGTGCGCGGTCGCCAGGCCCCGGGTCACCTTGAACGCGCCGCCGTAGGGGTCGAGGATGTCCTCGCCGATGAGGACGGTCTTCGTGTGCGTGTCGAAGATGCGGAGGAGCGCCTGGTTGAGCTGCTCGAGCACCGTCTTGCCGGCCACGCCCACGAGCGCGTCGCGGGCCCGGGCGTCGGTGCCGCCGCCGCCGCGGCACGCGCTGCCGGGCTGCCACGCGACGGCAGGGTCCTCGAGCTTGCGCGGCGGCAGGCGCACGTCGGGCACGGCGAGCGCGGCCTCGTAGGCCGCGTCCACCAGGCGCGCGGCCTCGGACTCGGCCGCCTCGACCTCCTCGCGCGACAGCGTGGCGCCCAGGCGCGGCAGCGGATCGCGGGCGCGGAGCGCGTCGAGCTCGGCCTTGGGCCGCGGGTCGTCGCCCTTCGAGTGCGCGGCCAGGCGCTGCGTGCGCACGAGCAGGAAGAACGGCTTTCCCGTGCGGCAGTGCGAGATCGCGTCGAACGCGGTGGCCTGCAGCTCGTCGACCCACGGGTAGTGCAGCTCCGCGGTGCGCACGCCGAAGCCGCGCACGCGCTCGCAGAAGTCGCCCATGTGCGCGATCTTGGTCGGCGTCGTCTGCGCGATGCCGTTGTGCTCGAGCACGTAGAGGACGGGCGCGCCCCAGAGCGCGGCCATGTTGAGCGCCTCGTAGACGGCGCCCTCGCCCATCGTGCCGTCGCCCATGTAGCAGATGACGACCGTGCGGCGGCCCTGACGCTTCTCGGCGAGCGCGAGGCCGGCCGAGAACGGCGCGATGCCGCCCTGGATGCCGTTCGAGTAGAAGCGATTCTCCGCGCACAGGTGCTGGCTGCCGCCGATGCCGCCGCAGACACCGGTCGGCTTGCCCATCACCTCGGCCATCAGGCCCGTGACGTCGCCGATGTGCGCCAGGAAGTGCCCGTGCCCGCGGTGGTTCGACACCACGATGTCGCTCGGCTCGGCGGCGGCGAGCACCGCGGCGGCGTCGGCCTCCTGGCCGATGCTCGTGTGCGTCGTGCCCATGAGCTTGCCGTCGGCGAACAGCTTGAGCAGGCGCTCCTCGAAGACGCGGATGAGCGTCATCGAGCGGAAGAGCTGCAGCGGGTTCGGCTCGGCGCGGCCGGTGTGCGTCGTCAGCGGGATCGCGGGAGAGCCCACGGACCCAGCCGCGCTCACGCCTCCACACCCTTCTCGCGCAGCACGCCCTCGATGGCGGGCACGTCGACGAGGCGCGGGATCTCCGGCGGATCGAACGTGCACCCGAAGCGGTCCTCGAGCGCGAGCGCGATCTGCAGGTGCTTGAGGGAATCCCAGCTCTGGCAGCTCTTCGGGCCGAAGCCCTCCTTGGCCACCACGGGGTTCGGCAGAGCGAGCACCTGCGACAGCACCTCTACGATGGCGTCACGCATGGATTCTGGGCGAAACCGTAACACAGCGCGGCCCTTGCGTGCGGCGCGCGCGCGGCAGATGCTGCCGCGATGCCGGAGCGGATCGATCCCGAGGCGATGAAGCGGATGACGGGCCACGTGCGCGAGGTGCTCGGCCTGCTCGGCGAGGACCCGGCTCGCGAGGGCCTGTTGCGCACGCCCGAGCGGGTGGCCAAGGCGTGGGCCTTCCTGACGAGCGGGTACAGCCAGGATCCGCGCGCGATCCTCGAGTCGGCGGTGTTCGAGGAGCCCTACAGCGAGATGGTCATCGTGCGCGACATCGAGCTGTTCTCGCTGTGCGAGCACCACATGCTGCCGTTCTACGGCAAGGCGCACATGGCCTATATCCCCGACGGGCGCGTGGTGGGCCTGTCCAAGCTGCCACGGGTGCTCGACGTGTTCGCGCGGCGGCTGCAGGTGCAGGAGCGGCTGACCGCGCAGGTGTGCGAGCTCATCCAGGAAGTGCTGCGGCCTCGCGGCGTCGGCGTCGTCATCGAGGCCAACCACATGTGCATGTCGATGCGCGGCGTGCAGAAGCAGCACGCGGCCACGGTCACGAGCGCGGTGGCGGGCGTGTTCGAGACGCAGGCGACGCGGCAGGAGTTCATGCGCCTCATCGGCGCGACGCGCGACTGACTTCGCGTGTGGCCGCCTCGGAAGACGGCCACCGCCGACCCCCTACTGCTTCGTGCCATGCGCACGTCGGTGCCGTCGCAGTCTCCTTGCCTGGAGGTCTGCGCAGCGGGCGCGCCGCCCCCCCCGGATGGGCAAGTGCCGAGCTGCGCGCCTTCGGCGCGACCCATCTGGGCCCCCCTCCCTCCGTCTTGGCTTCGCTGCGCGTCGCTACGCCCTTGTGGCTCGCTGCGCTCGCCTCGAAGACGGAGAGGCGCAACGCCAACGTGCGGCACGGCCTGCCGCGACACCACGCTCGCTTCGCTCGCAGCCGGCATCTGTGAGGGGGATCGCAGAGCCCGGGCGCGCTGAACATTGGGCCGTTGGATGCTGTTCGAGGGCGCGTATTCTGGGATACGATGAACCCATGCGCCTAGCTCTCGTCCGAGCGCTCCTGGTACCCGTGTTGCTCGTCACCGCGGGGGGATGCGGCAGCAAGAAGAACGCCGCCGGGGTGGGAGGGTTCGCGGGCTTCGGGGGCGACCCGGGTGTGGCCGGGGACGCCGATGGCGGCACGGCGGGCGACGGCGGCACCGCAGGGGGCGGCGGCATGGGCACCGTCGACCCGAACGACCCGGCGAACTTCAGCAAGGACACCGACTGCGACGGGCTCTCCGACGGCACCGAGCTGTCGCGGACGTACGGCCCGATGCGCGGCAAGACCGACGCCGCGAGCGCCGACACCGACGGCGACGGCCTGCCCGACGGCCTCGAGATCGGCGTGACGACGCCGGTGCCGAGCGCCCAGTGCCCGAACGGCGTGACGTTCGACGCCGATCCGACGACGCAGACGGATCCCCTCAAGGCCGACAGCGACGACGATGGGCTGACCGACGGCTGCGAGGACAGGAACAAGAACGGCCAGCGCGATCCCGGCGAGACGAGCCCGCTGTCGCGCGACTCCGACACGGACGGCATCCCCGACGGCGAGGAGGACGCGAACCACAACTGCCGGCTCGATCCGGGCGAGACGGATCCGGCGGACCGGGACACCGACGCCGACGGGTTGACCGACGGCGCGGAGCGGCAGCTCGGGACGAACGCGACGCAGGCCGACACGGACATGGACGGCCTCACGGACGCAGAGGAATTCGGCTTCGGCACGAACCCGCTCGCGCGCGACACGGACATGGACGGCCTCACGGACTCGCAGGAGATCCGCGGCGACATGATTGCGATGCCGCCGATCCCGGCCAGCCAGACGGACCCGCTCAGCCCCGACACGGACCGCGACGGCCTGTCGGACGGCGAGGAGCACATGCTGGGCACGAACCCGATCAGCCCGGACAGCGACATGGACGGCATCACGGACGGCGACGAGGTGCACGGCAACCCGATGCACATGCCGCCGATCCCGATGTCGAACCCGCTCAACCCGGACAGCGACGGCGACGGCCTCTCCGATGGCATCGAGGGGCAGCTCGGGACGAGCCCGACGGACGCGAACAACCCGCCACCGGCCGGGCGCGAAGGGGCAGCCGCGGTGTGCTCGACGGCGAACCTCCAGCAGGTGACGCTGACCGACGACGTGATGGGCGACTACCGCGTCGCGCTCCTGCCGCAGTTCCAGTACGTGGCCGTGCAGCCGATGGCGGCCGACACGCGCGCGGGGGTGTTCGACTCGACCGCGGACGGCGTCGCGGGCTTCGTGGTCAGCATGCCCACGCCGGGCGCGAGCATGGACCCGCCGGCGGTGTCGGGCGCGCTCTCCGCGAAGATGAGCACGACGCAGGGCATCGTGGCGGCAGGCTCGGGCGTGCGCAACCCGGGTCGCAACGTGACGTCGCTCGACGGCTTCCCCTCCATGTTCGAGACGTCCTTCCAGATGACGTTCGCCGCGGCGACGGATGCGCCGAGCGCGCGCAACGCGATGCTGCGCGCGCTGACGGGCGGCTCGCTGGCGGGGCTGCCCGCGGCGGGCGGGCCCAGCGACACGGTATGGGTGGTGCGCTTCTCGACCATCGTCCGCTCGGCCACGCGGACCGTCGTCGTCGGTGCGCTCGTGCGCGCGAGCGTGGTCGACACGCCCCCCGCCTCCGGCACGGACGGGCTCCTGCTCGCCCGCAGCATCGGCGACGGCACGTCCGTGGCGCGAGCGAAGGCGCCGGTCGATGCGACGTGCGAGCAGAAGAAGATCACGCACCTGCCGATGGCGGACTTCCTCGTCATGTCGGACGTCTCGACCTCCACCGACAACGACCGCAACATCATCAGCACGAACTCGGGCCTCATCTTCAACGCGCTCCGCGAGGCGCAGATCGACTTCCGGATCGCCGTCATCACGAGCGAGCGCAGCCACTGCAACCTGCCGCTCCCCACCGGCGTCACGGCGGGTTCCCTGCTCGCCCCGGGCTTCCTGGCCTGCACGCCGGCCGACGCCGCCGGGTGCGACGCGAGCCGCACGCAGCTCATCCAGATGATGGCGAACGTGGGCGACCAAGACTACCGGGAATACGGCCTCACGGCCGTGTACGACGCGCTCAACGTCAACGCGTCCTCGTTCCGCACGGGGTCGAAGCCGGTCGTGCTCTACGTGTCGGACGAGCATCCGCAGGAGTTCGAGGACGGCTTCCCGGGAGACGTGCCGAACGCGCCTCCGGGGGCGTTCCCGACCGGCTGCGTGTTCCCCACCACAGGGTGCGCGGGCAACGGCCCCCCGGCGAGCAACACGCGCTGCAACGCGCCGACGAGCATGTCGCCGACCCAGGGCACCAACTTCGGCAGCGACCTCGCCTCCTGGCGCGCGTGCCAGCAGGCCATCATCGATCCGTACATCGCGCAGCTCCGGCAGAAGTCGGCGCTGGCGTTCGGCATCCTGAACCCCGTGACGCCCACGCCGTGCACCTGCTCGACGGGGAATCCGCCCGACGAGAACGAGGCGGGCATCGGCTACCTCGACGTCATCAACGCGCTCGGCGGGTCCTCGACCGGCGTGTGCTCGCCGGCGCCGCAGCAGTTCCTGAACGACATGGTCGCCGCGGTCGCGGGCGCGACCAGCGAGGCGCGCCTCTCGCAGCGGCCCATCAGCGCGACGCTCAAGGTGTCGATCTCGCGCGCGTCGCCGATCATGGATTGCCCGGGCGGGCCGGCGACCACCTGCGTCGTGCCGCGGAGCCGGACCAGCGGCTTCGACTACGACCCCGTGGCGAACTCGGTCTTCTTCCGCGGCGCGCCTCGCATCGCGGTGAACGATCTCGTGACGATCAGCTACCGCGTGTGGCTGCCGCCGCCGCCGGCGTGCCAGCCGCCGCTCGTCAACGACCCCATGACGGGGCGCTGCATCTGCCCGTCGGACTGCGGCCAGATGGGCGGCTGCGGGGACAACCGCGTGTGCAACCTCGGCACGTGCGAGTGCCGCTGCCTGCCCGGCTGCAACGGCACCTGCGGCGCGCAGCAGCTCTGCGACACCACCTCGTGCTCCTGCCAGTGCGCGCCGGACTGCGGCGGCGCCTGCACCGGCAACAAGCGGTGCGACACGACGAGCTGTGCCTGCACCTGCCCGTCCGACTGCGGCGGCGCCTGCACGGGCCTGAACAAGTGCGACACCTCGACGTGCTCGTGCCAGTGCCCGACGAACTGCGACAACAAGTGCCAGACGGGCGAGTTCTGCAACATGTCGACCTGCACCTGCGACGCGATCCCGGGCTGATCAGACGGCGCGCTCTACCGGCCGTGAGTCCTCACGGCCCTTCGTAGCAGCCGAGATCGGCGCCGGCGCCCTGAACGCGCGGGCGGCCGTCGAGGTCGGTGGCGGGGTACGGCTCGTCGGGCTTGCCGAGGTCGCGCGCCGGGCTCTGCGGGGCGAGGTGGTAGTTACCGGCCTTCGGGTCCACGAAGCGCGGCGGCTCGCCGATGCGGACGCCGCGGGCGGACTTGCCGAGGGCGTCGGGCTTGCCCCCGCCAGGGCCCACGGTGACCTCCGGCTCGGTGCCGCGCACGATCTCGAGCTTGTTGCGCGACCCGGAGAACGACGAGTCGACGACCTCGAGCGCGAGGCCGCGCGAGACCCATACCGGCCCCGCATTGTCAGCGAAGATCGAGCTCACGATGCGCAGCGCGCCCTTGTCGTCGGCGTGGTCGTAGCCGGCGGTGAGCGCGTAGGAGTCGAAGCCGACCGCGTGGTGCGCGACCGTGGTGTGCAGGATGCGGTAGTCGCCGCCGCCGTCGAAGACGATCGCCGCGTCGGCGCCCGTGCCGTGCACGAGGCAGTTCACGACGTCGCCGCCGTGCCAGAGCTTGATGCCGTTCCGGCCCACGCCGCGCACGGCGCTCGCGATGATCGCGACGCGCGTCGCCTTGACGTCGATGCCGTCGGCGCCGACCTTCTGCACCTCCGCGCCGACGATGGCCACGTTGTCGCCGCGCTCGAACGCGATCGCGTCCTCCCCCGAGCCCTCGCCCTTCTCGCCGGCCCTGCGCGCGCCGCGAACCTGCACGCGCTCGAGGCGCACGTCGTTGCACGGCCCCTCGCCGCAGTTGAAGCCGATCTGCGCGCCCTCGATGGTGGCGTCGAACACGAGCAGGCCCCGCACGACGGGCGCCGCCGCGTCACCGCCCTCGCGCGGGATCGAGCGGATCCCGTCGATGCCGCCGGAGATGCGCGCGCGCGCGAGGACGACGTTTCTGACCGTGCCCTCGCGCTTGCCGAAGTAGACCGACGCCTGGCGGAATCCGCGCAAGGTGAACCCATCCACCACGAGGTCGTCGGCCTCGAGCGAGATGCCGTAGCCGGCCTCGCCGCGCGGCTCGAGGACGGGGCTCTCGCCGGGTGCGGCCGCGAGCGTCACGCCGGGGTGCGCGAGGCGGAGCGCGAACTCGTCGTCGGAGGCGCCCACCTTGTAGGTGCCGGCGTGCACCCAGATGACGTCGCCCTTGCGCGCCTTCTCGACCGCGGCGCGCAGATCGCCCGAGGGCTTGTCGGCCGTGCCGGGCCCCTTCTGGCCGACCTTGACGTGGACCTCGCGACGCCCCTTGGCCGCGGCGTATGGCGGCGGCGCCTTCGGGAAGGCGCTCGCGTCGACCATGCGCGTCGGCAGCTCGAGGAGCGGGAAGCGCGGATCCACGGGCGCGGCGGGCGGCGCGGCGACCGCGAGGATCGCGGCGCCATCGGCGGAGGGCTTCGAGGGCTTCGAGCACGCCGGCGCGATCCACGCGAGCCCGGCGGCGATGAGGACGAGACGCATCCGCGCATCATGACAGCAAGGCCGGCCGATCCTCACGGCGCCTTCACGTGGTGCGCGCGGGGGTCAAGTAAGATGCCGGCGGATGGGACGCTCGTTCGGCAGGCAGGTCGGCCACTACTTCGGCGGGCAGTTCCTCGTGCAGATCGCCAGCTTCGTGTCCTTCCCGCTGTTCACGCGGCTGCTCGGCCCGGCGCTCTATGGCCTGATGGGAACGGTCAACTCCGCCGTGCAGCTCGTGATGCCGTTCGCCAAGTGCGGCATGTCGAACGCCACGGAGCGGCTCTACGCCGAGCACCGCGCGAAGGGCGAGGAGCAGGCGTTCTTCGTCACGACGCGCATCTTCTCGCTCCTGTGGGCGCTCGGGCTCGTGACCCTCCTCGAGGTGCTCCTGGCCGCGTTCGTCTTCCTCGTCCCCACGAGCCTCGTGCCCGAGTCGAGCCCGTTCCGCCACCTGGCGTGGCTCGGCATGCTGGTCGGGCCGCTCGTCTTCGCCAAGTCGCAGCTCGCCGTGATGCTGCAAGTGGTCCGCGCGCGGCAGGAGACGCTCTACTTCAACGGCGTCACGACCCTCGAGACGTACCTGTCGCTCGGGCTCTCGGTCGCGTTCCTCTTCCTGTTCAGGCGGGGCCTCGAGGCGCTCTTCCTCGGGCAGACGGCGGCGTCGGCGCTGGTGCTCATCGTCGTGACGGTGCACCTCACCAAGCAGATGCCGCTCGATCGCAAGCTCTACCGCAAGGAGATGGTCAAGGAGGCGCTGCACTTCGGCACGCCGCTCATCTGGAACGAGGTCTCGGCGGTGATCGGCGCGTTCGCAGACCGCTTCGTGATCCTCGCGCTCCTCGACGAGCGCGCCCTCGGGATCTATCAGGTGGGCGCGGGGCTCGCGTTCACGCTCCTGCAGGTGACGGCGCAGCCGCTCGAGTACGCCGTGGGGCCGGTGGTGTTCCAGCGCTGGGCCGACGGCGGCGAGGCCAAGGTGCGCGAGCTGCTCGAGCCCGTCGCGCGCTGGACGCTGCGCCTGATGATGCCGATGCTGGCGGGCATCCAGGCGGTCGCGGAGCCGCTCATCGTGCTCATGAGCGGCGACGCCTACCGCGAGTCGGCCAACATCCTGCGCCTGAACTTCTTTGCGTCGCTGTTCTGGGGCGTGACGAGCACCATCGCGATCGCGGTGCTCATCGCCAAACGGACGCGGCTCAAGCGCAACGTGGTGTGGTTCGCGACGGCCGCCAACGTCGCCCTCGCGATCGTCCTCGTGCCGCGTTTCGGCATCCAGGGCGCCGCCTACGCCTTCGTGGCGAGCATCCTCGCGAGCTGCGGCTACCTCTGCTTCGTCGCCTACCGGATCCTGCCCATGCGCATCTGGGGGCTCTATCTCTTGCCGTCGATCGCGGCGTCGGTCGCGATGTACTTCGCGGTCGCGTGGATCGACCTCGGGCCGCCCGTCCTGACGCTGCTCGTGCGCGTGGCGGGCGGTGCGGTCGTGTACCCGGTGCTGCTCCTCGCGCTCGACGCCGACGCGCGCCGCGAGATCAAGCCGATCGTCGCCAAGGTCCGCGCGCGGCTCGGGCGGTAGGGAACCGCGTCAGCCGAGGTACAGCGAGCGGGCGGTCAGCTCGCGGTGATCGAGCTTGGCGCCCTTGTCGAGGGTGCGCAGCCGCTCCGGGAGCGCCGGCCGGAAGCGCCACTCCTCGGCCCGGCCGCCCGCGGCCTCGAAGGCGGCGGCCCAATCGGGCCACCACGGGAAGAGCTTGCGGGCGATCGGCTCCACGACGAGGACGCGGGCCCCGCCGCGCGCGGCCTCGAGGAGGCGCGGGCGGAGCGCGTCGCGGGCAGGCGCGTCGAGCTCGTTGAGCGTGTACGCCAGCAGGATCCCCGCCCCCGCACCCGGGAGCTGCGCCTTGACGAGATCGCCCGGGTGCACGCGGCCGCGCACGCCGAGGGCCGCCAGGCTGGCGCGCGACTCCTCGACGGCCCAGCCGCTGCGCTCGATCCCCTCCAGGGTCGCTCCTGCCTCGAGGGCCCAGGCGGCGCCGCTCGCCCCGGTGCCTGCGCCGAGCTCGACGATGCGCTGCAGCGGGGCCCCTGCCGCGCCGAGGCCGCGAACCACGTGTCGCACCACGAGGAAGTGCAGCGGTCCGTAGAACACCGCGAAGGCCGCGCGCTTGCCGGCCCCGTCGAGGGCCGCCCCCTCGACCAGCTTGTCTCGCCGCTCGACGTACACCCGCGACACGGCCTCGAGGCCCTTCCTGATCTCCTGGAAGGTGAGCCGGCGCAGGTGCCGCTCGAACAGCGTCTCCACCCAGGGCTCGAAGGGATCCACGGGCGCAGTGTAGGAGGCGGTGGGCGCCACGAGAAGCCGCCCCCGTCGTGGTGGGGGTCACGCCATGCACCCGTTGCCCGCGGGGCGCCGGGTCCGTACGATCGCCGACGGAGGTCCGATGCGCCGTCTGTTGACCGCCTTGCTGTCGCTCGCTGTCCTGCCCTCCAGCGCGATGGCCGCGCGCGAGTGCTGGGAGCGAAACGGCTTCTACATGAACGACCGCCCCACGTACGAGCGCATCCAGACGTGGTGCAGCGAGTTCACGAGCCGCACCGACGGGGCGCTCGACTACCTCTACGTGCACTTCCCGCCCAACTACGATCCGACGCGCCCCACACCGGTGCTGCTCTGGTTCCACGCGGCCTTCCAGAGCGAGGGGCCGATCTCGGATCCGCGCATGTTCAACGGCACCGACGGCTTCCCGGGCGGCGTGCCGGGCAAGTACGGCGTCATCCTGATCGGCGTCGCCCAGCGCGGCGAGTGCAACTTCCTCGGCGACATCTACAACCCGAGCCTGCCGCAGTGCGAGACCTCGCCCCAGGCGCGACAGGCCGCCAAGGACGACATGCTCGAGCTGTTCAACGAGCTCGCGAGCAAGTTCAACATCTCGCACATCCTGGCCGGCGGCTCGAGCATGGGCGGCTACGTCTCGTTCCGGCTGATGCAGCTCTACCCGGACTTCGTGGACGGCGTGGTGACCTCGGCGGCCGCGCTGTGCATCCGCTCCACCAACGACGCCCCGCCGCCGACGTGCATGGGCAGCGAGCAGGAGGCCGGCAGCCAGGCCATCTACCAGGCCGCGCAGGCCGGCACGTTCGCCGACAAGCTCGTGTACATGGTCGTGGGGACGCAGGACGACGTGCCGAACCTGCTCGTCGGCGTGCGCTACATGCGCGGGCTCCTCATGGGCAATCCGTGGCTCCGCTACCACGAGATCCAGGGCGGGCCGCACGAGAACTACTTCGCCGACGACTACAACGTCGCGAGCGGCGTCGGCGAGAAGTGGCTCGTCAACAACCGCGCCGTGCCCGACATCGAGGACTCGCTGACGCAGTTCCTCGCGCAGCCGCGCGGGCCGCTGCACCCGCGGGCGGGCTACACGCCGCCTCCCGATGGCGATCCCGCGTGGTACCTCACCGACCGGATCCTGGCGTACTCGATGGGCGGAGGCGCCGGGGCCGGGGGCGGCGGCGCGGGCGGCGGCGGTGCGGGCGCCGGTGGCGGCGGTGCCGGTGGGAGCGGCAGTGGGGGCCGGGGCGGTGCGGGCTCGGGCGGCGCCGGCTCGGGCGGCGCCGGCTCCTCGGGGGGCGCGGGCGGCGGGAGCGGATCCTCGGGTGGGGGCGGCTCCTCCGGGAGCGGTGCGTCGTCCGGCAACGGCGGAGCGGCGGGCTCCGGCGGCACGGGGCAGATGAAGAAGAGCGACGGCGGCTGCGCGAGCGCCCCCGGTGGTACCCCGGGCGCCCTGCTGCTCGGCCTCGGCCTCCTCGCGCGGGCGCGCCGGCGACGCGGCTGACCGCCTTCGCGCCATAGGCGCACCTCGACGTTTCGCGGTATCGTGTCGCGTCATGGTCCACGCTGCCGTGCTGGCCAGCTTCGTCACGCAGCTCTCGGGCGCGGTCGAGGCGTCCACCTCGTACAACAACGCGGTCTTCCTCCAGCACGAGGCCGGGGCGAGGGACACGCTCCTGGCCGACGGCATCTACACGCTCCGCGTCGGCTTCACCGCCCTCGCGGAGTCCGACCGCAGCCGGCACTATGCCGAGTACCGCGTCGGCTACCAGGGCTTCACGGGCCACAGCGAGCAGAACTCCCAGGAGCACCGCGGGGACTTCGCGTCGGAGGTCGACGCCTCGGACCGCTGGACGCTGCGCCTGGCGGATCGCTTCCTCTACGGCAGCGCCAACACCGTCATGGAGCTCGGCGCGCCGGTGTTCGTCGGCCAGCAGCTCGGCGCGACCTCCGGGACGACCCTGCAGTCGGGCCAGTCGAACTTCTTCGAGAACGCGGTGCGGCTGCACGCCGACTACAACGCCGACGAGCGCTGGGTCGCGCAGCCGGAGGTCGGCTACGAGATCTTCTATCCGCTCGACGTGTTCGGCCGCCAGGAGCTGCCCGTCAACCACGTGCTCTACGAGCGATTCCGCCTCCAGCGCGGGTTCCAGCGCACGCGCGTCTTCGTGCGCGAGGAGCAGAGCGTCCTCATCCCGCCCGAGAATCGGGCCAGGCAGGGCCTCTCGACCCTGACCTTCGGCATCGGGCACAACTGGGTGGACGAGTTCGAGACGCGCGCGGAGGTCGGCGGCACGCTCGCAGAGAACTTCGACAGCGGCGACAACAAGCCGGCGCCCTACGTGGCCCTGTCGGCGATCTACCGCACCGAGCGGCTGCAGCTCGGCCTCGACGGCGGCTTCGAGAACACGGTGAACGTCGAGTTCGGCGGGCTCACCGACGTCTACTTCGTGGACTACTCCACGCTCTGGCGGCCCACCGACACGCTCTCCTTCGAGGCCGCGGCTGGCTGGCGGCGCCAGATGTTCCTCGCGAACGGCCCTAGGTCCGCCGTGCAGGTCGACACCATCGACGCGTGGTACGTGATGGCCGGCGGTTTCTATCACCTGAACGAGGAGGTGACGTTCTTCACGCGCGCGTTCTACCGCAGCCAGGAGACGGACTACCGGCTGGACGCGCGGGACGCGATGGGACGGCTGCCGCCGGACATCTCGTACACCCGCACCGTGATCGCTGCAGGCCTCCGCGTGGAGTGGCCGCGCGTGGCGCAGCGGCGCATCCGGCACTAGTCCGAACCCACATCGATACGCGAGAGCGCCGGCGCTTCGATGCACACCTCGAGCAACTCGTAGCTGAGCTGTGTGTCCCCCCACTCCGGCCTCCGGCCTCCGTGGGGCCCCGTGTCGTCCTCGGCACAGCCTGCGGCGACACCACGCTCGCTTCGCTCGCTTTGGCGGACGCTCTCAGGCCAAGTGACCTAGGGATAGCCTGTACAGCCCCTCTAGCTGCTACGATCGGCCGTCGCGGACGACGAAGGCGGAGGGGCACGACTGCCCCAACCTGCGTCTTCGCTCGCTGCGCGAGGGACGCCCTTGCGGCTCGCTCCGCTCGCCTCGGCGGTGCGCGATCGTCGGTGCGCGGGGACGCGCTTGCGGCTCGCTCCGCTCGCCTCGGCGGTGCGCGATCGTCGGTGGCGAGGACGCCCTTGCGGCTCGCTCCGCTCGTCTGGACTCCCGGTGCTCCAGCCCCGGTCCGACCGTGCTCCGTGTTCCTTGATCTTGTTTCCTAGTTCCTAGTTTCTCCTTCCCCTCGCTCGCCGGTGATGGGGGCGTGCCATGATCCCCCGATGAACCCGGGGCAGCCCTTGGTCGGCGCGTGACGCCGCTCGTCCTACTGGCGCTTTTCGGGGACGCCTGGGCGGCGGGGCCGGGGCCGACGCGCCTGCGCCTCGGCGAGCTGAGATCGAGCGCGATCGACGCCGCGCGGTTCGCCCCGCTGCCCGGCTCGCACGCCCCGCGCGGTGGCCGCGTGGTCTGGGTGGCGCCCGGCGGCAAGGGTGACGGCGGCAGCGCCGGCGCGCCGACGGGAGATCTGGCCGGCGCGGTCCGCGGCGCGCGCAAGGGCGACACCGTGTGGATCAAGGGCGGGCGCTACCTCGTGCCGCCCCAGGAGGACGAGTGGGCGCTCCGGGTGGAGCGGGCGGACGTCACGGTGGCGGCGCCCCCGGGGGAGCGGGCGGTGATCACACCCGCGCAGCCGGGCGCGACCGGCTACGGGCTCCTCGTGACGGGCGATCGCGCCTTCGTCGACGGCCTCGCGCTCGAAGGATTTCCGAGCGCGGGCGTCTACTTCGGCCGCGAGGCGTCCCCGCAGCGCGGCCTCGTCCTCGTGCGCACCAGCGTGCGAGGCGGCACCGACGGCGTGCGCTCCGTCCCCACGGCCTCCGGGCGCTCGCGCCCCGTCGTGCAGGGGCTCCTCGCGGTGGACGTGCGCATCATCGGCTCCGCCATCGGCTTCAACTGCGGCGAGGGACCGTGCGACGACGTGCGCCTCGAGCGGATCACCGTGCGCGGCTCGGACCACGGCAGCGGCAACTCCGGCGAGGACGCGATCGCCTTCGAGCGCGGCACCAACGTCGCGATCGTGGACGGCGAGGTGTCGGGCGTGGGCGCGGACGGCGTGGACCTCAAGGTCAAACGCGCCGCGGTCGTGCGCACCGCCGTGCGGGGCGTGGGGCGCAACGGCATCAAGCTCTGGCACGGCGGGGACATCCTCGGCTGCGTCGTCTACCGCACCGGAGCAGACGCGGCGATCGTCCTCGACGACGCGGGCGACTACCGCATCGCCGATACCACCGTCGCGGGACACGGCCGCGGCGGCGAGTCGTACACGCTGACGGCCGGCTACGACCATCCGAAGGCGCGCGGACGCCTCGCGATCGAGCGCTCCGTCTTCACCGACAACGGCGGCCCGCTCTGGGTGTCGGCGGGGCTCGCGCTGACGCTCTCGGACGTGTCGATGAGCGGCACGAAGGGCGGCGTCGCGCTGGTGTGGGCGCGGTCGCCCGAGCTGCGCCTGCGGGAATCATTCGGGGAGGCAAATATATTGCCCGGCCATCGGGGCGTTCGGCTGGGCAAGGCCCCTGCCCTGCGCGATCCGGGGCGCGGCGACTACCGGATGCTGGGCGCCACCGCGATCGGCACGCCCGTCGGCCCGCCGCGCGATTGACCCCTCCAGCGACCCTCTGCTATCTCCGCCTGCCGTGCGCTCCCTCGTTCGATCGAAGAGCCTGGTCGCAGGCGCGCTCCTCGCAGCTCTCGCCGGCTGCGCCCTCTGGTGCTGCCCGACGCCCGAGTGGGCCTCGCTGCAGCGGCGGTTCTTCGCGATGGAGCGCGCGGTCGCGTCGGCGCAGCTCGAGCGCCAGACGGCGCTGCTCGCACAGGACGCCCGGGCGCAGAAGCTGCGGACCGAGCTCGCCGCGAGGGATCGCGAGCTCGCGACCACGCGCGCCGTGGAGTGGGCGCCGCTCGAGCGAGACCTCCGGGCGGCCCGGTCCGACGACGAGCGACTCGGCGCCGAACGAGACCGGCTCGCTGCCGAGCGCGATCGGCTGCGCGAGAAGCTGGCCGAAGCGCGGCGCCGCGGCTCCCGGCACGGCGAGTGGGACCTGTCCCGGCGGCTCGATCGACTCGAGGGGGAGCTCGGGGCGGCGCGCGCGGCGGCGAGCGCAGCGCACACGAAGCGGGCGCAGCTCGAGCAGCGTGCCGATCCCTTCCTGCAGACGCCCCTGCGCAGGGAGCTCACGGAGCGCGAGAGCGCCCTGTCCTCGGTCCGCAGCTGGGTGGAGGACACGAAGAGGCGCATCGTCACCCCGCGCGAGCAGCGCGTCGCGGCGCTCGACCGGACCGATCGATGCGAGAGCTGCCACGTCGCCGCGCGCTTCGGCAGCTTCGAGCGCCTCGCGCCCGCCGATCGGGCGCTCGCCTCGCATCCCGCATGGCGGACGCTCCTCGCGCTGCACCCCGTCGAGCGCTTCGGCTGCACCAGCTGCCACGACGGCGACGGCGAGTCGCTCGACCCGACGCGCGCGCACGCCGTGGCCGGAGAGCCCCTCGGCGCCTCCGCGCTGGCGAGCGGCGAGATGACGCAGGCGAGCTGCGAGCGCTGCCACGCCGGTCGCGTGAGCCTCACCGCGGTGCTGGCGTGCCGGACGGACGCGGAGTGCCCGGACGAGCTCCGCTGCCGCGTCCCGAGCTGGCCGCCGAAGGATCCCACCAACCCCCGTGCCCCCGACGCCGCGCCCGCGTGCGTCGATCGCACAGGAGCCGCGCTGCCGCGCGAGCTCGCCCCGCTGCGCGCCCGCGGCCTGCAGGTGATCGAGGAGGCCGGCTGCTACGGCTGCCACCGCATCCCAGGGACGGAGACCATGCCGCCGCCGGGCCCCGACCTGCGCAAGGTCGCCGCGAAGCTGAACGCGGGGTGGATGGTCGAGTGGATCCGCGATCCGGCCGCGATTCATGCGCATGCCCGCATGCCTTCCTTCTGGCCGACCGCCGTCCCGGGCAGCACGCCCGAGGCCGTAGCCGCCGCGGCGAAGGCGCGCGACACCGAGCCGCGGCTCATCGCCGGCTACCTCGTGGCCCAGTCGGGCAAGGCGGTGCTGCAGCCGGCCCCGCCGGGAGATCCCGCACGCGGGGCGGACCTCGTCGAGACCTACGGCTGCCTCGGCTGCCACGCCCTCGCCGCGCCGCGCACGCCTGAGGCTCGCCGGCTCAAGGTGCCGGCCCGCGATCGAGCCACCCGCCTCGATCCGGCGCCGGACCTCTCCGACGTGGGCGACAAGACGACCGCGAGCTGGCTCTACACGTGGTTGCTCGATCCCGCGCGACTCGCCCCCGAGGCCCACATGCCGTCGTTCCGGCTCGACCAGCAGGAGGCGGCAGACCTCGCGGCGTTCCTCGCCGATCAGAAGACGGGGCGCACCTTCGCCGCGACCCTGGACGTCACGGATCCGAAGCCGGCCGCCGCGCTCGAGGGCAAGCGCCTGTTCACGGAGTACGGCTGCGCCGGCTGTCACACGGTGCGCGGCCTCGAGCCGCAGCGCCCCGTCGGTCCCGACCTCGGCGAGTACGGCGCGCGACCCGCGTCGAACCTTCCGTTCGGGGCGTTCCTGGCCGATCCAGGCCGCCGCGGCTGGGCGGCGTTCACCTACCACAAGCTGCGCAATCCGCGCGCGTTCGCCGGCACGACCGGCCGCGCCGCGCGCATGCCGGACTCCCGGCTCGACGAGGCCGAGCTCCGCGCCGCGATGGTGGCGCTGCGCGGCTTCCGCGGGCGCACGCTCGAGGGCGATCGCCTGGCCAAGCGGGACGAGCTCGCGGCGGCGCGCTCGCGCGGTGAACAGACCCTGCGCGCGTACAACTGCGCCGGCTGCCACGCCCTGGCCGCGCAGCGCGGCGCCGTGGGCGCGATCGTGGAGCGCGGGGCCGAGCGTCCGCCGTCGCTCGCGCACGAGGGCAAGCGCGTGCAACCACGCTGGCTCTACGAGTTCCTGCGCGCCCCGACGCCCGTCCGGCCCTGGTTGCGCATGCGGATGCCGACCTTCTCGCTCGACGACTCGACGCGCGCCGATCTCACCGCGGCGTTCGCGGCCGAGGACGGCGTCGCCTGGCCGTTCAGGGACGAGCGGCCCACGACTCCGATGGAGCCCGCGGTGGAGCGCCTCGCCTCGACCCTCTTCTGGGCCTTCGACTGCGGGAGCTGTCACGCCCGGGGCGGCAAGATCTCCGTGGATCCGCGCAAGGCCGCGCCCGACTACGCCCGCGCCCCCGAGCGCCTGCGGCGCGACTACATCGTCGAGCTCGCTCGCAACCCGGGCGCGATGGTCCACGACATCGTCATGGCCTCGCCCTGGGCCGGCGGTCGCGACCCGCTCGACGAGGCCCTCTCCCGCCCCGAAGGACCGGCCCGGTTCCAGGGCGTCGACCTCGGCCGGCTCAAGAGCGCGGGCCCGGTCTCGCAGCTCGCCCTCGTGGCGGAATGGATGATGCGCGGCGGCTATACTGCTCCGCCATGAGCGAGCCGCGCTTTCGCTTCCCCACCGCAGAGGAGATCCCCGAGAGCGTGCGGGTGAGCCCCCTCGCCTACGAGAACCGCTGCCTGATCGACGGCAAGATCGCGCAGGACGCCACGCCGGGCACGACGGTGCTGTCGCCGGTGTGCGTCCGCACGAGCGCAGGCGCGCTCGAGCGCGTCGCGATCGGCAAGACCCCCGACGTCACGCCCGAGGAGGCGCTCTCCGCGCTGGCCGCCGCGAAGCGCGCGTACGCCGCGGGCCGCGGCGAGTGGCCCTCGATGCCGGTCGCCGGTCGTATCGCGGCGCTCGAGGGGTTCGTGCAGCGCATGGTGGGCGTGCGCGAGGAGGTCGTGCGTCTCCTCATGTGGGAGATCGCGAAGAACCGCAAGGACGCGGAGAGCGAGTTCGATCGCACCGTCGTCTACGTCCGCGACACGCTCGAGGCGCTCAAGGAGCAGGACCGCACGGCGGCGCGCTTCGCGATCGAGGAGGGCTTCATCGGGCAGTTCCGCCGGTCGCCGCTCGGCGTGGCCCTGTGCATGGGCCCGTACAACTACCCGCTCAACGAGACGTTCGCGACGCTCATCCCCGCGCTCGTCATGGGCAACACCGTGGTGGCCAAGCTGCCGAAGTGCGGGCAGCTCGTGCACCTGCCGCTCCTGCCCGCGTTCGCCGAGTCGTTCCCGCCGGGCGTCGTGAACATCATCCAGGGCCAGGGCGCCAAGGTCATCCGCCCGATCATGGAGAGCGGCGACGTCGACGTGCTCGCGTTCATCGGGTCGGCGGGCGTCGCGAACCTGCTCAAGAAGCAGCACCCGAGCCCGAACCGGCTGCGCTGCATCCTCGGCCTCGGCGCCAAGAACCCCGCGATCATCCTGCCCGACGCCGACCTCGAGGCCGCGGTGGCCGAGTGCGTGTCGGGCGCGCTGTCCTACAACGGCCAGCGCTGCACGGCGCTCAAGCTCCTCATGCCCCATCAGCGCATCGCCGAGGACTTCGCGCGGCGCGTCGCCACCGCCGTCGACGCGCTGCCGGCGGGCCTGCCCTGGGACGCCGGAGCGAAGCTCACGCCGCTGCCGGAGGACGGCAAGCCCGAGGCGATGGCCGCGCTCGTGCAGGACGCGGTCGCAAAGGGCGCGCGCGTCATCAACCAGGGCGGCTGGGCCGAGGGCACGTTCTACCGCCCCGCCGTCGTGTACCCCGTGACGCCCGAGATGCGCCTCTACCACGAGGAGCAGTTCGGGCCGATCGTGCCGATCGCGCCGTTCCGGGGCGAAGCCGAGGCCATCGCGGCGATCGAGGCGTCGCCCTACGGGCAGCAGGTCGCCATCTTCGGGCAGGACCCGCCGACGGTCGCGCGATGGATCGACGCCCTCGTGCGCACGGTGTCGCGCATCAACCTCAACACCCAGTGCCGCCGCGGGCCCGACACGTTCCCGTTCACGGGCCGCAAGGACAGCGCCGAGGGCACGCTCAGCGTCTCGGACGCCCTGCGGTGCTTCTCCATCCGCACCGTCGTCGCGACGACCGCGCAGGACGCGAACCAGCGCCTCGTGAGCGACATCGTCACGCGGCGCCTCTCGAGCTTCCTGTCGACGGACTTCCTCTTCTGACGAGTCCGAGCGCTCGCGGCTACACCCCGTAGAGCTCGCCGTACTTGCGCTCGAGGTAGCGCACGTAGGGCTCGATCGTGAGCGGCTGGCCGGTCGCCTGCTCGATGAGCGCGGGCGCGAGCTGCTTTCTTCCGTGGCGGTGGAGCCGGTCGACCAGGAAGCCGCGCAGCGTCCCGAACTCGCCCCGCGCATGCTCTTCCGGTAGCCCCGGGTGCGCCGTGAGCGCGGCCTCCCAGAGCTGCGCCGCGAGGACGTTGCCGATGGTGTACCCCTGGAACACGCCGCCGATCTGACCGCCGAACCAGTGCACGTCCTGCAGGCAGCCGTCCTTGTCGGTGGGCGAGGACACGCCGAGATCGCTCTGGTAGCGCGCGCGCCACGCCTCGGGCAGATCGCGCACGGCCAGCGTCCCCTCGAGCATCGCGAGCTCGAGGTCGAAGCGGATCATCACGTGCAGGTTGTACGTGACCTCGTCCGCGTCGGTGCGGATGAGCGACCGCGCGACCTTGTTGATGGCGCGGTAGAAGGCGTCCTCGGGGACCGCGCCGAGCTGCGACGGGAACGTCGCCTGGAGCTTCGGGTAGAAGTGGCGCCAGAACGGCCGGCTGCGGCCGACCACGTTCTCCCAGAGGCGCGACTGGCTCTCGTGGATGCCCGCGCTCGCGCCCTCGCCGATGGGCAGACCGTCGAGCTCCCGCGCCGTGCCGAGCTCGTAGAGCGCGTGCCCCGCCTCGTGCACCGTCGAGAACAGCGCCTCGCCGAGGTCGCGCTCCTTGACCCGCGTGGTGATGCGCACGTCGCCCCACGCGAACCGGATCATGAACGGGTGGTGCGTCTTGTCCTGTCGTCCGCGCGCGAAGTCGTACCCGATCGCGCGGATGATCTCCGCGCCGAACGCGAGCTGCGCGGCCTCGGGGAACGCCTGCTCGAGGCACGTGGAGTCCGCGGGGGGGCGGGCGAGGATCGCCTGCGCGAGCGGCACGAGCCGTCCGCGCAGCGCCGAGAAGAGCGCGCGCACGGACGCGGCGGTCATCCCCGGGTCCATCTGATCGATGAGCGGATCGGCGACGTGCGCGGCGCCCGGGAAGAAGCCGGCGAGCTCGCGCGACATCTCGAGCGTCTTCTCGAGCAGCGGGCGCACCATCGCGAAGTCGTCGGCCGGCCGCGCCTTGGTCCACAGGTTCCAGGTCTGCGCGACGTGGTCGGCGAAGCGCGCCGTGAACTCCGGCGGCACGCGCGTGGCGCGATCGAAGTCCCGCCGGGTCATCCGCACCAGGCACGCGCCGGTGTCGTCGGCGGGGCGCGCGGCGGCCCACGGCTCGAGGCGCTCGAGCAGGCGCCCGACCCGTTCGTCCGACAGCTTCTCGTGCGCGAGGCGCTGCAGCGTGGCGACCTGCCGCCCGCGCGCCGCCGCGCCCTCGGGCGGCATGTACGTGTTCTGGTCCCATTCGAGCACCGCCGCGGCCGATCGGAGGTCCACGATCTCGCGCAGGCGCGTCTCCAGCTCCTCGAGCGCTTCCATACCCGGGACTCTACCCCGGTCCCGGGCCCGCTCCCGCTCCCGGCCCCGCTCCCTTCCGCCTTTTCCGCGCCGGCTTGGGCTTCGCTCCCCGCGCCGCCAGCGCCTCGACGCGCTCGAGCAACGCCTTGGCGCTCGGCGCGCGCTTGAACACGTAGAGCGCCGCCGGCCGCTCGTCGCCGAGCGCATCCTCCGACACGCGCAGCTTGTCGCTGACGCAGAAGACGATGCGGTCGGAGAGCCCCTGCTCGACGAGCTCGACGCGCCGCCACACCGCGTCACGGCTCCAGTAGCCGAGCAGCTCGACGAAGACGACCTCGCCGGTCTTGCGGTGGACGAGCTGCAGATCGGGCACGCACAGACCCACGCCCGGGAGCGGCAGGATCGCCGCGTCCTCCTGCACCTCCCACGGCGAGCGCAACGCGCGCAGCGCCTCGGCGAGCGCGGTCACGTCGTCGGGCAGCGCCGCCGGGGCCGCCTCGTCACCGCCTCCGCCGGCCGCCTTGAACGTCAGCGCCTCGCGACGCTTGCCCCAGCGCACCTCGGCCTCGAGCGACCACGACTCGCAGGCGGCGAGCGCCGGCACGAGGAGCGCGAGCTTGAGCCCGTACGCCGTCACCTGCTCGAACAGCGAGAACGGCCCGTCGACCTCGATGCGGTAGCCGCGCTTCGCGTCGGGGGCGATCGTGTAGAGGAGGCGGTGGAACTTGAGGCGCCGGAAGAGCGCGCGGTACGCGGTCGCGTCGCGGCACCGGACCTCCGCGCGCACGCGCACCGCCCGCAGGAGCACCGCCTGCGCGAGCGCGTCCTCGTACGCGGCGACGAGCGCCTCCGCGCGGATCACCGGCGCCTCGAGGAGCGCGTGCGCGTCGCGCAGGTCCGCGAACAACCCCGCGTCGACCGCGGCGACGTCGATCCCTCGGCTCGCCCCCACCTGCGCCAGCACCGCCGCGCGGTCGAAGCCCGCCGCGCGCCGAGCCGCGGCCGCCGTCAGGAACACCTCGCGCCGCAGCCCCTCGGCCGACTCCGCGTCCGCCTCCGCGAACGCGCACCGATCCTCGACCAGCTTGCGCAGCCCCGCCACGACGCGCGTGTCGAGGCCCTCGCTCCCGGCGGCCTCCCACGCCTCCTCCACCTCGGCCCGCGCGCCGCCCACCGCGTGGCGGGTCACGTCGAGGAGGGCCTCCGCGAGCCGCACCGCCTGCGCCCGCTCCTCGTCGGACAGCGGCACGAGGCGCAGCTCGAGACCGCGCCGGCGTACGCGCACGAGGTCCGCGGTCAGCACGCGTCACTTGTAGGCGACATGCTGCCGCCTCCGCTCGCTCGTGTGCGCCTCGCCGGTGCCGGCCGTGACGAGCTCGTACAGCACCGCGCGCTTGCCGGCCTTCTTGCGCAGGATGCGCCCGAGGCGCTGCACGTGCTCACGCACCGATCCCGACCCCGACACCACGATCGCGACGCTCACGCTCGGCACGTCCACGCCCTCGTTGAGGACGCGCGACGTCACGACCGCGCCGTACTCGCCCGTGCCGAGGCGCGCGAGCACGTCACTCCGCTCCTTGACCCGCGTCTGGTGCGTGATGACCGGGAGCAGCAGCCGCCGCGCGATCGCGTAGGCGGTGGCGTTGTCGCTGGTGAAGACGATCGCCTGCTCCGCCGCGTGGCGCGCGAGGATCTCCTCGACGAGCTCGATCTTCTGCGGTGCGCAGAACGCGATCTCGCGCTGCCGGCGGTACGCGGCCATCGCGCGCCGGCCCTCGGCGCTGCGCGACGAGCGGATGATGAACTGCTGCCAGCCGTCGGGGCGGCTCATCTGGATCCCCGCGCGCCCCAGGAACCCGCGGTAGATCGCGCGCTCGCGGTCGTACTCCTCGCGCGCCTCGGGATCGAGCGCCACGTCCACCCGCTCGGTCTCGTACTCCGCGAGGTAGTCCCCCTCGAGGTCGACGATGTCGCGCCGGTAGACCGTGGGGCCCACGAGCTCGGCGAGCTCGGCCTCGCGTCCGTCGGCGCGCTCGGGCGTCGCGGTGAGCCCGAGCCGGAACGGCGCCAGGCACAGGCGCGCCGCGAGCGCGTAGGTCTGGCCCGGCAGGTGGTGCACCTCGTCGAACACGATGAGGCCGAAGCGCGCGCCCACGTGCTCCATGTGCAGGTACGCCGAGTCGTACGTGGTGACGGTGATCGCCTCGACCGCGTGCTCGCCGCCGCCGACCACGCCGATCGGCACCGGGAAGGCGTCCCGCAGGAGGTCGTACCACTGCCGCACGAGGTCCAGCGTCGGCGCCACGACCAGCGTCGCCCGCTTCTTGTCGTCGATCGCCATCGTCGCGAGGTGCGTCTTGCCCGCCCCGGTCGGCAGGACGACCACGCCGCGCCCGCGCGCCGCGCGCCACGCCGCGAGCGCCTCGGTCTGGTACGGCCGCGCCGCCCGCAGGGCCCGCGCCCCCTGGATCTCCGCGTACGCCCGCGCCTTGTCCTCGTACGGCACACCCCCGCGCACGAGCGCGCGCACCACGTCTGCGTACGCGATGGCCGGCGCCCGGTGGCAGCCCGCCCGCGGATCCCAGCGCACCGCCGGCAGCGTCGACGCCTCGGGCGCGATCCCTCGCACCTCGAGCGTCCCCGCCGCAAAGGCGAGCGTGATCATGCCGTGTCGTACCACGGGCTTCAGGCCTTAAGAGGGTTGATGGGAATACGTCCGCGCACGTCTGGCAGTACGTCGACGCCGACCTCGTCGCCGCGGCCGAGCCCGGCCTCGATCGTCTCGCGGTCCCCGAGCCCGCGATGGACAGGCACTCTGGCACCACGATTCCGAACAACAGAGCAACGACCGAGCACGGGAATTCCAGACTCGACCACCGCCAACTCTGCCTCCGGTCATTCCCTGCTTCGTGTTGCCTGTTGCCTGTTGATCTATTCCTTGTTCCTCCCCTCCGCCCGAACCCGCTACCTTCCCCCCATGCGGTACCCCTTTCTCCTCCTCATCACCCTCGCGCTCGCCGCCTGCGGCAGCGACTCCAAGGGCTCCGGCGGCACGGGCGGGTCGGGCGGCGCTGGCGGCGGCGGCATGGTCGCGAGCGCCGGCACCCTCAAGTGCACCGTCGACGGACAGGCCAAGGACTTCTCGCTGCGCGCGGAGAAGCCCGCGATGGGCTTCTTCAACGGCACCGACGACCAGCTCCGCTCGCGCCTGACGTTCTCGGCGCCGCCCATGCCCGGCACGTACCCGTGCGAGATCAACAAGGTGGACATGCAGCTCGTCGAGAACGGCGAGGGCTACCGCGCCACCGACGGCGGCTCCTGCACCGTCACGCTGAGCGCTTACGACACCCGCGCCAAGGGCACCTTCGCGGGGGTCCTGAAGTGCACGATGGGCTCCTGCGCCGGCAAGATGCGCACCATCACCGACGGGGCCTTCGACCTGCAGACCGCCCCATGACGAACGCATTCGCTAATCCGAATGAGTCACCCGCCGACCGCCGCGCGCGCCTCGACGCCGTGCGCCACGCGTTCCGCGGCCTGCACCGCGCGGATCCCGTGCTCGATCTCGAGGGCCGCCCCGGCGCCCGCCGCCGTGTCTACCTCGACTCCACCGCGACCACGCTCATGCCCGAGCTCGTCTCGGCGGGCCTCGGCGACTACTTCGACTGCGCGAGCGCGAACAGCCACACGATCGTGCACCGCGCGGGCCGCGCCACCACCGAGGCCATCGAGGCGAGCCGCCGCGCCGTTGGCGCGCTGGTGGGCCAGAACCCCGACCGCGACGTCGTCCTGCTCGAGGGCAACGGCGCCACCGGCGCCATCAACTTCCTCGCCCGCGCGCTCTTCCCGCCGGAGCTGCGCGCGATCTGCAAGCGCGCCCGGGGCCAGGACGCCGACGATCTCGCCGCCGCGTTCGTGCGCGCGGATCCGACGCTCGCCGAGCGCATCGAGCGCATGCGCGAGCGCCCGCTCGTCGTGATCTCGCTGCTCGAGCACCACTCGAACATCCTTCCGTGGATCGAGGCGGTCGGCCGGCACCACGTCCGCGTCGTCGGCATCACCGCGGACGGTCGCCTCGACGTCGAGCACTACGAGCGGATCCTGCGGGAGGAGGGCCATCGCGTCCGCCTGTGCGCGATCTCCGGCGCCTCGAACGTCACCGGGGTCCTCACCCCCGTGCACGATCTCGCCGAGCGCGCTCACGCCGTCGGCGCGCAGATCATGGTCGACGCCGCTCAGCTCGCGCCCCACCGCCCCATCCGCAAGTCGCAGGGCGGCGCGCGCGACCTCGACTACCTCGTCGTCTCCGGGCACAAGATGTACGCGCCCGGCTCGCGCGGCGTGCTCGTCGGTCCGCTCGAGGGCATCGGCTGCGGCTGCGTCGGCGACGTCGGCGGCGGGATGGTCGAGTACGTCTCGCGCGACGACTTCCGCGTCAAGCAGGAGATCACCGCGCGCGAGGAGGCCGGCACGCCCAACATCCCCGGCACGATCGGCCTCGGCATGGCCGCGCGCATGCTCTCGCGCATCGGCATGGACGTGGTCGCCGCCGAGGAGTCCACGCTCGTCGAGTACGCGCTCGAGCGCCTGCTCGCCATCGATGGCCTCCGCGTCTACGGCCCCACCGATCCGCACGCGCGGGTCGGCGTCATCGCCGTCAACGTCCCCGGGCTCAAGCACGCCATCACGGCCGCCTACCTCGACGACGTCCACGCGATCGCCGTACGCAACGACTGCTTCTGCGCGCACCCCTACGTCAAGGCGCTGCTCGAGTGCCCCGACGAGGTCGAGGCCCGCCACAAGGCCGCCCTCGACGCCGGCGATCGCAGCCAGTTCCCCGGCATGGTGCGCGTGTCGCTCGGCCTCTATTCCACCAGGGACGACATCGACGCCGCGTGCGAGGGGCTCTCGGCCGCGGTGCGCGACAAGGACCGCATCGCCCAGCGCTACGCGATCGATCTGCACGGCAACCCACGCCGCACCGATCGCGCCATGCCCGAGCCGGTCTTCGACCTCGACCGCGCGGTCGACCGCTGGTTCGGGTGATCGGGGCGTGATCGCCCTGCGGGCCACCCTCGCGCTCCTGCTCGTGTCGGGCCGCTGCGACGACCGTCATCGCCTCAGCGCCGCCGAGCAGGTCGAGGACTCGAGCGCGCTCACGCTGCCGAACCCCGTGCCTGCGCGCGGCGATCACCTGCCGGTCTGGGAGCCCCCCGAGGCTCCCCGCTGCTCCCCCGAGGCCGCCGCGGCGCTCCTCTTCTCGATCCTCTCGCCGAGCCCCGCGCCCGCCGGCTGCCCCTGATCGCCACGTCCGCCGCGCCACGAGCGCGCTGGCACACCCCGGCACGCCGCCCGCTGCATCTCCGACGCTTCCGCATATCTCGGGCGCCATTTCGCTGACGCACCGCTGGCACGCCCCTGGCAATCAGCGGCCGCATGCTGGCGGCGGCGGCGTCCCGACGTTCCCTCGTGTTCGTGTTCGCGCTCGTCGCGATCACCTCGGCCCTCGCGTACGAGCAGTGGCGCCTCGTGGGCGACTTCCGCGTCGACGACGCGTACATCACCTTCTCCTTCTCGAAGAACCTCGCGCACGGTCGCGGCCTCGTCTACGCGCACGGCCTCGTCGTCGAGGGCTACTCCAACTTTCTCTGGGTGCTCGTCGGCGCGCTCGCCGAGCTCGCCACGCCCGGGGACATCTACGCCGGCGCGCGCGTGGCGGAGTGGATCGCGCTCGGTCTGCTGTGCCTCGGCACCTTCCGCCTGGCGCGCACGGGCGCCGGCCCCGCCGCCGGCGCGCTCGCGGTCCTCGCGACCATCTCCTGCACCGACGTCGTCCGCGCCACGCAGTCGGGCCTCGAGACCGTGCCTTACCTCGCCGCGATCGCCGTGGCGTTCGGCGCCTACCTGCGCGAGGACCCGCGCGCCCGTCGCCTGTCCGCGCTCTGGTTCGTGCCCGCGGCGCTCCTGCGCATCGACGGCTTCCTGCCGCTCCTCTACGTGCTCGCCTTCGAGGCCGTCTCGAGCCTGCGCGAGCGCCGCTTCTCGCTCCGCGCCTTCGCCCGCTGGGCCGGGCCCGCCCTCGCCCCCGTCGCGCTCTACTGGGCCTGGCGCGCGCGCCATTACGGCCTGCCCCTGCCCTCCACGTACTACGCCAAGGACATGGTCACGTTCGGCGCGCCGCACCGCGGGCTCGGCTACGTGGTCGATGGCCTGTGCGATCTCGGCTGGCTCCCCGCGGGCCTGCTCGCCGTCTTCGCCATCGGCCGGCGCATGGATCGCGCCGGGCTGTTCCTCGGCGGATTCCTCGTCGCGCACCTCTGCTACGTCGGCCACGTGGGCGGCGACTGGATGCCTTTCAACCGCTTCCTCCTGCCCGCCCTGCCCTGCGTGGTCGTGCTGATGGCCTTCGGCGCCGAGGACGCGCTCCGAGCCACGCGCGGCGACCCCTGGATCAGCCGCCTCGCCGCGATCGCGGTGCTCGCCGGCAGCGTCGGCTACTTCATCGCCTGCGAGGACGGCCACTGGTCCGACTCGGCGCAGGAGACCGCCAAGCGCGACAACGCCCGCTTCCTCGCGGATCACACGCAGTCGCTGCGCGACGCGGCGCCGTTCGTCGCGGCGATGCAGCGGCGGCCGGGAGAGCGCGTGGCCACCGACTACGGCGGCGTCTTCGCCTACTTCGGAGACGCGTCGATCATCGAGGCCTGGGGCCTCTGCAACGCCCGAATCGCGCGCGAGGGCGACACGAGCGGCATCAACCCCATCTACGGCAAGACCTGCGTCGCCTGCTACCGCGACCTCGACCCCGACTACTTCCACACGATGGTGCCGCTCCTGCGCGCCGCGGACGCCTTCGCGAGCCACGCCGACGTCATCGCGGCCGTGTTCCAGGGCGCCGCGCTCGATCCGGTGATCGACCTGCAGAGGCGCTACGTCACGGGTCGCGTGCGCGAGGTCGCCACGGGCCGCACGCTGTTCTTCCTCGAGAAGCGCCGCGAGGGCGTGCCGCTCGAGCCCCGCACCACGGGCGCCTTCGCGATCGACTATCCGCTGCCGCCCGCGCCCTGATCCCCCCCGGCGCCGACCCGCCGCGAGACGACCAGCGCGGCCGCGCTCCCCGCGACGTAGCAGCCGAGATCGTGCCACGCGAACGTCGTGCCGAGGATCCAGCGTGTCCACGGCTGCGCCCGCGCCAGCGCGAGGGGCACGCCGGTGAGCTGGAACAGCTCGATCGCGGTGCAGCCCGCGAGCGTCACCGCCGCCAGCCGCCACGGTGCGGCCCGGGGCCGCACGAGCGCGAGCGCGAGGAACATCGCGACCGCGTAGAGCACGTCGCCGAGGCTCTTGTCCCAGAGCGAAACGCCGAGCGAGACACGACGGGACGCGACGCCGAGCGCCAGCGTGACGAGGAGCAGGAGCGCGAGTCGCCGTCGGGACACGCCCCGCCCGGGGTCAGCCGCCGAGCTCGACGCCCGTGTTGCGCGCGACGCGGATGTGCTCGTTGTCGAGGCCCACGAGGCGCTGCTTGCCCGCCACCTCGGCGAACGGCACCGCCACGATCTCCGTCCCGCGCAGCGACACCATCTTCCCGAAGTCGCCGCGCGCCACCGCGTCGACCGCCGCCACCCCGAACCGCGTCCCCAGCACGCGATCGAACGCGACCGGCGTCCCACCGCGTTGCACGTGGCCGAGCACCGTCGTCCGCACCTCGAGCTCGACCCGCTTCTTGATCTCCTCGGCCAGCCGATCGGCCGCGCCGCCCAGGCGCGGCATGTGCGTCACCGCCCCCGCCTCGATGACCGAGACGTCGCCGCCGGCCGGCCGCGCGCCCTCGGAGACCACGACGAGCGAGTAGGTGATCCCCCGGACCATGCGCCGCCGCACGCACGCCACGATGCGGTCGATGTCGTACGGGATCTCCGGGATGAGGATGATGTCCGCGCCCGCGGCGAGCCCGGCGTAGAGGGCGATCCACCCGGCGTCGCGCCCCATCACCTCGCACAGCATGATGCGGTCGTGGCTCTCTGCCGTGGTGTGCAGCCGGTCGAGCGCGTCGGTCGCGACCTGCACCGCGGTGTGGAACCCGAACGTGACGTCGGTGGACGCGAGGTCGTTGTCGATCGTCTTCGGCACGCCGACCACGGGCACGCCTCCGCGGTCCCAGAGGCCCGACGCGAACAGCATCGAGCCGTCGCCGCCGACGACGATCAGCGCCGCGAGGTCCAGCTCGCGCAGCGTGCGCACCATGTCCGCCGAGACGTCGCGCACCTCGACCCCGACGCCGGGCACCTTGACCGGGTAGGCGAACGGGTTCGACTTGTTCGACGATCCGAGGATCGTCCCGCCGCGCGTGAGCAGGCCGCGCACGTCCTCGCGCCGGAGGAACTTGTAGCGCCGCTCGTAGATCCCCTGGAACCCGTCCTCGAAGCCGACGACCTCCCAGGAGTGGTCCTCGGTCGCGTGCTTGACGATGGCCCGCAGGACCGCGTTCAGCCCCGGACAGTCACCGCCGCCGGTCAGGACACCGATCGTCTTGCCCATAGGTGTGGCGAACGTAGCACGCCCGGCTAGTAACTCAACCATGAGTTACTAGCGGGTCCCTCACGGGGTCCAGAGCGTCACGCGGTGAGCGTTCGAGTCGGCGAGGTACATGCGCCCGCCGACCGAGTCGAGGCCGTTCGGGATCGACAGGGTCTGCTGCGGAGAGCCCGCACCGCCCGTGAACCCCGACTCCCCGATCGACGTCGCGGCCGGCATCCCGTTCGAGACCGCTCCGGTGATCTTGAAGACCAGCGATCGACCACGAAGAGCCTGTGGCCGGCCGCGTCGATGGCGGTGTCGGCGGGGTCGTTCAAGCCATACGGGTTCGGCGCGTCCCAGGCGTTGCCGCCCCGCGTCGGCCACCGCGAGGCGGTCCCCCGAGAGGTAGCGCAGCCCGACCGGCCCCTGCAGGCCCGAGGGCGTGGTCGCGGGCGTGCTCGTCACGAAGTCGGCCTGACCGAGCACGTTCACCGCCGCCTGGCCGTTCGCCAGGATCGCGGTGCTGTAGACGAGGACGCGGTGGTTCGACGTGTCCGCGACGAACAGCCGATCCCCCGCCGCGTCGTAGGCCAGGCCTCCCGGGTTCCGCAGCGTGGTGGCCGTCGTGCCAGGCCCGCTGGCGTGGAAGTCGGGCTGGCCGAGGACGAAGTCCGCGCGGCGATCCTGCCCGGTGAAGTCGTCGCTCGCCGAGAGCTGGAACACGAGCACCCGGTGCGAGTTGCGATCCGCGACGAACAACCGGTGGCGCGCGCGATCGAGCTCCACGGCGGACGCCTGGTTGAGCTGCGAGCCGTTGATCGTGTCGTTCGCGTTGCCGAACAGGAAGTCCATGAGCGAGCCGCCGTCGAGGTGGCCGAGCCCGTCGAGCGCGCTGAACTGCGCGGTGTTGAACGCGCCGCTGACGGCCCCGGTGAGGCCGGTCGCGGACGCGGAGAGCGTGTAGCCCGCGCCGGCGCGGTCGAGCGCCACGGAGGTGAACACCGCCTGGCCGGCCGATGCCGGCTGGACGAGCGCACCGCCGAGCGACGCCCCGTTCGGGTTGTTGCCGAGCGCGAGCGTGATGGAGCTCGTCGCATTCGTCACGCGGTTGCCGAGTGCGTCCTGCACCTCCACCGTGATGGGGCCGCCGAGCGGGATTCCGAACAGCGTGCCGACGGGCTGGCCGACGAACACGAGCCGGGCCGCGACCGCGGTGACGTCGAACGGCGTCGTGATCGCGGCGGGCAGCGCCCCCGACGAGAACGCGAGCGTGTAGCCGGTCCCTGGCCTGTTGACGCTGAGATCCGCGAACGCCGCGACGCCGCTCGCGGGCGTGGCCGACGTCGTCCCGCCGAGCGTGGCACCGCTCGGGTTCGCCCCGAACGTGACGGTGACCGGCGTCGTCGCCGTCGTCACGCGGTTGCCGAGGGTGTCCTCGATCGAGACCTGGAGCTGTGGGAGCGTCGCGCCGGTGTTCACGTTGGCCGGCACGCCGAGCAGCGTCAGCCGCGCGGGCAGACCGGGCACCACCGCGAACGCCGCGCTCGTGGCGTCGGTGAGCCCCGAGGAGGAGGCCACCAGCGTCAGGCCCGTGCCGGCGCGACTGAGCGAGAGGTCGGGGAAGAGCGCCACCCCGGCGGTGGCCGCGACGGTCCTCGTACCCGAGAGCACCGCACCGGTCGGGTTGGCGCCGAGCGCCACCTGGATCGACGCGGCGCTGGACTTCGCGACGTTGCCGAACGCGTCCATGACGCGCACCTGCACCGCAAGCGAGCCGCAAGGGCGTAGCAAGCGAAGCGAGCGAAGACGCAGGGAGGGGGGCCCTGGCACGGGTTTGCCGGGTGGGGTCGGGGGAGGGGCGGCGCGCCCCTCCTGCGGCGGCCCCCAGGCCGCCGATCGCTATTGCTCGGTCGCGACGCGCTCGACGGCGAACACGCCGTCGATCTTCTGGAGCTCGCGGATGACGCCCTTGAGCTGCTCGAGATCCTCGACGCCGAACAGGAACGTGTTGACCGCCTTGCCGTCCACCGTGCGGCAGTTCGCCTGCGCGATGTTGACGCCCGCGTGCGCGAAGGCACGGCTCATCTCGGCGAGCAGGCCGGGCTTGTCGCCCGACTGCACGCGGAGCTGCACCGGCCGCGAGGCCTTCGACTTGCCGCCCCAGCTCACCTCGATGCGCCGGTCGGGATCGAGGTCGATCGCCTTCGGGCACTCGCGCAGGTGCACCGCCACGCCTCGCCCGCGCGTGATGAACCCGATGATCGGGTCGCCCGGCACGGGGTTGCAGCACTTGGCAAAGCGCACGAGCACGTCGTTCTCGCCCTCGACCTGGATGCCGGTCCCCGTCGTCCGCCCGCCCATCACCTTGCGGAGGAGCTTGCGGATCGGGTCCTTCGGCGCGTCGTCGAGCGGCGCCTTGCGCTCCGGCTCGGGGACGATCGACTCGACCACCTCGGCCGACGTGAACTTGCCGAAGCCGACGAGCACGAGCAGCTCCTCGAGCGTCTGCGTCTTGTACTCCGCGACGGCCTTGGCGATGAGGCCCTGCTTCTCGGCGCGGCTCCACGCGATGCCGACGCGGCGCAGCTCCCGCTCGAGCAGGTCGCGCCCGAGCTGCAGCGACCGCGCGCGCTCGACCGCGCGGATCTCGTTTCGGATCTTCGCCTTGGCGCGGCTCGTCGCCACGATCCCGAGCCAGTCCTTGGACGGCTTCTGCTGCGGGTTCGTCAGGATCTCGACCGTGTCGCCGTTCCGCAGCTTGTAGCGGAGCGGCACCATCAGGCCATTGACCCGCGCGCCCGAGCAGTGGTTGCCGACCACGCTGTGGATCGAGTAGGCGAAGTCGATCGGCGTCGCGCCCTTGGTCAGCGCCTTGACGTCGCCCTTGGGCGTGAAGACGTACACCTCGTCCTCGAACAGGTCGATCTTGACGGTCTCGATGAATTCGTTGGGGTCCTTGAGATCGCGCTGCCACTCCATGAGCTGGCGCAGCCACGCGAACTTCTTCTCGTCCTTGGCGTCGATGCCGCCCTTGCCGGCCTTGTACTTCCAGTGCGCGGCGATGCCCTCCTGCGCGACGCGGTCCATCTCGTCCGTGCGGATCTGCACCTCCATGCGCTCGCCCTGCGGGCCGATCACCGACGTGTGCAGCGACTGGTACATGTTCGGCTTGGGCAGCGCGATGTAGTCCTTGAAGCGCCCCGGGATCGGCGTCCACGTCGAGTGGATGACGCCGAGCGCCGCGTAGCAGTCGCGCACCGACTGCGTCAGCACCCGGAACGCGACGAGGTCGTGCACCTGCTCGAGGTCGCGCTGGTCGCGCCGCATCTTGGCCCACGTAGACCACAGGTGCTTGACGCGCCCGGACACCTGGCACGGCAGCCCCGCCTTCGCCATCTCGTCGCGGATCGCGTGCGCGGCGCGGTCGATGTACTGCTGGCGCGGCGTCTCGCCGGCTTCGAGCTTCGACCGCAGCGCCTCGTAGTCCGACGGCAGGAGGTACTTGAACGACAGGTCCTCGAGCTCGCACTTGATGGCCTGCATGCCCAGGCGATTGGCGAGCGGCGCGTAGATGTCGAGCGTCTCCTGCGCGATGCGCTCCTGCTTGTCCGGCGGCATGTGCTCGAGCGTCCGCATGTTGTCCGTGCGGTCCGCGAGCTTGATCAGGATGACGCGGATGTCCTTCGCCATCGCGAGGAGCATCTTGCGGAAGTTCTCCGCCTGCCGGTCCTCCTTGGTCCGCCACGCGACCTTGCCGAGCTTGGTGACGCCATCGACCAGGAACGCGATCTCGTCGCCGAAGAGGCGCTGCAGCTCCTCCACCGTGGCCGACGTGTCCTCGACGCAGTCGTGCAGCAGACCCGCGCAGATGCTCGGCACGTCGAGCCGCAGCTCGGCGATGACGAGCGCGACCGACAGGGGATGCGTGACATAGGGATCCCCCGACCGGCGCATCTGGCCCTCGTGCGCCTTGTTCGCGAACACGTAGGCGCGCTGGACCAGATCGAGGTCCGGGGACGGGTGGTAGCCCTCGACCTTGTGGAGGATGTCGGACAGCCGAATCACAGCGAATCTACAGGCTAACGCGCCGCAGCGAAGGGGGCAACAGGCTCCGCGTCCCGCGCGCGTCGAACCCCTCGATTTCAGCCGAAGACGCGGTCGATGATCACGATCCGCCCGCGAGCAGGAACCCCCAGGCCTCGTGCTCGTCGGCGAAGACGCGCGCGCTCCCGCCGTCCTCGCGGGCGTAGCGCGCGACCTGCAGGCGCCCCGTCGCCGTCGCGGCCACCACCGCGACGCGCCGGAAGCCGCCCATCACGCGCGTCCGCCACGGCTCGAAGGCGCGCTCGTAAGCGGCGTCGTTGCGGGGCGGCGCGCGCCGCGTGTCGATGAGCAGGCCCCATCCCTCGCGCCCGAGCTCATCGAGCACCCTCGCGAGCGCGGCCATCTCGGCCTCCATCGCCGCGATGCTCGGGAAGGGCACGTCGCTGCGCTCCATCCGCACCACGCCGTCCGCCCTGTGGAAGCGCACGTCGTGGTACTCGGTGCGATGGAGCGCGCGTTCCATGTCAGAACGTCGCGCCCACGAGCACACCCGCGCCGGTGCGCTGGCCGTCGGTGACCGGCGCCGGGGCGACGAGCAGCCCCCCCCGGCGCGTCCTCGGCCGCGGGAGCGGCCCCAGGTTCTCCGCGTTGAAAAGCCCCGCTGCGCGGTACAGGTTCTCCGTCGCGGCGACCTGGAGCAGGACGCTGCCGACCACGGCGCCGAACCCGGCGATCGCCACGCCGATGCCCGCCCCCTGCAACGCCCCGTCCACCTGCATGGGCGCGCCGGGGCCGCGCGGCTGCGCCAGCGCGATCATCACCAGCCCGCCGCTGAGCACGGCGGCGCCGCCCCAGAGGCCCAGGTAGCTGATCCGGGCCTGAGTGCCCGCCTTGCGCGCGAACGCCACCGCCACCGGGCTCCGGCCGACGGCGACCGCCACGGCGTCGGCGGTGCTGGAAAGGAGGTAGTCCGAGGCCAGCTTCTGACCGTCCTTCCACACCGTCTGCGTGGTGTAGAAGACGCCCCCTTCGTGCGTGATCCCGACGCCGCGATCGGGCCCGCGACCGAGCGGGACCGCACAGCCGAGCGCGACCACCGACAGCAGCGCAAGCCTGCGCACCATGCACGGACGATAGTACGCTCGCGCCATGTCGCTCTACTTCCGTCAGGTACAGGCCGGCGAGATGGCCAACTTCGTCTACCTCCTCGGCGATCGCGAGGCGGGCGAGTGCGTGGTGGTCGACCCGGCGTGGGACGTCGACGGCCTGCTCGCGCTCGCGGCCGAGGACGGCATGCGCGTCACCGGCGCGCTCGTGACCCACTACCACCCCGACCACGTCGGCGGCGATCTGTTCGGCTTCCGGATCCAGGGCCTCGCGCGTCTGCTCGAGAAGAACCCCTGCAAGATCCACGTGAACAAGCACGAGGCCGAGGGCGTGAAGAAGGTCACCGGGGTGTCCGACGGTGACCTCGTGCGCACCGAGGACGGGGCGCGCCTCGAGGTCGGCAAGCTCGGCATCGAGTTCATGCACACGCCCGGGCACACGCCGGGGAGCCAGTGCTTCGTGGTCGACGGCGATCGGCTCGTGTCGGGCGACACGCTGTTCATCGGCGGCTGCGGCCGCGTGGACCTGCCCGGCGGCGATCCCGAGGCGATGTACCGGAGCCTGCACGACAAGCTGGCCAAGCTGGCCGACCACGTGAAGCTCTTCCCCGGCCACGCCTACGCCGAGGCCGAGAGCACGATGGGAGCGGAGAAGCGGTCGAACCCGTACCTCCAGGCCGAGGGCACGTTCCGCAGCATGTTCAGGCGGTGAGACCTCAGCCGAGCGAGTACGTCGCCGGCGGGCGCTGCTTGCGCCACGGGCCGCGCAGCTCGTTCGGCAGTTGCCGGTATACGGGCTCGCTCACGTGCACGCCCGGCCCGAGGCGGCCGCCGAGCAGGAATGTGTGGTTCACGCCCTCGCCGATGACGTCGAAGCGCCGCAGCAGCCCCGGCGGGCCGAGCTCGCCCACAGCGATGGTCGCGAGGTGCACGTTGGCGTGGCCCGAGCTGACCGCCAGCCGATGCCGCGAGGCCACCGCGGGCAGCGCCGCGCGCAGCCGGGTCATCGCGTCGACCGCCTCGACGCAGCGCTCGGGCGGGAAGATCGCGAGACACGCGTCGCCGATGAGCTTGACCACGCGACCGCCGGCCGTGCCGATGAGCTCGCCACAGAGCGCGAAGTAATCCTCGAGGAACGCCCACACCTCGAGCGCGTCGCGTCCTTGCGCCGCGCGGGTGAAGCCGGCCAGGTCGTGCACGACGATGACGCGCTTCTCGAGCGTCACCCCACCCGCAGATACATTCGCCTGTACAGATGATTCGTTCGACATGAGCTCCTCCGCATCGTGGTCGCTGTTGCGGGGGTGACTCCCGCGGGTCGGCGCCGGAGCGCCGCCGTTCGATGGAGAGATGCGCGATGCGGGGGTGACTCCCGCCGGCCCCTAGGGTGCCGTGCGCCGATCCAAGGATAGCAGGGCCGGCTGGGGCCCGCTGTATGCTGACGGCGATGAGCTCCGTCTCCGTTCGCACAGGCCACGACGTCGACTCCTTCCGCCGCGCGTACCTCGACCACGTGCGCTTCTCCCGCGCCAAGGACGAGCGGGACGCGACCCCGCTCGACAAGCTGTTCGCGGTCTCGCTCGCGGTGCGCGATCGCCTCTCGGAGCGCTGGATGGCGACGCAGCGCGCGTACGCGGAGGCCGATCCGAAGCGCGTCTACTACTTCTCGCTCGAGTACCTGATGGGGCGCGCGCTCGGCAACAACCTCATCAACCTCGGCATCTTCGACGTGGCGCGCGAGGCGCTCGCGCCCGAGGGGCTCAAGCTCGAGGACCTGCTCGAGCTCGAGAACGACGCGGGCCTCGGCAACGGCGGCCTCGGGCGCCTGGCCGCGTGCTTCCTGGACTCGATGGCGACCCTCGGCCTCCCGGCGATGGGCTACGGCATCCGCTACGAGTTCGGGATCTTCGAGCAGCACATCGAGAAGGGCTGGCAGGTCGAGCACCCGGAGGAGTGGCTGCGCTTCGGCAACCCCTGGGAGATCGAGCGCCCCGAGAACATGGTGCGCGTGCGCTTCGGCGGCTTCGTGCAGGACACGGTGGACGACCGCGGCAACTATCGCGCGCGCTGGCGCGGCGGCAACGTCGTCCTCGGCGTGCCGTACGACACGCCCATCGCCGGCTACGGCTGCACCCACGTCAACACGCTGCGCCTGTGGCGCGCGCGCGCGTCCGAGGAGTTCGACCTGCAGCAGTTCAACGAGGGCGACTACGAGAAGGCCGTCTTCGACAAGAACGCGTCCGAGACCATCTCGAAGGTGCTCTACCCGAACGACAGCGTGTCGGCGGGCAAGGAGCTGCGGCTCAAGCAGCAGTACTTCTTCGTCGCGTGCTCGCTGCACGACCTCGTGCGGCGCTACCTCAAGCAGCACCGCGGCTTCGACGACTTCCCGAGCAAGGTCGCGCTGCAGCTCAACGACACGCACCCGTCGCTCGCGGTGCCAGAGCTCATGCGCATCCTCGTGGACGATCACGCCCTCGGCTGGGAGCGCGCCTGGGAGATCACGCAGGCCACCGTCGGCTACACGAACCACACGCTCCTGCCCGAGGCCCTCGAGCGCTGGCCGCTCGCGCTCATGGAGCGGCTCCTGCCTCGCCACGCCCAGCTCATCCACGAGATCAACCGGCGCTTCCTGCGCCAGGTGCTCAACAAGTACCCGCGCGAGGGCGATCGCCTGCAGCGCCTCTCGATCGTCGAGGACGGCCACGTGCCGCACGTGCGCATGGCGCACCTCGCGGTCGTCGGCGCGCACTCGGTCAACGGCGTCGCCGAGCTGCACACGCGCCTGCTCGCGCGCGACGTGATGCCCGACTTCCACCAGCTCTGGCCAAACAAATTCAACAACAAGACCAACGGCGTCACGCCGCGGCGCTGGCTGCTCGCCGCGAACCCCGCCCTCGCCTCGCTCATCACCGAGCGCATCGGCAGCGGTTGGATCACCGATCTCGAGCAGCTCCGCAAGCTCGAGCCGGCCGCCGAAGATCATGCGTTCCGGTCGCAGTTCCTGGAGATCAAGCAGGCGCGCAAGGTCGCGCTCGCGGCGTGGGTGCGCAAGCACACGCGCGTCGCGATCGAGCCCGACTCGCTCTACGACGTGCAGATCAAGCGCATGCACGAGTACAAGCGCCAGCTCCTCAACGTCCTGCACGTCATCGCGCTCTACCACCGCATCAAGCACCAGGGCCCACAGGCCGCCCTGCCCTCGCGCACGGTGATCATCGGCGGCAAGGCGGCCCCCGGCTACGTGATGGCCAAGCTCGTGATCCGCCTCATCCACGCGGTGGCCGAGGTGGTCAACGAGGACCCGGACACGGCGGGCGTCCTGCGCCTCGTCTTCTTGCCGAACTACCGGGTCTCCCTCGCCGAGAAGATCTTCCCTGCCGCCGACCTGTCCGAGCAGATCTCGACGGCGGGCAAGGAGGCGTCGGGCACCGGCAACATGAAGTTCGCGCTCAACGGCGCGCTGACGATCGGCACGCTCGACGGCGCGAACATCGAGATCCGCGACGCCGTGGGCGAGGACAACTTCTTCCTCTTCGGCCTCGACGCCGAGGGCGTGCAGGCGAGCAAGCGCCAAGGCTACCGGCCCGCCGCCGTGCTCGAGGAGAACGCCGAGCTGCGCGCGGTCATGGAGCTCGTCTCGTCTGGCTTCTTCTCGCCCGACGAGCGCCACCTCTTCAAGCCCATCGTCGATTCACTGCTCGGCCACGACGAGTACATGCTGCTCGCCGACTTCGCGTCCTACTGCGACGCGCAGCACCGCGCCGGCCAGGCCTTCGGCGACAAGGACGCCTGGGCGCGCATGGCCGTCCTCAACATCGCGCGCTGCGGACGTTTCTCGTCGGACCGCACGATCCAGCTCTACGCCGACGAGATCTGGCACGCCAAGCCCGTGCCCGTGGGCTAGCGGCGGTCCCGCGCCGCCTCCATCGCGGCCTCGGCCCTCGCGCCCGCCTCCGCGGCCTCCTGCAGCCGCCCCAGTTGCTCGAGCACGCTCGCCTGGTTCACCCACGCGTCGGGGTAGTCGGGGAAGGTGCGCGCGGCGGCGCGGTAGCTCTCGAGCGCGGCGGGCAGGTCGCCGCGCAGGCGGAGGACGTTGCCGTAGTTGTTCTGCACGCGCGCGCTGCCGGGCGTGACCCGATGGGCCGCGTCGAAGAGCGTGACGTTGTCGGTCCAGTCCGCGTTGCGCACGAGCGTGCGCACGGTGTGTCCGCCGAGGAGCGCGATGAGCACGAGCGGCCCGAAGCCGGGCGCGCGCCGGCAGAGCGCACCGAGGGCCACGCCGGCGCCGAGGCAAAAGCCCACCGACGCGAGGTACGCGAGGCGCTCGCCGAGGATCGTGTGGATGGGGAACAGGAGGTTCGACACGGGCACCAGAGCGAGCACGTAGAGCGCGGCCGAGAGCGCGGGCACGACGCGCCGCCTGCGGAGGCCGAGGGCGAGGACGCCCGCGCCGAGCGCCAGAGACGCGAGCCCCAGCCACGGCCAGCCGCTCGCGATCGGAACCGGCACCTCGAGGGCGCCGAGGCCGTAGTCGGCGGAGAGCGAGAGCGGCAGGGCGTGCAGCGCCGCGAAGTGCCCGAGCACCGCGAGGCCGCCCCACGCGCGGGAGAGCGCCCCCACGTGCGCCAGCGGATTGTCGAGCTGCGAGGCGAAGAACGTCGGCAGCGGATGGCCCACCACGAGCCAGCGAAGGCCCAGGAACCCCAGCAGCACGCCCGCGTACGCGACATATGCGCGCATGCGAATTCGAAGTCGCCCACCTGCGGCATCCTCCACCGCCGCGAGCAGCGGGAACACGAGCGCGCTCTCCTTGCCGAGCGCGCCGAGCGCGAGCACCGCCGCCGCCCAGCTCGTGCGCCCACGCGCGTGCAGGGCCAGCGCCCCGAGGACCCCGAGCGTCGCGAGCAGCTCCGCGCGGCCCACGACCCCCGTCACCGCCTCCGTGTGCAGCGCGTGCACCGCGAACAGCAGCGCCGCCGTCATGGACGCGAGCCTCCCGAGGCCGATCCGGCGTGCGGTCGCGAGCACCAGCCACGCGCAGCCGACGTGCAGCGCGACGTTGACGGCGTGCCAGCTCCAGGGCGTCTCTCCCGCCACGCGCCACTGCGTCCAGTAGGACAGGATCGTCAGCGGGCGGTAGCCGTGGCTGCGCGCGCCCGGCGCCAGCGAGCCCCAGTAGCTGCCGCCGAGGACGTCCGTCAGCGCGCCCTCGCGCACCACGCGGTTCCCCAGGATGACGAGGCCGTCGTCGTACGCGAACCCACAGGCCAGGGAGTTGCCGTACGCCACCGCCGCGAACGCCGCGACGAGCAGCGCCTCGAGCCCCAGGCGCGCGCGCGCCGTCACGCCCAGTCGCGAGGCCGCAGGAACTCGAGCGCCTCGGCCTCGCGCGTGCCGGGCTCGAAGGTCTCGGCGTAGCCCCAGCGCACGAGCGGCGGCAGCGACATCAGGATCGACTCCGTGCGCCCGCCGGTCTTGAGGCCGAAGACAGTGCCGCGATCGTGGAGCAGGTTGAACTCCACGTAGCGGCCGCGGCGCCAGAGCTGGAAGCTGCGCTCGCGCTCGCCCCACGGCAGCGCGCGCCTGCGGTCGCAGATGGGCAGGTACGAAGGCAGGAACGCCTCGCCCGCGGCGCGCTGCAGCTCGAACGCGCGCGCGTCGGCCGGCAGGTAGTCGAAGAAGATGCCGCCGATCCCGCGCATCTCGCCGCCCCGGTGGGGCAGCGAGAAGTACTCGTCGCAGGTCTTCTTCCACCTCGGATACAGCGCCGGGTCGTGCGCGTCGATGGCGCGGCGGAACGTGCCGTGGAAGTGCCGGCAGTCGTCCTCGAACGGATAGCTCGGCGTGAGGTCCGCGCCCCCCCCGAGCCAGCTCGCGGCGCCGCGCTGGATGCAGCGGAAGTTGGCGTGCACCGTCGGCACCATCGGCGAGCGCGGGTGCAGCACGAGCGACACGCCAGCGGCGAAGAACCGCGTGCCGTCCCCCATCGGCATCGACCGTGCCAGCTCGGGCGCGAGCTCCCCGTGCACCTCGGAGAAGCCGACACCCGCCTTCTCGAACAGATCCCCCTCCACCAGGACCCGCGACCGTCCACCCCCGCCGCCCTCGCGCGTCCACGGATCCTCGCGGAAGCGTGCGCCTCCGTCGGCCTCCTCCAGCGCCGCGCAGATCCGGTCCTGGAGCCCGCGGTAGTAGTCCACCGCCTGGCGCGTCAGCTCGTCGATCTCCATGCCAGCGCAAGGGTCGCGCCGCGCCTGCCGCCCGTCAATCGCTGCGGCCCGCGCGCCTTGCCACACCTGCCCGGCGGGCGCATGATCAAGGCATGCGGACCTACCAGCGAGCGCTCACGTTGGCGCTCGGCTCGGTGGTGTCGGGCGGGAGCGTCCTTGCGGATCCGCGACCGGCGGGTCCGGACCTCCTGCCCGTCAGCACGCCGGCGCCGGGCCGAGTCAACCTGCTCCTCGACGAGACGGGCAAGCCGATGCAGCTCCGGCGGCCCGACCTGCCGGACTTCTCGGAGCCGCGCAACTTCCGCAAGCTCGAGCGGCCCCTGCTCGATCCCTACTACTACGGTGGGCAGTACTACTTCCCCGACCCTCTCACGGGCACGCCCTACGAGGCTTACCGTCAGCTCCCGCCCGCGGCGACCATCGCCCTCGGAGGCCTCGCCTTCGCGACCACGCTGGCGGCGGCCATGCTCACCGACTTCCACGGCCGCGGTGGCGCCACCGCGCCCCCCGGCCGCACGGTCGCCGCACCGAAGGATCGCCGCGCGCTGAGCGTCCAGCCCGTCCCGTAGCCTGCTACGGCAGCCCCGGCAGATCCTGGGGTCCCGGGGCGTCGTCCGCGAGGCCGACCGCGCAGCGGAAGCCGACGAGGGCACTGCGGGCGCCGGCCAGGTAGCGCGCGCGGCTCGCGAGGCGGCAGCCGTAGCGGAAGCCGCCCCAGGCACCACCGCGGACCATGCGGAACGCAGCGACGCCGCCGGCGGCCTCGGCAGGCTCCTCGATGGCCTCCAGCGCCGAGCTGGCCGCGAGCTCGCCGTGCACGTCGAGCACCCAGTCGGAGGCGCCGCCCGCGAGATCCACCGCGGCGTAGGGCGACAGGTCCGACGGCACCACGCCGATGCGCCCCGGCACGGGCGAGCCCGGGAAGGACTCGCGCATCAAGCACAGCGTCGGGTCGAAGCGATGCCCCCAGGGATACGTCCGGCCGTCGACGCCGCGGGCGGCCTTCTCCCACTCGATCTCGGTCGGCAGCCGGATGGGCACCCCCTTGCGCCCGCCGAGCCAGCGGCAGTAGGCCATCGCGTCGAACCACGACACGCCGACCACCGGCATCTCGAGGACGATCTCCTCGGGCTCGATGACGCCGAGGGTGTCGAAGCGCGGGCGAAAACGCCCCTCCTCCCGCACCGCGAACGCGCGCTCGCCGCTGGCGTCCCGCGGGGCCCGGCGCTGCGCCTCGGCCGGATCCGAGGCCGCGAGATCGTCGAGGAACACCAGATACTCGCGCATCGACACGGGCCGAGCGGCGATGCCGAAGTCGCCCACGTCGACCTGCATGCGCGGCAGGGAGTCCTGCGCCTCCGGATCGCCGCCCACGATTGCGCGGCCGGACGAGATGAACAGGAAGCCCTCGGGCAGGCGATCCGCGCGATCGATGCGCACGTGCAGGGCGTCGCCGCGGCCGCGGCGCACCACGATCGGCACGCGCACCTGTTGCCGCCCCACACGGTCGAGGAGCGCGACGTATGCGCCTGGGCGAATGGAAAAGTCCTTCACCGGCGCCGTCCCCATCGGGCGCGGCTCGACGAGGCGCAGCACGCGGTCCTCCTCGCGCTGGGCCATGAGCGTGACCGACACAGGCTCGGCGCCCTCGCACGTGATCGACAGCGTGCCGTCCGAGGCGAGCAGGCGCGCGTAACGCCCGTCGTCGTGCTGCCGCACGAGCGTCTCGTAGTACAGCATCGACGCCTCGCGCCGATCGCCCTCCGCGTCCTCGAAGCCCGCCCAGTACAGGTCCGCGAGGCCCGCGTGCGCCTCGCGACACTCCGCGTCCTGGCCGAGCGCCTGCGTGTACAGCGTCACCGCCTCCGCGAGCGCCATCGCCGAGCTGCGCTCCGCCTGCGCGACCTCGTCCTCGAGCACCCACGCGGGGCGCTTGCGAAGCGCGGGCTCCCAGCCCTGCACGTCCTCGAGCGCCCGGCGCGCCTCCCGCACGCGATCGGCGCGGTCCTGCCGCAGCCGCTCGAGCCGGGCGACCACGCGCCGCGCCTGCAGGCAGAGCTGGGCGGCGGCCTCGCGGCGGCGCTCGCGCTCGCTCGAGCCGTGCAGGCACGCCTCGACCTCGTTCGCGATCTCGTCGGCGGAGGCGGGCCGCTCGCTGCGCGCCTTGGACAGGCACTTCATCGCCAGCTCGTCGAGCGCGAGCGGCACGCCCTCCTCGAGATCGCGCGGGCGAGGCGGGTAGCGCTCGATCGTCGCTGCGACGGTGGCGAGCGGCGTGTCCCCGACGAACGGGAGCCGCCCCGTCAGCATCTCGTAGAGGATGACGCCGAGCGCGAACACGTCCGTGCGCGCGTCCACGCGGCCCGCGTCGGGCGACGTGCCCGCGGGGCGGAAGCGCTCCGGCGGGATGTAGCCCGGCGTGCCGAGCACGCTGCCAGCCTGCGTGAGCTGGACGTTCGTGTCGAGGTCCATCTTCGACGGATCCGAGGGCGCGTCGTCCTCGGGGTTCGAGCCCACCTTCGCGATGCCCCAGTCGGTGACGTAGACCTCGCCGAAGCGTCCGATGAGGATGTTCTCGGGCTTGAGGTCGCGGTGGATGACGCCGCGCGAGTGCGCGTAGTGCATCGCCCGGCAGATCTGCACGAGGATCGTGCACAGGCGCGTGAGCGGGAAGTCGCGGCGGAGGGTGGCGTTCGACAGCACGTCGCGCAGGGAGCGCCGCTCGACCACGCGCATCGTGTAGAAGGGGCGTCCGTCGACCTGCCCGAGCGCGTACACGGGGACGATGCCCGGGTGCTCGAGCTGCGCGGTCACGCGCGCCTCGTTCATGAAGCGCTTGACCACGACCTCCTTGTCGAGGAGGTCCTCGCGCAGCACCTTGAGCGCCACGGTGCGCCCGACCTCGCAGTCGAAGGCCCCGAGGACGCGCCCGACGCCGCCCGCGCCGAGCTCCTGTCCGAGCTGATAGCGGCCGTCGAACGTGGCCATCGGCGCCATCGCGCCGGACGGCGGCGGCGGGTGCCCCGGCATGGTCGGGCGGCTCGGCACGCGGCTCGCATCGGTGGGCGGCCCGAGATCCACCGGCATCTCGGCGGAGGCGGGCCGCACCGTGATGACGATGGCCAGGTCGGCGTTGCCCCCGGGCGCGTCGAGGGGATCGACCCGCTGCGGCGGCGCGGCGGGCGCGACCGGCCTCGGCAGCTCGAGCTCGATGATCTCGTTCTCGGTCGGCGTCTCGAGCGGTCGCTCGCCCGTGGCCTCGAGGTCGAGTAGATCTCCGGTGTCGGACACGCCCAGCCGGGATTATACGCCCAGCCCGCGTGGTCCGCCCAGCCGGCGCCGAGGGACGCAGAAACCTTGCGAGGTGCGCCCTCCGGGCGGTACGATCTCGGCATGGGTGCCGCCTGGCTCGTCGGAACGAAGCGGTGGGTCGTGCTCGGAGCGCTCTCCGCGGTCGCCTTCGGCGGGACGGACGCGTCGGCCAGCGCGGTCGCCAGCCTGCAGGGGTTCCGCCCCGTCAAGTCGGGGTCGGAGGTGTTCGTGGTGCTCAGGGGCAAGCCCGGCGAGCCCTCGATCCAGAAGACCCCCTCCGGCGTCCAGCTCGTCCTGCCCCACACGCGGATGAAGCGGCCGTTCCGGTCGCTGGAGACGCGTTACTTCGCCACGCCGGTCAAGCTCGTCTCGGCGCTCCGTCGCGAGGGCGATCTCGTCATCGACGTCGCGCTCAAGGACGACGCCGTCAAGGCGCAGCTCGAGCCGAAGCTCGACGTCCGCCGCAAGGGCGGCGTCACGCTGATCGCCCTCGAGTTCCCGCCGGGCGAGCCCGACAGGACGCCCCCGCCGCTGCCCAAGGTCAAGGGGGCCAAGGGTGAGGGCGAGGCGGAGGGCAAGCCGGTGCAGAACCCGAACCCGCTGGCCCTGTCGGCAAAGCCAGGGACCGCGGCGGCGGCGGCGGCCAAGCCGGCCAAGGCCGAGGACCCGGACGCGGCCGTCCAGCCCAAGGACACGCCGATGGAGTCCTGCCAGCGGAAGTGCGGCCGCTTCCTGGCGCAGACACCGCCCGACGAGGTCGCCCACGAGGCCTGCAACCGCAAGTGTGAGGCCGACCACCCGATGCGCGGCTCGAAGACCGTCTTCCCGGCCCGCTGAAGGGCGCTGACCCGGGAAGATCCCGGCCGCGGCGCCGGTTGCATGGGCGTGGGGCGCGACTACACTGCGCCTGGGTAAGCCCTTGACCGATCTCGTGCGCCTGCTTGCGATCGTTGTCGGCTCGGCCGTCGTCGGCCTGGGCGCGAACGCCGCGCGACCGGATGGCCTGGCGCTCCTGTCGGGCGCCGACGTGCCGGCGGCCGTGTGTACGTCGGGCCAGCAGCCGACCACGAGCCCCCTCGAGGTCGCGGCCGAGCGCGCGCGGGAGCTCGTCGGTTCCGGGACGCTGCTCCTCGATGCCCGCTCGGCGGACGACTTCGCCCGGGGTCACGCCCCTGGCGCGCGACATCAGCCCTGCGCGTCCAAGCTCGGTGACCTGCCCCGCGGGGGCAGCGTCATCGTGTACGACGGCGGGGAGCTGACGACCGCACGCGAGGTCGCAGACGCGCTGCGCGCGCGCGGCATCGACGCCAAGGTGCTCTCCGGCGGCTTCGCGGCCTGGGGCAGCACAGGGGCCCCCGCGGAGTCGGGTGCGTGCGACGACTGCGACCACGCCCACCGCTCGACCGCGACCACGGTCTCCACCAGCCACGCGCCGGCGACCCCATGAAGCGCGCCCTGCTCCTCCTCTTGCGCCTCGGCCTCGGCGGCCTGTTCCTGTGGGCCGCGGCCGGCAAGATCGCCGATCCGCACACGTTCGCCCGGGACATCGCGAACTACCGCCTCGTACCGGATACGCTCGCGCCCGCGATGGCCGCGCTCCTGCCGTTCGTGGAGGTCGGTCTCGGCTTCGCGCTCGTGCTCGGCCTGTGGACGCGCGCCGCGGCGATCGGGATCGCCGGGCTCATGGGCGTGTTCACGGTGGCGGTGGGCGCGGCGTTCGCGCGCGGCATCGACGTCGCGTGCGGATGCTTCGGAGGCGGCAGCACGCCGATCGGGTGGCTGACCATCGCGCGCGACGTGGCCTTGCTCGCGGCCGCCATCGCCCTCGTGGTGCTGTCTCCCCCCGGCGGGGCACGTGCGCCGCGGCAGGAGCCCAGCGCCTCGACCGTGTAGACTTTCGTCGTGCGCATCGGCGGCCGGCTCGCCCTCTCCACGGGTCTCGTGGTCGCGGCCATGCTCGGCACGTTCGGCGTGGTCGAGCTGCGCGTCCGCACGCGGGAGCTGTCCACGGCGCTCGAGGAGGAGTCGCTCGCCCTCGGCCGCGTCGTCGCCGGCACGGTGGCCCTCGAGCTGCCGGCCGAGGAGCCCAGCGACCCCGCGCTGCAGCTCGCCGCGATCCAGGGCATCTCGCGGACGCTGCGGCGCATGCAGACGGCGATGGACCACGTCGAGATGCGCGTCCTGGCCTTCGATGCCGTCGGGGCGCCGGGGGCGGAGCGCGCGCGCCGCGCCCGCGTGACCGGCCAGCCCGTCGGCGAGTTCCTGCAGGATCCGCCGCGCTACGTGCTGACGTTCCCGCTCTTCCGGACCGCGGGGGACCTGCGCGGAGTCATCGAGATCGAGCGCGATTCCAGCGTGATCCACCGCGCCGGCCAGCAGGTCGCGATGCGCCTCGGCGTCACGCTCCTCGCGCTCATCGCGGCGCTGTCGCTGGCGATCCAGCTCATCCTGCGGCGCACGGTGGTCCGGCCGATGCGGCGCCTGCTGGTGGGCGTCGACGAGGTGGCCCAGGGAGACCTGTCCCTGGCCATGCTGGTCGAGCGTGACGACGAGGTGGGACGCCTGGCCGCGCACTTCAACGACATGACGGCCGCCCTGCGCGAGGCGCGCGAGGAGACGCGGCGCGGGGTCGAGGCGCGGCTCTCGCTCGAGGACCGGGTCCGCCACTCCGAGAAGCTCGCCACGGTGGGCCAGCTCGCCGCCGAGATCGCGCACGAGGTCGGCACCCCGCTCAACGTCATCGGCGGCCGGGCTCGCGCGATCGAGCGCAAGGCCCACGACCCCGCCGAGGTGCAGAAGAACGCCGGCATCGTGCTCGAGCAGGTCGAGCGCATCACGCGCATCATCCAGCAGGTCCTCGACTTCGCGCGCCGCCGGCCGAACGTGCGCACCGAGCTCGACCTCGGCGAGGCGACCCGCGTCGCCGTGGAGCTCGTCGCCTCCAAGCTCGAGACGATGCACATCAGCCTCGGCGTCGAGGCGCCGCTCGGGCTCGGCGTCATGCGCGGCGACACGATGGCCGTGCAGCAGGTCGGCACGAACCTGCTCCTCAACGCCGCGCAGGCCATGCCCCAGGGCGGGCCCATAGAGGTGCGCGTCACGCGCGAGCGCCGCCGGCGCGAGGCGCTCGAGCAGACCGCCGCGCAGGACTGGCTCGTGCTCGAGGTGGCCGATCGCGGCACCGGCATCCCCGACGAGCTCCGCGCTCGCATCTTCGAGCCGTTCTTCACGACCAAGGTCGACGGCACGGGGCTCGGCCTTGCCGTGACCCAGGGGATCGTCAAGGATCATGACGGCTGGATCGAGGTGGCCGCGCGGGAGGGCGGCGGGACACAATTCCGGGTGTACTTCCCCGCGGCGGTGTTGGATCGTGCCCGCGAGCGCTTCGTGACCCCCATCGAGTCGAACCTGGAGTAGTGGATTGAGCGGACCCGCGAGGCGGCGCTCCACCGTGCTGGTCGTCGAGGACGATCAGGCCATGCGCGAGCTGCTCGCCGAGTCGCTGATCGACGACGGCTTCTCCGTCGAGACGGCGGGCGACGGTCGGACGGGCATCGCGCGCGTGCGCCAGGGCGGCGTCGATCTCGTCATCAGCGACGTCCGGATGCCGGACGTGGACGGGCTCGACCTGCTGCGCGAGGTGCGCGCGGGCAACCCGGCGCCCCACGTCATCACGATCACGGCCTTCGGCTCGATCGAGACGGCCAAGCGCGCGATCAAGCTCGGCGCGTACGACTACATCACCAAGCCTTTCGAGATCGACAAGCTGCTCGTCGTGGTCAGGAACGCCCTCGGCGAGCGGGCGCTGCAGGGCGAGGTCGAGAGCCTCAGGAAGACCATCGCCCACACCGATCGCATCGGCGAGCTGCTCGGCAAGAGCGGGCGCATGCAGGAGGTGTTCGACCTCATCGAGCGGTTCGCGCCCTCCCCCGCCCCGGTCCTCATCACCGGCGAGAGCGGCACCGGCAAGGAGCTCGTCGCCAAGGCCATCCACTTCCAGAGCCCGCGCCGGAACGCGCCCTTCGTGGCCATGAACTGCGCGGCCATCCCGGACTCGCTCATCGAGAGCGAGCTGTTCGGCCACAAACGCGGCGCGTTCACCGACGCGCGCGCGGATCGCGACGGCCTCTTCGTCCAGGCCAACGGCGGCACGCTGTTCCTCGACGAGATCGGCGAGCTCTCGCTCGGCATGCAGGCCAAGCTCCTGCGCGCCATCCAGGAGCGCGAGGTGCGCCCCCTCGGCTCGTCGAAGACCGAGCGCGTGGATCTGCGGATCGTCGCCGCGACCAACCGCGATCTCGACCGGTGCATCGCCGAGGGCTTCTTCCGCTCGGACCTCTTCTACCGCCTCAACGTGCTCGTGATCGCGCTGCCGCCGCTGCGCGCGCGCCTCGAGGACGTGCCGCTCCTCGCCGAGCACTTCCTGCAGAAGTGCGCCTCCCGCGAGGGCCGCACCGTGCGCGGCTTCGACCCAGGCGCGGCGCGGGCGCTCATGGACCACGACTGGCCGGGCAACGTGCGCGAGCTCGAGAACGTCGTCGAGCGCGCCGTGCTCTACGCGGAGAAGGACCTCGTGTCGGCGAACGATCTGCCGCAGCAGGTCAAGGAGCGCCGCCCGTCCGATGCCCTCTCGAGCGCGGTCGCGCGCGGGCTCACGCTCGCAGAGCTCGAGCGCGAGTACATCCTGCAGGTGCTCGCCGCCGAGGGCGGCAACAAGACCCGCGCCGCGCAGCGGCTCGGGCTCGATCGCAAGACGTTGTACCGCAAGCTGGAGGAGTACGCGCGCGCCGACACGCCCGCGCCGAGCTCCGCCCCGGGGGCCGGATCAAGAGGTGAAGACGATGGCTGAGGACGCCTGGATCCGCACCTACTACGAGCCGGGCGAGCCCGCGCTCGTGCACTTCGTGGTGTTCGGCGCGAACGCGGAGCGGCTCGCGCTGTCGCGCTCGGCGCATCGGGTGCGGGGAGTCCCCGCGGCCGCCCAGGTGGGCGTGGTGCGCGACAGCGATCCCGCGTTCGTGGATGTCCGCGCGGTGCTGCCTTCGTCGATGGCGCCTGCCGAGCTCATCGACGCGGCCGCCGGCTGCGCCGAGCAAACGCTGGTGCGGGCGGAGCTCGTCGACGCCCCCGAGCTGCTCGACCTGCGGGACGTGATCGGCGTCGTGACGGCCCTGTCCGAATGCGAGGGCGCCGTCGCCGTGCTCGACACGCAGACGATGACGCTGCGCACCCCCGCCGAGTGGCGGCACGAGGTCTTCGAGCCCGACGCGCCCGCCGCGTCCGTCCACGTCGCGTTCCTGGCCTCGAACGAGCCCGACGGCCTTTGGCTGCACACGCGCGGCCTCCGCAAGTTCGGCCGCCCAGATCTCTCGATGCGCGGGCTCTCGCAGGACGAGATGGAGGGCGCCGCCAACGTGCTCGAGCGCTTCGCCAGCTTCTTCATCGCGGGCGGTCACCTGGAGGAAGGCCGCGAGGTCGAGATGAAGGGCTGGCCGCGCGGCTGGCGCTGCCACCTCGCAGGCGACGTCGAGGACCCGGACTTCAACAACGTCCACGTCGAGATCGTCCGGCCTGGTTGACGATCGGCGGCCTCGGGAGGCCGCCGCAGGCCTGAAGGCGCCCGCCGTCGTCTCGCTGGTACCTCGCCCCGCCACCTCCCGCCTACCGATCAAAACCCCTGTGGCGAGCTCCTAGGAGCGTAGGTCGCGCAGGCGGCGCAGGGCAATCTCGGTCTTGCAATCGGCGATCTCGCCGCGCACGCAGGCCGCGATCGCGTCCTCAAGCGGCATCCAGCGCAGCCACGCGCCCTCCTCGAGCGGGTGCCCGTCGCCCGGGGGCGGCTCCGGCGACAGGCCCGTCACGTCGCAGGCCGCGAAGAGGAACTGCTCGGGGAACGCCCCCGGGGTCGGGAACGACGCGGCCCCGAGCAGGGTGACCGCGGCGGGATCGACGGTGAATCCGGCCTCCTCGTGCGCCTCGATGGCCGCCCGGCGCCGGACGCCGGCCTCGCCCCGATCCCCTTCCTCCAGCAGGCCCGCGACGAGCTCGGGATTGAGCAGCGGCCGCGCAGGCGCGGGAACTGCGACGTCGCCGTCCTTGCGGCCGAGCTGCACGGGCGGCCGGAGCTGGCCACGCAGGAGCACCTCGAGGCCGGCGTCGCTCCGCCGGTAGAGCGCCACGACCACGGCGTCGAGCCCGCGCGGACGCTGCACGAAGTCGCAAAGGTAGCTCGCGGAGCGACCCCCGTCCTCGTAGAGGTTGTGCATCTCGTAGCGATGCAGCACCAGGAACGAGGGCGTCTCCTCGCCCAGGCGACGCGCGCGCTCGATCTCGAAGCCGACGACCCGCTTCGGGCTGTCGCTCACTGGGCAGTCACAGCTCGCCGGACACGCTGCGGCCGACGTACCGGTCGAAGAGCTCGTTGACCTGCTTGATGAAGAAGTCCGTGTCCTCGGTCTTGTGCAGGTAGTGGGCGGCCTTGACGCGATACGCGAGGTCCGGGAGCTCGTCGGGGGCCCTGCCCGAATGCAGGATGATCACCATCCCCTGGTTGAGCCCGCTGATCCGGCAGAGCTCCACGAGGCGCGCGCCGTTGATCTTCGGCATCTCCACGTCGACGAGCGCCATCTGCGGCCGTCGATCGCGGATGAGCTCGGGGAGCTGCATGGGGTCCGCGGTCGTGATGACCTCGTAGCCCGCATCCTCGAGGGCCATCCGCGTGGTCTCGAGACAGATGGTGCTGTCGTCGATGACCAGGATACGCCGTGCCATCACATCATCTTACACCCGGGGCGGGAGTCGCGCGATCCAGCGACTCGAGGTGGCGGCGTGCTCGCTCGACGTGCACGCTCGAGGCACGCAGAAGGGCGATCCGCTCCACCGCCCGCCAGAGCGCCCGCGCCCGCTCGGGGTCGCCGCGCTCCTCGCACAGGGACGCAAGGTTGTTCAGCGACGAGAGGTGCTCGGGCTCGAGGCGCAGGGCGTCCTCGTAGGCGCGCGCCGCCGGCACCGGTTGCCCCAGCGCCTGGTGTGCATAGCCGAGCTTGTAGAGCTCGTCGGCGAATGACTTGGGGAGCTTCGGCCACAGCGCGAGCACGGCCCCCAGGCCGAGACCGACACCCTGGAGCGCCAGGGCGCGCGGCGCCGGCCACGCCTCCGCCAGGCCCCGGGCGCCCGCCACGGCCGCGACGATCAGCCACGGGGCGAGCGACACGCGATAACGGCCGAGGACGAAGAACGCGGCGATCGCGGCGATCCAGCACCCGACGCCCAGCGCGACGGCGCGACGCCTTCGATCCCCCCGCGCGAGCTGCACGAGCCCCAGGAGCGCCAGCGGCGTGAGCCAGCCGAGCTGCACCATCGGCGCGGCGAGCACGAGGCTCTGCGTGCGCATGAACGCGTAGTCCTCGGAGTTCGGCAGCTCGCGGGCGCTCAGCGTGAGCCACACCTTCTCCGCGCCCACGCGCAGCGCGGCCAGCGGATGCGCCGCGACGTGCCGCGTGGCCTCGCCGTACCAGAAGGCATCCACCTGGCGCGCCGTCATGGCGTGCCCGGCGCGGCCCTCGGCCACGCGGCGATAAGCCGCGAACTGCGTCTGCGCGCTCGTCGCGTCGGGGACCTCGGCCGGGATGCGAAAGGTGCCGTTCGCGCCCGGGCCGTTGCCGATGAAGAAGTTGAGGCCACCTGCGTCCGTGACGAGGATCCACTCGCCACCCACGATGCGGTTACGCAGGGTGACCGGCGCGACGACGGCGATCGCCGCGGCCACGAGCGCAAGGAGCGCGCGAGGGCGCCGGGCGAGCAGCGCGAGCGGCGCCACGAGCAAGAGCGCGTTCGGCCGCACCAGGATCGACAGCCCGAGGAGCGCGCCGCCGAGGGCGAAGTCGCGCGAGCGCTCCGCGCGCAGCGCAACCGCGAGCAGCCCCGCCGACAGCGCGCCCGCGAGCGTCTCCGCGAGGAGCTGCTGCTCGTAGAACACGAAGGGCCCGTAGAGCGCGGCGAGCGCCCCGCCGGCGCGCGCCCAGCGCTCGCCGAAGAGCCGTCCGCACGCGAGGTACACGCAGACGATGGTGACGAGGCCGAGGCCGATCTGGACCAGGCGCAGCGCCACGGGACCGTCGCCGAAGAGCGCGTACACGAGCCCCACGAAGCCCTGATAGAGCGGGCTCATGTGGAAGACCTCGCCTCCGAACGAGAAGTCGCCGCTCGCCAGGCGCACTCCGGCGTCGTGGAAGAGCGCCGCGTCGAGGCGGTGGTGGAGGAACGAGGGGTGTTCGCGGAGCGAGATCAGCGCGCCAAGGCGCACGAGGAGCCCGACGGCGCACAGGACCACAAGCGCGCGAGGGTTCGCTCGAAACGGCGGCTCGACGGTCATCGTCCAGCCGATCGTACGGCAACGGGCAGCCCAGCCGCTCGAAGCGAAGGTCCCCAGCAGAGGCTGGGCCCCGAGCACCGGGCCCCTCGGCGCAGTCCTGTTACGGCGAACCCGGCTTCTTGGTCCCCTTGGTGCACGAGTTGAACGTGAAGGAGGAGACCGTCGCCGATCCCGAGTCGCAGGCGACCTTGAAGTTGTCGGAGTCGGTGCCACAGCCTACCGAGCCCGAGAGCAGGACGAGGGCGAGCATCATCTTGAGCTTCATGCCCTGAGGCAGAGCAAGTTGCTGGCCACTTCGGCGGCGCGACAGTGGCTTGAAATCACTTGGCACCAGGTGCTCGCCGGTCTGTCCATGGAACACGAGCGTTACGGGCCCTGGGAAGGAGCAGGCAGCGGAAGCGCAAGGGAATCGAACCGTGATCCCGCAGGACTGAAAAACCAGCGCGGTCGCGCGACCTTGCACGGTTTCGCCTGCGATTCACGCTGGATTCACCTTACCACCCTTCCCTCCCATAGATGCCAATGAGTGTCCGCTCCGGCCGGTTCTCCCGGTCGCCGCGGCAAAACCGTGGCAAAGGATTCGCCTAGGCGCATGAGTCTGGGCAGACCGTCATGACCGGACGCCAATGGGATACCTCACCAACCTCACCAACCTCACCAGACAAGAGGCACATCCGAGAAATCCCAGGCATTCCGTCTGGTGATGTAGCTGGTGAGGTTGCCTGCCAGACAACCCGGCGCCCACCATCGCGATCCGCCCTGCGCGCGCTCCTGCCGCGTCGCCCGCGCCCGCGCCCGAACGTGCGCGCCAGGTCGGCGGCGGCGCTCCTGCGCACGCTGGCGCGGTGCGCGGTGGCTCCGAGCCGGAGGGCTGCGAGGGCTCGAGCGGTGCGAGCTCGGCGCCCAGGTCGGCGCGGGCGCAGCGCGCTCGCGTCAGACTGGCGTGCGAGGGTGGATGGGTGCCACCGGCGCCAAAGAGGGCCTGTCCGCATGGGGGCGTCATCCCCGGGTGCGAGCGCTGCACGCCGAAGGCGCGGGCGCGGGCGCAGAACGCGCTCCGGGGAAACTCGCGCGCGCGAGGCTACGACAGCGCGTGGGACCGGCTCGCGCGCCAGGTGCGCGCCGAGGAGCCCTTGTGTCGCATGTGCCAGGCGACGTGCATGCACTGCGGGCACGGCAAGGACGCGCACGGCGGCGCGCTCTGCACCGTGTGCTTCGTGTGCAAGACGTTCATGGGGCGCGTCACGCCGAGCGAGGTGACCGACCACATCACGCCCGTGCGCAGCCCGGATGACCCAGGGTTCCGCCTGCGGTCGAACCTTCAGGCGCTCTGCAAGCCCTGCCACAGCGTCAAGACGTGCCGCGAAGACGGCGGGCTCGGCCTGCCTCCTCGGCCGCGCTGAGGGGGGTATAGGGGGTCACATCCTCGCCGAACGCGCGACCCCGGGTCAGCGGTTGGGGAAATGAACGCGGCCGGATACTTGAGATCCGAAAGCTGCCAAGTGGCGAGAATGCCCCTCCCGAGCCCGCCTCCGGCCTGCAGCGGCCGTGCAGCGGCGGCGCAGTCTCCGCGCGCCCGACGTGCGCGCCGCGCCCTCGGCCACGCTCGGTAGCGCTCCGGCCCGGCAGCCGTCGCGCGTCAGCGCTTGAGGCGGAATTCGTCGAGGGGGTCGAAGGCCTTGCCCGCCGAGAGCGCGGCCGACACGCGGGAGCGGTCGGCGGGAGAGAGCCCGAGGCGGCCGAGCTCGCCCGCGAGCTGGCGGTCGAGGGCCACGATCAAGCTCGCCTGCGGCCGTGGGCGCTCGATGCTTCCGCCGCCCTCCGTCGCGCTCTCGTAGGAGGTCCCGCCGCCGCGCGCCTCGAGCTCGGCCACGGCCCGCCGACGAAGGGCGACCTTCGTCACGATGGCCTCGAGCAAGAGGACGTCGGCGATCGTGACGATGCTCCGCACGTGGTCGAGCGCGCAGATCCAGCGCCACACCTCCTGGGCTTCCGCCGGCAGGTGCGGCGGCGGCTCGAGGGGCGGCGGGAGCTCGACCGACGGCGCGTGTTCGTGCGGCAGGACCGCGCGCAGCTTCGCCGGGGAGCGCCGCGGACCGCTTCCGCCCTTCGGGGTGGGCATCAGGCCGCCTTGCCCGGGCCGCGGGCCCGCCGCGCCCTGAGCTCGAGCTCCCGGCGCCGCTGGCGCTCGCGCCCGCACGCGCTCGAGCACGTCTTCTGCTTCGCGGTCTGCGGCGTGAACGTCACCGGGCACTCGGAGCACTTCCGGTCGGGCCGCGCGCGCCGCTTCCAGAGGCCGTGCGCCGGCGCGGTCACGCGGCCACCGGCCCCACGATGACCTGGCAGTCCGTGCCCGCGTTGTGGCGATGGGTGAGCCCGTTCGCGCACGGGCCGCAGGGCGGCACCGCGAGCCGGCGGGCCATGCGCACCGTGTCGGCCTCGAGCGTCGCCAGGACCACGGCGGCCGCGTCTGCGGCGTGCTCCCGCAGGCCCGCCCGCACCCCGGCAAGGAGCTCGGCGGCGCCGCGCCAGCGCTCGCACACGGCCCGGGCGACGTCTTCCTTGCTCGCGTCCTGGCGGCCGGTCGCGGCGCGCTTCACTTCCTGCGGCGAGGCCGACACGATGGGCAGGCCGAGCGCCTCCGCGATCGAGGCTACGACGCCGACGGACATGGCGACCTTCGCGGCGCTCCCGGCGTGCCGCGGCGCGCTGAAGGCCTCGATCGCGAGCACGGCCGGCCCGTAGCGCCCGACCACGCCCGAGAGGGCCCGGTGGAGCTCGCGCGCGCGGCGCACGGTGTCGTCGGCCGCCAGCACGCCCCGCTTCCGCGCGCTCGGCGCCGTCACGATGACCCCGACGCCCTCGAGGACCTCGCCGCCCGCCTCGAGGCGCACCGCGGCCCATCCGAGCGCGGCGAGCCCGCCGTCGATGCCGAGCACGATCACAGGCCGAGGACCTTCCGCAGCGGCTCGGCCGGCACCGAGTACACCGTCCCGGGCCGCCCCCGGCCCTCCGCGGGGCTGCGCGCCTCGTCCACCACCACGCCGCACTCCCGCAGCGCCCGCACGAACCTGTACGCGGCGCGCGCGGACACCTCGAGGCGCCCGGCGAGCTCGGCCACGCTGAGGCGCTCGCGGCGCAGCGTGAGCAGCGCCTCGAGGAGCACGGTCAACTGCCGCTCGGGCCTGCGCTCGCGCGGCGTCACCGGCGGCCGCCCGGTGGCGCCACGTTCACGGCGGGCGCTCCTCGCGCGAGCGCCTTGCGCTGCAGCGCGCGCTGGATCTCGTCCATCGCGCTGTACGTCAGCGCGTCGGCGAGTTCCTCCGCGCGTTCGTGGCGGAAGTCCCTGCGGTCCCGCTCGAGGTCGAGGGTGCCGTAGCGCTTCTGGCCGTGCAGGAGCCGCGTCGCGATCCAGAGGATGGCCTCGATCTCCTGGTCGCCGAGCTGCTCGAGGATGCCGGCGAGGCTCGCTTCTGATTCGCGTCGGTCCATGCGTCTCTCCTGTCAGTCCTCGCGCCCCGCGTCCCGCCGCGTGATCGCGACCGGATCCTGTGATCCAACCGCGGGCAGGCGCACCGTGTAGCGCCGGCGCTCGCCGGGTTTGGTCGCGGACGCCCCCGTGATTTCGGCCGATCCGTCTTCCGACCACCGGAGGGCCACGGCGGTTCCTACTGCGGCATGACGAAGCTGATCCTCGGCAGCGCGCGCGATCGGAACGTCCTGGAGCGGCTCCTCGCGGCCGAGGACGCGCACATCGGCGACGTAGATGGCGGCACGCGCGGCCACCACGAGCCGCGGGCCGGAGACGATCTCGCCGCACGCGTGCGGCGTCACCACGTGACGAACCCCGGGAGCATCAGCCCGGCAGCCGGCCCCTGCATGAGGTCGCGCGCCATCCCTGGCAGCACGCAGAAGCGCGCGCCGGCCGACAGGTCGTTCTCCGCGATGACCTGCTCGGGCAGGCGGAGCAGGTCGCCGGGCTCCACGCGGTAGTCGTCGAGGATCGTCATCCGCGCGCTCTTCGCCGAGCGCACGCGGAAGAGCAGCTCCGCGGTCGCGAGCGCGACGGCCGTGGCCTCGTTCGGGATGAGGGCGCTCTCGAGGTCCTCGACGTTCTCGCGCTCGACGGGGGCGTCCTCGTCGTAGCACTCGACCTCGTTGATGACCTGCACGTAGTCGTACGGGCGGCCCCAGATCTCGTAGACGCCCGTGCCCTGCTTCGTCACCGAGTTGAAGAAGTCGGTCAGGAGGACGCCGAGGGCGGCGGCGCCGGCGATGCCGGTGGCGCCGCCGGCCGCGATCGCCACGCTCGCCGCGCCCACCCCGCCGCTCTCGATCAGGAAGCGGTTGCGGAGCTCTGACGAGCTCGCCCCAGCGTCCACCTCGACGCCGATGACCCCGCCGTAGGGCGAGGTCTGCGTGAAGGCCTCGCCGGCGTGGATGGGGTTCGCCCAGTCGTTGTCACCGGCCCCGTGCTTGGTGACCATCCGCGCCCCGCGCACGCGCGTGCGCCGGTCCGGGCTGAACCAGACCTGCCGCTGCTCGGAGCCATTGAAGAAACCCACCGACACGGTCTCGGAGGCCAGGAGGCGCTCGGGCTGCTCGACCTCCGCGAGCTGCGGGTCCGTGTACTTCACGCGGACCCCAGTCACGGGCGGGCGCGACGTCTGCCACTCGAACGAGAGCACGGCGCGATCGTCGAGCTCGATGCACGCGGGGCGCTGCACGTTGCGGGAGATGGCCTTGACGTAGCCGCGGGCGTCCACGAAGGGTTCGAGCGAGCCGGGGAGCAGCGCGATCCGCAGCATGTCCCACAGGCTCAGGTCCGAGAGCTGGAACTGCCCCTGCCCGATCCTGACCCCGAAGTCGGGCAGGTCGTACTCCGTCGCGGCCAGGCCGGCGTCGGCGAGGGCCGCGCGCGCCATCGAGGCGAGCTCGGAGCCGACGAAGAAGTGCCCGCCCACCCGGCGCGTCTGCCGCCAGTAGGGGTCCGCATCGCGCCGGCGAAGCGTGATCGAGTAAGCCCGCTCCTCGTCCCGCTGCACGACGCCGCCCACGGTCTCGACGACGCCGTTGAACACGGTCCAGATCTCGGAGCCCTGGACGTCTCGGATCGAGATGACCTGGCCGGACTCGGGGCGCGCCATCGACGCGCGCACGCAGAGCTGCGCGCTGTCATCGGTCTGCGTGCAGGCGAGCACGTCGTTCGTGATCGTGGTGCTCCCGGTGGCGCTGCCGAGCGCGACCTCCCCGGGCGTCTCGCCCACGGGGTAGAGCTTGACGTCGAGGTTCCGCTTCCGGAAGCCCACGGAGCGCGGAGCCGGCAGGTCGGGGCGCACCTCAGCGCCCCCCGCGCGCCGCGGCCGCCGCCCGCGGCCACACGCCCCGCGCCTGCGCCTCGCGCCTGAGCAACGAGCGCAGCACCGACGCGCGCGACGCACCGCGCAGGCCCAGGTGGGCCGTCTCCTGGCGCTGCAGGTCCACGAGGACCTCGAGCGCCGACGCCTCGACCTCGGCGAGCCGAAGGGTCAACATCGGGCCGCCCACCTGCACGACTTCCGCGCGATCGCGCTTCGACATGCTTTCGTTCGTATCACCCATGTTGCCTGCTAGGCAACATAGATCTTGACACTGTCTAGTTCGGGCGGGCACGCTGCGGGAAGCAGTCGAAGGGCCGCCGATGGTGGCGGCAAGCGAGGAGGAGCGGCCTGCGCGACGCAGGTCCTGCCGCTCACGAGTGACGGGCTCCGCGCGACGCGGAGGGCCGGCGCTGCGACCTCGAGGAAGGAGGTGCAGCAACCCTCCGCGCGATGCGACGGAGCACAGGAGAGCGAACCATGAGCTACCCGCTACAGAAGCAGATCGACGACCTGGGCCACGAGGTCGACGAGAACCGCCGCGACTACGATCTTCGCCTGCGCGCGGTCGAGGGCCGCGGGCCTAAGCGCATGAGCCACGAGGAGCGGAACGTCTTCGACGGCTATGCGCGCTGGGTCAGTACCGGCGTCAAGGCGGCCTCGACGGACAGCGGTCCCGCCGGCGGCTACGCGGTGCAGGAGATCGTGCGCGTCCTCATGGAGCGCTACGCGCGACCCTACACGCCGATGCGGAACGTGTGCCGCATCGGCGATCCGGTCCCGTCGCTCTCTGGCTACCGCGCCGTCGTCGACAAGCTGGACCCGCAGGCGGGATGGTTCGTCGAAGGCGGACCCGCGGTCGAGACGGTGAGCCCCGAGCTCGGCAACCTGACGCCGGGAGTCGGCACGGTCTACGCGATGCCCGGCGCATCGAAGCGAGCCGTCGAGAGCATGACCGCGCCCCGCGCTGGCGACTGGCTCGCGCGCGCGGTGGCCTTCGCGATGGGCACGGCCGAGAACATCGCGTTCACGACCGGCACCGGTGTCAACCGGCCGAGCGGCGTCCTCGCGGCGACGCTCTCGACCGACGTCGACGGGACGCGCGCCTTCGGCCAGATCCAGAAGGTGCACTCGGGCAGCTCGGGCGCCTTCGTGGCCGACAAGCTGGTCGAGCTCGTCTGCGCGCTCGATGCGCGCTACCACGAGAACGCGCGGTGGATGCTGCACCCGCTCTCGCTGCAGGCGATCTGGAAGCTCACGAACGCCAGCCGCATGCTCGTCCCGGTCGGCGGAAAGCTGACGCTGCTCGGCTACCCGATCACGCTCAACGGCGCGATGCCCTCGCCCGCGGCCGGCGCGAATGCGGCGATCTTCGGCGACTTCGAGAGCGGCTACGAGATCGTCGACACCGAAGCGCCGATGAGGATCCTCCGCGACGCGGTCACGAATCGGGACTTCATGTACTTCTTCTGCACGAAGGACGTGGCCGGACACGTCATCGACGATCGCGCGCTCAAGGTCCAGGTCCTCGACACCTAGCCATGATCGTCCGCGTCGGCAGAACGTTCCGCTGGTCGCCCGACGGGAACACCTCCCGCGTGGAGCTCCCCGGCGCCGTCGTGCGCGGCCGCGCCGCGGGCTACGCGCTCGAGCTCGGCCAGGGCGTGCCGCTCCGCGGCTGGGCCTGGGCGCGGGCCGTCGCCTGGCTCGCCCTCGAGGCCGTCGTCCGGGCCCTTCGCGGCGCCCGCCGCAGCATGCGCGCTCACCCGCGGCACGTGGACCCGCGGACGCGGCCGCTCGAGCGCCTCGACGCGCTGCGAGCGATCGCGGCGTTCGAATCGATGCGCCGCCGCCGCTCTCCCGACTGACCCGCTTCGCGTGCCCGCCGCCGTCTGACCGCCCGTCGGCTCTCCCGGCCCACGTCGGGGCGGCGGGCACGCCCTTTCCCCCTCGCGCTCGGCGCTCGGCATGTGCCCCGTCCTCGCGTGCCGGGCGAGGGCGTCCTCTTCGCCGCGGAGGGGAACAAGCGTTCTCCCTGCCAAGAGCACCTCCTCGGGCTACACTCATCGGTCTATGGGCAAGGGCGATCCGCACCGGGGACAGCAGCAGCCGGCACCGATCATCGAGCGAGTGATCGTTGCCCCGCCCGCCGACGTTGAGGCCACGCCGCCACCTGTCGCGAACCTCGTGACGGTTACCGGCAACGCAGACATGCTCACGGTCGAGTTCTTCTACGTCCACCCCAACCGCATCAGCCGCATGGGGGTTTCTTCGAAGAAGGAGAGCGACGCGGCCCTTGAGCCGTTTGAGGCCGGCTACACACTTCGTTCGCTGCCGGTTGCGCGAGTCGCCCTGCCCATCAGCATTGCCGGTCAAGTCATCGTGCGCCTGATGCAGAGCGTGATCTCCGGGATGCCAGCATTGGTGAGCAACTTCATGGGCATGAAAGACGAGATCGAACAGGCCGTGGCAAAGGCCGTGGCGACCGCCGAGCAGGCCCGCGGTGCAGGGGCTGACCCGGGGTCATCGGGGGGATCGCCGTGAGGGGCCTTAGAGATCTTGCTGGGGCTCGTGCGATGACGGACCTGTCAGTGGCGCTAGGCATGCGTCATGAGGCGTCGCTCGTGAAGGTTCAAGGCGCAGCACTTGGCCGCGTCGCGGAGGACCTGCGCGATCTATTCGTTGGACTCGAGCACGTCGTGTCGGCGAGCCAGAGTCTCTCCCAGCGTGTGGCCGCTACCGAAGCCCGCGTGCAGCGCCTCGAGGAAGAGCCCCGAGTAACGAATGCTCATTTATCACATGTGCCCGGCTATCGCCTGCGCGGCGGTCCCCTGATTGTCACCGTCGAGGACCACGGCGATCCTGAGGGCGCAGTAGTAGCCCGCTGGCCCGAGGCTGCGCTCTTCGGCCAGGGCGACACTGACACCGCGGCACTTGCTGATCTGGCCGACAACATCGTCGGCTTCATCGAGTCGATCAAAGGAGAGCTGGCGAAAGGCGCCAGGCTTGGCGGGCCGCTCGCGCGTCAGTGGGACGCCGTCTCGAGTGTCATTGCGCCGTGAACTGGCGAGAAGTCCGGAGTGCCGTCAAGTCGAAGCTGGGCGGCACGATCAGCGATGGCACGAAGCACGACATCGGCCTGGTCAGTCACAACGGATTGCTTGTTGGTAGGGTTCTGATCTCGCGAGGCGCGGGGGAACTGCGCGGACACGAAACCGGAAATTGCGCCCGCAGTCTCGGCATTTCCGAGGGTGAGTTCAAGCGGCTCGTTAGCTGCACGCTCTCCGCAGAAGACTTCTTCGCGAAGATCGCCCCTCAGTAGCGCCCCGTCTGTCCTGGGTCGAGGCTTCTACTTCCGCTCCGGCTTGCGAGGCCTCGAGCGCTTCTCGGCGGGGGCCTGCAACGCCCGCGTGAGCCGCTCGAGGCGCTCGGCCTCCTCGTCCAGCTTCGCCGGCAGCTCGCCGCGCACCGCCAGGTCGGCAAGCCGCTCCGCCTCGCGCGCCACGTACTCGCGCACCCATGAGGGCCCCAGGCGCTTCGAGATCGCGTCGATCAGCTTCCGCTGAGCCTTGGTGACGCGGAAGGTGACGACCTCCGTGCGAGCGCCGCCGGCATCCGGGGTTCGGGGCATGTCGGTGGCGAGCGTAGCGATCATGCCTCCGAGTCTGCACCGAAAAAGATCTGTTGACCAGATAGATTCGTAAACGTATACGTTTCGTATACGCATCGAGCACGGCAGCTCGGGCGCAACGCGAACGAGGAGGAGCCCATGTCGAAGACCGCAACGAGGCGCACCACGAAGACGCCGAGCACGAGCCCGCGCACGCCGAAGAAGCCCGCCGCCGCGGAGGCCGCGCCACGCACCGCCCGCCCGCCCTCGGGCGTCGATCTGGCGGAGCTCGCGCGACGGCTGCTCGAGGCGTTCCCGCCGGCCAGTCGCCCGGCGCAGCCCAGCGCCCTGCACCCGCACTCGGCGGATCTCGACCACGAGCACGAGCGCATCGTCGAAGCCGTCCGCGACGCCGTCGCCGGTCGCCATCGTCCGATGCCGGCGCTCGGCGGTCCGCTGCGGCCGCTCACCTGGCAGGAAGCCGGGCGTGATCCGAAGGACGCCAGCGAGCGCGTGCTCCTGCTCTCCGACGGCGTGCGCACCTACGAGGTCTTCGCCGACGGTGGCTTCGTCGCCACGCTCGACGACGAGGAGCAGGACGCCAGTTACGCCGCGTGCGACCTCGAGCACGAGGCGCGGAAGATGACGGAGGCGGCCGAGCTCGCCCGCGAGCACTTCGGCGTGGGCTGGAAGCGCCCGCTCGACCCGCGCTCTGAGCTCGAGTGGAAGCGCGAGCGCCTCGAGCTCGCGCTCGCGGAGGTCCGCGACCAGCTCGCCCGGGGCGTGCAGCTCGCCGCTCGGGGTGCGAAGTGAGGGCCCTGACGGTGCGGGGCCTCGATCCCTGTCGAGCCCACTTCCTCGAGCTCGTGCGCCTCCTGAGCGGCGAGGCGATGGCCGGGGAGGCCGCCGACGAGACCTCGCGCGCTCGGCGCGTGGCGGCGCTTGAATCCGCGTTCGACGGCTGCTCGACGTGCGAGACCTGCGCCGCCGCCTATCGCCACCTGAAGGCAATCCAGAACTACGAGCCCCTCCCGCCAACCTTCCCGATGTAGCCGCAGGCACCGGCACGAGATCGAGTGTTCGCAGCAAGCGCCGTGGGGAGCACTTGTCAGACCCCCTATGTAGCCTCTTTCAATCATGGCCCCCGTTCGCGTCCTTCGCCCGATCGACGTCGCCGCCATTGCTGGCGTTGCGACCGTGACCGTGCGGGCGTGGACGCGCGCCGGCAAGCTCCTGCCCCGCTTCATCACGCCCGACGGCTGGAAGCTCTACCTCGAGGCCGACGTCGCCCTGTTCCTGGCCGAGCGTTCGGCGCGGAAGGTAGCGTGACCGACATCGTCCACCGCCTCACCGATGCGCTGAGGGCGGATGGCGGCGCCGGCGGGCGTGAGGACCAGCTCGCCTCAACGATCCACGATCTCTGCGGCCATCCACGGGTGCTCGAGTCCGTGCAGTTGCTGATCGCTGCGGCACGTCGCCTCGGACGAGCGGGGGGTGGGTTCTCGGCCCGCCGCGATGATGCACGGCAGACGTGGGGCTTGGCGATTCGGCGGCTGCGCCGCGCACTCATCGCCGTGGCGCCCGACGTGGGCCAGTCAACCCGAGAGGCATTCCTTTCGTCGAGGTACTGGCTTTCCGAGGTCGGTGAGGTGCTCGTGTGGATGGAGGCCGTGGCCATCCGCGAGACAACCACGAGTGTGGCTTGGGCGGAAGACGCGATCGACGGGTTCCGCCGGCGAAAAGACGCCATTCGCGCGGCTGACGTGCGAGACCTCACGGCTCGGCGTCGTAGCCCGCTCAGACACGGCGGCTCGGCGTCGACCCTCGGCCGCCGCCCCCGGTCGCGCACTGCCCGAGCCCGACGCGCAGCCCGCGCAGGCCCGAGCGCTGCCAGCGACGGACCATCAGCACCATCTGACCCTGACTCACCACCGAGACGAGGCCCACGGCCAGCGCACGCGCTCGCCGTCCGTTCGTCCTCCGCTCGCTTTCTCGCGAACCGCTTCCTCGCTCGACATGCTGATCTGATCGCGTCGCCTGGGGGCTGCTCGTGAGCCTTCGCGGCGCTCTCCCGCGCTACGCGGACTGGTTGCCGATGCCGGCTCCGGCGACGCTCGAGCCGGGGCTACGCGATGCCCTCGCGGCGCTTCACGCCCGCGTCGCCGCGGCCTCGCCCGAGACTCGTGCCGGCGAGTATGCGCTCGCGACTGCGGCCCTTGTCGAGCTCGTGCACGGCGCCAGACTCGAGATCCGCGCGCTAACGCGCTGGGTCCTCGCAGGCGAGCGGCTCTTGATCCCCGGCTCGAGCAGCATCGTCGCGGACGCGATCGATCGCTTCGATGCAACCCACGGAGCGCGCCTGTGACCGCTCTGCGAGCTCGCGGCCCACCACGCACGCGCTCGCGGGCCGGGGCGCGATGGTGCGCTCGGGCCCGAACACATGCGCCAATCCGAATGCGAGAGGGATCGATGTCGCAGAGGCAACACCACGACGCAGGCACCACGCGAGGCCCGAGGTAGGGGCCAGACATGGCGACGCCCCACGGTCTGACCAGGACCAAGGGGCGCCATCGCCGAGAACACCGAAGGATGGTTCGATGCTCGACTTCACGTTCGACGCTAGCACAGCACTCCGACTGCGGTCTGTTTCCCCCCTCACGATGCGCGCGTGGGGGCGGCCATGAAGGCGGACGCCGTGTGGGCGGACGCCACGAGGCAGGTGCTCGAGCGCACCCCGCAGGTCGGGCGCGCCGGCTTGGTCGCCGACATCTGCGGCACGCTGGCCGGCTTCTCTGCGCCCGATCGCGCCCGCTACATGGGGGCGCTGCGTTCGATGGTCGTGCCCGAGTACCTCGGCGCGTGCGTCTTCGATGAGCTAGCCGCCAAGGTGGAGAAGGCCCACGACGAACACGCCAGGGCGCGGCATCGGCGCCACGTCGACGTAATCGTGGCGCTCCTGCAGCCGTTCACGGACGAGCAGCGCTTCGCGATCCTGGGGGTCGTGCGCGAGCGCCTGCAGAAGAGGGCGGCGTGACCGCGACAGCAAGCGGGCCAAGGAAGCGGACGGCGGCGGTGCGGCCGGCGCAAGAGCCTCCCGAGGATGGAGCGCCGCCGGTGGGGACGCACAGCGCCCGGCGACCTGTGATTGCCGTGCGGGACGGCACGATCGGCGAGCAGATCAGGGCTGTCGCCAGGGTCCTCGCGGACCACCCTCGCATCTTCGTGCGCGCTGGCGAGCTGGTGCGGGTGGTCGAGGCCGATGACGGCTTCGCGACGATCCAGGCCGCGAGCAGCGATCTGGAGGAGATCGTCAGCGACGCGTGTGCCTTCGTGCACGCCAAGGGGAATCCGATCGACGCGCCGGATCGACTCGTGGCCTGCCTGCGGCGCCGCACATGGACGGGACGCGAGATCCTCGGCGTGACCCGAACACCGATGATGCGGCCCGATGGCACCGTGCTCGAGCGCAAGGGCTATGACCCGGCGACGCGGCTCTGGTTCGCACCGCTCTCGAGCGAGATCTTCCAGCCCGTCGCGGCCGCGCCATCCAAGGCCGAAGCCAGCGCTGCCCTCGCGTACATCGTGTCCTACGTGGTCGAGACGCCCTTCGTGAACGAGACGCACCGCAGCGCGTGGCTCGCCGCGGCCCTGACGCCGTTCGCGCGCCCGATGATCAACGGGTCTGTTCCGATCGCCGCTTTCAGCGCCAGCGACCAGAAGAACGGCAAGACCGAGCTCGCCAAGACGATCGAGTCCGCGGTCACAGGCGCCGATGCCGAGATCCAGAACGGCGAGGCCTACAGCGCGAACGAGCTCCGAAAGCGGCTTCTGCCGATCGTCGAGGAGGGCCGCCCCGTCGTCGCAATGGACAATATTTCCGGCACGCTCGGCTGCGCGGCGCTCGACTCGCTGGCGACGAGCAAGGTGTGGCGGGATCGCGTCCTCGGCCACTCCCGCCTGGGCGGCGGCGCCGTCCGCACGTTCTTGATCTTCACCGGCAACCGGATGCGCATCACGGCCGGCGCTGACACCGCCCGCCGCATCCTGTGGGCCCGGCTCGAGCGGCCACCGGGTCACGCGTTCAAGAACGGCGACCCGTCCGCCCGTGTCCTTCGCGAGCGGCCGCGCTTCGTGCATGCCGCCTTGACCATCCTTCGCGCCTACGTCGTCGCGGGCCTGCCGCAACCGGCGGGCGGTCTGCGCAAGTGGGATGGCTTCGACGAGTGGAGCAAGGTGATCCGCGGGGCGCTGGTGTGGCTCGGGAAGACCGACCCCTACGACACCGAGGCCGACATGGCGCTGCACGCCGACGGTGCGCGAGCCGCGGTGACCCGCATCCTCGAGGCCCTGCTCCGCGTCTTCGGCGCGGGCGGCTTCACGACCGCGATGATCCGGCGTCAACTCGAGGGCCCCAACTTGAGCCGGGACGAGGAGTGGCTGCTCGAGGAGCTCGTCACGCGCGTCGGCGGGGACGGCCGAGGGCAGCCCGACGCCACCAAGCTCGGCCAGTGGTTGTCACGGGAGATGGGCCGCCACGCTGACCTGAACCTCACCAACGGTGAGGTTCTCGGTGAGGCAAGGAAGGGCACGGGCGGCGGCACAAGATGGCGGATTCTCAGGACAACCGTCCCCGCGGCGCCCTCCGGAGGTGAGGTTGGTGAGGTGGTGAGGCTGCCCCCCTGCGCTGGCCGCGACGCGATCGACCTCGGGCCGACCGATGGGGGCATGTCGTGACGGCCACCGAGCTCCTCGGGGCGCTCGAGGCCGCCGGAGCGCGCGTCGAGGTCGAGGCGGGCCGCGTGCGCTTGGTCCCGGGCTCGGCGTCGCCTGCGCTGATCTCCGAGGCGCGGGCCGCCGTCCGCGAGCTCGCCCACGAGCTGCGCGCCCGGAGGCTGGCCGAAATCCTGGTGAGCCGCCGGCGGTGCGCAGCCGCCGCCGAGGGCCTCGAGGGCAACCGCAGCACCGTCGAAGCTGGGCGGGCATGGGTCGGCGCCGCTGACGCGTTCGTGCGGGGCTCTATGGGCCGCGAGGTCCTGGACCTGGCCGAGGCCGCCGTCATCGCCGCGTGGTCGACGGTGCGATCCAAGGGACTGTGCGGAGAAGCGTGCGCCGACTGCGGCACGCGCGAGGGGGGAGTGTTCATCGAGCTGGCCGGCGACGTCGTGTGCGGTCGCTGCTGGAGAGGAGAGACGAGGCCATGAGCGCGACACCGTTCCTCACGCTGCACGCGGTCGCCGAGCGCTGGAGCTGCGGCTTGAAGGTCGTCCGCGCCGCGATCGACCGCGGCGACCTGCGCGTACACCGCTTCTCGAGGAAGTGTGTCCGGGTCTCGCTTGCGGACGTCGAGCGGTGCGAGGCACGCTCTACGGGTGCAAGGTCGCGCGACCGCCATGCAGAGGGGGCAAAGCATGGCGGTACGACGTGACAAGACGGGCCGGTGGCGCTTCCGCGTCACGGTCCAGCTCCCCGACGGGAGCAAGCAGCGGATCGGCGGGTGTCCGTTCAACGCGAACACGCAGGCCGCCGCCGAACACGCCGAGCGCGAGGCCATCGCGCGTGCCTTGGCTGGCGCCAGGAATCCAGCCCAAAAGGAGGTGCCGACGTTCAGGGGCTTCGCCGAGGAGTTCCAGGACACCTACGTGAAGGCGAACAACAAGCCCGCCGAGCGGAAGGCGAAGGAGATGGTGTTGCGGACCATCCTCGTCCCGACGTTCGGCGAGCGGCGGCTCGACGAGGTGCGCATGCGCGACGTCGAGCAGCTCAAGGCGCGGCTGCGGGCCGACGAGTACGCGCCGAAGACCATCAACAACGTGCTGACCATCCTCGGCCGGATGCTCCGCTACGCGCAGGAGATCGAGGTACTCGACTCGGTGCCGCGCATCAAGTTCGTGAAGGTCACACTCCCGCCCGTCCGCTTCCTGGAGCACGCCGAGCTCGAGCGCTTGCTCGACGCGGCCCGCCCCGATCCCGAGCTGCTCGCGGCCATCCTGTGCGCGTGCGACGCAGGGCTACGGGCGGGCGAGGTGCGGGCCCTCACCTGGGGTGATCTCGACCTCCGGGCCCGCCTGCTCACGGTCCAGCGCACGGACTGGCGTGGGCAGCTCGGCACGCCCAAGGGCGGGCGCATCCGTACGATCCCGATGACGGCGCGGCTCGCGGCCGCGCTCAAGAAGCACAGGCACCTGATCGGCGACGCGGTCTTCTGCACCGCCGACGGCCGGCGCACGCGGCACGAGCTCGACTGGAAGCTCAAGCTCGCGTGCAGGAAGGCGGGCATCCGGTGGATCGGGTGGCACTCCCTGCGCCACACGTTCGCGAGCCACCTGGCGATGAAGGGCGTCCCGCCGCGCTCGATACAAGACCTGCTCGGCCATACCACGCTGACGATGACGCTGCGTTACCTGCACCTGTTCCAAGGCGCCGCCCGTGCCGCGATCGACGCCCTCGAGGGCCAAGGGCCGTGGCAAAACCGTGGCAAAAGCACCACCGACAGCGAGGATTTCGAGGAGTCCTCAGTGGTTACAGCGGAAGCGCAAGGGAATCGAACCCTCCGAGCCCCCCTCGCGGGAAGCCCCGATCGGCTTTGAAGGCCGCGACCGGCACCAGCCCGGCACGCGCTTCCGGGGCCAGGATAGGCGGGAACGGCGACTCAGCGCCAGAGGCCGACGGACACGCCGACGTTGTGGTAGCGCTCGGCGTTGTCGCCGTAGGCCCCGACGCGGATGGCGTAGCGGTCGAAGCGGCCCACGCGGACGTCGACGGAGTACGTCCCGTGGGCGCGCACGGTCGTGCCGACGAACCGCGCGTCCTCGAGGTAGAAGCCGGCGCGCAGGCGCAGGAAGTCCGGCACCACCTCGGCCTCGAGGCCGAGACGCGGCGTCACGGTGGCCTCGCCTCGCGTCGCCACGGGCGCGGCGAGGTCGAACAGCGCCGACGGCGCGTACGCATCCTTCACGGGGCCCAGCACCGACAGCTCCGCCGAGATCGTGAGGAACCGCTGCGGGACCGGCGCCTTCGTCGCGTCCGACGTGTCCCAGGCATGCGGCGGCAGGTTCCAGGGCGTCGCGGCGAAGCGATAGGCCACCCCGAGCGATCCAGAGACCGGCGTGCTCACCTGGTTCGGCAGGTAGAGGTTCCCTGACAGCGTGTTCGTGCTCTTCTCCTCGGCGGTGAGGCCGTCCTTGGCCACGCTCGACTCGCCGGGTTGCAGGCGCATCGTCGCCCCGATCCGGAGGCTCGTCCCGGCCGGCCTCCACAAGACGCCCGGCGCGAGGGTTGCGGCGGCGATGCTGAAGTCGCTCTTGCGGCCGTCGATCGCCAGCGACCAGATGCTGATCTGGAGGCCCGGCGACAGCACGAGGTCCGCCGCCCGCCAGACGAACGCCGGCGCGACGATGACGTTCGTCACGGACTCGGTGCCGTGCAGCCCGACCGCGCCGAGGTGGTTGATGGTCCCCGTGACCTCGGCGCCGATACCGAACGTGCCGTTCTGGTAGAGCGCCCCCGCGTCGAACGCCAGGAAGCCGTCGTCTGCGCCCACGCTGTCGAGGCGCCCGTCCCCGTCGAAGTCCGACTCCGCCGTCTTGACGAGACCGAAGATGAAGTCGGCCGACAGGTCCCAGTCCGAGCGTTGCTCCTGGCTCGCCGGGTACGTGCTGATGCGATTCGCCGCGGCGGCGGGGTTCCAGCGCAGGCCCGCGGCGCCCTCGGCCACGGCCGCGAACGCGCCCGCCATGCCGATGGTGCGCGCCGACCCGAGGACCGGCCCCGGCTCGATCGCGACCCGCCAGCCGGGCTGCGTGATGGGCTGCGCCGCCGCGATCCCGGGCGCGACCACGACCGCCGCGACCAGGACCAGGCCGAGCCTCACGACTCCATCCACTCCCGGCTCTCGACGACGGGGAGCTGCAGCGCGCGCTCGCGATCCAGGTCCAGGTTGCCGACGTGCAGCGACAGCGGCGACTGCACCCACTTGTAGATGGACTGCGAGAACAGGCGGACGAACTTCTTGACCCACCCGTCGAGCTCGTCGCGCGAGCGCTCGGGGAACAGGCTCTGCAGGGCCTCGACGAGCTCGTGCGGCGAGAGCTTCTCCCCCGCGTACAGGTAGAAGCACGCATCCAGCACGGAGAAGGGCATGAGCTCCTTCTCGCCCTCCTGGTTCGCCGCGAGCTCGGGCCCCGCGGGCTTCGCGAAGACCGCGTCGATGCCCTGGTAGCCGTGCCTCTGGCGCAGGTGCTCGAGCAGGTAGATGACGACCGTCTTCGGAAGGTTGGCGATGACCGCGAGCGCGCCCATGAGGTCACCACCCACCGTCGTGTAGCCGACCGCCTTCTCGGACATGTTGCCGGTCTGCAGGAACAGGCCCCCCGTCGCGTTCGACCAGTTCCACATGCGCTGTGCGCGCAGACGCGCCTGGATGTTCTGCAGCGTGATCGGCGTGAGCTGCTCGCCCGGCTGAAGCATCGCGCGCGCCGCCTCGATCTCGCGCTCGAAGGCCTCCTCGATCGACACGACCACGATGGGCACGCCGAGCTCCTTGCAGATGAGCTCGGCCGCGTGGCGCGTCTCGCTCGAGGAGAAGCGCGTCGGCATGTAGAACGCGCGGATGAGCGCGCCCGGCAGCCGCCCTGCCCGCTCCGCGTAGCGCGCAGCGATGAGCAGGACGAGCAGGCTGTCGCGCCCGCCCGAGAGCGAGATGCCGATGTGCGCGAAGCCGTTCTTCTCGAAGTAGTCGCCGACGCCGAGGGCCAGCGCGTCGAGGAGCTCCTCGCAGAACGTCGTGCGCGGATCGACCGGCGGCGACGGATCGGGCAAGAAGAAGCTCGGGGGTCGGCCCGCGGGCACCGGGAACCTCAGGCCCGCGCGCGACGGCGTGGCGCCATCGCTGCGCAGGCGCCGCGGACGCTCGGCAGGCGGCGTCTCGGCGAACCGCTCCGCGTCGGTCCGCCAGGTGGTGTTCTCGTTGCGCAGGCGCCGGGTGCGATCGAGGTCGACCACCGTCGTCCACACGCCCTCGGAGAAGCGCGGACCCGCGAACATGCAGCGGCCGTTCTGGAACACGAGCGCGCCGCCGTCGAAGACGAGCGCGTCCTGGGCGCCGACCGCGTTCGTGTAGACCAGCGTGCACTGGTTGTCGGACGAGCGTGTCGCGAGCATCTCGCGGCGCGTACCGACGACGCCGAGGCGGAACGGCGACGCGGACAGGTTCACCACGAGCTCCGCGCCCGAGTAGCACCGCCGGCGCATCGGCCCGTCGGGCGACCAGATGTCCTCGCACACCTCGACCGCGAGCGTGCCGAAGTCCAGCTCGAACACGAGGTCGCCGAAGGGCGCGCCGCCGAGCACCTCGTCGTACAAGCCCGGCGCGCCGCGCGCGAACGTGCGCGCCTCGTAGAAGACGTTGTACGTGGGCAGCTTCTCCTTGGGCACGACACCGAGGAGGCGCCCGCGGTGCAGCACGACGGCGCAGTTGTAGACGTGGTCCCCGCGCGCCACGACCATGCCCACACACACGACCGAGCCCGACTGCGCCGTGGCCGCGACGAGCGCCCGCAGCGCGCGCGCCTGGTCGTCCACGAAGCCGCGCCACTGCACGAGGTCCTCCGGGGGATACCCCCCGAGGAGCTGCTCCTGGAGCGCGATCACGGTCGCGTGACCGGCGGCGCCACGGATCACCGAGAGCGCCCGCTCGACGTTGGAGCGCGTGGCGCCCACCGTCGTCTTGACGCTCGCCATCGCGATCTCGACGAGCCTCATGGGCCCTCCTTGTCCTCTCCGCCCTGCATCGCCTCCGCGACGCAGCGGCGCACCAGCTCCGCGAGCCCGTCCGACACCTCGATCGACCACGGGTGCGCGTGCGCGACCTCGAGGTCCCGCAGGTGCGGTGGCAACGACGCCACCTGCGCGGCCACGTGCGCGCGCGCCACCGCGGGATCCGGCGGCGCGCCGACGGCTTTCCTCCCGCGCCACACCGGCTGCAGCAGGGGCCTACCCCCCGCGGGCGCCGGCTCGTCGGCCAGCGCCAGCACGTCGCGATCGGCCAGCCGGTAGCACTGCAGCCAACCCGGCAGCGTGGCCTTGCCGCTCCCGCGGCTCCACTTCATGGTCACCTTTCCGTAGCCGTTCTCGACGAGCTTTCCGACGGCGCCGACCCCCGTCGCCGCGTCCGGCGAGCAGGTGATGTTCTCGCCCACGCCGAAGCCGTCCGCGCCCGCCTCCACCAGCGCGCGCACCTTGTGCTCGTCGAGCCCGTCGGAGACGAAGAGCTTGGCGTCCTTCGCGCCCAGCTCGTCGAGGATGCCGCGCATGCGCCGCACCGACTCGGGGGTCACGCCCGAGTCGAGCCGCACCCCCGTCAGCTTGCCGCCGGTGGCCGTCACCGCCGCGCGGACGCCGCGCCACGCGTCGTAGGTGTCCACGAGCAGCGTCGACTGCTGCGGGAACGCGCGCCAGAACGCCTCGAAGAACGCGCGCTCCGTGTCCGCCGGCGCGATCCCCGGCCGCTCGGAGGCCTGCACCGCGAAGTGATCCATCGTGCCCGTCGCCGGGATCCCGAAGCGCAGGTAGGCCGCGAGGTTCGAGGTCTGCGCGCAGCCGCCCACGAAGGCGGCGTACGACGCGTCGACCGCGGCCTCGGGGTGCGTCCTGCGCTGGCCGAACTCCATGACCGGCCGCCCCGACGCCGCGATCACGACACGCGCGGCCTTCGAGGCCACCATCGCCATCGCGTTGATGCGCGAGAGCCACGGCGTCTCGATCAACTTGGCACGCACGAGGTCCGTGCGAGCCTGCAGGAGCGGCGTGTACGCGATCACGGGCACGCCCTCGACCAGGAAGGGCGAGCCGTCGCGACACCGCGCGGCCCCCGCGAACGCGAGCGTGCCCTCGGGGAGCGCGTCGATGTCGCCCTCGAAGCCGTCGATGGCGGCCAGCGCGGCGAGCGCGCCAGGGTCGCGCGCGAACGCGGGCCCGAGCAGCGGATGACCGCGCAGCGCGGCGAGGTCCTCGCGATCGAACCGCATCGCGGCGCACTGCTCGAGGATCGAGCGCAGCCCGCAGAACACGACGAAGTTCCGCTCGCGCGGGAGCTTGCGGAAGAAGAACGACATCGCGACCCGGTGCGCGAGCCGCCCCTCGCGCGCATGAGCGCACAGGGTCGTGAGCTGGTAGACGTCGAGGCCCATCACCCGCGCCGACACCTCAGCCCTCCAGCTCGGCGCTCTGCGCGAGGACGATCCCGGCGCCGATCAGGGCGGCGGTCGTGGCGTCGGCGCCCCCGGGGTCGACGCTGCGGACGAGGTCGTCGAGCACGACCACGTCGAAGCCCGCGGCGCGCCCGTCGAGGGCGCTCCAGCGCACGCAGTAGTCGCGCGCGAGCCCACAGGCAAACACACGCCGGATGCCTCGCTCGCCCAGCCACCCGGCGAGCCCCGTCGGCGGCCGCTCGCCGCCCGGGCCCACGTTCTCGCGGAACGCGCTGTAGGAGTCCACGTCGGCCCGGTGCCCCTTGCGCAGCACGAGGGAGACCGGCTCCATCGGCAGGTCCCGGTGCAGCGCGGCTCCGGCCGTCCCCTGGACGCAATGATCCGGCCAGAGCGTCTGCGGTGCCCCGTGCAGCGTCACCGTCTCGAACGGCGCGCGCCCCGGATGGCTCGAGGCGAACGAGACGTGCCCACCCGGGTGCCAGTCCTGCGTCACCACGACCGTGGCGAAGCGCGCCAGGAGCCGGGCGATCGGGGCGACGATGCGATCTCCCTCGGCGACCGCCAGGGCGCCGCCCGGCATGAAGTCCGGCTGCAGGTCGATCACCAGGAGCGCGTCGCGGACTCGATCGATTCGCAGCGGAGCCGGCATGGTGTCCCTCCCGAAAGGTCACCCCGAGCATAAGTGTCATTGAAACACTTGTCAACGATGCGGCGGGAGTCGAGTACCCGCACCGGCGCGAAGCGACTACGGCAGCGGGGCTCCGGCGGCGCTGAAGCCGAACAACGCGCCCTGCCCGCTCGCATGGCCCGCCGCCACGATCGTCCCGTCGGCCCGCTCGACGAGCTGCCTGCACGCCGAGGCCACCTCCGGGCTCGTCGCGGTCCCCGCCGATCCGAACGTCGCCAGGGGAGTGCCCGCGGCGCTGATCCGGGTGATCGTGCAACGCTCGTCCGCCGCCGCCGCACCGATCTTCCGGCCGGCCACGAGCAAGTCCCCGTTGGCCGCGAGCACGATCGCCAGCGCCTCCGCGCCGTTCGCCGCGCTCGGCGTCGCGGGCCACGCCACGAAGCCCGCTCCTCCGGCGAAGGTCGCGTCGAGCGTGCCGTCGGGTGCGACGCGGTAGACGATCGCCCGCGTGCCGGTTGGTCCGTCGTCGGTGCCCGCCCCGTAGAAGCGCGACTGCGCATCCACCGCACCCGCCCACGTGCAGTCCGCGCCAGGAGCGCCGTAGGCACCCGCGGTGCCGAGGAACGAGCCCGCCTGGCCGTAGAGAGGATCCACCGCGCCCGCCGAGCTCACACGGGTCACGCGATGTCTCGCGTTGGTGAGGTCCGAGTACGCGCAGCCGAACTGGTAGACACGCCCCATCCCGTCCTGCGCGACGCCGCCGGCGACATCCAGGTTGTTGTTGGGGCTGTTGTACGTCAGGAAGCCTGTGCCGCCGAACGCGGTGTCGAGGACGCCCGCCGAGAAGCGGGCCAGGAGCGCGTTCGCCTGACTGGCCATGCCTCCGGAGGGCGGACCCCAGGCGGACAGGTACGCTGCCCCCGCGGGGCCGGCCTGCACGAAGACCTCGCGCACGTCGATGACGGCGGGCATCGCCCAGGTGGCGCGACCCTGGTGATCGCCGAACGTCATGTCGAGCACGCCCGTGTCCGAGAAGCGCCAGATGACCGCCGCCACGACGTTCTCGGGGGCGATGAACGAGCGCCCTGCGACCAGGATCGATCCGTTCGCACCGGGTCCGATGGCCACGTTGAACGTGTCATCCACGCCCATGGACGGGTTGTCGAAGATGACGGTCCCCTGGGCAGCACCGCCGAAGGTCGCATCGACCACACCGGGTGGCAGGTACCGCTTGAGCACCAGGTTCGTCGTCAGCCCGGTGCCGGTGGTGCCGCTCGCCACGAGCCCCGCCGTGACCGGCTGCAGCAGGAGCCCCGTGAACTCGGGCACGCCAGCGAAGCGAGCCACGCCGTTGGTCCCGAACGCGGGCGCCGCGCCACCCATGCCTGCGCCGCCCATGCCCGCGCCGCCCATGCCCGCGCCGCCGGCGCCTGCGCCACCCGTGCCTGCGCCGCCCATGCCCGCGCCCCCCATACCCGCGCCGCCGTCTGGGCTCGCGTCGCTCGGCATCGAAGCATCGGGCAAGAGCGGCTCACCACACTCCGACACGCAGTCGGGCGTGCTCACGATCCTCGCACCGGTCCGCGTCAGCTTCACGCCCCGGATGAACCGCCCCGTCGGGAGCTCGACCTCGGCCACCAGCCGGCACGCCGGATAGACCACATAGGCCCGGTAGGCCTGATCGGGATCGCACCGGAGCGACTCGGTGGAGCCACTCGCCCCGCCCTCGCCCGCACCGCCCGCACCGCCCGCACCGCCCGCACCAGCACCACCCGCACCAGCACCACCCGTACCTGCCCCGCCCGCACCTGCCCCGCCCGCACCCCCACGCCCCGCGCTGCCGCTGCAGATCAGCTCGGGCATCAGCACCACGCTGGGACGTGCGCCGACGACGCCGGCCGCGCTCTGCATCTTCGTCCGCGTCACGAGGCCGGTCGGGCTCGCAAAGTCCATTCCGTCCAGCGACTCGAAGGGCCCCGCCTGCAGCCCTGTCGCGAGCCCGATCAGCCGCGGCACGTCCACCAGCCCGAGATCGCAGGACCCGGTGTTCGCGGTGACGGCCTTGCAGCCGTCGGGCGTCATGTCGACCCACGACGGCAGATCCCCCACCGGCAGGGACGTGAGGCCAGGCAGCCGGCGATCCAGATCGATGAGGGTCTTGATGTTCTGCTCGGTGATGTTGAAGACGGACAGCTCGCCCCGCGTCGAGCCCACGACGAGGCCGAACTTCTCGAAGTCCCCGGCTGCCGGCATGCGCTGGCAGTCACTTCTGGAGCGCGCGCTGACCCGCTCGTTGCGGTCCACACATGCGAAGGCCAGCGAAACCGGTCGCTCGAGCGCACGGGTCGGGGTCTGCACCGGCTGGCTCGAGCAGCCCGCGGCCACGAGGGCGAGCGCGACGACGAAACCGAGGACGAAGCGCATGTCGGTCACCTGGAGATGGGCCGCGTCAGGCCGATGCGGAGGACGACCCTGTACTCGGTCGGACTGCCGGGCTGGAGGTCGACGAGGACGAGGTTCTGGTCCGCGAAGCTGACCGCGATGCCGAGCGGCGTGTCCCCCGACCGGCCCGTGCTGTCGGCTGCGACGTGGACCCCGTTCGGCCCGCGGCCGATGTCGAACACCGTCACCGGCGCGCCGATCTGGGGATCCACGACGAACATCTGGCCGGAGGAGAAGCACGTCACGAGTGCGCGGGTCTGGCCGTCACGCTCGTAGATGGCGACGTGGCTCGGCTCCGCGCACACCTCGATGGCGCGCACGCCGAACAGCCGCGGCCGCGAGTCGCCCTCGACGAAGGCCGTGTCGTAGACGAGCAGCGAGCTCGGCTGCCTCGCCACCACGAAGGCCGTCTTGCCGTCCGGCGAGAAGACGATGTCGCGGATGTCGAGTCGCACCGACTCGACCTCGTTGAGCCCCGCGAGCGCCACGCGCGCCAGATCCAGGCTTCGCCGGTCGAGCAGGCAGGGATCCGTCGTGGCCTCGTCGCCCACCGGCTTGCACTCCGCCGGGACGGGCTTACCGCACTGACGCGAGCCGCGCACCGTCGCGATCGCGATGTCGTTGCTCACCCGGCTCGTCACGTAGGCGTAGGGCGACTGGCACGTGCTCGGGCGCGGATCGGGGCGCGCCGCCACGCCGAAGCCGGCGGGCGCCAGATCGCTCGAGCGCCGCAGGAAGCCGGTCGCCACGTCGACGAGCCGCGGCACGCGCGTACGCCCCCCGCCCACGTCGAAGAGCGAGAGGGCGCCGTCGCCACCGAAGTGGGCCACGTACATGAGGCCATAGGCCGGGTCGATCGAGATCCCGAACGGCTCGGGGGGGAACTCCTGCTCGAGGCCTTCCGAGCGCGTCAGCCGGTGGTCGCACGACACGAAGCCGACGGTCCCGCAGTCCGGCCGCAGCGTATCGCCGTCCTGCCACACGTCGCTCCACACGACCGAGGGATCGCCGCGCACGACCGCGAAGAGACGCCCCCCGCCCTCTTCCTGGGGCTGGTAGGTGATGGCGCCCGCGAAGTTGCCGACCTTCATGGTGCGGTCGGACAGGATGAAGCGCTTCTCCTTGCACTCGACGATCGTCGCGTCGAGCACGTCTCGATGGCAGTCCGCCGGCACGACGCCGGTCTCGCGGACCTCCCGGATGAGATCGCGCGCCACCTGCAGGTCCACCGTGGCGACCGTGCCTCCGTTGAAGCGGAGGTCCGTGTTCGCGTTGGTCACGAAGGCGAATCTCCCGCTCGGATCCACGGCCAGATCGGCCGGGAAGAACAGCTCGTCGCGCGGGGGGTCCTTGCCCTGATCGTTGAGGTTACAGGCCGGCAGCAGGCCCACCGCGAGCGCGAGCCCGCACAGCAGTCTCGTCATCGCTTCTGTGGCTCCGCGACCTGCAGCAGCTTGAAATCGGCGATCCCGGAGAACGCCGCGCCCACGAGGGCCAGGAGCGCGAGCCTGTTGGCACGCACCATCGGATCGGGGTCCATCACCAGCACCGCGTCGAACAGCCGGTCGACGGGCACCCTGAGGTCGGCGAGCGCGGCCAGCGCCGCGCCGTAGTCCTTCCTCTCCACGAGGGGCCGGACCCTCGCCGAGACGTCGCGCCACCTGTCGTGCAGCGCGCGCTCCGCGGGATCGGCCGCCAGCGCTGGATCGAACGCCGTCCCCTCGGCGGCGCTGGACTTGAGGATGTTCGCCACTCGCTTGAAGGCGATGCCGAGCGGCTCGAAGTCCTCGCGCTTCCGGAGGTGCGCGAGGGCCAGGGCGCGTGCGCGCGCATCCGGCAGATCCTCGCCCTGCACGGCCAGCACCGCCTCGACCACGTCGGCCGGGTACGTCTCGGCGAGCACGCCGCGCAGGCGGGTGCGCACGAACTCGACCACCCTGGGCACGGCCGCCGCGAAGGTCGGCTTGCCGTAGCCAGCCGTCGCGGCCGTCTCGGCCAGCCAGGTCAGCGGCACGCTCCAGCCGCGGCCGAGGAGCACCGCCACGATCGCGAGCGCCGCGCGGCGCAGCGCGAACGGGTCCGCCGAGCCGGTCGGCTCGAGACCCACGGCGAAGCAGCCGACGAGCGTGTCGATTCGATCGGCCAGACCCACGATGGCGCCGAGGTCGCCGCGGGGCAGCGCATCCGACGCGCCGCGCGGCTGGTAGTGCTCGGCGATCGCGTCCGCGACGTCGGCCGGAGCACCCTCGCGGAGCGCGTAGTCGCGTCCCATCACGCCCTGCAGGTCCGGGAACTCCCCGACCATCAGCGTCACGAGGTCGGCCTTGCAGAGCTGCGCCGCGTGATCGACCCGCCTCGCGTCCGCGCCGAGCCGCTCCGCCAGCTTCGCCGCGACCGCGCGGATGCGCGCGACCTTCTCCGCCACCGTGCCGAGCTTGGTCTGGAACACCACGCCCTCGAGCTTCCTGGCGCGTTCGTCGAGCGTGTGCTTCCGGTCCTCGTCGTGACAGAAGCGCGCATCTTCGAGGCGAGCGCGCAGCACCCGCTCGTTGCCGGCGCGCACCACGGCGGCGTCGCGCACGACCGTCCCCGCGATGGTCGCGAAGGCCGGGTGGAGCCGCCCGTCGGCCGTCTCGAAGGCGAAGAAGCGCTGATGCGCGCGCATCGAGTTGACGATCACCTCGCGCGGGAGGTCGAGGAACGACGCCGGGAACGACCCCAGCACCGCCGTCGGATACTCGACGAGCTGCGTCACCTCCTCGATCAGCGCGTCGTCGGGCACCCGACGCGCACCGGCCTCGCGCTCCACGCGCGCCAGCTCCGCTTCGACGAGCTGCCTGCGCTCCTCGACGTCGGGGATCACGAAGCGGCCGCGAAGCTCCGCAAGCCAGTCCGCGGACCCGGCGACGTCGAACTCCTGCGGCGCGAGGAAGCGATGCCCCACCGAGCGCCGCCCGGCGCGGCAGCCGAAGCACTCGACCGGCAGGACCTCCCCGTCGAACAGGGCGGCGATCCAGCGCACCGGCCTGGCGAAGGTCTGCTCGATCGTGGACCAGCGCATCGACTTCTTGAACTTGAAGCCGCGCAGCAGCTCCCTCACGACGTCAGGGAGCACGTCGCGCGCCGCCCGCCCGGACTCGCTGCGCCGGCCCGCCAGGTAGAGGCCCTTTTCGGTCTGCACCTGCTCGAGAGCGCCGACGTCGATGCCGAGCTTCCTGGCGAACGCCTCGGCGGCCTTCGTGGGCCTGCCGTCCTTGTCGAAGGCCGCGCTGACGGGGGGGCCGGTGAGCGTCTCGGCGACGTCCCTCTGCCGGGTCGCCACCTTCGCCACCACCGCGAGTCGCCGGGGCGTGCCATAGACGCGCGGCGCCGTGTGGTCGATCCGCGCGGCGGCGAGCGCCTGCGAGAGGCGCGGGCCGAGCTCCGCGAGGGCGCTCGTCACGTAGCTCGCCGGCAGCTCCTCGCACCCGAGCTCGACGAAGAGCTCCCGCGACTCGCTCACGACGGCCCCTGCCGCAGCATGGGGAACCCGAGCCGTTGCCGCTCGGCGAGGTAGCCCTCGGCGCACCCGCGCGCGAGCGCCCGCACCCGCCCGATGAAGCGCTGTCGCTCCGTGACGCTGAGCGCCCCTCGCGCGTCGAGCAGGTTGAACGCGTGCGAGCACTTGAGACAGTAGTCGTACGCGGGCAGCACGAGGCCCGCCGCGAGCAGCCGCTTGCACTCCCCCTCGAAGTCGCCGAACAGGCGGAAGTTCAGCTCCGCGTTCGAGTGCTCGAAGCTGAACTTCGAGTACTCGATCTCGCTCTGCTTGTGCACGTCGCCGTACTTGACGCCCTCGACCCACTCGAGGTCGTACACGTTGTCGCAGCCCTGCAGGTACATCGTGATCCGCTCGAGCCCGTACGTCAGCTCCACGGGGATGGGCGCGAGATCGATGCCGCCGCACTGCTGGAAGTACGTGTACTGCGTGACCTCCATGCCGTCCGACCAGACCTCCCAGCCGAGGCCCCAGGCCCCGAGCGTCGGCGACTCCCAGTCGTCCTCGACGAAGCGCAGATCGTGCTCGAGCGGGTCGATGCCGAGGGCACGCAGCGAGTCCAGGTAGAGCTCCTGGACGTTGAGCGGGCTCGGCTTCATCACCACCTGGAACTGGTAGTACGCGCCAAGGCGGTTCGGGTTCTCCCCGTAGCGCCCGTCGGTCGGACGGCGCGACGGCTGCACGTACGCCGCGTTCCACGGCTCGGGTCCGAGCGCCCGCAGGAACGTCGCGGTGTGGAACGTGCCGGCGCCGACCTCGAGGTCCACCGGCTGCAGGATCACGCACCCTTGCTGCGCCCAGAAGCGCTGCAGCCCCAGGATGACGTCCTGGAAGGTCGGCGCTTTGCGGGCAGTGAGGCGAGACGCGGACATGGGAGGGCCGATTGGTAGCAACCCCCCGCCGGGGTGTCAACGAACGGGGCAGCGCATCACGGCCGTGGCGCGCGGGCCGCCATCGCGGTCACGTGATCTCCTCCTTGCGGGGGATCGCCTGCGCGGAACCGATCCGGGACACCGTGCGCGCGCCCACCTGGTTGGCGAACGACAGGGCCTTCTCGATCGTGCCGCGGTCGAGGTCCTCGATGGCCTTGCCCGATGCCACGAGCGGCGAGAGCTGGGAGAGCAGGCCCGCGACGAAGCCGTCACCCGCCGCGGTGGTGTCCACGACCGCCACCTTGTCGACGCCCACGTAGCCGTGGCCGCTCGGCGCATCGACGTAGCAGCCACGAGCCCCGAGCGTGATGATCGCGAGGCGCACGCCGAGCTCGCGCATCGCCACGCCCGCCTGCTCCACGGTCAGGTTGCCGAACAGCGGCGGGATCTCCTCGTCCGCCAGCTTCACGATGTCCGAGTCGGCCATCGCCTGCCGGATAAGCCCCTGCGCCCGCGCCGGCTCGTCCCAGACGTGCGGGCGGAAGTTCGGATCGCACGACACCACGCAGCCAGCCTCGCGCGCGTCGGCCAGCGCCGCGAGCGTCGCCGAGCGCGCCGGGTCCCTGGCCAGCGTGGAGCTGCCGAAGTGGAAGATGCGCGCGTCCTCGATCACCTCGCCGTCCACGTCCACCGGCGCGATGAGCTGATCTGCGCAGCGGTCGCGATAGAAGGAGAAGCTGCGCTCCCCGCGCTCCCCGATGGACACGAACGTGATCCCCGTGCGCGCCGTGCGATGCACCGCCACCGCGCGGACGTCCACTCCCTCCTTGGCCAGCTCGCTCCTGATGTAGAGGCCGAACTCGTCGTTGCCGACGAGCGTCATCAGGCCCGCCTTGGCGCCGAGCCGCGCGAGGCCGACCGCGACGTTCGCGGGCGCACCGCCGAGGTGCCGATGGAACGTCTCGATCTCCGACAGGGGCCGCCCGACGGCTCCCGGGAAGAAATCGACGATCGCCTCGCCGAAGCAGACGACGTCCAGCGAGCGGTTGGCCAGGCGCTTCATGGCGCGGAGGATAGCGGATCCTCAGGCCTTCGACTCGCGCAACGCGAGCAGGAACTCCACCGACTTGAGCGTCTTGCCGAGCAGGTGCCGCCCCCACGCGAGCATCGCCTCGCGCGCGGGTCCGTTCGCGCCCGGCGCGAGGGGAGCGAGCCCCTCGGGGGACGCGGCGGCGCGCAGCGCGAGCAGGCCGCAGCGGGAGGGGCCGGGCAGCCGCGGCAGGCCGCTCGAGCGACAGCGGCCACAGACGAGACCGCCGTGCGCTGCCTCGAAGGACTGCAGCGGGCCATCGTCGGCCTCCGCCCCGCATCGCGCGCAGCGGTCGAGCACCGGCCCGTGCCCGAGCGTGTCGAACACCCGCAGCTCGAGCCAGCGCGGCAGCGCCGCGCCCTGTGGTCCCGCGGCGAGCTGGTCAAGGTAGGCCGCGACCGCCGCGAACATCTCCGGCTCGGGCTGCCTCGGTGGCGAGAGCTCGTAGGCGAGCTCCACTCCGTAGCTGGCCAGGGCGAGGCGCACCATCTCCTCGACCAGGGTCGCCGGATCCCAGCTCGCCTCGAACCCCTCGAGGGACGCGAGCTCCCCCGCGCCGTCGGCGAGCTCGGCCGTGCCACGCGCGAGCGCGCCGAGGCCGGCGAAGCGCTTCTGGCTCTTTCGCGCGCCCCGGGCCAGCGCGGACACGCGCCCTTCCCGCTCCGTCAGCAGACCGACGATGCGATCGGCCTCGCGATAGTCCACGACGCGCACGACGATCGCCTCCGTCGCACGCGTCCGCCGCCGACTCACGAGCGTTCAGGAGCGGCGATGACCGCGGTAGCCGTAGCCGTCGCCGGCGTCACGCTGCTCGACGCTCTTCTGTCCGGGCGCAGAGGCGTCCGGGCGCCGCGACCTGCCGAGCGTCGTCGCCGCCACGAGAGCCACGACGGTGATGCCGATCGCCACGCCGACGCGCTGGGGCGTCACGACTTCACGCAGCGCGGGAGTCACCCTGCGGGGCTGCGCGAGCTCGCGCTCCGCGAGCTCCACGTCGGCCGCGCGCGCCGCCTGGTCGAAGCGATGAAGCAGCTCCGTCGCGGCAAGGCCCAGCTCCCGAGCGCACGACTTCAGGAACCCCCGCACGTAGACCCTCGCGGGTAGCTCCCCGAGGGCGCCTCGTTCCAGCGCCTCGAGCCGCTGCCTGGGGATCCGGGTGGTCCTCGAGAGCTCGTCCAGGCTCATCGATCGAGCTTCCCGCTCGATGCGCAGGTAGTTCCCAAGCTGGACGAAGTCGATGCGCGAATCCGTCTCCACGGCGCGCTCCATCATCCCTCCTCGTTCGTCTCGCCGCCCTCGCCGTCCGGCGACTTGGGCTGCGGTGGAATCGTGATCGCGAGCTTCTTGCACTCGTCTGCGACGCAGCTCCTCGGCGCGAGGGACTGGCAGTCCTCGAGGGCCTTGAGCGCCCGCGCGGGCTCCTTGTGCGCGAGCGCGACGCGGCCGAGGAGATGAAAGGCCTCCTGGATCCGGCAGACCTGCCGGCGCTTCTCGATCTCGCCGAGGACGTCGCTCGCCGCCGGCACGTCGCCGCGCTTGAAGAGCAGCTCCGCCAGCCGGTAGTAGCCGACGCAGAAGTCCGGAGCGCGGACGAGCGCGGATCGCAACTCGATCTCGGCGCGCACATAGTCGCCTTTGCCGTAGAGCGCCCACGCGAGGTTCGAGCGCGCGATGTGGTTCTCCGCGAACACAGGGTTCTTGAGCGCGGACGACTCGAGCGCCACGGCGCGGTCCCAGTCGCCGAAGTGCAGCGCGATCGCTGCCATGCCGTCGAGCGCCTCGGAGTAGTCGAGGCGCAGCTCGGACGCTTGCTTGAAGTGGGCCTCCGCCTCGCGAAGCTTCTCCTCCGCCTCCTTCTTGCCGAGCGCCGCCTGGGGGCCCTTGAGGCAGCTGCTGCGCCCGGTGACCTCGAGCTCCTGCACCGCGAGGCCCATCTTGATCGCGCCGAGGAGGAAGTGCGCGTCGGCGTAGTTCGGGTTCGCCTTGAGCGCCTCTTCGCACTCGCGCAGCGCCGCAGCCACGAGGCGCTTGCCCATGTAGTCCGCGGCCAGGTCGTAGTGCTTCTCGGCTGCCTGGAGGTCGACGCGCTGGGTCGCGCAGGAGAGCGTCAACGCGACCAGCGCCGCGACCCCTCCAATCAGCGAAGACATCAATGGTTTCCGCAATTTCGACGTGGCGAAGCTACGCCCCGGCGCCGCTCCGTGTCAAGCGGGGATTTGACGCGTCAGACGCCGTGTACGTCGGCACCCCAGACGTACTTGTGGATCTGCAGGTTGAGCCGGACCTCGAGCCGATCACGCAGGATCCATGCAACGAGCTCGCGCGGATCGACCTTGCCATGCACCGGCGAGAAGAGCACCTCGGTGCGCGCGGCAAGCTGCCGCTGCCGCACCACGTCCGCACTCCACCGGTAGTCGCCCTCGTCGCAGATGACGAACTTGACCGCGTCCTTGCGCTCGAGGAGGTCCAGGTTCTCCCAGCGCATCTTGTGCATCTCGCCAGAGCCGGGCGTCTTGATGTCGAGGATGCGGATGACGCTCCGCGGCAGGCGCGCGAGGTCCTGCGAGCCGCCGGTCTCCACCATCACCTCGTAGCCGCCCGCCAGCAGGCGCTCCGCGAGCTCGGGCAGCTCGCGCTGGAGGAGGGGCTCGCCTCCCGTCAGCAGCACCAGCTTCGGCACCAGCCGACTCACCTCCTCGAGCACGTCGTCCACCGACCGCTCGTTGCCGCCGGTGAAGGCGTAGGCGGTGTCGCAGTACCCACACCTGAGATCACATCCGGTCGTGCGGACCAGCGTGCAGGGCCGGCCCGCGTGCGCCGTCTCCCCGGACACGCTCGCGTAGATCTCCGTGATTCGCATGGATCCCGTCTCCAATAGCACGCTCCACCCGACACGCTCCAACACGTCGGCGTGACCGGCGTCCGAGCGGGCGCGCGAATCCTTGCCGCACCCGAAGGCGGTCGCTATAGTCGGAGCAGGAGTCATCGCTCCTTCCATCCGTTCCTTCTCAGCGTGGTGACAGTGGCGTCGAGGTCCAGAGTGGCCCGCCCGCGAGGTCATCGTGCGAGCGGTCGGAGGTGGTGTAGATGGGCAAGTTGCTGGGATTCGCGACCAATGATGCTGACCGCCTGCGCGCTGCGCTGTATGGCGCGCGCGCGGCGTTGAACGTTCCGGCCGGGCGAGCCGCTGCATGGGGCGTCGGCTTCTACCAGGCGGGCGAGGTCCTCCTCCAGAAGCGGCCGCGGCCGCCGGCCGGGGGCGTGGACCTGTTCACCTTGCTGGGAGGCCTGCGCACGGACCTCGTGCTCGCGCAGGTGCTCGCACCGGAGGACCGTCCCGCGGAGACCGAGCCGCGCAACGAGGACACGCCGCCGTATCGCTTCCGCTCCTGGCTATGGATGGACGACGGCCCGGCGCTGTCGCCGGACTCTGCCCGGGTGCTCGGCGAGTGCGCCGAGGCGCTGCCCGCGTTCCTGCGGCGGAACATCCGCGGCAACCAGGACGGCGAGAAGATCTTCCACCTGTTCCTCGACGAGCTCCGCACCCGAGGCGGGCTTGATCGGGACGTCGGCCCAGGCTCCGTCTCGGCTGCGCTCGCCGCGGCGCTGGTTCGCCTCGACGCAGCCCTTGGCGCGGTCCCGCCGCGAGCGGTCCTCCTGGCGGACGGCCAGCACCTCGTCGGTGTGTCGCGGGGCGTCCCTCTGTGGCTGTACGAAGGGCGCGGCGCCCCGGGGTTCCCGGAGGAGCTCGACGACCCGTCGCGCCGGGGCAGGCCGGGCTCGTACGAGCACGTGCGTAGCGCCGCCGTCGTCTCCGACGCAGCCGACGTGCCGGCGAGCGTCGGGCTCAAGTTGCTCCCCGATCACTCCGTCGTGGTCGTGAGCCACGCCGTCGAAGTCGACGTCCGACCGCTCTAGCCGCACCGCAACCGCTTCGGAACGCCCTTGCATCGAGGTATGCTGGTGTCGGGCATTCCTTGACGTGACGGAAGAGCACACTCCTCTGCCGGAGGCCGAGGACCATGAGCGGCCGCTCGAGAGCGGCGCGCGCCTCGGTCGCTATCGCGTGCTGCGGACCCTCGGCTCCGGTGCGATGGGCGTCGTGTATGCGGCGGAGGACGAGTTCAAGCAGCCCGTCGCCCTCAAGGTCGTGTCGCGCGTTCGCACCGCCAGCGCCGAGGCGGTCTCGCGGTTCCGGACGGAGGCGGTCGCGGCCTCCAAGATCGGCCACCGCAACATCGCCGAGGTCTTCGAGTTCGGAACGGCCGACGACGGCAGCGTCTTCATCGCGATGGAGCTCCTCGAGGGCGAGGATCTGCGATCGCGGCTCAAGCGCCTCGAGCGGCTCCCGCTCGCGCAGGTCGCGCAGATCGCCGAGGGCGTGGCGGCCGGGCTGGCCGTGGCGCGCGAGCAGGGGATCGTCCATCGCGACCTCAAGCCGGAGAACATCTTCCTCGCGCGTGGCGGCACGATGCCCGGCGTCGAGACGGTCAAGGTCCTGGACTTCGGCGTCGCCAAGGCGCTCGGCCCGACCGGCCCGGGGCACCGCAAGACCGGCAAGAGCGGCATCCTCGGCACGCCCGAGTACATGGCGCCCGAGCAGGCCGCCGAGGGCGAGGTCGATCCGCGCAGCGACATCTACGCGCTCGGCTGCGTGCTGTACGAGTGCGCCACCGGAAGGCCCCCGTTTCGGGGCAAGAACTTCGTGGAGGTGCTGGCCAAGCATCTGCGCGAGACGCCCGTGCCGCCGGCCCAGCTCGATCCGCCGGTCGAGCTCCCGCCGCTGCTCGAGGCGGCGATCCTCCGGGCGCTGGCCAAGGATCCCACGCAGCGCCAGCAGCGCATCGAGGAGCTCGCCGCGAGCGTGCGCGCGGCCGTTCCGCGCACCACACCGGCGCCGCCGGTGGCCCGCCGCTCGTCGATCCCGCCCAACACGTCCCGGCCCAACCTCGAGGACCCGACTTCGCGCATCGTCGAGCGGATCACGCGCGAGTTCGAGGTGGACGGCTTCCCGCACCTCGCAGAGGAAGCGGCAGCCGCTCCGGCGCATGCGCCGCCAGCCCCGCCGCCCGCGCCCCTCACCGCACCTCCGCCGGCGCCCCGATCATCCGCCCTGCCCGTCGCGCTCGCCGTCGGGGCGGCCCTGCTCGCCCTGCTCGCCTATCTCGTCCTGCGCTGACGCCGCGGATCAGGCGGAGATCGAGACGCGATCGCGGCCCTCGCGCTTGGAGCGGTAGAGCTGCTCGTCGGCCAGGCGCACGAGGTCGGCCACGGCCAGGACCTCCGGCTGCTCCGTGGTCGCGACCCCGATCGACACCGTGCACCGGGGCACGCCCGCCTGCGGATGCGCGCGCGCCTCGGCCTCGCAGCGGGCGGGCACCGCCGTCCGGATGCGCTCGGCCAGCACGACCACGGTCGACTGGCCCGTCTCCGGCGCGAGCACCATGAACTCCTCTCCGCCATAGCGGGCGAGGAAGTCCGTGTTCCGCACCGAGCGCTGCAGCACCTCCGCCGTGATGGCGAGGACGCGATCTCCCATCGGGTGGCCGTGCTCGTCGTTGACGCGCTTGAAGTGGTCGATGTCGACCATCAGGCACGCGAGCGGGTGCGAGTAACGCTTCGAGCGCGCGAACTCGCGCTCGATGTGCTGGTCGAGGAAGCGCCGGTTGTGCAGGCCTGTCAGCGGATCGGTGATGGCGAGGCGCTCGACCGCCTGCTTGGCCGCATCCAGCTCGTCCGTCAGCCGCTTGATGCGCAGCATGGCCGACAGCCGGATCTGCAGCTCGAGCGGGCTCACGGGCTTGATGAGGAAGTCGTCGGCGCCGGCCGCCATGCCGCGTCGCTTTGACTCCACGTCGTCGAGCGCGGTGAGCAGGATGATGGGCACGAAGGGCCCCGGCTCGCCGCGCAGCATGCGGGCGATCTTGAAGCCGTCGACCGTCGGCATCATCACGTCGAGCAGCACGAGATCCGGACGGTGCTCGCGGTAAAGGCGCAGCGCCTCCGGGAAGGAGTTTGCCGTGAGCGCAGAAAATCCGCTCTCCTCGACCTGCCGCGCCATCAGCTGACAGACGGTGCGGTCATCATCGATGAGCAGCACCCGCGCGGGCGCGCGCCCAGCCTCCGACGCCACGGAGACAGAGTACTCGGAGATCGGGGGCGGGCGCCACTTGCCGACGGCGAGTCCTGCAAGTGGTATCGTGTGCAGCGAGCGCGTGTCCGGATCTCCGAAGAACTTCCACGAGGACGAGACGGTCCTCGGCGATCCGCGGGAGGACGAGCGGGCGAGCGGCCAGCCCGCGCCGGTCCCTGTCGACGACGCGGACCCGACGCGCTTCGATTCGCCAGGAGAGATCTCCTCGGGTGTGTTCTCGGTGGCCACGGACCCGGGGAGCGCGCGTGTGGTGTCCGGCATCCTCCCGATGCCCGAGAGTCCGACGCCCTCGCCTCGGGCACTGCCGACGCCACCCCCGCTTCCGAGCGCTCCGCAGTCGCCACCCTCGCCCTCGCCCGGCCGAGTGCTCGCGCGCGGATCCTCCCCGCGCCACGCTGCGCCCGCGCCACGGCCGGCGACCCTGGTGCCCCCGCCAGCACCCACGGCCCCGGCGCCCCGCTCGCCGCCACCCCCGACGCCGCCCCCGGACGGCGAGGACATGACGCGGGTCGAGTCGAGCGAGCCCGTTCGCTTCATCCAGGCCGACACGGCGATCCGACCCGAGTCGCAGCACCCCCTGCAGCTCGATCGCGCGCCCGAGCCGTGGCACGACCGCGACAGCTTGACCGGCACGCGTCCTGCCATGCTCTCTCTGTCGCCGCTGCCGCTCCAGCCCCTGCCCTTCTCGGAGCTCACGTCCGGAACGGTGGTCAACGGCTACCAGGTGGTCGCGACGATCGGCAACGGTCCCACGGGCGCGGTCTACGCGTGCCTGCACCCGACGACCGGCAAGCGCGTGGCGATTCGCGTCATCTCGCACATGCTGGCCCCCGACGCGGAGGCCGTCGAGCGCCTCCTCGAGGACAATCGCGCACTGGCGAGCCTGAATCACCGCGGCATCATCACGGTGCAGGAGACCGGCGATCTCGCCGACGGGCGCAAGTGGCTGCTCATGGATCAGGGCGGGCCCTCCCTGGCCGCGCACATCAAGCAGCGGGGCGCGCTCAGCCTGCCGGAGGCCATCGGGCACCTCCGCTCGATCGCCGCGGCGCTCGATGCGGCGCACGCGATCGGAGTCCTGCACCGGGGCCTCAAGCCGAGCGAGGTGCACCTCGGGGAGGAGCAAGGCGCGCGCGTGGTTCGCGTGTCGGGCTTCGGCCTCGGGCGCCTGCTCCTGCGCCCCGACGGCACGCTCGCCCGGAACAAGCAGGGCGAGCCGTACGTGACGCCCCACTACCTCGCGCCCGAGCAGTGCCGCGGGGTCCAGTCCGACGCGCGCTCCGACGTGTACGCGATGGGTGTCATCCTCTACGAGATGCTCACGGGGCGGCCGCCGTTCGGTGGCGACGGCGTCCTGCAGGTGCTGCAGGCGCACCTGTCCGCGGTGCCGACGCGGCCGAACGGGGTGAACCCCGACCTACCGGAGTGGCTCTCGGACATGGTGCTGCGCGCCCTCGAGAAGTCACCGGCCGATCGCTACGAGACCGCCGGCGCGCTCGTGCGCGAGGTCGAGCAGGGCATCCGCCGCGGCGTGGGTGAGGCCAAGGACGCGCGCCAAGGTGGCACCAGCAACGGACGGTGGGTCGCGCTCGGGGCGGCCGCGGCCATCCTCGTGCTCGCCGTGGTGATGCTCTTCCTGCGGAGGTGAACGTCAGGCCTCGAGCATGGTCAGGGCGGCTTGCGCGGCGGCCTGCTCGGCCTCCTTCTTCGTGCGCCCCTCCCCTTCTGCGAACGGCTGCCCGCCGAGCGTGAGCGCCACGCGGAAGCGCTTGTCGTGGTCCGGACCGCTCTCGGCCACGACCACGTATCGCGGGGTCTCCTTGCGCTGGGCCTGGACGCGCTCCTGGACGCGCGTCTTCCAGTCGGTGCGCCGGTCAGCGACGGCCTCGATCGCGCCGGAGAACAGGCGCGCCACGAGCCCCTCGGCGGCCGCGTAGCCCGCGTCGAGGAAGACGGCGCCGATGACGGCCTCGAGGGCGTTCGCCAGGAGCGACGGCTTGCGGCGGCCTCCGGACGACTCCTCGCCGCGCCCGAGGAAGAGCCAGTCGCCGAGCGCGAGCGTGCCGCCGATCTCGGCGAGGCTCCCCTCGGAGACGAGCGACGCGCGCGTGACGGTGAGCTCGCCCTCGGTGTAGCCCGGGAAGCGCGCCATCAGGAGCGCGCTCACGCAGAGGTCGAGCACCGCATCGCCGAGGAACTCGAGCCGCTCGTTGTGGTCGCGGCCTTCTCCCGCGTGCTCGTTGAGGTACGAGCGATGCGTGAGCGCCGCCTCGAGCAACGACGCCCGGGCGAACGGGTGCCCGATCGCCGCCTCCAGCCGCTCGTAGCCTTGCAAGCCCACGATTCCATAGTATAGAGGCCCGCCGCATGAAGACCGTCCACTTCGTCTCTCTCGGGTGCCCGAAGAACCGGGTCGACACCGAGGTCATGCTCGGCGTCTCCGCCGACCAGGGCTACGCGCTCGTGGACGCGCCGGAGGACGCCGACGTGCTCGTCGTCAACACGTGCGGTTTCATCGGCGAGGCCAAGCAGGAGAGCGTGGACGCCATCCTCGAGGCCGCGCGGCAGAAGGAGGCGGGCCTCGCGGCAGGCCGGCCAAAGAAGCTCGTCGTCACCGGGTGCCTGTCGCAGCGCTACCAGGACGACCTGGCCAAGGAGATCCCCGAGGTCGATCACTTCCTCGGCTCGGCCGACGCGCTCTCGCTCGCGCCGATCCTCCAGGGCGAGGGCAAGCGCCTCGGCGTCACGACCGAGCCGACGTGGGTCTACGACCAGCTCTCGCCGCGGCGGAACTCGATGCCCGGCTACATGGCGTACGTGAAGATCGCCGAGGGTTGCGATCGCCCGTGCTCGTTCTGCATCATCCCCAAGCTGCGCGGGCCGCAGCGGTCGCGCTCGATCGAGAGCGTGGTCGAGGAAGCGCGCGCGCTCGTCGAGGGCGGGGTCCGCGAGATCAACCTCGTGGCGCAGGATCTGTCCGCGTACGGCCACGACCTTTCGGACGGCGGCCCGAAGGACGACAGCGGGCCGAACCTCGCGCGCCTCGTGCGTGCGCTCGACGCCCTGCCGGGGCTGCGGTGGCTGCGCCTGCACTACCTCTATCCGTCGTCCGTCACCGACGAGCTCATCTGCGCGATGGCGGAGTGCCCGCGGGTCGTGCCGTACGTCGACATGCCGCTCCAGCACATCGACGAGGGGCTGCTCAAGTCGATGCGCCGCGGGTACTCCGCGCGGGTCGTCTACGAGGTGCTCGACAAGCTGCGAACGCGCATCCCGGGCATCGTCGTGCGCACGACGTTCATCGTCGGCCACCCCGGCGAGACCGAGGCCGCCTTCGCGTCGCTCTGCGAGTTCGTCGCCACGCAACGCTTCGACCGCGTCGGCGTCTTCACGTACTCGCACGAGGAAGGCACGGTGAGCGCGCTACTGCCCCGCCGCGTTGCGAAGGCGACCGCCGAGAAGCGCCGCCGCGAGCTCATGCGCCTGCAGCAGGGGATCTCGCGGCAGGCCCAGGAGGGCCTCGTCGGGCGCGACCTCGAGGTGCTGGTCGAGGGCGCGAGCGACGAGAGCGAGTACGTCCTCTCCGGCCGCTGGTCGGGGCAGGCCCGCGACATCGACGGACAGGTTTACCTGACCTTCGGCGCCGGATCGCCCGAAGCACGGCCCGGCGACTTCGTGCGCGCGCGCGTCACTCACTTCGCGGACTACGACCTCGCCGCCGAGGTGCTGCCCGTCGATTGATTGACTGCTCACGCGTTCAGTGCAACGCTGGCGGAATGCTGTCGCCGGTCTCGAACCCGCCGAACCCCTGGAGCGACACCGCGATCGAGTGGATCGGCGAGCCGCCGCCGGCGCGTCTCAAGGTCTTCGTCGACGCGACGCGCGAGATCCTCTCGCACAACGACAGCCCCGACATCCCGTTCACCTGGAGCGTGAACCCGTATCGCGGCTGCATCCACGGCTGCGCCTACTGCTACGCGCGACCCACGCACGAATACCTCGGCTTCGGCGCCGGCACGGACTTCGAGCGCAGCATCGTGATCAAGCCCGAGGCCCCGGCCCTGCTGAGCAAGGCGTTCGCGCGCAAGAGCTGGAGGCGCGAGCTGGTCGTGTTCTCCGGGAACACCGACTGCTATCAGGCCCTCGAGGCGAGCTACCGACTGACGCGGGGCTGCCTCGAGGCGTGTGTCGCCCACCGCAACCCGGTCGCGATCATCACGAAGTCGCCGCTCATCGAGCGCGATCTGGACGTGCTGACCGCGCTCGACCGCGTGGCTCGCGTGCGCGTCACGGTGAGCGTCCCCTTCGCCGACGTGGAGCAGGCGCGCGCCCTCGAGCCGTACGTGCCGCCCCCGGCTCGGCGCCTCGAGACCATCCGGCGCCTCGCGGAGGCCGGGCTCCAGGTCGGGGTCAACGTCGCGCCCATCATCCCGGGGCTCTCGGACGATCAGATGCCGCGCGTGCTCGAGGCCGCCCGGGCCGCGGGCGCCCGGTGGGCGGGCTTCACGATGCTGCGGCTGCCCGGTCCCGTCGAGGTCGTCTTCGAGGAGCGCTTGCGGGCCAAGCTGCCGGACCGCGCCGAGCGAGTGCTGCACCGCGTGGAAGAGACGCGCGGGGGGCGACGCTACGATCCGCGCTTCGGGCATCGCATGCGCGGGGAAGGCAAGTACGCGGAGACGATCGCGGCCCTCTTCTCGGCGAGCTGTGCCCGGCTCGGCTTCGAGCAGGGTCTCGATCGCGAAGACCCGAGCGACGGTGCCGTGATGTACGAGCCGCTGGCGGAGGCGCAGGCAGCGGCCCAGGCGCCCGGCGATCAGCTCGAGCTCTTCGGACGCTGACCGCGCACGAGCCGGATCACCGCGACCTCGGGCGGAACGCCGAGCCGCATGGGGGGGCCCCAGTAGCCCGTCCCCGGGTGCACGTAGATCCACGTGCGCGACGCGTGGAGGTGGAGCCCGCGCACGTACGGCTGCTGCAGGTAGACGAGGTAGGTGAACGGCCAGATCTGCCCGCCGTGGGTGTGTCCGGAGAGCTGGAGATCGATGCCGGCGGCGGCCGCGTCCTGGATCGAGCGCGGCTGGTGCGCCAGGAGCACCGCAGGGCGGCTCTGGTCGCGCCCCGCAACCGCGGCCGACAGGTCGTGCTTGGGTCCACGCGCGAAGTAGTCCTCGACGCCCACGAGGTCGAGCGTGGCCTGCCCGACCGTGACCTCCGCGCGCTCGTTCCGCAGCACCCGCATGCCGAGCGTCGTCAGGTGCGCGCACCACTCGTCGGCGCCGGAGTAGTACTCGTGGTTGCCCGTGACGAAGAACGTGCCGAACCGGCTCCGCAGCTCTCCGAGCGGCGCCACCGCGTCCCGTAATCGCGCGACGCTGCCGTCCACGAGATCTCCCGTGATCGCCACGAGATCGGGCGCGAGCGTGTTGACCGTGCTGACGATGCGACGCATGAACTCGAGGCCGATCGTGGGCCCGACGTGCACGTCGCTGACCTGCACGATGCGAAGACCCTCGAGCTCCGTGGGCAAGCCCGGGATCGGAACGTCGATCGTGCGCACGACCGGATCGGACAGCGCCGTGTTGACCGAGGCCGCAGAGAGCCCCCCCGTCCCGAGCGCGGCGACGCCGGCGAAGGCCCGCGAGAAGAAGAGTCGGCGCTCGGGATCAGGCGCGGCCAGAGGGCGCCCCATCCACCTTCGCCCCAGGCGATGCAGGTGCCAGCCGAGGCGTAGCGCGTCGAGGGCCAGCAGGACGAGGACCGAGACGAACAGCGTCCCGAACCACACCAGGGCCAGGATGGCCCAGGGCTTCCCCGTCCCGGGCGGCATGCGGCCGGGGGCGAAGAAGCCGCTCACCGTGGCGAACGGCAGGGCCACGAGCGTCCACTGACCGATGCGTCGCCAGCGCTCGGGCGGTCGAGGGTCGCGTACCAGGCGCACGTAGAGGTACCGGTGCGCGAGCGCGAGGTACACGAGCATCAGGGAGAAGAAGATCGCGAAGCGGAACACCACGGCGCCCTCAGGATAGCCGGTCAGATCCTTCCGCGCTTGCCGCCCTTCGCCTTGCCTCCACCCCGATTGGCCGGTGCCGCGGCGCCTGCCGGGTGCCCGCCTCGAGCCTTCTTGCCCTTCTTGGCCTTCGGGCCAACGTCGGACACAGCCGCCGGGGAGCTGCAGCCCTCGCCCGTCTTTCTCAGGGGCGAGATCTCGATCGTCCCGTCGACCCCGGTGCGGTAGGCGTGGAGGCCCTCACCGACGCGCTTGAGCACGAGCGAGGTCGGCTCGAGGGCACAGAGGCTCGCGTCGCACGAACCCTCGCGACTGAGCCGACGCTGCTCGAGCAGCACCGCGTCCTCCTGGCTGACCTGCCCCGTGTACTCCACCTGGACGAGCGAGCGCGCCGGGGACACCGCGCGGGCACCCTTGCGTCGCGTCGCCCGCTCGCCCGCTCCGCGCGCCTCACGCTCGAGCGTGTACGTCACCGCCAGGGAGCCCTCGCGGGAGGCGACAACCACCTCCTCGCAGCGCCGGGCGGCGGCCTTCGCGCGGCCGTCGTCCCCCTTGCCGCGCTGGACCCAGCGACCCGCGAAGGCCTCAGCGCTGCCCTTCTCCCGCTCGATCCAGTACGGCTCCCCGGCGCCGTCGAAGAGGCTCAGCCGCGGTCGCCCCTGCTCCATCGCCAGGTATATCGTCAGCGCTGACGGGCCAGCGCCGGAGATCTCCGCACGGTGCAGGTGGCTGGCCGGATCGACCTCCTCGAGCTTGGTGACCTGGAGAGGCCTTGTCTTGCCCTCCCAGCGCAGCGCTGCTGCCGCGAAGTCCCAGGCGAGCGGCGCGTCGGCGAGGTGTGCGCACGCAAGAGGCTCGAGGAGCCGTCGAGGGCCCTCGGTCGCACACTTGCGCAGACCGTCCTGCACCGGCCGGTCATGGAATGTCTCGAGACGACCTGGGATGAGCGCGACCGACACCGCACCCTGGCGGCGCACGGCGGACGCCAGCGCGTGGATCCGGGGCAGGTCGCCGCGCGCCAGGTACTCGTACAGCGGCGCTGTTGGTCGTTCGCCCAAGGCCAGCATCAGGTACTCGACCTCGACGCGCACGAGGAATCGCTGCACGGCCTCCGCCGTCAGCGGCGCGTCCGCCCCCGCGCGGACGACCGTCGCGAGGAGCTGCCGCAAGCTGGCCACGTTCACCAGCGCCGTCGGGCCCTGGTAGACCTGATCCTTGGTCAGGCCGACCCCCACCACCTCGCCCCTGGCGTCGAGCGCTGGGCCACCCGAGAAGCCCGGCTCCAGCTCTCCCGACACCAGCAGGGCGTCGATGGCGCCCGGCTTGCGCTGATCGAAAGACGGCAGCTTGTCCGCCCTGGCGATGGTGCCCTCCCGCGCCGCGGGGCCGCGTGCGCGGGCCGCGAACCCGTGCGCGCGCACCGATGCCCCGACCTGCGCCTGCGCCGCGAGCGCCAGCGTCTCCACGCGCTTCTTCGGCACCCCGCGCAGCCGCAGGACGGCGAGATCCGAGCCTGGATCCGTGGCCACCACGTCGAGCTCCGGGAAGGCCTCCGCGTAGGCCGCCCCGCCACCCGGCGTGATCCATCGCCGCACGGAGATCGGCGAGCCGCTCGCGACGAGGTGGAACGCGGTGGCCACGTAAGCCGCGTCGTCGGGGCCGTCCACGAAGAACCCCGCGCCGCTCGGTCCGTCTTGGCTGATCACCTGGACGATCGCTCCGCCGCCAACGCCGCGCGAACGGCCGCGCAGCACGAGCACCGCGACCACCGCCAGCGCGATCACTCCGCCCACGCCGAGCGCGATCTTCCAGGACACGCCGGCCAGCAGCTCGCGCCGCGGCGGCGGCTGCTCCCGCAGGAAGCCGAGTGGCTGGGCCACCGGCGGGACCGAGCGTTCCTGCGGCACCTCCCTGGGCTGCAGGGTCGCCGCGGCAGCGATGGCGGCGGGCTCCGCCGGGCCGAGCTCGGAGTCGATGCGGGGGGCGGGCGCTCGCGGCAGCGGCGCGCTCGGCGCTTCGATCACCGGGTCGAGGCCCACCATCGGCGGCGCGGAGCCACCGGGCGAGGACCCCATCGACGAGGGGCCGGCCCCCGGCGCCGGTGACGAGATCATCGTCCGGGCGATCGCGCTCGGCGAGGCGACCGGAGGCGTCGGAGCGGGGGTGCCGAGCATCGTCCGGGCCAGCGCGGGCGCAGGCGTGGCAGCGCCGGGGGTCGTCGTGGGCAACGACGGCACGCCCGAGCCCAGGGGATGCGGTGCTGGAGCCGGCGCAGGTGCGCGCGGCGACGGAGCCGGGCTTCGCGCCCCGGTCGGAAGCGATGGAACCCCGGGCACACGCACGGGCTCGTGGCCGCCCGCCGCGGGAACCGGAGGCAGCGGCGCCGCACCTCCGCTTGTGATGGCTCCCGGCGGTGGCGGCGGCGGCGCGGAGGCGCGCCCTGGTGGCCGGCCGGCGGGTGCCGATCCTCGCGGCAGCGCGGGCTGTCCGACGGTCACTCGCGGCGCGTTGCCTTGCACGAGGCTCGCAGGCGAGGCCCACGGCGTCGCAGCCCCAGCAGGCGGGACGCTACGCTCGGTCTTCGGCTCGTCACCCGCGTCGGCGATGATCGTGGGCTCGTCGAATGGCTCGCCGCAATGTGCGCAGCGTGCCTCACCGCCCGCCCCCGCCAGGCTGGAGCGCTTGCCGCAGCGCGCGCAGACCACACTCATGCCGTCTCACGCTTCGCGCTCAAGACGACTCATCATACGATGCGGCGGCCGGCGCGCCCACCCGCACCCCGCGGGCCCCGCCGGCGGAGGGTCCATGAAGCGCACCGCATCCGCAATCGTCGCCGTGTCCATCGCCCTCGCAGGCGCCAGCGCCTGCGCGGAGGCGCAGGCCCCGGCACTAGGACACCCTGCTCCGCCCATCCAGCTCAAGACCGACAAGGGCGTCGACTTCCGCCTCGCCGATCGAAAGGGGAGCTGGACGGTCCTGTACTTCTATCCCAAGGACGATACGCCGGGATGCACGAAGCAGGCGTGCGCATTCCGCGACTCCATCGAGGTCATCCGCAAGCTGGGCGGCGATGTCTTCGGCCTCTCGCAGGACAGCGTGGAGAGCCACCGCAAGTTCATCGAGAAGCATCACCTGACGTTCACGCTGCTCGCCGACGAAAAGGGCACCGTGGCCAAGGCCTACGGCGCCGAGGGCATGATGGGCTACTCGAAGCGGTGGACGTTCATCGTCGACCCCGACCTGAAGGTGCGCTGGGTGCAGAAGCACGTGGATCCGGTGCTCAACGCGAAGGAGGTCGCCGACGAGATCAAGCGGCTCAAGACAGCTCAGGTGCGCTAGCTTGGTCAGATGACCAAGTCGGTGGCCGACCCTGGGGGAGAGCCGGACGAGGCCGTCCTTGTCGCCGCCGCGCAGCTCTTTCGCGAGAAGGGCTACGCGGCCACCAGCCTGCGCGAGGTCGCCCGGGCGGCCGGTATGTTGCCGGGGAGCCTGCACTACCGGTACGCCAGCAAGGAATCCCTGCTGGTGGCGCTCATGGAGCGTGGGGTCGGACGCCTGATCGACGGCATCCGGGGGGCCCTCGACGGGGTCCGAGACCCGCTCGACCGCATTCGCCTCGGCCTGCGGACGCACGCGCGCCTCGTGTGTGGCCGCGACGGTTCGATCCACGTCCTGCTCTACGACTGGCGCGCGCTCGGCGACGCCGCGCGCGTCGCGATCGAGCAGGAGATCGCGCGCTACGAGGCGTTCTGGGACGGCCTGCTCTACGAGGCGCTCGGCACTGGTCGCGTCCGACCGGGCGTGGATCCTCGCATCCTGCGCTCGCTCGGCTTCGGCGCGATGAACTGGCTGCCTCAGTGGTACGACCCGGCCACATGCCCGCCCCCCGAGGCCATCGCGGACGCCTTCTTCGCCGCGTTCGCCTTCGGGGTGCTCGAGCGATCGAGCCGCCCGTACGACGAGGAGGTCGTCTTTCGCGCCCTGAACGGAGCCCCCTCGGCGGACACCCCATCGCGGGTCCGGAAAGGCTGAGCCGCCATGTCGCTCTTGAGCGCGATCGAGAACCTCCTCCAGTCCGGCCCGCTCCTGCGTGACGCCACGGCCAGCGGGAACCTCCGCGTCCTGCGCTCCCTGCTGGGTCCCGCCTATCGAGGCCTCGTGGAGCAGCGCGCCAACCAGGGCGAGCGCACGCTGATGTCGACGGGATACCCGGTGCAGTTCGACTGGGGCTACAAGCGCACGTTCCCGGAGAGGCCGACGATGTCCAAGCGCATCGTGCCGAACCTCGAGCGCATCGGCCTGCTGTCGGATCGCATCCGCCCGCGCTACGAAGAGCTCGGCCTCCTCCGGTTCGAGCACGGCAAGGCCGCACCGGACCTCACCGCGCAGGACCTGCTCGAGGACCGCTGAGGTGCCGGACGCGCCGAGGACGCTCTCCCTGGAGCTCGATCCCGACTGGCAGGCCCTCGATCCGAAGATCGTGGTCGGCGAGGGTTCCTTCGTCTCGGGCGATCCGGACGGTGATCGCATCCGCGTGCGCTACGCGCACCCGAGCGCGGGCACGGCGGCGGGCCTCGTGGCCAAGGTGTGGTTTGGTCCGCTGGCCAAGGGGCCGCCCGGGCACGCGCACGGCGGCAGCACGGCGGCCGTCCTCGACGAGGCGATGGGCCTCTCGGCCTGGTCCGCGGGCCATGCCGTGGTGGCGGCCCGCATCACGATCGAGTACCGCCAGCTCGTCCCCCTCGAGCGCGTGCATCGGCTGTGGGCCCACGTCGAGAAGGTCGACGGCAAGCGCGTGCTCACGAAGGGGGCGATCGAGGACGCCGAGGGGCGGTTGCTCGTCGGAGGGACAGGTGTGTTCGTGGTCCTTGGCCTCGATCGGTTCGGCGCGCTCGAGGAGGTCGCGCGGCGAGCTCGCCGGTCATCGTCGAAGTGATCGGCCGGCCGCGCTAACCGAGCTCGCGGATCCGGACGCCCAGCCTGCCCTCCACGTCGACGATCTCGCCCCGCGCGATGCGGCGGTCGCCCACGTGGAGGTCGACCGGGCCCGCGATGGGGCGATCCAGCTCGAGCACGCTGCCCGGCTGAAGCGCGGCCAGCTCGCGGACCGGCACGACGGCTCGGCCGATCTGGACCGTGATCTCCACCTCTGCGTGATCCATCACGTCGCTCGTCATGGCTTCCTTTCCAAAGAGGGTCTCCAGGCGCAGGCGCGCGCCATCACGCGATGCCCTCGCATGGAGGGTTCCGGCAGAGACGCGGGTCTGCGCATCGAAGAAGACAACCACATCCCCGACCCGCAGGCCCTCGATCTGCGCGACGGTGAGCCGGGCGCGCCCGCTCGTCACGGGGAGCCGCACGAGGACGTCCGGCAAGGGCGGCTCCTCCAGGGGCGGCAGGCGCTGGACGATGCGCTCGGCGACCACCACGCGGATGGTTCCGTGGCCACCGGGCCAGCTCGCGTGCACGGTCGCCACCACGGCCCACGGGTCGCCGATCGTCGGGGTCGTACCGACGACTAGCGCGATCCCCGCGCTCCGCGCCGCGTGCGCCACGAGATGCGTCAGGACTGCGTCCTCGCTCCCGGACAGCGCGCGCGGGAGAGGGCCCTCGTGCCGGTAGCCGAGCACCCGGCCCACGAGGTCGAGGGCCATCGATCTATCGAATGCCACGAGCACCGGGACATCGTCGAGGCGCGCGGACACGAGCTGGACCTCGCCGAGTCGCTCGCCGACCTCCGCCGCCGGCCACACCGAGACGGCTCGTGTCTCGAGCGTGATCGCTCCTCCGATCAGCCTGTCGGCCTCGACCCGCGCGGAGAAGCGGCCGAGGTGCCCTGCCAGCGCGCGGCGGACCGCTACCTCGGCCCGCGCGAGTCGAGGCACGAGATCCCAGCGGAAAGGCCGCGCGTGCACGGCGGGGATCATACCTGCGGCGCGGCGATCACGAGCGCTCTCTGCCCGCCGGTGGCGCCGGGTGGCTGGCCGGCGCCGAGGACGCGCGCCGCACGGCGCCTCGGGGAAGCAACCCACGCGTTCGCAGCGCGTCCCCGACCGCGCGGAGCTCGGCGAGCGCGCTCGCCTCGGCCGACAGGGGCGGGATCACGTCCGCGCTCACGCCCGCCGGGCCGTGGACGAGGTGCACCACCGCTCCGGCGCAGGGACCGTCCCGCAGCACGAGGCGCACCTCGGTCTCGCCGTCCCTTGGTCGCTCGACCAGCAACGCCACCGAGCCCGGTCCCTCCGTCGAGGAAGCCGCCACGACCGGCAGGACGGCCCGAGTCGGAGCCGCCTCCGGGCACGGCGGGGTCGTCGCTCCTGGCCACGCCGCAGGTGCGGCCAGCAACGTCGCGAAGTCGCGGCCCTGCCGCAGGCGTTCGAGGCCGTGGTTCGCGATCCGCGCGACCGCGCGCCGTGGCGCATGGGTCGTGGCTGGAACGGCTCGCTGGCTCGTCTGCACCGAGGCAGGCCGGCTCATCCCGGGTGCGGGCGTTCGCATGCAGAGAGTTCTCGTCCGATCCGGCCGCGCGTTGCGAAATCTCTGGCAGAAAATTGCGCACGGTAGGCAATTGACCGACAATATCCTACATGTCGGACATCGCCCGGTGCTTCAAGTGAGCAGGCCCCGTGACAGGCGCGGAGCACGCCGCGCGCAACTCGAGGTATTTCTCAATGAATACATGGATGACCGCGTGTTTCGCCGGGTCACGTCGAACCTCAGCGAGGAAGGCCTCTACTTCGAAGGCACGCCGGTCCGCCGCCGGCGCGAGGCCCCCGTCCAGCTCGAGATAGAGCTCCCGGGGACCGAGAGCATCTGGGCCAAGGGGGAGATCACCCACCAGATTTACGACGACTATCACCACGGCGCGGGCGTCCGCCTCGTGGGGCTCCCCCGCCTTCACGCGATCGCCCTGCGCGACTACGTCACGACCAAGCGCGATGGACAGGTCCGCGCGATCCTCGAGCACGTCCGCAAGAGCCGCGATCACTGACGACCGCTTCTCATTCGCCGACGTGATCCAGTCGGTTGGCGTGGATGAGGGGCCCGACTACGCTTGAGGGATGCGCGCGCTGGCGCTCCTGGCCACCACGATCCTCGCGGCGCCCGCCTTCGCGGCCCCGACGGATGACTGGGCGATCCGTCGCGCACCTCGCAGACCGGCAGCAACCTCGAGCGCCGAGGAAGCGCTCGAGGCCCACCCGGAGGATGCGAGCGCCGTGTCGAGGCTCGCCCGTGGCAAGGCCTCCGCCGCGCTGCTCGAGCGCTTCCGGGAGAAGACCAGCTACGGCGGCAAGGTGGCCTACGCGGCGCTCTTGCTGCGCGTCGAGGGACGCTCGTCCGATGCGCGCGCCGCGTTGCGCGTGGCGCAGGGCATCGACGGGCAGCGCTTCGAGGGGTTCTCGGTGCTCGCCGACGTCGAGCGCCGCGAAGGGCACATCGGGGCGGCGCTGATTGCCGTGGAGGCCTCGCTCGCGCGCGTCCCCCGGGAGCGGAGGGTCGCGGAGCTCGAGCATGCCGTCTCGCTGGCCGCGGAGGCGCGGGATGCAGGCCGGGCCGAGCGCTGGGCGGATGAGGCGGCAAGGCTCGGCGATGCGCACGTGCGCGAGCGACTCGTGGACGTCCTCGCCGGCGCCGAGATCGACGGCCCCGCGCTGCGGCTGCTCGAGCAGGTGGCTGCCGAGGCCCGTAAGGGAGATCGCCCCGATCTCCTGCGCCGGCGCGGAGAGATCGCCGAGCGGCTGGGGCGCCTCGACGTCGCCGACCAAGCGTACCGCGCGGCGCTGGGGAAGCTGTCCTCGAGCGATCCGCAGCGCCGCGACATCTGGGAGCGGCGGCTCGCGGTCGCACGCCAGCGCGATCGTCTCGGCCAGCTCCTCGCGGATCTCCGAGGAAGCGACGCGACGCCCCTCCACGTCCGTGCCCGCTTGCTCGACGAGCTCGGGCGGACCGACGAGGCCGCGGACGCCTACCGCGGCGCCCTGCGCCGGGACTCGGCCGCGGTCGGCGCCCGGCGGCGGCTGATCGCGCTGCTCGAGCGCGCCGGACGCGACGGCGAGGCGCTCGAGGAGCGCGAGCGCCTCGCGAAGGCTGCGCCTGGAGACGCACGTCCGACCCTGGAGGTGATCGAGCGAATGCTGCAGCTCGGCCGCACCAAGGAGGCGCTGGCGCGGACGCAGAAGCTCTCGCGGGCCTTCGGACGCGACGCCGGCGCCCTCACCGCGGCGACCCAGATCTACCTCCGCGCGGGGCGCCTCGACGAGGCGGCGAAGGTGGCGGAGCGCCTCGTCAAGCTCGAGCCCCACGAGCCCGATCACCTCGTCACGCTCGGCGACATCTGGCAGCAGCGCGGCGATCTCCAGCGCGCGCGGCAGAGCTGGCTGCGGATCTGCGAGCTCTGCATTCCTCGTGGCGACACACGTCCGGCGACGAAGCCCGGCTGCGCCCGCGAGCGCGCGCTCCATCGCGCCGCGGAGGTCCTGCTCGATCGCGAGCAATCGCCGGAGGCGCTCGCCATCCTCGACCGGGCCCTGCGGCTGGCGCCCGACGACGCCGCGATCCTCCGCACCCTGGCCCTGGCCCAGGAGCGGCAACGCAACGTGCGCGGGGCGCTCGCCACCTGGGACCGCATCCGCACGCTGGCCTCCTCGGACATCGGCGCGCGCGGCATGCTGGGCGAGGCGCGCGCCCGCATCGTGGCGCTCGAGCAGCGGAACTACACGCTACCGAGCCGCATCCGGAGCGAGCTCACCCGCATGCACGGCCCACCGGCCGATCTGGACGCCGGATGGCTCGCGGTCGAGGGCTTGCTCAAACAGCACGACCTCACCGGGGCCGAGGCGGCCCTCCGCGAGATCGCCCAGCGCTGGCCCGATCAGGCCGACGCGCTCGCGAAGCTGGCCACGCTCCAGCGCCGTGGTGGGCGGTTCGACGAGGCCATCGCGACGCTCGAGAAGCTGGCGACGAGCACGCCCGCGCGCGCCCGGTCGGCTCGCGCGGAGATCGCCGCCATCGAGCTCGAGCGCTACCGCGACGAGCGGGCCCTCGACGTGCTCGGGCGCGCGGCGCAGGAAGCACCGGACGATGTGGAGACGCAGCTCGCGGTGGCGCGCCTCGCTGAGGGGCGCGACGACGCGGCGGCCGCCAGCGCGGCGCTGCGCAACGTGATTCGCGCCGATCCGCAGCGATTCGAGGCTGCGCTGCGACTGGCGAGGCTCCTCGCGCGCGGGGGCCCGGAGGCCATGAGCGAGGCGCTACGCATCGCGCTCGATGTGCTTCGTCGAGCTCGCGACGAGGACGTCCTGGTCGATGCCGTCCACCTCGCCACGGACCTCGGCGAGACCCGCGGTCGCCTGGGCGACGTCGAGCGCGAGATCGCCGGGTTCGCTGCCGCGGGCGAGCGCGCGGCCCTGAGGCGCGCGTACGTCGATCTCCTGCGGCGTGTGGTCGCGACGGCGGCCGCCGCGGGTCGCAGCGGCGACGCGTCCGCAACGGCTGACCTCACGCGCCTCGGCCAGCGTGCGCTCCCGCCGCTGCTCGACCTCCTGGCCTCCAAGGATCCCGTGGACCGCGAGGCGGCGGCCGTCACGCTGGGAGACCTGGGCAACCGGGCGGCCCTTCCGGCCCTCGTCAGGGCAGCGACGCGGGTCGAGCGTCCGCCGCCGCCCCCACCAGAGCCGACCCCACCCAGACCCAGCCGCAAGCCGGCCAAGGGCAACAAGCCGGCCAAGGGCAGCAAGGTTGCGAAGGCGAGTCGCAGCAAACAAGGGAAGAAGGCGCTCGCAATGCTCGACCTCCTCGGGCAGATGGAGCGCGGGGCGATCGGCGTGCTCGGCAGCAAGGGACCTGGCGGCCTCGGTGCCATCGATCGTGCGGGGAGCGCCGACCTCTTCGGACGGGCCTCGACCCCGAGCGGCTCGAATCGCCACCGCCCGCGGCCCCCGGGCGCGAGCGGAGCTGGCAGTGGTGGTACCGGCGGGGTGATCGGCGGGGTGATCGGGGGATCTGTCGGGGGGCTCGGCCTCCGCGGCACTGGCCCCGGCGGCGGAGGCTCCGGCGCGTCCCGACCTCAACCCGGCGCCACGTTCGCCATCGTCGGCCCAGTGCAGCCCGCAACCCGCCCGGACACACCTGCCGAGCGACAGGCGCGACGTGCGGCGTTGCTCGCCATCGGTGCTCTCGGCGGACCGGCCGACCTCAAGCCACTCCTGCCCCTGCTCGAGCGCGGGCAGCCCGAGCGACTGGCCACGCTCTGGGCCATCAGCGGTAGCAGCGCGGCCGCGGCGGCCGACGTCTTGCGCCAGGCCCTTGCCAGCCCGGAGAGTGATGCGCAGTCCGTGGCGTGCCTGAGCCTCGGCCGCCGGCGCGACGCCGCGGCAAGAGCCGTCCTGGCCGATCCCTATCGGCGCTCCGAGCTCCGGGCATTCTGCGCCATCGGTGCGGGGCAGGCCCGCGACCGCGGCGCGCTCTCGGCGCTCGTCCGGCTCGTCGCGGATCCGCCGCCGCTCGGCCCCGCTGCTGTCACTGCGCTCGGCAGCTTGGCGCGCTCGCCCCTTCCGGCCGACGAGCGCAGCGCGGCGCTCGGTGCCCTGGCGCAGCTCGCTGTCGAGACCCCGATCTCCTCCGTGCGAGCGCTCGCGCTGTCGGCCCTCGGCGCGGCTCCCACCGACGACGCGCCGCGCGAGGTCGCCCCAATCTTCTCCCCGTATCAGCTCCAGACCTCGTCGTGGCTGCGTGCCCTTTCGATCCGTCGCGGCCCCGAGGCGAGGGCCCTCCCCATGGGGCTCGCTCCGTATCTGACGAGCGGCCTCGGCGTGGCGCTCACCCGGCCGGCGCTGGCGGACCGGGCTTGTCGGGATCTGGAGACGCTGGTACCAGCGGCCGAGCGGGACGGCCTGCTCCGGGCCCTTGCGCCCCAGCTCGCCGCGTCACCGCGCCCCGCGGCCGCGCTGCCCCTCCTGGCGCGGGTCGACCCCGAACGGGCGCGTGCTCTCCTGGCAAGAGGCCTCGGTGCCGGCACGCCGCGGGATCGTCAACGCGTGCTGCTCGAGGCCATCCCGGCCATGTCGCGCACCATCGCGCCCGCACCGGCCGTCGAGCAGGCACTCGCGGACGCCGCGCAGAGCCCATCATGGCTGGACCGCGCCTCTGCGGTGCGGGCCCTGGCATCGCTCTCGCCACGACACCCACGGCTCCGCGAAGCCGAGCGCGATCCAAATGGGCTCGTGCGCGCCGCAGCCCGCGCCGTTCCTCGACCCTCGTGGTAGCATCCCGCCCATGATTCAGTGCGCGAGCTGTGGCGCCGATTGCCCGGCCGATCACAAGTTCTGCGGCCGCTGCGGAGCCAAGATCGAGGCTCCGGTCGAGGCTGTGGCCCCGGTCGATACGGCCGGCAAGACCCTCTTCTTCAGCCCGGGACAGAAGCCTGGGCAAGCCAAGTTGGTGCTCATCCGTGGAGACGGCATGGACGGCGTGTCCTACATGCTCGGTGGGACCGACCACGTCATCGGCCGCACGGAAGGCGCGATCCTCTTCCCGGAGGACATGTTCCTTTCGCCGAAGCATGCCAACTTCGCCTACGACGAGGGCAAGCTGCGCCTCATCGACGAGGGCAGTGCGAACGGCATCTATGTGCGAATCCGCAGGCCCATGCGCGCCGATTCGGGTGGCATGTTCCTCGTGGGCGAGCAGATCCTCCAGGTCGAGGCGAGCGCTCCGGATCTCGGCCCGCAGCCGGACGCCGAGGGCACCTACTTCTACGCCAGCCCGCGGCGGCCGAGCCGCATCCGGCTGATCCAGCGGCTGCGTGGCGGTGACGTCGGCATGGTCTTCCGCGCCCGCGGGGACTCGCTGACCATCGGACGCGAGGGCAACGACGTGAACTTCCCCGACGATCCGTTCATCTCGGGACGACACGCACAGATCGAGGTCGCCGAGAACGGCTTCGTCGTCACCGATCTGGGCTCGAAGAACGGGACGTTCGTCCGGATCCAGGACAACTACCCGCTCGAGCACGGCGACTACGTGTTCTGCGGGCAGCAGCTCCTGCGCGTCGAGATCACCTAGTGCCGCTCGTCAAATGTTCGACCGGTTTTGCACCTGGAGCGCGACATGGGACCGTGGTGGAGGCGGCACTCGCGAGCGCGGAGCGCGAGCCAACGAGACACCTGGTGCTGCCCGTCCGGGATTCCCCAGACTTCCAGCTGGTCCGACGAGCGGCCCTAGGTGCTGGTCTTGCGCACGCTCCGCGTGCGCGAGTGCTGCCCCCACCTGCAGTGCACAGCTCCCGCGTGTCTGAATGCCGGTCCACTTCTGACGGGCAGCACTAGCCCCTGCCCGGCGCGATCGAACCTGTCAGGGCCTGCGGCTCGCGAGCTCGACGCAGATGAGCTCCTTCTGGGCGTTCGGCGTCAGCGAGCAGTAGCGCTCGTACGCCGCGTCCATCCTCGCGCTGCTGCGCGGATCCCCCTTCAATCCGTAGGCGCGGCCGAGCTCTCGCCAGACCCGCGCCGGGTGCCCGGGCGATCGACTCGCCTCCTCCAGCTTCGCGATCGCCTCGTCCACCTGCCCGCGTGCGAGCGCCTTGCTCGCGTCGGCCAGCAGGGGTTGCCAACCCGGTGGAGCCACCGCTGGGGGGCGTGAGGTCTCGACCTGTGGCTTGTGCTCCAGGGGCTCCGGGGTCGCGCGCGACGGCGCCTCGCGTCCCGGCGGGTCACGACGGGGGCGCTCCCTGGCCGGTGGGGCCACCGCGCCGACCGGGACCGGCGGGATCGCGGGCTCGGGCGCCGCGGGATCGGCCGCCGGGCGCGGCGCGGGATCGGCCGGGGCCGAGCGCGGCGCTGGGGGCGAAACCAGGGGGACGACCCGTGCACCGACGGTGACCGGGGCGCTCCCGTCTCGCGCCCGCAGCAGCACGATGCCGCCTGCGCCGAGAGAGCCCGTGATCGCGATGGCGAGCCCGGCGCGCCATCTCTGTCGCGGCAGCGCTACGCGCGCCACGCGTGCGGTCGCCTGGTCTGCGGGCTCGAGCAGGTCCCCGAGCGCGCGCTTGAGCTCCTCTGCGCTCTGGAAGCGCGCCTCACGCCGCTTCTCGAGCGCGCGGAGCACGATCGCCTCGAGGCGCGCATCCACCGCGCCGAGCTCCGAGGGCGGAGTGGGCTCCTCGGTGATCTGCTTCGTCACGACGCCGATCGCCGTCTCCGCCGTGAACGGGAGCCTGCGCGTGGCGAGCTTGTACAGCATCACCCCTGCGGCGTAGATGTCCGAACGCCCATCGAGCGGCTCACCTCGTGCTTGCTCGGGCGACATGTACTCGGGCGTGCCGCACACGACGCCGAGCTCCGTCAATGCGCTCGCGGTTCGCTCCCCGTCGAGGAGCTTCGCGATGCCGAAGTCGCAGACCTTGACGTAGTCAGAGTCGTCGTCGGTGCGCAGGAGCATGACATTCTCGGGCTTGAGGTCGCGATGCACGATCCCGCGCCGGTGCGCCGCGCCCAGCACGCCGAGGACCTGGGACATCACGTGAACCAGACGCGGCAGCGGAAAGGGCCACTCCTCGTCGATCACGCGCGCGAGCTCGCGACCCTCGAGGAGCTCCATCGCGATGTAGAGGTCGCCCTCCGGCGTCTCGCCGAAGTCGACCACTCGGACGGAGTTCGGGTGCTCGAGCGAGCTCGCGGCCCTGGCTTCACGATGGAATCGGCGTACGACCTGAGCGTCCCGCCTGAGGTGCTCCCGCAGCACCTTGATCGCGACGAGCTTCCCCAGGGAGAGCTGCGTGGCGGCATACACGGTGCCCATCGCGCCTCCACCGAGCCTGCGTTCGATACGGAACGCCCCCTGGAGAACGCGGCCGATCATCGCGTCCGGCGTGGGCACGGTGATGCGCTCGGTGCTCGGGGCGCGGCCGTCCGCCGCCGACGACATCCCGGGATCGTACGACGCCTCCGGAGGAGGCACAAACCGGGTCACAGGGGCCCTTCCGGCGAAGGCGGGTGAGGGCTCCCGCCGGAACGAACGGCTTGTGCGGCCGAAACCCCCAGTTTCGTTGACCCTTCTCCGCCTTCCGTGCTAACCACCTGCTGTGATCGTCTGCACGCGGTGTGGGCGCGAGAACCTGGACCACTACAAGTTCTGTCTGGGCTGCGGCGCGGAGCTGAGCCGCGGGCGGAGCGCAGCGGTTCAGGGTGTGGGTATGCCGGCGCCGGTGGGCGGCCTGCAACCCGAGCCGCGCGTGGAACAGTCCCTGGTTTCGGCCGTTCAGAGCGCCCTCGGCGGCGACGAGATGGAGCACGCCCCGACGCCGGTCTCGGTCGGCGCGCTCGACAAGGGATTGCAGGGAGCCGCCTTCGCGGCGACGCCAGCACCCGAGAACGCTCCGAACCCGGCTGCGCCGCCCTGCCCTTCGTGTGGCTCGCCGGTGCCCAAGGACTTCGTGTTCTGCGGCCAGTGCGGACACCGCATGAAGGGATCGAACCCGCCCGCCGCGGTGGCGCAGGCCCCCGCCGTGATGACGCAGGCGACGGCGGCCGCGCGCGGTCAGCTCGTGCTCATCCGCCCCGATGGAACCGAGGGCGGATCAATCGCCATCCACGAGGGCGAGACCCTCATCGGCCGCACTGCCGGCCCGCTCTTCGAGCAAGACGTCTACCTATCGCCGCGACACGCGACGCTCACCCTCGGTGAGGACTACCTCATCGTGGCCGACCTCGGCAGCCTCAACGGCGTCTTCGTCCGCATGACGGAGGAAGAGGAGATCGAGTCGAAGGAGATGTTTCGCATCGGACAGGAGCTCCTCCGGTTCGACGCGATCGAGCAGCCCGCGCCAGTGACGGACGGGACGGAGCTGATGGGCAGCCCCAATCCAGGTTTCTGGGGACGGCTATCGGTGGTGGTCGGGCGCGACCAGCTCGGCTCGGCGTTCCCGCTCTTCGGCGACGCGGTCGTGCTCGGGCGGGAGCGCGGCGACATCCTCTTTCCCGAGGATGGCTACGTCAGCGGCACCCACGCGCGTCTCTCGCAGCGCGCAGGCAAGTTCTATCTCGCCGATCTGGGCTCGTCGAACGGGACGTTCATGCGTATTCGCGCCGACCGGGCGGTCAAGAGCGGCGCGTTCATCCTGATGGGACAGCAGCTGTTCCGCGTCACGTACCGGGACGCGAGCTAGTCCGAACCCACATCGATCCGCGCGTGCTCCGGTGCTTCGATGCGCACCTCGAGCAACTCGTGGCTGAGCTGTGTTTCTCCCCACTCCGGCCTCCGGCCTTCGTGGGGCCCCGTGTCGTCCTCGGCACAGCCTGCGGCGACACCACGCTCGCTTCGCTCGCTTTGGGTGGGTGCTAGGTCGCTCTGGCGTTGAACGAGGGACAGCCCCTAGTCCGAACGCACATCCATCCGCGGAGGCTCCGGTGCTTCGCACCTCGAGCGACTCGTGGCTGAGCAGCGTGGGGCTGTGTGCCGTTCTCGCTCTGGCCGTCGAACGAGGGACGACAGGCGGCGGGCGTGCGCGGCCCGCCCGTGGATCACTTCTTCGCGGGGGCGGCCCCGGCGGCTCCTGCAGCGGCGGCCCCCGCGGTGCCGCCCGTTCCGCCGGTTCCGCCGGTCGCGGGCGCCGCCGCGGCTGGTGCGCCGGCAGCCCCACCAGCGGCAGGTGCGCTCGGAGCGCCAGGCGCAGCCCCGCCCTTCGCCCCCTTGTTGCCGGTCGGGTTCGAGAGGAAGAGCTCGCGCGCGCGATCGGTCGAGGGCTCGACGAAGGTGAAGCCCTTGGGAATCGTGAAGGCCTTTCCGTCGTCGAACTGGACCAGGATGTCGACCGCACCTCGCTCCTGGCCCGGGGTGGTGAGCGCGATCGCCGTCTCGGACTGGATGGTCACGTTGGTCGCGTCCATCTTGCCGAACTTCACCGTGCAGGAGGTCTTCCCGGGGACGAAGCCCGTGCCTCGCAGCACGACCGTCTCGTTGCCCAGCGTGGTGCCCTGCGGCGGCTCCACCGCACTCACGCGCAGCTCCGTGCTCTTGGAGCACGCCGAGACCAGGAACAGCACACCGAGAACGCTCGCTCGCACCATGTGCTTCATGTCCGGGAACGTAGCGGAAGCGCAGGCGGCTGTCAGCCGACAACTCAGTCGAACATGTCCATCCGCTGCAGCGCACGGCGCATCTTCGTCAGCGCCTGCTCCTGGAGCTGGCGGATTCGCTCACGGGACAGGTGGTACTTCTCGCCGATCTCCTTGAGCGTCAGCTCCTCATCCGAGTCGAGGCCAAAGCGCTGGCGGAGGATGTCCGCCTCGATCGGCTTGAGCCCCACGAGCAGCCGGCGGATCTCGTCCGTGAGCTGCTCGTCTGCCATCCGATCCACGGGCGTGCGCTCGTCCTGGTCCTCGTCGGCGATGAAGTCGATGAACTTCCGTCCATCCTCGTCGTTGACCGGGCGATCGAGCGAGAACGACTGCTCGGACAGGTACGTGCGCATCTTCTCGATCTTGAACGCTGGGATCTGAGTCGCCTCTCCCAGCTCCTCGGGGGTGGGCTGACGCCCCAGCTTCGCGCCGAGCTCGCGGTTGGCCTTCGCGAGACGGTGGTACGCCTCGATCATGTGCACCGGCAGGCGCACCGCGCGGCCCTTGTCCGCCAGCGCCCGGCTGATGGCGTGGCGAATCCACCACGACGCATACGTCGAGAAGCGATAGCCACGACGGTAGTCGAAGCGCTCCACCGCCTTCATGAGGCCGATGTTGCCCTCCTGGATGAGGTCTGCCAGCGGCATGCGGCCGTAGTTGAAGCGACGCGCGATGGACACCACGAGGCGGAGGTTGGCCTTGACGAACTCGTTCTTCGCCGCGAGGACACGCCGGGCCGCCTCACGCACCGCGCCCACCCAGTGCTTGAACGCGCGCGACCTGTGCGAGAACGGCAGGAGCCCGGGCACGGCGCGCCCCACTCCCGTCAAGGCGATCGCCTCGACCTCACGGATCGACACATCCACGTAGCGCCTGTCGAGGTCGAGCGTGCGCAGCTTCTCCGCCACGCGCTGCGCGGCAACCGCGAGCTTGGGCTGCATGCGGGAGAACGCCCGCGCGTCCGGCTCTCCGGCATCGGCGCCGACGTCCTTGAGGAGCTTCCTCAGCGGGACGAACTCCTTGAGGCTGTTCTCGAGCACCCGTTCGACCACCTTGAGCATGTGGTCCGTGGCAGGCGCAAAGCCGAGGAGGCGGCGCCACATCTCGATCTCGAGGACCTCGATGCGCTGCGCGCACTCCACCTCCTGCTCGGGGCGCAGCACCGACAGCGCGGCCATGTCGCGGAAGTACATCGACAGGAAGCTGGAGTCCTCACTGCGTTCCTTGCGCGGCTCGGCGACCGCGGCCGGCTCGTCCTCGACGGGCTCGTCGATCGGCTCCTCCGTCGGCTCGGCCTCGCTCGCCATGAGCTCGGCGTCGGCCTGCTCGATGCCGAGCGCCTCGCCGCCCTCGGGATCGTCGACCGGAAGCTCCGCCGCCGCCACCTCGACCTCCGGCTCGATCGCTTCTGCGCGGATCGGTGCCTCGGCCGCCTTCGAGACCGGCTTGCTGCTCCGACGACGCTGCTTCGAGATGGTCACGGTTCTCTCCTTCGTGTGGCTGCGCACCTGCTGCGCCCCGCCATCACAACGCTCACGGCCCACGATCTGTTCCCGGGCCTGGTACCTCAGCCAGAACTTGGGTCCGCTGACACGCAGCGGCAAGGCCACCAGCCGGTTACCTTCTTGGACGTGTGAGAGGCGCCAGGGTTCCTGGCGAACGAAGAAGAGCGTCAGGTACCGCTGCGGCGTTCCGCGAGGATCAGGATCTGAGGAGAGGCGACCCCGAAGAAGCGCCCCCGGGTGCCCAGGGCTCCGGAGACCTCGATCACCCGGAAGTCCGCGTGATGCAACATCTTCCCGAGCTCGTGGAGGCTATAGGCGCGGATCGAGATGTCCTGCTCCACCTGGCGACCGTCGTCGAAGACGATCGAACGGCGGGAGACCAGCCGGCTCGTGAAGTAGTTGAAGTCCACCTCCTCGAGCACGACACAGCCGTCACCCTCCCACCAGATGCGCGTGGGGAGATCTGCGACGATGTGATCCCGGTTCACCACATCGAGCAGCAACCGCCCACCGGGCTTGAGGGCCTTGGCGATGCTCTGGGTCACCCGGCGATTGGTCTCGTCGTCGAAGAAGCCGAACGTCGTGAACGCGCAGAAGGCCGCGTCGAAGCGGGCGTCGAAGCTCAGCTCGCGCATGTCGCCGTGGATGAAGTCGATCTGGAGCTGGCGCCGCTGCGCCTCGTCGGCGGCGCGGATGAGCAGCGGCAGCGACAGGTCGAGCCCGGTCATCTTGTGACCCTTCGCAGCGAGCTCGAGCGTGTGGCGCCCGTAGCCACACCCGAGATCGAGGATGGACATGGGGCCGCTCGGCGGAGTCCCGCCTGGGATCGGCTGCGGCAGCAGGCTCGAGAGGATGAACTCGGCTTCCTTCTGCGTTTGCCGCGGGGTCATGAACGGCAGGGTCCGCAGGTAGTCCTCGTCGAAGACCTCCTCGAACCACTGCTTCACACGTCGCTTGCGCTTCGCCGCGTCGTTCTCGGCCGGTGGCGTATCGACGCGCCGCGTCTCACCCTCGAGGGCGGTCGCCACCGCGCTCGACGGCGCCACGGGCAGGCCGGGCGGCGTGGGGCTGGCAGACGGCGGGAGCGACGCGGGTGCCGCCGCGGCGGTCGGCGCCGCGATCGCTGCGGGGGGTGCGGGCGGTGGCACCGAGACCTTGACGGGCATCGGAACGCCGGCGGGCGGCGTCATGGATGGCGGCGGGCCCGTCGAGGGCCCGTTCGGTGTCACCGGTGGCGGCGCGGCGGAGGCCGGCGGCGCCGCGGCGATCGCGGCAGCGGGCGGTGCTTGCGGTGCGGGCGGTGCCTGCGGTGCCACGGCCGCCGCGACAGCGGCGATGGGAGGTGTTGCGCTCGCGGGCGCTGGCAGGGACTCCTCGACTGGCTTCGGTGGCGGTGGCGCACTCGGGCGAACCGTCCGGACGAGGTCGCCCTGCTCCCGCCGCAGCGCTTCGTTCAGGGCGAGCGGCAGCGGCGCCGTGTGCACCTCGTTCATGAGCTCGATGTCGTCCGTCCCGAGCTCTTCTCCCGGCTCCTCGCCGGAGGGATAGCGCGTCGGCGACGACAGCGCCGCAGCGATCACGCTGGCCGCGATGGGCGTACGCTCGCGTACGGGCGCGGCGGGCATCTGATCACGCTTGGCCGAGGCACCCGGCACGAACGCGGCCACGCTCGAGTCGATCGGCCGCAGCGCAGGCGCCGTCGGAGTTTCGGCGATCGCAGGGGTCGGGATCGTCCGATAGGGCTGCCCGGCAGGCGCCGACGCGGACGAGTGTCCTGCTCCACCGGCCCCCGAGGGGCCGAGCCGAAGCGCGGGCATCGGCTCGGGCGTCAGCTCCTGGAGCTCCGAGGCGTCGATCTCTTCACCCTCACGTGGCTCCTCGAGGTCGAGGTCGATGGGGATCGAGACGTCGCGCTCGGCGCCGGCGAGCGGGGTGTCGCGCACGCGCCGCATCGCATCGGGCGTACGCGCCGAGCGCAGCGAGTCGCCCTCGGTCGTGGCGGCGGCCTCTGCTCCGGTGTCGCCTTCGCGACGGGTCACAGGCTCGGCTCCGCGAACACGAGCGGCACTAGGCGGCCCTCTCCGGCCGATCCTGGCGCGCCGAGCTGCGACGCTGACCGATCCGCTCGCCGACCCGGACCTTCTGGCCCCTGCGCAGGTCCAGGTCCACCTGCCCGGGCCCGAAGATGACGATCACGGTGGACCCCAGGTTGAACACTCCGACCTCTCCGCCCCGCTCTATCGGCAGCGGCAGGTGCTGCGACGGATCGATGCGTTCGCGCCTTCTGGCGCCAGCCCTGAAGCCAGGTGCGTACGACAGGGTCATGTTGCCGACCCCCGTCGCCGCGACCATCAAGAGCGCCGTTCGCTCGCCCTCGGCGCCGTCGATGAACGTCACCACGCGCTCGTTGATCGTGAAGAGGCCGGCGACGTGACGCACGGAGGGCGGATTCACCGGGAAGAGCGCCCCGGGGACGTAGCGGGCGCTGGAGATCGTGCCCGTCACCGGGGAGTGCACGCGGTGATAGTCCGCAGGACAGAGGTAGATGGTCGTGTAGCTTCCTCCCTCGAAGCGCTCGGCCTCGGCGGGATCGCACAGGAGCGCCTCGAGTGTGTAATCGCGCCCCTTGGCCTGGACCATGCGACCGCGCGCGATGATGCCGTGCTCGACCACGACCCCATCGCAGGGCGACACGACCGCGTCCGCGCGAGGATCGACGGGCCTCGCCGCTCCGTGGAGGCGCCGCGTGAAGACCTCGTTGAAAGTGCGATAGGTGTCCAGCTGTTGCTCGGCGGCTTCGGTCAGGTCGATGCCGAAGTGCTCCGACAGGCGTCGGTACAACGGCGTCCGCAATCGGGTTGGCACCTTGCGGTCTGCCAGCCAGCCAACCAGCTTGGTGTACGAACGCTTCGGGGCCCACCGGAGCAGGTCCACCCGCGCACGCTCCCAGAGTGCAGACTCGGACATCGTCGTCATGCGCTGCGCGCGCGGTACCGAGTGTACCGTAGGTGGCTCCTCCAGCCAACAGCGGAGCGAACGAGTTTTCTGGGCAGGTGAGGACGGGCGCGCGGGGGTCAGGCGTGCGGCTCCCGCGCCCCGGGTCAGATGTCGAAGTAGAGGGAGAACTCGTACGGGTGGGGACGCAGGCGGACGGGGTTGACCTCGTTCTCGGTCTTCCACTCGATCCACATGTCGATGACGTCGCGCGTGAAGACGTCGCCCTTGAGGAGGAAGTCGTGGTCCTTGCGCAGGGCATTGAGGGCCTGCTCGAGGGAGCCGGGCGCGCTCGGCACGTCCTTGAGCTCCTCGGGCGAGAGCGCGTAGATGTCCTTGTCGAGCGGATCGCCCGGATTGATCTTGTTCACGATGCCGTCGAGGCCGGCCATCATCATCGCGGCGAACGCGATGTACGGGTTGCACGACGGGTCCGGGGTACGGAACTCGAGGCGGCGAGACTTCGGCGAGCTCGTCCCGATCGGGATGCGGATCGCGGCCGAGCGGTTGCGCGACGAGTACGCGAGGTTGACCGGCGCCTCGAAGCCCGGGACGAGGCGCTTGTAGCTGTTGGTGCCCGGGTTCGAGAACGCGCAGATGGCCGACGCGTGCTTGAGGATGCCACCGATGTAGTAGAGCGCGGTCTCCGAGAGGCCGCCGTACTTGTCGCCCGCGAAGAGCGGCTTTTCGCTCTTCCACAGCGACTGGTGACAGTGCATGCCCGACCCGTTGTCGCCGTACAGGGGCTTGGGCATGAACGTCGCGGTCTTGCCGTGCTTCCGCGCCGTGTTCTTGATGACGTACTTGTACCAGCACAGCTTGTCGGCCATGTCCGTCAGCGTCGAGAAGACCATGTCGATCTCGCACTGACCGCCGGTGGCGACCTCGTGGTGCTGGGCCTCCATCGGGATGCCGAGCTGCTCGTGCAGGATGAGGGTCATCTCGGTGCGGATGTCCTGCAGCGAGTCGACCGGCGGGACCGGGAAGTAGCCGCCCTTGTTGGCCGGCTTGTAGCCCAGGTTCGGGAACTCCTCGCGGCCGCTGTTCCACCGGCCCTCGACGGAGTCGATGAAGTAGTAGCCGCTGTTGATCGTGGAGTCGAAGCGGATGTCGTCGAAGACGAAGAACTCGGCCTCGGGACCGAAGAAGCAGGTGTCGGCAACGCCGGTCTGACGGAGGTACGACTCCGCCTTCTTGGCGATGTTGCGGGGATCGCGCGAGTACGGCTGGTGCGTGATCGGATCGACGATGTCACAGAGCAGGACGAGCGTCGGGACCTCGAAGAAAGGGTCCATCTTGGCCGTCTTGGGATCGGGCACGTAGGCCATGTCCGACGCGTGGATGGGCTGCCAGCCACGGATGGACGAGCCGTCGAACGCGTACCCTTCCGTGAAGATGTCCTCGGTGAGGCGGCTGATCGGCATCGAGATGTGCTGCCAGATGCCCGGGAAATCGATGAACCGGAAATCGACCATCTTCGCGCCGTTCTTCTCGGCAAACTTGAGGACTTCCTTCGGCGTCATTGCTTCTCCTGCCAGTCGGGTTTTACGTCGTTCTGGATGTGGCGGCCGGGCCAGGATGCGGCTGGCCCTGGGGCCGCTAGACCGCGTCCTCGCCGGTCTCGCCGGTGCGGATGCGGATGACCTCTTCGATCGGCGTGACGAAGATCTTGCCGTCGCCGATGCGGCCCGTCTTGGCCGCGCTCGAGATGGCCTCGATGATCTGATGGACCATGTCGTCCTTGGCGATGATCTCGATCTTCACCTTGGGGATGAAGTCCACGACGTAGGCGGAGCCCCGGTAGACCTCCTTCTTGCCGCCGGTGCGACCGAAGCCCTTGACCTCGGTGACGGTCATGCCTTGCACGCCCACCTCGGACAGGGCCTCTTTGACCTCATCCAGCTTGAACGGCTTGATGATTGCCTCGATCTTCTTCACGGTTCCCTCCAGGGGATTCGGTCGAGGAAGAGCCTAGCCCGCGCGTGTTTCGGGAAGGTTTCGCTCACGTTAGGAGCGGCCGCCCACGCGATCAGGGCACCACCTGGATGGCGCCGGCCATGCCGGTGCCGTCGGCGGCGCCGTGGTTCATGCAGAAGTACCCGAAGATTCCCTCGGCGTTGAAGGTGACCATCTGGGCGCTGGTGGACGCCGGCGGGATCGGGTTGCCAGGCTGGGGTCCGGGCTTGAGGGGGTGCACCGCGGAAGCCGCGAGGTTCACCGTCTGGCCCCGCTTGATCTGCATGCACTTCGGCGCGTAGGAGAAGCCCATCGTCGCGACGGCCCGCGGATCGGCAGCCGCCGTGTGATCTTCGAAGCTCGTGCAGCCAGCGAAGGCTGCGCCCATCCCGCCGCTGCCACCGGCTCCGCTGCCACCGGCTCCGCTGCCACCGGCTCCGGCACCACCGGCTCCGGCACCACCGGCTCCGGCACCACCGGCTCCGGCACCACCGGCTCCGGCACCACCAGCTCCCTTGTCATCCCCACATCCAAGCGCCAGCGCGAGCGCGAGGCCCGCCGCGAGCGTACCGAGTCTTCTCATTGCGCTCCCCCCGAGGTTCCTGGCCGCAACGCAGCATCTGCGCGCGGCGGCATCTTGTCGCAGGCGCCACCGCGAGTAAAGGTCGAGGCCGGGATCAGGGTGCAGCGGCGACGGACGAGGCGTGATCACCCAGCGCACGCTGCAGCCGCCGGAGCAGGCCCGGGCCTTCGTAGATCAGCCCCGTGTACACCTGCAGAAGGGAGGCCCCGGCGCGGAGCTTGGCGATCGCCGAGTCGGGCCCGTCGATGCCGCCGACGCCGATGATCGGCAGCGGGCTCCGCGCGTGCACGGCCGCGACCATCGCCGTGCTTCGACCGGCGAGCGGACGCCCCGAGAGGCCTCCCGCCTCGTCGGCGTGCCGGGCCCCTTGCACGCCCTCGCGCGACAGGGTCGTGTTCGAGACGACGAACCCCGCGACGCCTGCATCGTGCGCCGCCGCGACGGCGTCCTCGAGCTCGTCCGGGGCCAGATCTGGCGCCAGCTTCACGAGCACAGGCGGTACCCTGCCCTCCTGCGCACGCGCCTTGACGCGTGCCGCGACGCTGCCGAGCAGCGCCGACAGCGGGCCACGGCGCTGCAGATCCCGCAACCCCGGCGTGTTCGGGCTCGACACGTTGACGACGAAGTAGTCGGCGTGGGTGACCAGACGGTCCACGGAGCTGCAGTAGTCCTCGGCGGCCAGCTCGTTGGGAGTGCTCTTGTTCTTGCCGAGGTTTACCCCGATGGGAACCGGCTGTCGCCCCGCGCGCTGGAGATGGCCCGCGACTGCGGCCGCGCCGGCGCTGTTGAAGCCCATGCGGTTCACGAGGGCCGCGTGAGCCGGCAACCGGAACAGCCTTGGGCGTGGGTTGCCCGGCTGGGGCTCGGCGGTCACGGAGCCGATCTCGACGAAGCCGAAGCCCAGCGCGGCCAGCGCGGGCACGGCGGTTCCGTCCTTGTCCAGACCCGCCGCGAGGCCGACCGGGCTCGGGAAGCGCAGGCCGAAGAGCTCGACCGCAAGCCTCGGATCGCGGCGCGGCGCGAGGGCGCGCACGAGCGTCAGCAGGGCCGGCGAGCGCGAGACGCGACCGAGCATCCCGAGGACGAGGTGGTGCGCGTCCTCCGGATCCATGCGGAAGAGGAAGGGCTTGAGGAGCGCGCGGTAGAACAGGCTCACGGGGCGCGCCCCATCACGGGCGACTCTCGCTCTTGACGCGCGCCATCTCGCGCCGCAGGTCACCGATGAGGACGTCGAGCTTCGGATACTTCTCGTCGCCCCGCCCGTACACGGCTGCCTCGACCAGGGTGCGCCACTGGCTCTCGAGGCGAGGGCCGTAGGCTTTCTTGAAGGCGTCGTACTCGCCGCGCACCGCCCGGAAGCGAGCCTCGACCTCGGCCGGGGAACGGGTTCGCACCACCGCGGGCACCGCCGCCTTCGCGCGTGGCGCGCCTCTCGAGGGTCGTGCCTGCGGCCGCTCCGGAGCGGCGGCCTCGACCGCGGCCGCAGGCGGCGGCGCGAGGACCGGAGGCACCGGCGCGGGGGCCGGAGCCGGCTGGGCGGGCCGGGCGGCAGGGGGATGCGCCGCGGGGGGCGTCCGCACGGCGTAGACCACCGCGCCTCCGCCAAGGAGCACGATCAGCCCTCCTGCAGCGGCGAGCTTGATCATCGGTCCCCTCGGCGGGGGGGCGCGGTCGACCATCGCGGTCTCCGAGTGCACGCGCAGGGCGGGACCAGCCGGCCCCGACGAGGGGCGCGGTGGACGGGGCAGCGGCCCCACGAAGCTCGCGCCCTCGATGGACCTGGCGAAGGAGAGCGTGCCGGTCTCGCCGGCGCTCAGCTCCTCGATGAGGTGTGACAGGTCCTGCACCGCCGCGGCCTTGAGGAAGGCGCGCTCCTCCTCGATCTCGTCCTCGAAGAGCTGCCGAACGAGCTGGCGAAGGAGGTCCGACGAGAACGTCGGGTCGACCTGGTAGAGCTTGCGCTGGAGCGCGTCGCGCAAGTCCTCCGCGAACTGGAAGCGGTCGCGCGGATCGGGCGCCAGGGCGCGCGCGACGATCGCGTCGAACTCCGGATCCAGACCCGGCACCCGCGTCGACGGCGGGGGCACGTTACCGGCCGCGATCGTACGCGCGATGTCCCGGAGCGGGAGCTCCGGCTTGAACGAGTAAAGCCGCGCGCCCGTCAGGAGCTCCCAGAGCATCACGCCGCACGAGTACACGTCGGTGCGGCGATCGATGGTGCGTCCCCGGATGATCTGCTCGGGCGCCATGTAACCGAACTTCCCGAAGCCGACCCCGGGATCCGCGGCCGCCATCTGGGCGCGGCTGCGCGCGACACCGAAATCGATGATCTTGACCTCGCCTTCGAGGGACAGCATCACGTTCGGCGGTGAGATGTCGCAGTGGACGATCCCGAGCTCCTTGCCCGTGTCGTCCGTGCGGCGGTGCGCGTGCGCGAGCCCCTTGGCGACCTCGCACGCGATCGAGAGCGCGAGCTGAGGCGGCACCGCGAACGAGAGCTCCTGGCATCGCGCAAGCGTGCGCCGGAGATCCCGGCCCTCGACGTACTCGATCGCGAGGAAGTACTCGGGGCGCGCCGCTCCGGGTGTCTCCACGCGCCCGACCTCGTAGACCGAGGCGATGTTCGCGTGCTGGAGGCGAACCGCGATCTGCGCCTCCTCGATGAAGCGCTGGATGAACTCCTGGTCGGCCGCGAGCTCGGGGAGGACCTTCTTGATGATGCAGGTCTTCTCGAATCCCTGCATCTCACCGATGCGTGCGAGAAATATCTCGCCCATGCCGCCCCGCGAGAGCCGGCGCAGCAAGAGGTATCGCCCGAACACGGCGGGCAGGGAGGGCGCGGTGGGCCGCACGGCGGCCATCTCGCGAAGCATACTCAAGTTCTCGCCAGCGCGTGCTACCGTCCGGGAGTGCGCGGCTTCGCGCGCTGGGCCCTCTTGCTGTTGCTCGCTGCCTGCACCGAGGAGGCGCGGTTCACGCTGCGCGTCGAGGGTGCCAGCCGCGCAGAGCTCGATCCGCTGACCGACCCGCGCCTCACGGTGCTGCGCATCCTCGATGACCGCACCGGCCACGCGATCGGCGAGGCGACGGTGCTGCCAGGCCAGCAGCGCTCCGTCGGGGCGCTGCCGCCCGGCGAGCTGGACCTGCGCATCGAGGGGCACTCGCAGAGTGGGCTCCTGCTGGCGCTGGGAAGGGCGCGGGGCACGAAGCTGTCCACCGATGGCTCGCACGGCATCTCCGTCGCGCTGCGCAAGCCGGCCGGAATGCTGCTCACTTCGACCGGGCTCGACCTCGTCGACACGACCGCCTCGACGGACACGGGCGCGACCATCCCGGTCTCGGGTGCGAGGGCCGTCGCCGCGACGCACGACGGGCGAACCATCGTGGTGGCGGCCGAGAGCGCGCTCGCGCGGATCTCCACGAGCACGCTCGCGGAGGACGCGCGCGGTGACCTCGGCGGGAGCGCCAGCGTCGTGGTGGTCGATCCCCGCGATCGCACCGTGGCTGCGCTGCTCGCGGACCGCGTGGTCCTGGTGGGCATCGATGCGGTGGGGCAGCCGTCGGGCGAGATCGGCCCGCAGGTGGCGATCGTGGCGGCGCCGCTGGCCGCAGCGTTCTCGAGCGACGGCGAGACGCTGTTCGTCGTCAGTGGCGCGCTCCCGACCTGCGGGGGAGCAGGGGCCGCACAGTCCCTCGTCGCCATCGACCGAGCCTCGGGGGCGACGGCGACGACGGTAGCGCTCGAGCAGCCGGTCGCGGACGTCGCGGTGCACCCCGGGAGCGGGCGCCTCCTCCTCGCGGCGCCGTGCGCCGGGAAAGTGCTCGCGCTCGACCCGGCGGGGGGCTCCCCCACGGAGCTCTTCTCCGCGCCCGGAGCGTCCGACCTCGCCGTGGTGGGGGACGCGCTCGTGGTCGTCGGTGACGCGGCGCTCTCCGGGTCAGCGGCGATCACCGTCGGAGACCTCCTCGCAGGCAGCGCGAGCCAGGTGTCGTGGGAGCCCCCGCGATTCTCCGGCACGTTCTCCGATCCGCGCGCGCAGAGCCGCGTCGACCTGCTCGTCGCGCCTACGCGATTTCACGCGCGGGACGTGGCGCTGTCCGCTGACGGTCGACGCGCGCTCATCGCGGCGTCCTTCGACTACGAGGGCATGTTCCCTGCCCTCGCGCCCGGCAACGGGTTCACGTGCCAGGGCATCCTCCAGGCCACCACCGACGGGGTCTGGGGCGTCGACCTCTCCTCCGGGGCCACCTGGCTGGAGCGCCGGGCGCAAGAGAGCGTGCGGAGCTGCAAGCTCTCCTGCACGCTCGACGTGCTGCCCGTGCCCTTCGACATCACCTGCCAGGGACGCGGCGTCGCCCAGCCCTTCCAGGCACGCGGCGCACACTTCCTTTTCGGAGGGACGTGAGGCTCCTTCCGCTCGCGTGCTGCGCGCTCGCGATGCTGGTGAGCGCGACCGCCGAGGCGCGCGCGCGCGCGGTCGCGGTGCTCGAGTACCGCGCGGGCGTCACGGCCCTACCCGGGCTCGGCGACCGGCTGGCCGCCGTGCTCGGGCGCGCGACCTCCCTCCAGGTCGTCGGTCCGGCCGAGGCGCGCCGGCGCCTGCCGCGCGTCGACGAGAGGCTCGCGCGGTGCGGCGGGGACACGCGCTGCGTGGCGGACCTCGGGGGCCGCCTCGGCGTCGACGAGGTGCTGCTGGTGGGCCTCTCGCAGCTCGGCGACGTGGTGCTCGCGCTCCAGCGCGTGGTGGTCACCGATGCGCGCGTGGCGGCCCGCGAGGCCGAGTCGCTGGCGCCCGAAGCGAGCCCGAGCGACGGCGAGCTCATGAAGTACCTGCAGGCCCTGCTGCCGGCCGAGGACTTCGTGCGCTTCGGCGAGATCCGCGTCAGCGCCACGCCCGCGGGTGCGCGCGTGTTCCTCGACGGGCGGCCGCGCGGCGCGCTGCCGCTGTCCCCGCTGCGCGTGCGCGCGCCGAGCCAGTACACGGTTCGCGTGGCCAAGGACGGCTTCTCCGACTTCACGGTCAAGCTCGACGTGCCGCCCGAGGGCGTGGTCGAGGTGCACCCCACGCTGCAGCCGGTCGCCGAAGCCTCCGCGTGGTGGAGCAAGTGGTGGGTGTGGGCGGCCGCTGGTGGCGTGATCGCGACCACCGCCATCATCTTCGCGGCGAGCTCGGGAGGAAGCTCGCGCGTGGACCTCGTCATCCAGCGCTGACGCTCACAGATCCAGCGTGAGGAGCAGCGCGTCCTCGCGATCCTCGACGTAGTACGCGGGGCGGACGCCCACCAGCCGGTAACCCAGGTGACGATAGAGCGCGTTCGCGGCCGCGTTCGAGCGCCGCACCTCGAGGGTGATCTCCCGCGCGCCGCGCTGCCTGCCCACGCGAGCGACGTGCTCGAGGAGTCGGGTGGCGTGGCCTCGGCGGCGCTCCTCGGGCGACGTCGCGACGTTGAGCACGTGGACCTCGTCGGCCACCAGCCAGTAGCACACGAAGGCCAGGACCTCGCCCGCGCCCCCGAGCTTGACGACCTCGATCCGGGACCAAGCGCGCTCGAGCTCCTCGAGGAACTGGTGGCGGGCCCACGGCACGCCGCCGTCGCGCGAGATGGCCACGACGGCGTCGAGGTCGGCGTGCGTCACCGGCAGGATCGCGAAGCGGGGGGCGCGGCCGGGCTCGTCCGTCACGCGGCGCCCTCGAGCAAGCGCGCCCAGAGCGCGTCGCGGCCCTCGCGCGTCTGGCTCGAGAAGCCGATCGGAGGTCGCGACAGGGCGAGGCCAGCCTTGACGAAGGCCGCGCGCGCCGCGTCCATGGTGGGCTTGCGCTCGTTGCGCGCGAGCTTGTCGAGCTTGGTCAGGACGACGCACGGCCTGCGACCGAGCGAGAGCAGCCACTCCACGAGATCGCAGTCCTCCGCCTGGACGCCGCGGCGCGCGTCGACGATGACGACCACCGCGGTCAGCGTGCGGCGCTCGGCGACGTAACCCTCGACCAGGGTCTTCCAGGCGAGGCGCTCCTGCTGCGAGACCTTCGCGTAGCCGTAGCCAGGCAGGTCGACGAAGCGGAGCTCCGGCCGGCCCTGCGGCTGCACGCGGAAGAAGATGAGCCCCTTGGTCCTGCCGGGCGTGCTGCTCGTGCGTGCCAGGGCCTTGCGCGCCGTCAGGGTGTTGATGAGCGACGACTTGCCGACGTTGGACCGCCCTGCGAAGGCGATCTCGAGCGGGCCCGCCTCGGGCCAGCTGCCCGGCGAGCGCGCCTCGACGAGGTACTCCGCGAGCGGGACGTCCACAGGCGCACTCTACCTCGGGTGCTCGACGGCGCAGCGCGCGTGGTGTCAAATGCCCGGGGTGCGGGTCATCGGCCTGACGGGCGGCATCGGCAGCGGCAAGAGCGCCGTGGCGCGGATGTTCCGCGACCTCGGCGCGGAGATCATCGACGCCGACCAGGTGGCGCGCGACGTCGTGGAGCCCGGCCAGCCGGCGCTGGCCGAGATCGTCGCGGCCTTCGGCGAGGACATCCTGGGGCCCGACGGGCGCCTCGATCGCAAGCGCCTCGGCGAGCGCGTGTTTGCCGACGCCGATGCCCTAAAGCGCCTGAACGGCATCACGCACCCGCGCATCGGCGCGGAGACGGCGCGCCGCATCCAGGCCCTGGGCGCGGCAGGAGCGAGCGTCGTCATCTACGAGGCGGCGCTGCTCGTGGAGAACGGCCTGCACGCCGGCCTCGGCGGCCTCATCGTCGTGTCCGTGCCAGAGGAGACGCAGATCGCACGAGTGATCGCGAGGGACGGCCTGTCGGAGGCCGAGGCGCGCGCGCGCATCGCAGCGCAGCTCCCCCTCTCGGCCAAGGTGGCCGCGGCCACGCACGTCATCGACAACTCCGGCCCGCTCGAGCACACGCGAAGGCAAGTGGAGCAGGTCTGGCAACATATTCGAGGGTCCGCATGAGTCGAAAGCGCAAGAACGGAGCCGCCGCATCCATCCCGGAGTCCGCCTCGAAGCCGAGTGAGGTCCTGCTCGTGACGGGGTTTCCAGCCTTCACGGCCCGCCGTGTCGCGGTGGGGGCCCTCGAGCGCGACCCCTCGGCGCACGTGTACCTCCTCGTCCGCGCCAAGTTCCGCGCGGCCGCCGAGGCGCTCGCCGCGAGCCTGCCGCCGCCGCAGCGTGCTCGCCTCGAGCTGGTCGAGGGCGACGTCTGCAACATGGACCTCGGCCTGTCGGGGGACGACCACCGCCGCCTCTCCCAGCGCATCACCGTCATCCACCACCTCGCGGCCGTCTACTACCTCGGGACCCACGAGCGCGAGGCGGAGAAGGTCAACGTGGACGGAACGCGCGAGGTCCTCGGGCTCGCGCGCGAGTGCCCGCACCTGCGCGCCCTCGTCCACTACAGCACGGTCGGCGTCTCCGGCAGCCGCAAGGGAGTCGTGCTGGAGGACGACCTCGACTGCGGCCAGTCCTTCCGCAACCACTACGAGGAGACCAAGTTCCGCGCCGAGAAGGTCGTGCGGGACGCGATGCGGCACCTCCCCTGCGTCGTGCTGCGGCTCGGCACCGTCGTGGGGGACTCGAGGACCGGCGAGATCGACAAGTTCGACGGGCCCTACTCGCTCATCGTCCTCATCGCGGAGTCGCGCGCAGACGTGCCGCTGCCGCTTCCAGGGCGTGGCAACGCGCCGCTGTACCTCGCGCCCATCGACTGGGTGGTCGCGGCCGCGCTGCGGATCGCCGCCGATCCGCGCGCCATCGGGCGCACGTTCCACCTCGTCGATCCGTGCCCGCTGCCGGCGCGCAAGGTCTACGCGCTCGTCGCCGAGCACGCGAACCGACGCCCGCCGCGCGCCGCAACGCTCCCGATGGGGCTCGCGCGCGCGATCCTGCGTGCGCCTGGCCTCGAGCGGGTGACCCGCGCACCGCTCGCCCTGCTCGACGCGCTCGATCACCTCGTCCTCTACAACTGCAGGAACACGCTCGAGGTCCTCGAGGGCACCGGGCTCGCCTGCCCCGCCCCCGAGAGCTACCTCGAGCACCTCGTGCGCTACGTCAGGACGGTCCGGGCGGACCGGCGGCGCGTCGAGGACGAGGCCGCGCCCGATCCGCTGGAGAGCTGAAGTCAGAGCATGTCGATGACACCGCGACGCAGGAGCCAGCTCAGCGTGCGGTAGGCCTCGAGGCGAGGAACGCCCGACACGTCGAGGAGCTCGTCGACGGTCGTGTTGCCGTCGATGCGATCGAGCAGGAAGGCGCTGCGGTTGTCGAGGCCGAGCTTGCCCAGCTCGGTCTGCTTCATGATGACCTGCGGCAGGCGATTCGACGCCCCGATCCGCGCCTCGAAGATCCGCAGGAGGATCTGCTTCTCGCGTTCACCGCGCAGCACGGTGCCCTCCACGTCGGCGCCCATCGCCTGCTCGGCGGCGTCCGTCGCAGCCTCGACGTCATCCGCCTCGAACAGCTCCTTGGCGCGCATGAGGTGAAGGCTCACGATCGCCTCGGGGCCGATCTCGAGCGTCTGGGGCTCGAGCTTCGGAGCGGCGGCGCGCGGTGCCGAGCCTCCGCTAGCAGGTGGCGGAGGCAGGCCGAGCTCGATCGTGTCCGGCTCGTCGCCGCTCCATTCCTCGTCGCGCAGCTTCTCCGCGAGCGGTGCGAGGTTCACGTTGCGCGTCGGGATGTCCTGGAACTCGCCCGAGGAGTCCGCGGGCTCGGGCCGGAACGAGACGCGCCCCGGCGGCAGCGGAGGCGCAGGGGGCGCCTCGTAATCGTCGTACTCCGAGTCGGCCTCGAACTCGATGACCGTCGGTCCTCCGTCGCTGCGCGCGGGAGGCACCCACTCGCGCTTGACGCGCTCCGGCTCGGCGCTCGCCGCAGGGCGGGCCGGCGGCGGTCGCCCCGGGCCATCGGTCAGGTCCATGAGCTCCGAGAAGTCGAGCTCGTCCGCGGGATCCGGGGCCTTGAGACCGCTCGAGGCGGCGGGCGGCGGCGGCTCGGTCACCGTGAACGCCGGCGTCGACCCGAGCAGCTCCGAGACCGGCTGCACGGTGATCTGCCGATCGAGCACGTCCTCGGCCGGCTCCGGCTTCGGCGTCGGAAGCGCCTGCAGGAAAGCCGCGTCGGGCAGCGGCGTGGCCTCCCGATCCTCGACCAGCAGGTCCGATGCATCCAGGATCTCCTCGGCCTCCGCGAGATCCACGCCGAAGGGCGGCGTCTTGTGCTCCTCCACGGACCGCTAGGCGCCCTTCCGCGCCACCACACCCTTGAACATGTTGAGCGTGCGCGTCACCGAGTCCGATACCTCGGTGATCGCGGCCTGATCGTTCGCTGCGATCGCGCCCTTGGCGCGCTCGATCACGGCGCGCGCCTTGCGCACCGCGTCCTGACCGAACTCGCTCCCCGCGATGGTCCGCTCGACCTCCGGCAGCAGCTTCTCGATGTCGTCGAGCGCGCGCTCGATCGCCTGCTTCTTGCGCTCGCTCTCCTCGCTCTGGCGCGACTCGACGAGGTAGTCCTTGTTGGCGTCGACCATGCGGCGCAGCTCGTCCTCGGTCAGGCCGCTCGTCGCGGTGACAGTGATGGACTGTTGCGTCCCCGTCTCGAGGTCCTTGGCCGAGACGCTGACGATGCCATCGGCCGAGATCTCGAACTTGACCTCGATCTCGACCTCGCCGCGCGGGGCGCGCCGGAGCCCGGTCAGGATGAACTCTCCGAGCAGCTCGTTCTCCTCGGCGCGCTCGCTCTCGCCCTGCAGGACGAGGATCTTGACCGACGTCTGGTTGTCCTTGACGGTCGTGAAGACGTGCGTGGCGCTCGTCGGGACAGTGGTGTTCTGCTCGATGAGCTTGTGGAAGTAGCCGCCCACGATCATGATGCCCAGCGAGTGCGGCGTCACGTCGAGCAGCAGCATGTCGCTCGCCGCAGTCACGAGCGCTGAGCCCTGGATCGCGGCGCCCATCGCGACGACCTCGTCCGGGTGCACGCCCTTGCACGGGTCGCGTCCGAACATCTCCTTGACCGCCGTCTGGAGCCGGGGCATGCGCGTCTGACCACCGACGAGGATGACCTCGTCGATCTCCTTGACCGTGAGGCCCGCGTCGTCGAGCGTCTTGCGCGTCACCTCGATGCAGCGGTCCACGAGGTCGCGCGTGAGATCCTCGAGCTGCGCGCGCGTGAGCCTCGCCTGGAGGTGCAGCGCGTCGGCCTTGCCGGTCGAGATGATGAAGGGCAGGTTGATCTCGGTCTCGGTGACCGACGAGAGCTCGCACTTCGCCTTCTCGGCGACGTCCTTGAGGCGCTGGTGCGCCATCTTGTCCTTGCGCAGATCGACGTTGTGCCGGGCCTCGAAGTCCTTGCACAGCCACTCGATGATGCGCAGGTCGAAGTCCTCACCGCCGAGGAACGTGTCGCCCGCCGTCGAGATGACCTCGAACACGCCCGCCGCGATGTCGAGGAACGAGATGTCGAACGTCCCGCCGCCGAGGTCGAAGATGGCGACCTTGCTCTCGAGCTGCTTGCCGAAGCCGTACGCGAGCGCGGCCGCCGTGGGCTCGTTGATGATGCGGATGACGTCGAGGCCGGCGATGCGTCCCGCGTCCTTCGTCGCCTGGCGCTGCCCGTCGTTGAAGTAGGCCGGCACCGTGATCACGGCCTTCTCGACGGCCTCGCCGAGGTACTCCTCGGCGATGAGCTTCATCTCCTGGAGGATGTACGCGGAGATCTCTGGGATCGAGAACACCTGGCTGCGCAGCTCGATGCGCACGTCATCGTGAGGGCCTTCGACGATGCGGTAGGGCACGGCCTCCGACGCCGCCCTGATGGATGGCGAGCCCCACTTGCGCCCGATCAGCCGCTTGGCGGCGTAGACCGTGTTCTCCGCGTTCGTGATCGCCTGCCTCTTGGCGATGTGGCCGACGAGCCGCTTGCCGTTCTCGGCGATGGCAACCATCGATGGAGTGGTCTTGTAACCGCCGCGGTTGGGGATCACGACTGGAGCCCCATCCTCGACGATGGCCACGCACGAGTTCGTGGTCCCGAGGTCGATCCCGATCACCTTGTCGGACATGGCGGCACCACTTTAGCGCGAATCCCACCGGCTTCCCACCCCACCCGGCCGGCAGAAACGGCCCGCGGACCCCTCAGGCCTCGCTGCGGGCCAGCTCGGCCAGATCCTCGCGGCCGGCCTGCACCCAGGCGTCGGCGGCGCGAGCCATGACCTTGCCGTCGTGGAGCAAGCGGCCCGCCCGCTCGAAGAGCTCGGCCGCCACGTGGAAGCGGCCGGCGCGCAGCTCGAGCTCGGCGCGGGCCAGCTCGGCCTTTGCAGCCAGCCGGTCGAACTCGGACTGCGCCGCGAGCAGCTGGCTCCGGTACTGCTCGTTGTGGGGGGCGAGCACCGTCGCGAGCCGCAGGTCCGGCACCGCCGCGATCGTCCGCCCGGCGCGGATCTGGCGCATCGCCGTCTCGTAGTGCTTCTGCGCGCGGGCGGCGACCCGCTGCTGGTCGGCCGTGGAGCGGATCGCATCGCCCGGGAGGATGGGCCTCTCGACGGGCCGGCGCGGCGGGAGCGGCGGCGCGGGAGGGAGCGCGGCCCGCTCGGCCTCGGCCCTGCGCGCGCGCGCCTCGGAGACCTGCCGCGCGTACTCGGTCCGCTGGGCCTCGACGGAGAGGAAGTCGAAGGCGCGAGACAGCTCGCGGAAGACCTCCTCCAGCTTGATCTTGTAGGGGCCGAGCGCGCGCCCGAAATACCGGTCGGGGTGGAAGTCCTTCGACAGCGCGAAGTAGGCCTTCTTGAGCTCCTTCGGGTGCGCGTCGACCTTGACCTCGAGCAGCTCGAAGAGGTCCATCTCGTGCAGCTTCTTGTGCTTGGCGTTGATCCGGTCCTGCTGCTCCGGCGTGAGATCGCAGACCGACAGGGAGGTCTCGATGACGTCCTCGGCGCGCAGGCGCCGCAGGATCGCGAGCGTCCGCTCGGTGCCAAGGTGGCTCACCTGCAGGATCTGATCGATGGTCGAGGTGCCATCGACGCGCGTCAGCACGAAGCCCTCCTCCGCCCCGAGCGTCAGCTTGGTCACGTCCAGGCCGGCTCGCAGGCGTGGCACCTCCCCCGCCCGGCCCAGCCCCTCGTAGATCTCCGGCTTCGCCACGGTCCTCCTAGCGCGCCCCCATGAGGAGCAGGATCTCAAGGATCGCCTTCTGGATGTGGAGGCGGTTCTCCGCCTGCCGCCAGACCCTCGAGTGGTCGCCCTCCAGCACGCCCTCCGAGATCTCCTCGCCCCGGTGTGCCGGCAAGCAGTGGAGCACGATGGAGTCCTTGGTCGCCTCGGCCAAGAGCCCCTCGTCGAGGCAGAACCCTCGGAACGCGCGCTCTCTCGCCTTCTGCTCGGCCTCCTCGCCCATCGACGCCCAAACGTCCGTGTTCACGACCTGGCGGCCGCGCACCGCCTCTGCGGGCACCCGGACAACCGAGACACGACCCCGGCCGTCGCGCTCCGCCAGCGCCAGCACGCGCGGGTCGGGATCGTAGCCGTACGGGCACGCGAGTGAGAGGTCGAGTCCCAGCACCGCAGCCGCGTGGATCCAGGAGTGCGCCATGTTGTTGCCGTCGCCGACCCACGCGTACCGGACGCCGCGCACGTCGCCGTACTCCTCGGCCACCGTCATGAGATCGGCGAGCACCTGGCAGGGGTGCTCGTGGTCGGTCAGGCCGTTGATCACCGGCCGCTCGCAGTAGCGGGCGAGCTCCTCCGCGCGGTCCTGGCCGAACGTGCGGATGACGAGGCCGTCGCAGTAGCTGCCCAGCACGCGCGCGGTGTCGCGGATGGGCTCGCCACGGCCGAGCTGCGAGCCGCCGCCCTGGAGGAGCACGGTCATGCCCCCGAGCTCGAACATGCCCACCTCGAAGGAGACGCGCGTGCGCGTGGAGGCCTTCTCGAAGATCATGCCGAGGGTGCGCCCCTCGAGCGGCCGGTGCGGCTCGCGCTTCTGCCGCCGCTCCTTGAGCCAGCGCGCGCGCTGGATGATCGTGAGGATCTCGTCGGCCGTGAGGTCGCGGATCGAGAGCAGGTCGCGCATCACGCCTCCAGCACGGTGGACAGGATCTCGAGGGACTCGTCGATCTGCTCGTCGGTGACCACGTAGGGCGGCGAGAAGCGCAGCACGGTGCCGCCCGCCACGGACAGCAGCAGGCCCCGCTCACGGGCGCGCGCCAGGTACGGCATCGCGTCCTTCGACAGCGCGATCCCGCGCAGCAGGCCCTTGCCGCGTGCGTCGATCGTCAGGGGCTTGCGCTTCTGGGCGACCACCTCGAGGCCGCGCCCCAGCCGGTCGCCGGCGGTGCGCACCCGGTCGAGCAGCCGCTCGTGCTCGATCGCGTCCATGACGGCGAGCGCCGCCGCGCACGCGAGCGCGTTGCCGCCGAACGTCGAGGCGTGCACGCCCGGCTCGAAACCGCGCGCGACCTCCCCTGACGCGATCATGGCGCCGATCGGCACGCCGCCCGCGAGCCCCTTGGCCAGGGTCACGATGTCGGGCACCACGCCCTCCTGCTCGTACGCGAAGAACGTCCCGGTGCGCCCGACGCCCGTCTGCACCTCGTCGAAGACGAGCAGCGTGCCCGTCTCCTCGCAGCGCGCGCGCAGCCCTTGCAGGTAGCCCGGCGGCGGCGAGCGCACGCCCCCTTCGCCCTGCACGGGCTCGAGCAGGATCGCGCAGGTCTTCTCCGTGATGGCCTCGCGGGCCGCGGCGAGATCCCCGTAGGGCACGAACTTCACCGGCCCCACCATCGGTCCGAAGCCCGAGCGGTACTTCTCCTGGCCGGTCATGGAGACCGCCGCGAAGGTGCGCCCGTGGAACGAGCCCTCGCACGCGATGAGCTCGATCCGCTCGGGGTGCCCGGTCGTCACGGCGTGGTAGCGGCGCGCCAGCTTGAGCGCGGCCTCGTTGGCCTCCGCGCCGGAGTTGCAGAAGAACACGCGGTTCGAGTCGGGCGCCCACGTGCGCGCGATGAGGCGGTCCGCGAGCCGGACCTGCTGCTCGATGTAGTAGAGGTTCGACACGTGGATGAGGCGCTCGGCCTGCTCGGCGATCGCCCGCACGAAAGCCGGGTGGCCGTGGCCGAGGCACGACACGGCGATGCCGGCGTTCATGTCGAGGTAGCGATTTCCGGCGACGTCCCAGACGTGGCAGCCCTCGCCGCGCGAGAGCACGATCGGCTGCTGCCGGTAGTTCTGCGTGAGTCGCTTCTGCGCGAGCTCGATGAGCTGCTCTTGCCTCTTGACGGTCATGGAGCTCCCTATCGGTTGATCACGGTGCCGATGCCGGTGTCCGTGAAGATCTCGAGCAGGATCGCGTGCTCCACGCGCCCGTCGATGATGTGGACGCGCCGCACGCCGTCGGCGAGCGCGTCGATGCAGCACTCGATCTTGGGGATCATGCCGCCCTTGATGACGCCCTCGCCGATCATCGCGCGCGCGTCGGCGGCCGAGATCTGGTGGACGAGCCCGCCCTTGCCGTCGAGCAGGCCCGCCACGTCGGTCAGGAGGATGAGCTTCTCGGCGTGGAGCGCCGCGGCGATGCGCGCGGCGAACGGATCGGCGTTGATGTTGAGCGTCTGGCCCTCGCCGTCGACGCCCACGGGCGCGATGACCGGGATGAAGTCCTCGGCGACCAGCGTCTCGAGCACGCGCGGGTCGACCATCTCGACCTCGCCCACGCGACCTGGGTCCACGCGCTCGCCCTTGTCCTCGAGCGCGGCCAGCTTGCGCGCCCGCACGAGGCCCCCGTCCTTGCCCGTGATGCCGACCGCGCGCCCGCCCGCGGCCGCGATCTGCCGCACGATCTCCTTGTTCACGCTCCCGCCCAGCACCATCTCGACGACGTCCATGGTGGCCTCGTCGGTGACCCGCTGGCCAGCGACGAAGCGCGAGGGGATGCCGAGCCGGTCGAGGAGGCTCCCGATCTGCGGACCGCCGCCGTGCACGACGACGGGCGAGATCCCGACGAACTTGAGCAGGACGACGTCCCGCGCGAAAGCCGCACGAGCCGCCGGATCGTCCATCGCGTGGCCGCCGTACTTGATGACCACGGTGGACCCGCGAAACGTCGACAGGTACGGGAGGGCCTCGACGAGAACCCGCGCCTTGTCCTGGGCCGATTCCATGAGGGCGCGAGCGTAGCGAATGCGGCGCCAGCCGCAAAGCCCGCCGAGGCATTTCGCCCCGGCAGGTGGGTCGGACCTGCGGCAATTCCTTCCGGACCGCGGGTCAGGTGTCGAAAGTCTGTCGCCCCCGTGCACCGTGCCGTGCTTGGTCGGACCGAACCCGAGGTGATCTCGTGGACTTCGGAGGGCTGGTGGGATGTCGACCCGTGGCCCCTGGCGTGCTAGAAAGGCTGCCCGAGGGACGACCACTTCACATGCCAGCACCGCAATTCCACCTGACCTTCGGCGAGCTCCTCGGTGCCGAACCGGGGACGCCGCGCGAGATGCAGCAGGCGATGGCCGAGCAGGCGATCTACGCCCGCCTCGGCTCCATCTTCCACGACCTGCCCTACTACGGGAACATGGTCCTGATGGCGATCCGCTACGGCCTCAAGCGGCCGGCGGAGGAGTCGTTCTGGGGCGCCCAGCTCCACGCGAACCGGCCGGCCGACTTCGTCGCGCACTACATCGCGAGCGCGCGCACGTTCGAGGGCCCGCTGTCGCGCCCCGAGCGGCTCGCCCTGGTCGGCGGCCTGCTCTCCCACGTGGCGCTCGACTGCACGCTGCACCCGCTCGTCAACTGGATCGCGCGGCGGGACGCCGCGATCGACGGCGTGTCCGAGTCGCACCACCACCGGCTCACCGAGAAGTACCACTCGATGTTCTTCCACCTCGACCGGTTCGGCGAGGACGTGATCGGTTCGCGCGCCATGCGCCGCCGCACGATCATCACGAAGGCGTCGTCGTACCTGCGCCGCAACGCCGAGTCACCGATCGTGCAGTTCGCGACCGGCACGATGGGCACCTTCTACGATCGCGCGCCGAGCGCGCGCGAGTGGACCTCCTGGGTGCGCAGCTTCCGGCAGTTCGGCCGCATGGTCTCGGGGCCGATGGCCCGCCGCAACAGCTTCAAGCTGCGGACCGCCGAGCATCGCGAGCACTACTTCCAGTCGAGCGAGTTCGACTTCTACGACTTCTGGCCGCACTCGCTGCGCATGGGGCGCAACCTCCTCCAGCTCGGGCTCGACTTCTTCGACGCCGGGCAGTTCGACGACACCTCGCGGCAGCGCTTCATCCATGCCTCGGGCATCGATCGCAAGAACCTCGGCGCGCCCTCGGGCGAGGGCCTGCCGGCCCTTCCGACGCAGCACGCCGCTCCACCGGTCGAGGCGCCCGCCGAGGTCCGCCGGGTCGCCTGAGCCATTTGGCCGGGACCTGGCGCGCACTACACTATGGACATGGCGAGCTGGGCACACAGCGTCTCACTCGGGCTCGCCACCCTCCTCTTCGGCTACTTCATGGGCGGGCTCCTGCCCTTCGCGTGGCGCTGCCTTCAGCGTCGCGGCCTGCCCTTCCACGACCCCCACCTCGAGGCTCGCCGCCGCTCGCCGCTCGTCCCGCGCTGGGCGATGTACTACCTCGTGTGGGCGATCGCGCCGCTCGAGCGCGCGCTCGTCCGGTTGCACGTCTTTCCGAACAGCGTGACCCTGTCGTCGCTCTTCCTGTCCGTCGTCGCCGCGGTGGCGCTCGGGATGGGCTTCTTCGACCTCGGCGGCTGGCTCTTCCTCCTGTCTGGGATCCTGGACATCCTCGACGGGCGCGTGGCGCGGGCCACGGCGCGGGTCTCACCCGCGGGCGCCCTCTTCGACAGCGTGCTCGACCGCTACGCGGAGTTCATCGCGTACGCCGGTCTCCTCGTGTACTACCGCGACGTCTGGGTCTTCTACGCCGTGCTCGCCCTGCAGCTCGGCTCGTTCATGATCAGCTACTCACGCGCGCGCGGCGAGGGGCTCGGGGTCACGGGCGACGTCGGCACCATGCAGCGCCCGGAGCGGATCCTCCTGCTCGGCTGCGCGCTCGGCGGGGCGCCGTTTCTGGCCCACGTCCTCGAGCCCGCCGCGGCCCACCCGTTCTTCCACCTGGCCGCGGGCGCCGTGTGCGTGCTCGCGCTGGCCTCGAACGTCACCGCCGCGGCGCGCTTCCGGTACATCTTCCGCGCGCTCGGGGGTGCCGGGAAGCGTGCTCCGGAGCCCACCACGGGCGCGCACCCTGCGGCGGCCGAGCCGGCCCGCCCCGCGGCCTGATACGCCGATGCGTCCACGAGGTGGCGGCGCGCCAGGACGTCGGGCGCTGTCCCAGGTGGGCGGCGCCGTGCGCCGCTGGGGAGACGCGGGCTGGAGCGGCAGGCTGGCCGAGGCGCTGACCGTGGATGCGCCGGGAGACGTCCCCCTGCCCCACGTCCACGGCTTCCACGCGTATCCCGGACGCCTGCACCCGGAGACGGCGAAGCGGCTGGTCCGCGAGGCCCCCGAGGCAGGGACGGTGCTGGACCCGTTCTGCGGAGGCGGCACGGTGCTGGTCGAGGCGCTGATCGCGGGTCGCGCGGCCGTCGGCATCGACGTCAATCCCCTCGCGGTGCGCCTCGCCACGCTACGAACCCGGCCGCTCGGGGCTCGGCAGCGCGAGGCCCTGGTGGGCCGTGCGGGACGAGCCGTCGAGCGGGCGCGGGCCATCGGCTACGCGCCGGCCCCGTCCGCTCGAGAGGCGGAGTGGTTCGCGCCGCACGTCCTTCGCGAGCTCGCCGCCCTGCGCGCAGCCCTTGCGGAGCTCGACCGCCCGGAGCGCGCGGTGCTCGACCTCGTTCTCTCGGCGATCCTGATCAAGATGTCGCGGCAGACCTCGGACAGCTCGCTGGCGAAGGTCGAGAAGCGCCACGCGCCGGGGTTCGCGTCACGCCTCTTCGTCCGCAAGACGGAGGAGCTGGCCGAGCGGATGGCCGCGTTCGAGGCCGCCTTGCCCCGCCGTCCCAAGGCCGTCCAGGTCCTGCGCGACGACGCCCGGGAGCTGCGCGGTATCTCCGACGCGAGCGTGGACCTCGTCGTCACGTCGCCGCCGTACGGAGGCGTCTACGACTACGCCGCCTTCCAGGCCCGGCGCTCGGCCTGGCTCGGCTTCGAAAACGAGCTGATCCAGGCGGGATCGCAGGAGATCGGGCAGCGCGGCCGCGGCGGCCGGGGCTTCGCCCGGGAGCTCGGCGAGGTGCTCCGCGCGCTCCGGCGGGTGCTCAAGCCGGGCAGCCCCGCGCTCCTCGTGCTGGGCGACGGCAACGAGCCGGCCACACCCTCGCTCGAGCGCGCGCTGGCAGGATCGGGCCTGCGCCTCCTCGCGAGCGCCTCGCAGCGCCGGCTCCGCGGCGAAGAGCACATCTTCGCCCTCGTGTGATGAAGACTATGCGTTCGGCTTGCGGCGGAAGCCGCGGGGCGGCTCGAGGCCGCGCTTGCGGGAGCCCGATCCGGAGTAGTCGATCCACCGGAAGCTCGACGGGCGCACGTCCACGTGGACGAACTGCGAGTTCGGGTAGTACCCGATGCCCATGCCGCCGGTATCGAGCGTCTCGGCGAACTTCTTGACCTGCAGCGGGCTCACGTCCTCGACCCGGATGTCCGCGGCCGTGGCGTGGAAGTGGAAGCTGGTGGTCTTCCGCTGGTTGCGGAAGCCGCTGATGATGAAGATACGGCGACCGCCGAAGTGGTCCTGGATGGTGGACAGCGTCTCGTACAGCTTGGGCTCGATGGGCTTGGCCGTGTTGGTGCGACGGCAGCGCAGGATCTGATCGAGCTCGTGGAGGGCGGACTTGTTGTAGCTGCCGTCCGGGTTGTAGATGTTGACCTTCACCTCCTCGTTGAAGTTCACGCCGATGAGGTGCAAGTCACCAGAAGGACGGGGAGCCGGGTCATTGCGAAGCTGGGCAGGAGCGACGGTCATGCCCGCGAAACCACGGCCTCGCTTGGCCTTGCGCTTGGCCCTGGCGTCGGCGTCGCCCGACCAGGACAGCAGCCCGGCGACGAGCCCGCAGGCCAGCGCCAGGCGCCGCATCCGGTGGGGCTGGAAGATTCTCATTCGCACTGGTCAAGGACCGTAGCCCAGCCCGTTCCGGGGTGTCAACTCTTCGACGCAAGCACAAGGGCTTGAATTCACTCGTGGTCCGACCAGGATTCGGTCGGTTTGTTCAGGTTTTCGGTGGCGCTTCGTGGTGGTGGAGCTCGATGCCGAGCTGCTGGGCGACCGAGAAGATGCGCTCGTCCCGGTAGAACTCGCCGAAGACGATGCGCCGGATGCCCGCGTTGCCGATCATCTTGAAGCAGCTCCAGCAAGGGCTTGCCGTCACGTAGATGCTGGCGCCCTCGATGATGACCCCGTTCTTTGCGGCCTGGATGATGGCGTTGGCCTCCGCATGGATGGTCGCCACGCAGTGGTCGTTCTCCATCATGTGGCCGACCTCGCTGCAGTGGGGCATCCCGCGGATCGAGCCGTTGTAGCCCGTGGACAGGATGGTCTTGTCCCGGACGATGACCGATCCGACGAACTTGCGGGGGCAGGTGGAGCGGGACGAGACGACCCTGGCGATCTCCATGAAGTACTCGTCCCAGGTGGCGCGGTTCTGGCTCATGAGGGGGCATGCTAGCGCGGGGTTCTGACCACCTGTATATTCCCCGCCCCGTGTCACAACCAGCACCAGCTCCGGCGTCGGGCGGCGGCAAGAAGCGCCCCCCCGACGGCCCCGACTTCAAGGACAGCCTCAACCTCCCGCGCACGGAGTTCCCGATGCGCGCCGACCTGGCCAAGCGCGAGCCTGGCTTCCTGGCGGAGTGGGCGGAGGCGCACCTGTACGAGCGCATCCAGGAGGCGCGGCAGGGGGCGCCGACCTTCGTGCTGCATGACGGGCCGCCGTACGCCAACGGCCACATCCACTACGGCCACATCCTCAACAAGGTCCTCAAGGACGTCGTGGTCAAGGCGCGCACGATGGCGGGATTCCGCTGTCGCTACGTGCCGGGCTGGGACTGCCACGGTCTGCCGATCGACCTCGCGGTCGAGCGGGAGCTCGGCGAGCGGCGCAAGGCGATGTCGCCAGCCGAGTTCATCGAGGCGTGCCGCGCCTACGCGCTCCAGCAGGTGGAGGTGCAGAGCGCGGAGTTCCAGCGGCTCGGCGTGTTCGGCGAGTTCGACAGGCCCTACCTGACGCTGTCGCCCGGCTACGAGGCGACGATCGCGCGGTCCATCGGCGAGTTCGCGCGGCGCGGGCATGTCTACAAGGGGCGCAAGCCGGTCTACTGGTGTGTGACCGACCGCACGGCGCTGGCCGAGGCGGAGATCGAGTACAAGGACCACGTCTCGCCGTCGATCTACGTGGCCTTCCCGTGGGGCGAGGACGTGGCGCGGCTCGGGGCCGGGCTCGGGGGCCTCGAGGTGTCGCTCGTCATCTACACGACGACCCCGTGGACCCTGCCGGCCAACCTCGGGATCTCCGTGCACCCGGAGCTCGAGTACGTCGCGCTCGTCTACGGCAAGCGGGCGTTCGTCGTGGCGAAGGTCCTCGCGGAGGCCGTTCGGACGGCGTGCGGGCTCGGCGAGCCGGAGCGCGAGGTGGCCGTCACCGTGCCGGATCGTGGGCGCGCGCGGCACCCGTGGATCGAGCGGGACTCGCTCATCATGCACGGCACGCACGTGACGGCCGACATGGGCACCGGGCTCGTGCACACCGCCCCGGGGCATGGCGCGGACGACTTCAAGATCGGCCAGCAGTACGGGCTCGACGTGTACTGCCCCGTGCTCGACGACGGGCGCTTCGCCGCGGACGTGGAGCGCTACGGCGGGATGACCACGCGCGAGGCGAACCCCAGGATCGTGGAGGACCTCCACGCGTCGGGGCGGCTCTTGTCGCCCAAGGACGCCAAGCTCTCGCACGCCTACCCGCATTGCTGGCGCTGCAAGCACCCGGTGATGTTCCGCGCGACGCCGCAGTGGTTCGCGTCGGTGGATCGGTTCCGCCAGACGGCCCTCGACGAGATCGAGAAGACGCGCTGGATCCCGGACTGGGGCAAGAACCGCATCCGCGGGATGATCGAGGCGCGCCCGGACTGGTGTCTGTCGCGCCAGCGTGTCTGGGGCGTGCCGATCCCGGCGTTCGTGTGCAGGACCTGCGGGGAGTCGACGCTGGACCCAGACGCGGTCGAGCACGTGGCCAAGCTCTTCGAGAAGGAGGGCATCGCGGCGTGGTGGTCGCGGCCGGCGAGCGAGCTCCTGCCACCGGGGGGCCTGGCCTGTCGCGGGTGCGGCGGGCGCGAGCTCGAGCCCGAGCGCAACATCGTGGACGTGTGGTTCGAGTCGGGCGTCTCGTGGGCCGCGGTGTGCGAGGGCGTGCCTGGCCTCGACGTGCCGGTGGACCTGTATCTGGAGGGCTCGGACCAGCACCGCGGGTGGTTCCACACGGCGCTCTTGACCGGCGTGGCCATGCGCGACCGTGCGCCGTTCAAGGCGGTGCTCACGCATGGCTTCGTGCTCGACGAGCAGGGGCGGCCCTACTCGAAGAGCGAGATCGAGAAGGCGCGGCGCGAGGGCCGCAAGATCGAGTACATCCCGCCCGACGACGTGCTCAAGGAGCAAGGCGCGGAGATCCTGCGCCTGTGGGCCGCGAGCGAGGACTTCTCGAGCGACGTGCGCTACTCGCGCGGGCACCTCAACCAGCTCGGCGAGACGTATCGCAAGGTGCGCAACACCGCCCGCTACGTGCTGTCGAATCTGTATGACTTCTCTCCGGACACCGACGCGGTGCCGATCGCGAAGCTCGGCTGGCTCGACAGGTGGGCCCTGCGGCGTCTGGCCGAGTGCAGCCGCGCGGTGCGCAAGGCCTATGACAACTACGAGCTGCATGTGGCCGTGCGGCTCCTCGTCGAGCTCTGCACGACGGACCTGTCGGCGCTGTACCTCGACGTCATCAAGGACCGGCTCTACTGCGACGCGGCGCGGAGCCGCTCGCGCCGGGCGGCCCAGACCGTCTGCTACGAGCTCGGCCGGCAGCTCGCGACGCTGCTCGCGCCCATCCTGGTGTTCACGAGCGAGGAGATCTGGCGGCACCTGCCGCGCCGCAAGGACGATCCGTCGAGCGTGCACCTCGCGCTGTGGTCGGATTCGCTGGCGCTCGAGGACGACGCCGAGGAGACGGAAACGCACGCGAGCTTCCTCGCCCTGCGGCCCAAGGTGACCAAGGCGCTCGAGGCGTTCCGCGCGCAGAAGCACCACCAGCTCGAGGCGCGCCTGACGATCTCGCCCACGGCCCAGGACCGCGCCTGGCTGCGGCCGCTCGCGGACGCCCTGCCCGACCTGTTCATCGTGTCGCAGACGGTGATCGACGACCACGACGTCGACGAGACCGAGGTGCGCATCGACGCGGCTCCGGGGAAGAAGTGCCCGCGCTGCTGGAAGTGGAGCGAGACCACGAGCGGAGACGCGCGCTGCCCCGACCTTTGCAGCCGCTGCGCCGGGGCGCTCGGAGCGCCGGGAGGGGTCAAGTGAGCCGCTGGGTCCATTTCGGCATCTGGTCGGCCCTGGCGTTCGCCACCGACCTCGCGACGAAGATCTGGGCGCGCAAGGCGCTCACGCTGCACGAGGCGCCGAAGACGTTCATCGACGGCTTCTGGGACTGGCAACTCTCGGAGAACGAGGGCAGCGCGTTCGGGATGTTCCGCAGCATCCCGGGATCGCGCCACTTCCTGACCGTCATCGGGTTCATCGCGCTCGCGGTCGTGGTCGGGTACGTGCGCAAGATCAACGACTCGCAGCGCGCGCTCGCGGCGGCGCTCGGCATGGTGGCCGGCGGCGCGGTCGGCAACATCCTCGATCGCATGATCTACGGCAAGGTCACGGACTTCGTGCTCTGGCACTACAAGGACACGCGCTGGCCGACGTTCAACGTCGCCGACGCGTGGCTCGTGGCCGGCGTGATCCTGCTGCTCATCACGGGCGGCAAGACCAAGGAAGCCGAGAAGCCGGCAAAGGCCGACCCCGCCTGATCCGCCTATCCCTGGCCCGTCCCCCCGACGAGGGGTAGGCTTTCCCCGACCCATGCGGCCCACTCTCGTCGACTTCGGCATCGAGCTGCCGCTGCTCGGGCCGCTGTCGTTCCCGGCGTACTTCACGCTCCTCGTCATCGGGTTCGCGTGCGCGCTGCACCTGACGGCCAAGGACGCGCGCCGCCTCGGCCTCGACGAGCGGAAGATCGTCGACTGGAACCTGCTCATGGCGCTCTCGGGCCTCGTGGGCGCGCGCATCCTGCACGTCTTCACGGACGGCCAGCTCCAGGACTACGTGAACCTCTGCCTCGATCCGGTGAAGGTGCCGGCGGTGGACGCGCGCGTCACCTACTGCACCGAGGCGGCGCAGTGCGGCTTCTCGTACCTGTGCGACAGCGCGAGGCACATCTGCTATCCGCCGCGTGATTGCCTGTCGTTCCTCAAGTTCTGGCGCGGCGGGCTCGTGTTCTACGGGGGCCTCATCCTCGCGACCGGCGTGGGGCTCTGGTACATCCGGCGGAGCCGGCTGCCGCTCCTGCGGACCTGCGACTTCGCCGGCTACGGCATCCCCCTCGGGCTCTTCTTCGGGCGCATGGGCTGCTACCTGAACGGCTGCTGCTACGGCAAGGAGACGACCGTGCCGTGGGGCGCTCGCTTCCCGATCGGGAGCCTCGCCCACGAGGCGCAGGTGAAGGCGGGCCACATCGACAAGCTCGCCCCTGCCCTGCCGGTGCACCCGACGCAGCTCTACGAGGCGGTGGGCTGCCTCGCCATATTCGCCTTCACGTATTTCTGGCTGCGGCCCAGGAAACGCTGGGACGGGCAGCTCCTCGCCTGGGCGGCCGTGCTGTACGCGATCCTGCGGGCCTCGCTCGAGCTCCTGCGCGATGACGCGCGCGGCGTGTGGGCAGGGGTGTCGACCTCGCAGCTCATCAGCATCCCCGTCGCGATCGCGGGCATCGCGCTCATCGTCCGGGCGCGCCGCGGGGCAGCGGGGGCCCGGGAGGCGACGTGAGGCTCGAGCTCGTCGGGCTCGACCTCGCGGGGCACCACCTCGGCATCCACACCTACGGCGCGCTGATCTTCGCGGGGTTCCTGCTCGGCTGCTGGGTCGCGGCGCGTGGGGCGCGGCGGGGCGGCGCGACGGCGGACGGCGAGCCGATCCTCGACCTCTGCTTCTGGATCCTCGCGGGGTCGATCGTCGCGGCGCGCGCGCTGTACCTCGCGACGACGCCGACGAGCTACCTCGGGCGCTGCCGGGAGGCGCTCGGGGCAGGCGGGGCCATGCACGTGATCGGCGAGTGCACGGCGGCGGTCCAGGTCTGGGAGGGCGGGCTCGTGTTCTATGGGGGTCTGGCCGGCGGCGCGGGCGCGGCCGCGTGGTTCCTCGCCCGGCGCCGCATCCCCTTCCTGCCGGTCGCGGACTGCCTCGCGATGGGCATGCCCATCGGTCACTTCTTCGGGCGCCTCGGCTGCTACGCGGCAGGGTGTTGCTTCGGACGCGTGGCCCCGGCGAGCGTGGGGGCGCGCTTCCCGGCCGGGAGCGTGGCGCACGAGGTGCTGCGCGAGGCGGGCACGATCGGCGGCGCGGAGGCGCTCACCCCGCCGCTCCACGCGACGCAGCTCTACGAGGCGGCCGGCCTCGTGCTCCTCGCCGGGGCCTTGCTCTGGGTGCGGCGGCGCCAGCGCCGGCACGGCGAGGTGCTGCTGGCGTACCTGGCGGGCTACGCGATCCTGCGGACGGTGGTCGAGGTGTTCCGAGGGGACGCCGCCAGGCGGTATCTCGTCGCGTTGCCCACGCCCGGGCTCGACCGCGCCCTGGGCCTGGCCGACGACGCGCCGAGCTTCCTCTCCACGTCGCAGGCCATCTCGCTCCTTTCGGCCGCCACGGCCCTCGGGATCGCGGTGCTCCTGCGAAGGGCCCGTAGAGTGGACGCACCCCGGCCCTCCTCTTAGTATGGGCGCGGATGGGCGAAGGGCAGCGGCGGTTGATCGCCTGCGGCATCACGGCGCTCCTGGTCGCCGTGCCACTGGCGTTCGCCTTGCCCCCGGTCGCCGTCGCAGGGGCCGCGGCCCTGTGCGCCGCCGCGGTGGGCCTGTCGTGGCCGTCGCTGTCGGCGTGGGCGGTCGAGCGCCTCGAGCACGAGCTCGACCTGCGCCTGGCGGCCAACCGCCGCGTGGGCCTCGCTCGTCTGGTGGATCGCGATCCGGTCGTCCGGGCGCTCGCGCCTGACTGGTACCTGCTCGCGCGCCGGGGGACCCTGGCGAGTCTCGTTGGCGATCACCGGCAGGCGATCCCGCTCCTCAAGCGCGCGATCCAGCTCTGCCCCGACGAGGATCTGCTGCCGCTCCGCGACGAGCTCGCGATCTCGCTCATCGGGTTCGGCGCCGACAAGGAGGCCGAGCAGCTCCTGCGGACGATGATCGCCGAGGGCGCAGAGAGCCCGGAGCGCCTGGGCTTGCTCGGCCACATCATGCTGCGAAGGAACCAGTCCATCGACGCGATCGCGATGCTGGAGCGCGCCACCCAGGGCGTCGCGCTCGGCGTGGCGGCGCTGCGGATCCGCTGCGATCTGGCGGAGGCCTACGCGCGCGCGGGCAAGGTGGACGAGGCGCAGGAGACCATGCGTCTCGCCCGGGAGATCATCGTGCCAGACGACATGGAGCTGCGGCACCGGGTCGAGCGGGCGGCCGAGGTGGTCGAGCGCGCGGCCGCGACGATGCGGGCGCTCAAGGCCGCGCAGCGGCGCTAGAGCACCGAACGGGTTGAACTGCGTTGGAGAATGCGGGCTTGCGCAGGCCCGCTGATCCGTGGACGAGCGCCGTCGCTGAAGGCTTCGGGCTTCAGGCCTCGGGCTTCAGGCTCCGGATCCGGGTCAGAGACCCG
>CAZQJC010000361.1:0-122677 GCA_964593795.1 uncultured Myxococcales bacterium | reverse complement strand
GTTCTATTTCGTCGTTTCCGAGGCTGCCCGTCATCGCAGCGGACTCAGATTCGGCTCGGCGAGTGTGTAGAATCATGAGGACGGCCCCTAGCGGCCCCCTAGCGGCAATGCCGGTCGGATAATGACGGAATCCGTCCGCTGACCACCTGGTCTTGGTCTTGGTCCTGGTCTTCGCCTGCGTGGTTCTGGGGGTTTCGACCAGGACCAGGGCCAGGACCAGGCCGGCGCAAAGTGACCGGCATTGCCCCTAGCGGGCACCGCCGCGTCGACGCAGGCCGAGCGCGCCCACGAGGACGAGGCCCGCGCCGATGACGACGTGCAGCACGTCGTCCGCCGGCTTCCAGCGGAACGCGTCGGCCGGGAACCAGTGCGCGCGGCTCGCCGCTGCCTGGTAGAGGTCGATGAGGCCGAAGCCCAGGTTGAACGCGGCGATCGCGCCTTCGCGGCGGGTGAGCACGAGGGCGAGCCCGAGCGCGCCGAAGCAGAGGTGGAACACGTTGTAGGCGGGGGCCCCGCTCATGAGGCTCGTCTCGGCCGGCAGCACGAACCCGAGGATGCCGGCCAGGATCAACACCGGCGCGAACAGCCGGAGCACGTGGAAGCCGATGGACATCGTCCTGGCCGATCTTACGACTCGACGGTTCTCCCGGGCTACTGGCTCAGGGTGAGCGTCCCGGTGTCGACCGCGCCGACCAGCGGCTTGCGCTCCACGATCCAGACCGGGTTCGTGTACGCGCGGCGCTTGACGCGGCGCAGGTCCCCCTGCGTGCGGAGCTCGGCGCGCACGTAGAGGCGCTTGGCCGGGAACATCACCAGATCGCGGTCGCGGATCGCCGGGAGCTGGCTCACCGGCACCTGGAACTGGATCCGGCAGGTGCGCGGTGCGTTGCTGCTGCGCGACAGGGCCGTGCACCGCACGCGCGAGTCGGTGCGCGCGTCGGCGAACAGGGCCGAGCGATCCGGCGGCATCCAGTACGGGCCGCCCGCGGTGCCCGTCGCGGTCAGGAAGTAGCGCCCGCCTGGCAGGTCCCAGTACTGGCCCGTGGGACGCGCCTCGGCCTCGTCCGGCGGGAGGTTGCCGCGGTACTTGGTCGAGACGCCCTGGCCGTGCACGCCGACCACGAGCGCGATCTCGTCCACCTCTCCGAACTCGGAGGTGGTCTGCCACTCGACGACGATCGGCAGGGCGGCGGCCATCGGCCACGCGGTCGAGACGCTGCCCATCGGCGGGTCCGTCGCGCGCGGAACGCCGTCGCCGTCCACGTCGCGCACGATGCGCGCGGCAGGGCCGTCCGTGACGCTGAAGTTGCCGCTGCGCAGGCCGTCGACGACCTGGGTCTGCGAGTACCCGCGGGTCGTCCGGATGTCGTTCGGAAGCACGATCTGCGGGGGCCCCGTCATCACCAGGTTGCGCGGGTTGCCGATCGCGGTGTCGTTGATGCCGTCGATGCCGTTTCTGCCCTCGCGGCGGTAGTTGAGGTCCCCGTGGGCGTCGGACCCGCCGGCCATGAACAGCCGTCGGGGATCCCCGGCGGGCAGCCAGCCGAGCGTCGCGGTCCGCGCGGGATCGAGGCCCCACAAGAGGACCTCGTCCCAGTTCGCGAGGTAGCTGCTCATCTTCTTGAGCCACGCCGCCTCGTCGGCGCGGTCGGGGAGCACGTCGTTGAAGAAGGGCGAGAGGTTCTCGTCGGAGTCCACATCGACCGAGCTCTTCCAGCGGGTGTTCTCGTTCCAGAACTCGAGCCCGAGCACGTACGGGGAGGCGAACGCGTCCTCCATCTGCTTGACGGAGTAGGGCGTCATGGCGGGCCCCGATCCGACGAGCAGCGAGCCGTCGGAGCTCGAGCTCGTGCGCTCGAACGGGTGCGCCAGGAACGCGTAGCCCTTCTGGCGGCGGCCGAGGTCGTACTGCAGGACGTCCTTGAAGCGACGGCTCGGCCCCCCGAAGATGTTCGTGTCCCCGAAGACGCCAGAGTCGCGTCGCGCGGGGTCCCGCGGCAGGACCAGCAGGTGCTGCCGCGAGAAGTGCTCGATGCCCAGGATGCCCTGGCCGTCCTTGACCAGGTAGCGGCCGTCGGAGGCCAGCGTGGTGCTGAGGTTGTTGTCCGCCGGCCGGTACTTGATGCGGCCGAACCCGACCTCGCTGGCCGAGTTCGCCTCGACGATCACGTCGGCCTCGCTGGCCATGAAGAGCTGCGCCGCCGCGTGGCCGAACTGACGCAGCCGCGGGACCGAGGCCACGTCGCGGTTGGCGCCGTCGCTGCCGGTGCCGCTCTGGTTGAGCAGCCAGTGCCCGAACGCCCACTTGGTCGGGCTGGCGTCGCCGAGCCCCCACAGGACGTAGCCCCCCGTCTGGACCTCGAAGTCGAAGATGCGGTCGTTGTCCGAGGTGTGGTCGGTCGCGAAGGCGAAGTCGAGCCCGAGCGCGTTCATCGCGTAGAGGCTCTCGCGGAACGAGGTGCCGCTCTCTCCGAAGTTGTTGGTGAGCTGCGTGTGGTAGTGGAGGTCGCCGTACGCCCAGTCGCTCGAGAACTTCGGCAGCGGCGCCGGCGCGAGCAGCACGGACACGTCGTGGGCGATGGTCTCGTCGTCGTCGAAGATGAGGTCGTCCTCGCGCAGGTGCGCCCTGATCCGCAGGGCGACGCGGCGGCCCGACGTGGCAGGGTAGAAGGGCGTGTAGAGGAGCGTGGCGTGCCACGCGCCCTTGCCGCCCAGCGCGTCGGTGGCCACGCCCTGGCAGCCGCTCTGGTTGCCCCGCCAGTTGCGGCACAGCAGGCCCCCGTTCGGGAACTCGCTCGGGCACGTGCTGGCCCAGGCGGAGAACGCGGCCTGCGCGGGCGAGAGCGACGCGATGGTGCCGGGCGTGCAGGGGGCGGAGTCGAAGTTGCGAGAGCTGTTGCGATCCCAGCGCCCCGAATAGGCCTCGATCTCGTGGAGCTGCGCCATCGAGAACTCGGTCTTGTGGACGTTGTTGGTGAAGGGCTGGCGCTCCTCGACGACGATCTTCGTGATCTTGTCGTACTCGGCGCCGAAGACGGACTCCTCGCTGGCGGCGTCGTTGTCGATGAGGGTGACGCTGACCGGGATGGGTCCGTAGCCGCCGCTCGGCTCGGGTTCCATGCGCCAGGGCGCATCCATCGCGATCTTCATCCGGTTCGCGTTGCCCGCGATGGGGCGCTGGGCTCGTGCCACCGGGGGCTCGCCCGGCGCGGCGGCGTCATCCGGGGCTTGCAGACAGCCGCCGGCGAGGAGGACGAGCCCCGCCAGGCCCCGGGAGGGCTGGAATCGGCGCCGGACGGATGCAGTCGAGGGTCGCGATGCGGACATGAGGAGCTCCTTTGCGCGCGCCGCTCGGAGCGGCCGCTTGGAGCCGCGCGTTGCAACGGGTGCGCCGCGCGATCCGGGGACGCTCGCGCCTCGAAGCCCGCGAAACCCGGGGAGCCGAGTGGCGTGTCGAAGCAACGGGTGCCCCCTGTGACAAGGGCAGGGGTTGCTTCGCTGCGCGGTTCCCGCGCGCCCTCGTTGCGTGTCCCAGGGGGTTCCGCTGGCCGGTTCCGGCGGCCGGGCGGAACACGGCTCGCCGCCCGACTATTCCCAGCCCTGCATCCAGGGCTTGGCGCGGTAGCGGTCCCAGGCGTCGGGCAGGACCGTGACGACTGGGCCGTCGAGGTCGCCGCGGGCGGCGAGGCGGAGTGCGGCGACGACGTTCGTGCCGGCGGATCCGCCGACGAGCAGACCCTCCTCGCGAACCAGGCGGCGCACCATCGCGAAGCTGTCCTCGTCGCTCACGCGCTCGGCGGCGTCGAGCACCTCGCGGTGCAGGTTCTCGGGCGGGACGCTCCTTGATGCTGCCGCCTGGGTTCATGTGCTCGGCTTTGACAAGCACCGGCACCGGCAGCCCACGCGCGATGTGGCGCAGCGGGACGAGCGGCGTGCGGCCGATGTGCTCGAGGAGGTCAGGAACGGGGCGGGACATCGGCCGGCATCATGCGCTCGGGGGTTGCAAAGGGTGTGAGGGCGACGCGGTCGGCTTGCGGACCGTTTCCGTCATCCGCAGGGCCGCGATCGTGCCGGACAGGAGCGTCAGCCCGGCCACCAGCCACATGGCGACGCCGAGGCCGAGCGCATCCGCGGCGACCCCCGCGATCACGGCGCCGACGGCATATCCGAGATCGCGCCAGAGGCGGTACACGCCCACGGACGAGGCGCGCCAGCTCGGGTGGGCGACGTCGCCGATGGCGGCCAGCAAGGTGGGGTACACCATCGCGGTGCCGACGCCGAGCAGCGCGCCGCCGGTCGCGAATCCGGCGAAGCCCGACGCGAGGATCACGACCGCGATGCCGCCGGCCTGGACCCACATGCCGGTCGCGATGAGCCACTTGCGACCCACGCGGTCGGAGAGCGCGCCGGTCACGAGCTGGCACGCGCCCCACGTCGCGGGGTAGATGGCGGCGAGGACGCCGATCTGCTCGAGGCGCATGTGCGCGGCGGCGAAGAACAGCGGGAACAATCCCCACGCCATGCCGTCGTTGAGGTTGTTGACGAGGCCCGCCTGCGTGACGCTCGACAGGTTCCGGTCGCGGAGCGTCGTGCGCCAGAAGATCTCGCGCTGGCTCGGCAGGTCGGCGGGCGCGCTCGTCTGTCTGGACTCGTGGGCGACATGGTGGCGGGTCTCGCGGACCGCGAGGACCGAGAGCAGGAGGCCGAGCGCGACGAAGGCGACCCCCGGGTAGAACGGCGTCGGCCGCAGCCCGTAGCGCGCGGCGAGCCAGCCGGTCAGGAGCGCCGCCCCGGCGACCGCGAAGTAGCCGGCGAACTCGTTCAGGCCCATCGCGAGGCCGCGCTGCTTGGCTCCCGCGAGGTCGATCTTCATGATCACCGTCGTCGACCAGGTCAGGCCCTGGCTCACCCCGAGCAGCAGGTTCGCGAAGAGCACCCACGACCAGCTCGGCGCGCCCATCAGCAGCAGCGGAACCGGCACGGCGACGAGCCAGCCGGCGATCAGCACGTGCTTGCGCCCGAACCGATCCGACAGTCGGCCTGCGAGGTAGTTCGTGCCCGCCTTCGTGACGCCGAAGACCACGATGAACGAGAGGACCGCCGAGCGCGCCGCGAGGTGGAAGTCCGCCTCCGCGATCGCGGGCAGGATGCTGCGCTCCATGCCGACCATCGCGCCCACGAAGGCGTTCACCACGACGAGCAGCGAGAACTGGCCGAGGTTCTCGCGCAGGCCGAGGCGGATCGCGGGCGCGTTGGTCATGGTCTCGTCCCTATCACCTCCCGACCAGCGCCGCCAGGTGGGCGGGGTAGCGCTCGCCCGCCTACGTCGCGGAGCCCAGAGTGACCGAGCCCCTTCGAACCGGTCACCTCCAGCGCGTCCTCGAACCCTACGCCCCTACGGTTCCGGGCTTCTTCCTCTGCTTCCCCAGCCGTGCCCAGCGCTCCGGCCCACTACGCCTATTCGTCGAGGCCGCGAAAGAGCTGGCCATGCGGGCGCCCTGACGATCGATGTGTTCCGTCAGCCGCCGACGACCTGCGGCGATCCCGCGCGGCCGGAACGCCGTGGTCCCTTGAGCCTCCACGATGCGGATCCGTCCCCTGGGTCCCGTGCGTCCCGGCGCGTCAGCTCGCGATCCGCGCGGCGACCAGCTCGCTCGGGAAGCCGAGCTGGGTGACGTACTCCTCGTGCGCGATCTGGAAGCCGGCGGCTTCGAGGTGGGGGCGCAGCGTCACGCCTCGGCAGCCGCCGAGGAGGGCAGGCCGGGCGCGGTAAACGGTCTCGTAGAGCCGATGCCAGGCACGGCGGCCGCGCGCCATGTTCGTGAGGACGAGCCGCCCACCCGGGCGGAGCACGCGGCGCATCTCGGAGAGCGCGCGGCCGAAGTCGGCCTCCGGCAGGAGGTCGAACATGTACGCGTTCAGGACGAGATCGAAGTGGGCGTCGGGGAGCGCAAGGGCCAGCGCGTCGCCTTGCGTGAGCGTGTGCGGCACGCCGGTGCGCGCGGCCTTCTCCTTCGCGCGCGCGAGCATCTGCGGCGTCAGGTCGAGTCCCACGTTGTCGCCGTGCGGGTTGCGCGTGAGCACCTCCGAGAACGTGCCGCCTGTGCCGACGGCGATCTCCAGGATGCGCTCGCCGTCCCGGATCTGGGCCAGGTCGAGGGCGCGCCGCCTAGCGCGCGACTCCGTGAGCGCGGCCCAGACGTCATAGATGGGCGCCACGCGCGCGTAGACGTGGGGGACCTCGGTCTGAGGGACACCAGCAGGAAGGCTGTTCGTGGTGGTCATGTCGTCGCTCCTAGCCGCTTGACGAGGCAGCGCGCCGAGGCGCAGCAACCGCCAGAGAACTGCGTGCCCTGCTGGACCGCGGCCGGCGCATCGGCGCGGGCGCAGTCGCGAAAGCCGAGCGCGCGGAAGAAGTCCGCGGCATCGGTGGTGAGGAGGTACACGGCCTCGAGCCCGGCCGCTTCGGCAGCCGCCAGCCGAGCGGCGACGAGCGCGCGGCCGAGGCGGGCCCGTCGAGAGGTCGGGGCGACCGCGACCGAACGCAGCAGGCCGTGCTTCCCGTGGGTCTCCAGGCCCGCGCACCCGATCAGGAGCGCACCGCTCCGGGCCACCGCGAAGCCGCCGGGAAACGCATCATCGATGTCGTCGGGCAGGCCCGCGGCTGCGAGGAGCCGGCCCACGGCAGCGCGGTCGGCACCCGAGGCCGGGCCGATGCGCGGCGCGCTCTCCCAGCCTTCCGCTCGGAGCATGTCGGCGACGCGCTGGCGGACGTCATCGCGGATCTCGCGCACACGCGGGGCGGGCTGGCCCTTGGGATCCTGCAATGGCCAGTCGAGGACCCGCAGCCCGGGAACCACCGGGCAGGCTTCCCCGCAGCCCATCGTCACCAGGACTGCCGCCTGCGACGCGAGCGCGTCGGTCAACTTCTGCGGTCGCACGCTCGACAGATCGATCCCCAGCTCCGCCATCGCGGAGAGCACCTCGGGATGGACCCGCTCGCCCGGCGCGGTCCCCGCCGAAACGGCGCGCGCCTTGTCCGGGTCGGCCAGCGCGTTGAACAGTGCGGCGGCCATCTGCGAGCGCCCCGCGTTGTGCACGCAGGCGAAGAGGACGGTCTTCATGGGGAGGTCTGCCTTTCGTGCTCCGGCGCGTGTGGCGGGACCAGCCACCGAAAGAGGACCGTGGCCGCGGCGGCTCCCGCGAGCTGCGCCGCGACGAACACGCCGACGTCGGCGAGCCGGATGCCGGCGAACGTGTCCGTGAAGGCGCGCGCAAGCGTGACGGCCGGGTTCGCGAACGAGGTCGAGGCCGTGAACCAGTACGCCGAGGTGATGTACGCGGCGACCACGAACGGCACCGCAGAGGGCCGCCGCCGCCCACATCCCCAGATCACCGCGACGAGCCCGAACGTGGCCACGAACTCGCTCAGGCCCTGCGCCGCACCCGACCGCGCGTGCCTCGACATCGACAGCGCCGGCTCGGCGAACATGCCATGCGCGGTCACGACGCCGCCGAGCGCGCCCGTCACCTGAGCAACGACGTAGCCCGGAACCTCGCGCCAAGGGAGATCGCCCTGACTCGCCGCGGACAGCGTCACGGCCGGGTTGAGGTGCGCGCCCGACACCGGACCGAAGGTCACGATCAGCGCGACCAGCACCGCGCCCGTGGCGATCGTGTTGGCCAGGAGCGCGATGGCGACGTTCCCGCCGGCCAGGCGCTCCGCCATGATCCCCGAGCCGACGACGGCTGCGAGGAGCAGCGCCGTCCCGAGCCCTTCCGCGACCAGCTTCCTCAGCAGCATCTGGCGGGCGAGGTCCCGATCTGGATCGGCGCGGTCGTGGCCGGCGCGCAGCACTCGGTCTTGGCCGGATCGCGATGCATGGAGTCCGCATCCGCCTTCACCACGAACACCTCCCACGAGTTGCCATCCGGATCCTCGATCCAGACCTTGTCCTGCACGGCGTAACAGCACGTCGTGTCTTCCTCGGAGAACGTGCGGAGCCCGGCCGCCTCGAAGCGCGCCTTGGCTTCGAGCACGTCCGCGGTGTCGGCCACCTGGATCCCGAAGTGGCTCGCGTTGACGCCCGTCCGCGGCGCCTCGACCATGCTGAGGTTCAGCGCCGGCGCCTGGAGATCGAACTTGGCGTAGCCCCGTCGCCGCTTCGTGGCCGGCACGCCGAAGGCCTTCTCGTAGAACGCCACGGCGGCGTCGACGTTCGTGACATTGAGCGAGACGTGAGGCTTGAGGATGTTCATCGTCGGGTCTCCCTTTCTATTTCGAGAACTGTCGAAAATGCGGGCACACGAATGCGCTTGGCCGCCTGGTCAGCAGCAGCCCTTGCCGCGCTTGCAGCAGTCTTCCCAGAGGTACGAGGTGAGCTGCCTGAGCGCCCCGAAGTCGGGCGAGTAGTAGATGAAGGTCCCCTCGCGCCGCGTGGTCACGAGGCCCGCCGAGGCCAGCCGGTCGAGGTGGTGGCTCAGGGTGGACGCCGGAATGTCGACCTCCGCCTGGATGTCCCCGGCTGCCGTGCCATCAGGTCCCCCTTGGACGACGCGCCGCAGGATGGCGAGCCGGATCGGGTGGCCCAGCGCGCTGAGCTGAATCGCGTGATGGTCGAGCTTCCCGGCCACACCTTGTTTCTAACGATCTCGAATTATCCCGTCAAGGCCTGATTCGACTTTCTTGGAATCTGCTAGCCTGGGAGGACCATGGCGAAGCCCAGGCTCGTGTTCGTCTACGCCGCCGACAGCGGCGTGCTCAACATCGCCAAGGACGTGATCCACAAGCTCGTCTCCTCCTCTACGTACCCCTGCCACCTGTGCGCGATCACCTGGGGGACGGTCCTGCCGTCGATGGACTGGGTCCGCTTCGTCCGCCGCCAGAAGATCCGCGTCCAGCACCTGCACCGCGACCAGTTCCAGCGCCGTTACCCCGCCGTCGCCTGCGCGTTCCCCGCCGTCCTCTACGACGGCGGCGGCTCCCCCGAGCTGCTGGTCACCGCGCCCGAGGTGGAGGCCTGCCCCGACGCGAACGCGCTCGCTCACCTCGTCGAGGGGCGCCTGCGAGCGCGGACGCAGGCACCGCGCACCGATGCGCAGCCCGCTCCGCTCCGCCCCTGACTTGCCGCTTCACGGATGGCGGGAAGCGGTGGGCGACCAGAGCTCGAACGCCCCGGTCACCGAGTCCAGGAAGCCCCACCTTCGAACCTTCCGAGCATGGACGAAGAGCGTCCACGCCGGCCGCCCATCACGAAGCTCGACGCGGTGGAACACCCCGGGGAGCAGCACGTTGATCCGGCCAGCACCGAGCCACCGTCGAGCGAGCTTGGTGCCGCCGCGATCCCGGCGCTCCTCGGTGTAGCCGCCGCGCAGCACGAGCGCGATGCCCCAGGTCCAAGGATGGTCGTGGAAGACCGTGGGCGGGTCGCTGCCGACGAAGTGGTGCAAGAAGACGCCGAAGGTCTTGCCGGTGCCGATGAGGTAGTGGCGATGGATCTTCGGCGCGCCGTCGTCCCCCAGGATCGTCGATCGCTGCGGCCACATCCGAGGGTCAGTCCTCGATCGCCGTGATGCCCTGCGCCGCGAGTCGCGCGAGGCCGTCCTTCATCGCCTGGAGCTGGGATGAACGCCCGCCGAACCGAGGTCCCGTGCGTCCCGTGGGACCCACTCGGACCTCGAGTGTTCAGGGAGAAGTGGTGCCCAGGGGCGGAATTGAACCACCGACACGCGGATTTTCAGTCCGCAATTCGAGGGCCGCAAATAGCGAGCTTCGCTCGACTTTTCCGCGCGAAAGGGAGCGCTGAGCGCCCGCGTGATAAATGCGTGATAACGACTTGCAGCCGATGACCGTCGAGCGCAGTCACCCTGCAGCGTGCGACGGCGCGCCCGCGATGAGCTTGCCGACCTCGCGCCGCGAGGCGCCGAGGGCGAGGAGCGTGCGGATGAGGAGGTCGATCGAGACCGTGGGATCCCCGGCTTCCATCTTCGCGATCCGGGACTGGCTCGAACGCACCATGCGTGCCATGTCGGTCTGGGTGACGCGACGGTGCAATCGGCGGTCCTTCAGGCCCCGAGCGAGTCGGACACGGATCTCGACGTAGTCGGCCTCCTCGCTCGACAGCTCGAGGAACTCCGCCGCGGAGCCGCCCTCCAGCCCTTGGCTTCGAACCGCTTCTTCTTGTCCTCACGGGCGTCGCCGCAAGAGATCGAGCGCGCGCTCACGGGCCACCGGACGGAGAGGGTCGCGCAGGGGTGGCGCGTTCCCCGACTACTTGACAAAAACGCAAGTCGCGACCATGGTGAGGTCTGTGAACGCCCGCGAGGCACTCACGACGATCCGAGGGCTCGCGAGCGCCAACCGCTACATGCTGACCAGTCACGCCTACGACGAGATGATCGCGGCTGGCGCGCAGCGCGAGGACGTGCACAGCGCTCTCGTCAACGCCCGGAGGTCGAAGCGGGATGGCGCGGGCTGGGTCGTGACCGGCCCCGATCGCGATGGGGACGACCTCACGATGAAGGTGGTGCTCGAGGACGACATGCTGGTGATCACCGTCTGGTGAGAGGAGCGATGCGGATGCTCAAGAAGTGCCACCAGTGCGGGAGCTCGGACATGCGCGCGGCGACGCTCGACGATGTGCGCGAGCTCGACGGCCAGCGGTTCGCGGCCCACGTGAAGGGCCAGCGTTGCGGCTCGTGCGGCGAGCGGTACTTCCCAGGTGGCGCCGGCCCGTCGCCGGCGGAGGCGCGGGCAGCCGAGGTCCTCGCCCGCGAGGGCGTGCGCGGGCCAGAGGGGTTCCGGTTCCTGAGGCGGTTCGTCGGCCTCAAGGCCGCCGAGCTCGCCGCGCTGCTCAACCTGCGAGGTGAGACCGTGTCCCGCTGGGAGAACGGCCGGGCCGCCATCGACCGGGCCGCCGCGGCGGCACTCTGCGCCCTCGCGGCCGACAAGCTCGCGGGACGCGCCGACATGCGCGAGCGGCTCGAAGCGATGCAGGCTCGTCCGCCGAAGGCCCGTCCACGGCGGGCCGCGCGAGCACGCCCCGCTGCCTGATCGCGGCGGCGGACCCTCGTGTCAGAGGTCAACCAACGCGGGCGTCGCCGCGCTGCCGCGCCTCATCCTCGCCTCTGGTGCCGACCGCCCGGTGGGCGTAAGCGACCGCGGGTACGCGACCTCGGCCAGGGCTACTCTCTTCGCGGCATGGATGCGGACGCAGGACCGGCTATGCAAGCCGCGCGACGATCGCCCGTGCCGCATCGCCGTCGGCCGCGGAGCCGAGATCTATCGCGAGGCGCTGCAGCGCCGAGAGGTCAGTCGTACCGTCGAGCCGCGCCGAGAGGTCGGCCGGCACCTTGGTGCCGAGCTTGGCCTCCAGCAGACCTAACGCATACGGAACGAAGGGCTTTGAGCTCGCCCTTGCCCTCCCACTCGTGGATGAGCTCCTGGACGCACGGGCTCTGCATGATCGAATCCATGCTGGGCTGCGCGAGGGATTAGCCGAGCCGGGCCAGGGCGGCCTGCGCCGCGATCGCGTCCTGGGCGGTGCCGAGCTCGACGAGCAGGCTCTCCAGCAACGTCGAGTCGTCGATCGCCCTGATGCGATCGAGCACCAGTTTGGGGGCGGCCGGCACCTTGGCAGTGACCAGAGCAAGGCAGACGTCCCGGAGGCCCTGGAGCCTGCCTTTCTTCTCGCCCTTGCCCTCCCACTCGTGGATGAGCTCCTGGACGCCCGGGCTCTGCATGATCGAATCCATGTGGAAGATGCCTCTCGCTGTGGCTGATCCAAGGATAGCCGCGGTGATCACGAACAGCAATCCGAGCCCGAGCTCGCGCCGCTGCGCCGGCACGTCCTCGCGTGCCTGAAGGTCCTCGGCCAGGCGCCGCACGAAGCGCGCGTTCGCGCCCTGCATCGCGGCGCAGAAGGCCCAACCCTCCGGTGGAAGCCGCCGGCGCATGGCCTCCGCGTCGAGCTGCCAGAGCGCGACGACGTGGTAGTGGAGGACGTGGCTGTCGTGCCCGAGCCCGCGCACGCGGTAGGTGGTGGCGCCTCTCGGCGGGCGGCCACCTCGGCGGAGCAGCAGCACCACTGACTCGATGGGCAGCCCGGTGCGCGCGTGCGCGGCGGCCGAGTACTCGAAGATCCGCCTGGGGAGCTCCGGTCTCCAGCCGCGCTCGACCTCCACGTGGACGATCGCCTCGTGGCGACCCTCGCGCACCCGGATGAGCGCGTCCGTGGTGAGCTGCCGTGGCCGGTCGGCGCTCGCGTCGATCGGCCCGAGCACCTTGAGCCGCTTCCGCGGAAACGCCAGCCGCAGCAGCGGGTCGGGCAGCTCTCGCAGCAGGTGCCGGAAGGCGATGTCGTGCTCGCCCACGACGGCTACGGCAGGTGCTGGCTGACGGTAGAGAGGTAGTTCTCGCTCGAGTAGCCCATGCCGAAGGTGCGGGCCGAGCGCTCGAGGCGACGCAGCACGCCGTCGAGCTCGTCGCGGCTGGTCTCGCGGAGCGCCATGTAGAGCCGCGCGGCCGCCTGCAGATAGGAGAACAGCGCGTTGCCGTCGCTGCCATCGGGGCGGCGCCGCAGGTGCCGATAGAGCCGCTCCATCTCCTGATCGCGCTCGAGCCGGCCGGTGGCGAGGGAGAAATCCACCGCAGTCTTCTCGAGGAACATGAAGAGCGGCATGTACTCGGGCGTCGGACCTTCGGCGAAGCTCGGTGGCTTCCGGGTGCCGCGATAGAGCTGCGAGATGGGCGGCAGGGTGCACCCGACGACGTCGCCCTTGCTGGCCACAGGCACGCGCTCGCCGACCGGGACGGGCTTGCGGTCGGGCCCGAGCTCGATCGCAAGAGACGGGAAGCGCTTGCTGAGCGTGACATCCACACCGCCGGCCTCGAGCCGGACAATCGCATCCTGGATCATCCCGCGAACCTACGCCGGCCGTCTGACACGATGCGATTGCGGCGAATCGTGGTACGAGCTGGATTGCAGCTTGGGTCGGAGGAGGTCACCCGACGACGAGCGTGCGGCTCGCGAGGTGCTCGCGCTCAAGCACTTCCGGTGGGATCCCCTTGGCGTCCCGTGGGCGAAAACGCAGACAGCCAAAGAAGCGCCCACAAGAGGCTGGGGCAGCGTCGGGTGCGGCCGGCGATGCGCGATCTCGTCGATGAAGCCGAGTAGCTCCCGATTGCCGGTGTCCACGGCCTGGACGACGCGCCCTGCGAAGAAACGGTCGCGCAGGCAACGGATGGCGCGCTCGACACGTGCCTGCGCGACTTGCGCAGCATTCGCGTGCGTCTGTCGCGCAGCGAGGCGCACTTTCTCTCGCCGGCGCTTCGGAGTGCGCGGAATCTGTCGGCCGAGGTCCTGGTCCGCAGCCTGCAAAGCACCGAGGCAGACAGCCAGCGGGGTGCACGATGCTCAGGGCGATTGGCATTCTCTTCTTCGCGACGACGGTGGGCTCCATGACGGTCGGCTGCACGCCCTCACGTCAGTACTCGACGAGCATCCGCTCGGGGGCCACGGCCATGCTGGCGGCGGTCGGCAGGGCGGCTGCGGAGCGCGGGCTCGAGGTGACCGAGAGCGGACGCGGCATCACGGTCACCGTCGCCGACAGCTACGTGGAGCTCGTGCCATACGGCCGGGACGTGGTGATGCTCGTGACCGCGGAAGACGCGCGCCAGAGCAGCGTCAAGCAGGTCGCCGACGAGCTCCTGACGCGTGCGCAGGGCCTCGCGAGCCGGTGAAGCCGTGCCGCGGGAGCGCGTGAGCTCCATCGCCCCGCCCCTGCCGGATCCTCCGTCGACCCCGGCCCTTCCCCGGCCTCGGTGGGGAATCGATCGGGTCGACGAGGATGCGGACACCGACCTCGTGGTCCCTGCCGACTGCGGAGCGCTTGCCCCGGCGGACGACTATCCGACGCGGAGGGAAGGGCTGCGCATGGTGAGCGACCACGTGTACCCGGTGCCGGACGATGCGACCGAGGCGATGTGGCTCGGCGAAGGGAGCCCACCGATTCTCGTCCGCGAGCTGCAGCGGGCGCCGCCCTCCGCGCGCCCCGCGACGGCCCGGGCCGAGCCAGCCCAGCCTGCACCGCTCTTCCCCACGTCGCGTCCATCCCACCGCATGACGGAGGTCGTCGAGTCCGCGGGGTTCCATCGTCGTCGGCGGCCGTCCCCGTGGCTCGGCGTCCTCCTCGGCGCGCTGGCGGGGGCGATCGTCTGCCTGACCACCTGGCACACGCTGTTCGCCCCGCGCTGAGATCTGCCGGCGATTCGGCTGATCCTCCAGACGGCGAGGGCAGGGTGTGGCATCGAAGCCGCGGCCGGTGCGGCTCTCACGTGGGCGAGCGGAGGCGGCGGGACGATCGCTGCGTCGTCGGCGGGGCGGGCGTCAGCGCCAGGCGCTCCGCACGCGGGTGCCGTCGGAGAGCAGGGTGCGCAGCAGGAGCTCGGCGATGGCCGCCGAGTGACGATCGAACTCGAACGCCAGCTGCGCCGGCGCGATGATCTTGCCCTCGGCGTCCTCTTCGGCCGGCGAGGTCCAGATCACGTGGCCGCCGAGGCGAATGCGACGGTCTCTGACGTCCAGCCAGATGGAGCCGCGCTGCAGTGGCGCCTCGAAGTGCCGCCCGGTACTGATCACGCAGCCTGAGCGGCCGAGGCTGTAGGTCCGGCCGAGGTGCGGAGGATCGATGCCGAGCTGGTATTCGACCATCACCTCATGCGGCCTGAGCGCTCGGTCCGGCGTCAGATCGGACCAGATCTCCTCCACCTCGCTCTTGATCCTGGCCGACGCCACTCGCGGGGCGCGGCGCTCGCCGGCCCTGAGGGACCGGGTGTCGACGTCGTCCTGCTCGAGGAATTCCTCGCTCACCTGCACGGACTGGGCTGCTCTGGTCATCCTTGGTCCTCGGCACGACACGGAGCAACGCGCGTGCCGGGTGCGCACCGCGAAAGATCGCGGCATTACGGGGCCGGAGCGGCGGCGTGCGTCAATCGCGCAGCGAGGGCCTGCGCGGCTCACGCAGCGGGCAGATCATTCCTGCGTGGGCTTGCGAGGCCGCGGCACGTCGTACTCCGACAGGCGATTGACGAGCGTTCGCAGCGACATTCCGAGGAGCTTCGCGGCGCGCGTCTGGTTGCCGCCGGTCTGCTCGAGCGCCTCGAGGATGCGGCGCCGCTCGTCCGTCTGGCCCGTCGTCGGGGCCGACGGCGGCACGGTGGCGCGGTCCGGGATGTGGCTGGTCGGTCTCGATGGCCGCGCCATCGCCTCGGGCAGCACCATGCGATCGGACAGCAGGTGCTCCGGCTGGATCGCGTGCTCGCACATCAGGACCGCGCGCTCCATCATGCTCCGCAGCTCCCGGACGTTTCCTGGCCAGGCGTACTGGCGCATCACGTCCAGCGCCTCGGCGCTGAGCTTCGGCGTGGCTCGCCCCACGCGCGCGGCGTGCTCGGCCACGAAGGCCAGCGCCAGGCTCTCGAGCTCATCCAGGCGCTCGCGCAGCGGTGGGATCACCAGGCAGACCCCATTGAGCCTGTAGTAGAGGTCGCGCCGGAATGCGCCCCGCTCGATCTCGGCGTCGAGGTCACGGTTGGTCGCGGAGATGAAGCGCACGTCGATGGTCCGCGGCTTGAGCGCGCCGACGCGCTGCACCTGGCGGGTCTCGAGCACGCGCAGGAGCTTGACCTGCATCGAGAGTGGCAGCTCGCCGATCTCGTCGAGGAAGATCGTGCCTCCGTCCGCCGTCTCGAGCAGCCCTTGCTTCGTGCCCGTGGCGCCCGTGAAGGCGCCCTTCTCGTGTCCGAACAGCTCGCTCTCGAGGAGCGTCTCCGAGAAGGCGGCGCAGTTCAGGCGAAGCAGCGGGCCCCCGGCACGCCGCGACAGCGACACGAGGTGCTCGGTCACGACCTCCTTGCCCACCCCGGTTTCGCCGATGAGCAGGATGCTGATGTCCCCCGCTGCGATCCGCGTCATGAGCGGTTCGAGGCGCTTGAGCGAGCCACCGAGCACGGGCGCGCGAGCGACCACCGGGCCAGTCGGCTGGAAGGCGCAGGCTGCGAGGAGCGCCTCGGGCGATCGCCCGCCGTCCGGGAAGGACGTGAATCGAATCTCCGGGCGCAGGCCCTGCTCGGCGAGCCCATCCTTGAGCCGCTCGATCAGCGGGCCGAGCTGCTCGGGGCCCACCTCGACGAACAGGATCTCGTACTCGCCAGGGACGTAGATGCCCAGCACGTCGAACGACCGGACGCTCTCGCCGAGGGCGCGCTCCACTCGGGCCGCGGCGCCTTCGACGCGTACGCGGGCCACCCCGAAGGGGCGTCCGGTGCGGGCGCCGCGCGTGCACTCCTCTTCGACCCGCGTGGTGAAGAAGCCGTGCGTCCACAGCCGGCGCGATCGGCTACCGAGGCCGCTGGCCTGGAGCACGAGGATGCTGGTGCCGATGTAGATCATGTCCCCCGGCTGGAGGTCCATCGGCTGGTTCGGCTCGAGCGTCTGTTCGCCGACGCGCGTTCCGTGCCTGCTCCCCAGATCGGTCACCTGGAGGCGTTCACCCAGGCGAAGCAGGGCGTGCCGGCGCGAGACGAGCGGGTCGTCGAGCGCCACGTCGGCTCCGTTGGATCGGCCGATCGAGACCTCCCCCGCGCTAGGCAGGGGAAAGCTCGTCATGGCCCCGTCCCCCATCACGTAGAGGGCGAGGCGGCCGGCCGGCTGGTCCACGTCCCCAGCCTCGATGGTCGTTTCACGCTCGTGCAGGTCGGCCAAGCTTCGGCATCTTACCCCAGCCTGGCCGCTGCGTGATTCGCGCAACGTCAGCTCGCTTGCGTGAGTTACGCGTGGCGCCGGGTTGCGCGTGGCGCGCACGAACACGAAATAGTCCCGGCATTGCTTGGCTTTCCTGGCTATCCGCCCTGGCGCACGACCTGCAAAGGGGACTTGTCATGCGACAGGCGGAGGGGACGATGCGACGGATTGGATTCTTGATGGCGCTCCTGGCGATGGTGGCTTCCGGCTGCGCGACCACCACGCTCGACTACCGCACAGGCGTGCGCGTCACCGACAGCTCGCGCCTCTACCACGCGCTCGAGCGTGTCGCGGAGGGTCGCCAGCTCAAGGCCCACGCCGAGGCCGAGGGGCTCGTCATCGAGTCTGCGAACGGCGACCGTCTGACCTACAAGGCCGATGAGGAGGTCTCGCTCACCGTGATCGCCTCGGAGAGCCGCCAGGACGAGGCGCGCCAGCTCGGCGCCGACCTGCTCGTGCGCGCCCAGAAGATCGCCAGGCGCTGACGCGGCCGCAGTTCACCTGCTCGGAGGGTCCAATGAAGACGAGCCATCGGTTCGCCGGGGTCGCGGTCTGTGCGCTGCTCGGCTGCGTGGAGCCGTTTCGAGGCTCGTACGTCGAGCTCCTGTTCGAGCGAGGCACCGGCGTCGCTGGCGACGCGGAGTCGGAGCCCGCGCATCCCGAGCTCCAGGCCTCGAGCCTGATGTCCCTCTACGCCGCGGTCGACGTGGCTGCCGGCGATCGCTCGGGTCTGCTCCGGATCACCACGTTCCGGTTCGGACCTGCGGTCAACCCTCGCAGCCCGTGCCTCATCGATGCCCACGGCCGGCGCATCCTGCGCGCGGACTGCCAGGATCAGCAGGGGGCGCCGTTCGAGGATCCCTCGATCTGCGAGTACTGGAAGCGTCGCGCGGGTCAGCTCGGAGCGCGTCGCACGGGCGTGTTCGCGCTGGTGTCGGCTTCGGATGGCCTGCGCGATGCGGCTGGCGTGCTCCTGCCGGCCCGGACGGCGACCGTGACGGCGCCTGCCCTGATGGCGGGCGCGGACCCCGTCACTGCAGCGCCGGTCAAGGGGCTCGCGGTGACGGAGGACGAGATGGTCCTGCACTCCTTGCGGTTGACCGAGGGGGGCAGAGCCCTGGCGGCGCACTGCCCGCCGCGTGACGCGGACGAGTTCTGCCTGGACTACGACGGCACGCTCGCGGTCAAGGCCGCCGCGGCCGAGCGATCACTCCAGGCCGAGTTCAGGATCCAGACGCGCGCCGTGCCCGAGACCGCCTCTCCGGCGCAGCGTCTGGCGTCGTGCCGGGAGGACTTCTCGCGCAACCCGGACCACTACGTCGCCAACGCGAGGCAGCTCACTGGCCCCCTGTCCGGCCGGTTCTACGGCCTGAACAAGAGCCAGGACCCTTCCTCGGGCGGGTTCCTGGGCGGCGCCGAGATCGTGACCGACTACGAGCTGTCGTCGGTCCGCAGCATGACCATCGTGATCGAGAACCGCGACCTCGGCTCGATCGCGGCGACGCCGTTCTACCGGCTCGAGGATCCCGGCCGCGTGATCTTCCTCAGCGGCGACGCGACGAATCCGGCGCGAGGCAGGACCAACCTGCGCCTTCTCGAGCCCGCGCGCCCGACCTCGGGACAGAGCCTCGATGTGGCCGTGGTCTCGAACCTCGGCGACGCCCCTCAGCAGTTCTGACAGGAGGACAGATGCGCCCGCTCAATCCTCGAACCTGGTCGTGCTTCCGCTCGTCGCTCGTGGCCAGCGTGGTCGTCGTCGCCGGTTGTGGCGGCAACGAGTGCGGCCCGAACACCGTCAACCGGAACGGCACGTGCGTCGCCGCGGAGGTCGTCGTCCCGCCCTTGTGCCAGGCGGGTACGCGATACGACGCGGCGAGTGGCGGCTGCGTGGCGCTGCACCCATGCGCGCAGGCCGGCTCGAACACGGTCGAGGTGGAGGGCGGCTGCATGGGCATCGGCGCTCCGCCGTCGAACCCCGACGGTGGCGTCGGCGGAGGCGGAGCCGGGGGCGCGGGAGGCGCTGGCGGGGCTCCCGACGAGGGGCTGCGGCCCGCGCCGTGTCCGACCCAGGGCGCGAACGAGTTCTGTGTCACCGGTCGGGTCACCACCTTCCTGTCGGACAACCTGCCGCTCCCACAGCGCGAGCGGCTCGATGACGCAAGCGGGGTGTGCGCCACGGTCTACAGCCCGACCGACTTCGTGGTGGGCGTCGTGCAACCCCTCGGGCGTGCCGTGGACCTCTCGACGGGCTTCGAGGCAGGCACCGAGGCCAAGCTCGATCGCTACGGCCGCTTCGTGATCAGCAGGATCCCACGCACCTCCACCGGTTTCGTCTCGGTCGGCATCGACGACTGCCAGGGCTCGGGAATGGACCGCTGGGTGTCGGTGGCCGTCGGTGGCGAGCAGCGCAGCCCGGCGACGCCGATCGACGTGTTCGGCGCGGGCGGTGCGGTGGCCATCCGGAAGGAGACCCACACCGCCTGGGTGGCTCAGCTGGGCAAGGACGTGCTCGCCGACAACGGCGGCTACGTCATGTGCTTCCGAGGCGGCGACGGCATGACCGAGGGCGTGCAGGGCGTGCTCCCCGTCGCCGACTACGTCAATGCCACGAACACCGTCTACTTCGGCGACACGCTCGCCACCTTCGATCCGTCGCGCGCGTTCATGTCGGGAACCGGGCCGACCGGCTGTCTGATGATCGCTCCACCGCAGGTCCAACCGCACAGCGGGATGGGCGGCGGGATCCAGTGGGAGACGATCTTGGGTGGCTCGGTCACGGGCTGGTACTTCGTCCACCGGTTCCGCCACCAGTAGGAGCCGATCATGCGAGGATCCCTGCCCCGTCTGACCTGTCCGGCCTTGCTGCTCGGCGGCGCCGCGTTCATCGCGCCAGGCTCCGCGATCGCCCAGCGTGGCCTCGATGCGACGGCGATTCAGCAGCCCTCGATCGACACGTTCGGCCTCTTCACGATCGATCGCGCCGAGACCGCGCGAAAGCTGGATCTCGGGCTGCGCATCGGCTTTTCCTACGCCAACAAGCCGCTGTCGCTCTCGCTCACCGACCCGCGAGGCCGGACCGCCAAGGTTCCAATCTACGACTCCATCTCGACGGTTCACCTGCAGGCCCACCTCGGCATCATCGATCGCCTGGAGGTTGCGCTCGACCTGCCCCTGCACCGGCTGTCGGCGGGCGAGGGCTTCGGCGATCCGCAGGCCGGCTCGTACCTCTACGCGAAGCAGCCGGCCACCAACGTGCCGACGCCGAACGCGACCGCCGGCGACGCGCGGTTCGCCCTCAAGGGCCAGCTGCTCGCGAACGGCCCCGTCGGCGTGGCCGCCATCGTCATCGCGACGCTGCCGTTCGGTGACGAGACCGCGTTCGCAGGGGCGTCGTCGCACGTCTACGAGCCGCGCCTGGTCGCGGACCTCAAGGCGGGGCCGGTGGTGGCCGCGCTCAACGCGGGCTTTCGTGTCCACCAGCACCGGGACGCGTTCTCCGATCCGATGACCGGCACGCCCGTCATCGCCGACGGCCACGAGCTCGTGGTCGGCGCCGGCGTGGCGTATCGAGCTGCCGAACAGGTCTCGCTCGTGGCGGAGCTGCAGCGCATGCAGGCAGTCGCGGCGCCCGGCGATCGCGGCGACAGCACGATGGGCTTCCTCGTCGGCACGGAGCTCCGGCCGACGACGGACGTCACGCTGCAGCTCGCCGGCGGCAGGAGCCTCGGCGAGGCGGCGCGCGCGTCCGACTTCCGCGCCTACGCGAGCGTGGGCGCCTCGTGGCAGGGAAACCCGGCCACACCGACCGCCGTCGGCGGCCGCACGCGCGACCGGGATCGCGACGGCGTTCCGGACGATCGCGACGCCTGTCCGGACGACCCCGAGGACTGGGACGGGTTCGACGACGAGGACGGCTGCCCCGACCTCGACAACGACAAGGATGGGATTCCGGACGACAAGGACAAATGCCCGAACGAGCCCGAGGACAAGGACGGGTTCCAGGACGAGGACGGCTGCCCCGACCTCGACAACGACGGCGACGGGATCCCCGACGACAAGGACAGGTGCCCGAACGAGCCCGAGGACAAGGACGGGTTCCAGGACGAGGACGGCTGCCCCGACCTCGACAACGACGGGGACGGGATCCCGGACGACAAGGACAAGTGCCCGAACGAGCCAGAGACGAAGAACGGCATCGACGACGAGGACGGCTGCCCCGACTCGGGCTCGACCGACGACTCGGCCCAGCGCGTCGTGGACTTCGCGGGCGGTGGCGCGAGTCTTTCGGAGTCCGCCAAGGCGCAGCTGGACGAGCTGGCGGTCCGCCTGCGCGCGAACGCCGCCCTGCGCATTCGCATCGACGGCCACGCAGACGCGCGAGGCGGCAAGGTGACGCCGCAGCGGCTGTCCGAGCAGCGGGCCCAGGCAGTGCGCGCCTACCTCACTACTCGGGGCGTGGCGGACGACCGCATGGCCGCCGCGGGCTTCGGCGCCCGGCGTCCGCAGGTCACCAAGGGGACGCGCGCCGAGCGGCGCCGCAACGACCGCGTGGAGATCACGATCGTGGGAGGTGCGCAGTGATGTCTTCAGCCCGGAGCGCTCGTCTGGCGGTCCTCGTCCTCCTCGGGGCGCCGACCGTCGCCTCAGGTCGAGCGGCAGACCCTTCGCCTCCCGCGGTGGCGGCGAGCCCACAGCACAAGGCCGAGGTGGAGCAGGCCGAGCTGGAGCTCGAGGCGACCGAAGAGGAGCACTCGGCAGCCACGAGCCGGCTCGACCTCTCGAACCTCGTGACGTCCGCCGCCAAGAGCGTCACCACCGTCCAGGAGGCCCCCGCCATCGTCACCGTCATCACCGCCGAGGACATCCGACGCCGAGGCTATCGCACGGTCAACGACGTCCTCGCCGATATCCCCGGCTGGGCGAGCTATCCGGGCGAGCACGGCGTCGTGACGTTGCCCTCCGTGCGCGGGACGATCCAGGCGGCGTTGCTCCTGCGCGATGGCGTCTCGCTCACCTCGCCGTGGGAGGGCGTGCAAATCACCAATCGCGTCGTCCCGCTCGAGTCCATCAAGCGCATCGAGGTGGTGTCGGGACCGGGCGGCGTGCTCTGGGGCGCGAACTCCTTTCTCGGCATCATCAACCTCATCACCAAGGACGCCGAGGACGTCGACGGCGTCGAGGCGAACCTCGGCTACGGTGACGGCCCGGGCAACAAGAGCGACCTGCGTGGCTACGTGATGGCCGGCAAGGCCTTCTTCGGCGGCAGGCTCAAGGTGTTCCAGCACGTGTCGTACGAGAGCTACGTCGGCCCGGAGAAGACCATGCGCCAGCTGGTGCTGACGAGCCCGCCCCCGCAGCCGAGCGGGCCCGCGAGCTACGGGCCCGCGCTGACGAGCGACATCGATCGCAGCTGGATCGCCCATCTCGACGGCAAGTACGCGGTCGGTCCGGTCTCGCTGAGCTACAACCTGCCGCTCACCAGGCTGCGCTATCCCCTGACGTTCCTCGGCGTCGTGGTGAACAAGGGCGTGTCGCCCACCGTGGGCGCCGGCGAGCTGCCGGGACTCTCGCCGGGCTCGCCAAGACCCTTCGGCCCGTCGAGCGCCACGGACCCCTACGGGCTCAACCGCGACATGATCGTCGACTGGACAGACCGCAACGTGCTCCTCGACTACAAGGCCCGTTCGTCGGATGGGAAGCTGGGCGCCAATGCCAAAGCTTTCCTGGTCGACTTCAACCGGGACTTCACCTACTTCCAGATCCTGGCGGCCTCGCAGCTCCTGCCGGGAGGCCTCACCTTCCGGGTCGACTCCACGATCCGCCGCTACGGCAGCAGCCTCGACTTCGACGTCCAGGCGACCGAGCGTCTGCGCCTGCTCGTCGGCGGCGAGGGCTTCCGCGAGACCTACACGAACGGGGTGGCGGATTTCCCGGCACCAGAGCCCGGCCGCCTGCCGTTCGCCTGCCCGCGCACCGCGAGCGGCCCCACGCCGTCCGACCTCGGCGGCTTCGACCCCGGACACGCCGGGCCGGACGGCTCTGCGCGCCCCGCGATCGCGTGCAAGATCCCCTTCACGTTCGACGCCGATCGCATCGTCGGCTCGGGTTATGCGAACGCGCAGCTCCGGCTCGCACCGAGCCTGATGCTCGACGGCGGCGTCCGCGTGCAGGCCGCGGGCGGCCAGCGCGGCTACGACGCCCAGTTCCTCCGCTCGGGGGGCCTCGTGTGGGGCTTCCTTCCCGGCTGGCACGCCAAGGTCAACTACGCCGAGGGTTTCCGTCCGCCCGTCTTCAACAACACGAACTCGAACGGCGAGGCCGTCGAGTTCGCGGGCCGGCCCAACCTCGAGCCGGAGACGTCTCGCGCAGGCCAGGTGGAGATCAACACGCGCCTGTCCTCGTCGAGCACCTGGCTGCGCGATCTGTCGATGCGCGCGGACGTCTCGTACACGGTGCTGGACCACGTCATCGTGATCGCGGACGGGCGCTACCAGAACTCGGCCCGGCGCGGGATCACCAACGGCGAGTTCCTGGCCCAGCTGAACCTGCGCGGGGACCATGCGCTGCAGCTGGGCTACACCTACCTGCGCGTGACGTCGGAAGATCGCGGCGAGTGGAAGAGCCTGCCGCACAACTGGGTCACCGCCAACGCGATCGTCGGCGTCCTGCGCAAGTACCTCGACGTCAACGTCGGGGTGCTCGTTGCAGCATCCCACGAGGATCCGAACCGCATTCCCGACCAGACCGCGCCGTCGATCCTGCCGGGGGTCCAGGACGCGCAGACCACGAATCTGGCCCTCGACCGCATCGGGTCGCTTGCCATCCTTCAGCTCGGGGTGCGCGCCCGGAACCTCTTCGGTGGCAAGGTCGAGATCGCCGCCAACCTCTACAACGCGCTCGACCAGCACTACTACACCCAGGACAACTTCTACGAGCTCGCGCCGCGCCTCGAGATGCTGCCGAATCCGGGCGACCGCATCCGCTTCTTCGCGGAGATGATCTTCCGCCCATGACTGCCACCCATGAAGTCGTCTTGCCGGTCGAGCAGGCCGCCGCGAGGATCGAGGAGGAGCACGCGTGAACCACGGCCCCAGACATCGTCCGGAGATCGGCTCGCCCCGGGCGCGAATCACCCCTCCGCCGCGTGCTGCCATGAAGGCCCCGAACGTGGCCGAGTCGACTTCACCTCCACGCTCGAGGAGTGCGTGGCCGCCGCGGGGCGCGAGCGCTACGCGCTCGTCATCCTCGATGCGCCGATCTTCACGGGCGCCACCGCGGAGGCCCTGCTCACGCAGCTGCCGCCCGAGCTGCGATCGTCCGTGCTCCTGCTCGCCGACGACGTCGACCGGCGGACGCTGGGCCCGCTGCTGTTGCGCGATCGGCTGAGCTTCGTCGTCTCCCGCGACAACCCGCGGCTCGCGCGGGAGCTCGTCATCACGGCGAACAAGCTCATCACCGGCGAGCTGTTCGGGCTCGACAAGTACCTGACCTGGGGCTCGGTCATGGTGTCGCGGTGGGTCGCGAGCGGCGCCGAGGTCGCCGTCGCCGCCGACGCCGTCGGCGAGCATGCCGCCTCCCTCGGGCTGTCCCGGAGGGTCGTCGCGATGGCGCGCACCGTCGCCGACGAGCTCCTGAGCAACGCCATCAAGCAGGCCGCGCGAGTGCCCGCGGGGACCGCGGTCGCGCCGGTCGCGCTGCAGTACGCCTGCGACGGCGAGCTGTTCGGCGTCTCGGTCGCCGACTCGTTCGGCGCGCTCGACGCGGACACCGTCACGTCCTACCTGGTGCGCTGCTTCTCCTCGCCGACGCCGCAGGACGGCGACGATGGCGCGGGCCTCGGCATGTTCATGGCCTTCGAGGCGGTGCGGCAGATGGTCTTCAACCTGGCGCCAGGGCGGCGGACCGAGGTCATGGGGCTCATCGCGGTCTCGCGCCTCGCCGACCCCGGCAAGTCGCTCTACCTGTTCCGCGAGTGCGCGGGGCCGCCGGCGATCACGATCTGAGTGGACCTGGTCCGGGCGCAGCGGGCTCGAGCCGCACGATCACGAGCGTCAGGTCGTCCTCGAGCGGCGTCTCGCCCCCGAACGCGCGCAGGTCCTCGAGGATGCCGTCCCGGAGCGACTCGGCTGGCAGCGCGACCCGCCACGCGACCTCGGCGCGCAAGCGCCGGGTGGAGTACTGCGCGCCGCTCGGATCGCGGTGCTCCGTGAGGCCATCCGAGTAGGCGACGAGCACCTCCCCGTCGGACATCCCCAGGACCTCGTCCCGATAGGTCGCGCCGTGGACGTTGCCGAGCGCGTGCCCTCGCGCCTTGAGCACCCGGGCCTGAGCCCCGTCGACGAGATAGGGAAAGCAATGGCCGGCGTTCGCGAAGGACACCTGCCGTGACTTCGGATCGAGCGCCAGCGCGCAGCAGGTCATGTGCAGGCGTCCCTGACCGAGCTGGCAGACCGCGCGGTTGAGCAGCTCGAGCAGCCGCCCGCAGGAGAACGCGTCGCCGAGGGTGCTCACGGTCGCGTCACACGCACCGCCGACGATCGCGGTCATGAGCGCCGGTCCGGCGCCGTGCCCCGTGACATCGCCCACGACGACCAGCACGCGTCCGTCCGGAAGCGGGCGGCACGTCCACCAGTCTCCGCCGCACTGCTCGGCTGGCTGGGAGTAGCCGGCGACCACTGCACCCGATGCTCGGATGAGGTTGTCCGCAGGCACCATCTGCTGCTGGATCTGCCGCCCGATCGCGAGCTCACGCTCGTGCCGCGCCTGCTCGATGCCATGCAAGGCCTCGTACATGCGCACGGCCGCGCTGCGCGTCTCCCGGCGCGTCAACACGGCCTGCCACACCGTCACGAGGTAGACGATCGGCACCATGAGGACGAAGAAGGTGCGCTCGGCCAGCGTCAGTGAGGCGCTGGTGACGAGGCCCGGGTCGGGGAGCAGCCGGAACGCGAACAGCGCGGTCACCACCATGTAGAGGAGGATCGCGCCCAGGAAGAGCGGAGTTGCGAACTTGCGATCGTCGCCTGTGCCGAGGAAGGTCAGCCCGAGCACCACGGTGGTCGTACCCGCGGAGAAGAAGCCGAGATAGAGCTGGATGCACAGGAAGGCCACGACGCAGGCGCCGCCCAGCGTTCGAAACGTGCCGCTGTGGTAGCGCTCGTCCCGCGCCAGCACGACGAGGCGGACGCTGAGCGTCACGAGGAGCGCGCAGGCGGCGAGCATCAGGATGCGCGTCCAGGCCAGCTCGCCCAGCCACAAGGGCGCGATGGCCGCCGCACCGGCGACGACGGCGATCCGCCACGCGAAGTCACGCGCGCGTGCGGCCTCCTCCGCGCGCAACTCGACCCAGACCTCATCCGGGGCGATGGAGTCCCGAGCCATCAGGCGCCGCCCTCGCCGTACACGCTGTCTCGCCCGGGCTCGGCGCGCACGCGCGCGAGCACGATGCAGCGGTCGGAGGCGATGTGCGCGGGGCTTGCGAATGCCCGGAGGCCGTCGAAGCAAAGCTGCAAGGAGCCTTCGAGCGTGCTTGCGCCCGCTGCCGCGAGCGCGTGCAAACGCGCGTGGCCGAAGGCCTCGCCGGCGCCGTTTCGGGTCCAGGCCGTCGCCGCCGTGTGCAGGACCAGCAGGTCGCTCACCTCGAGCGGTTGGCGGGATGAAACGTAGATCGGCTCCACCTCGGCACCCAGGAGTGGGCCGACCGGCGCCTCGAGATGACCCTGCCCAGCGGCTCGGACGAGATAGGGAAGCCCGTGCCCCGCGCTGGCGTGCCACAGGGTGCGCGTCGTCGCGTCGAGGATGCCGACGAAGCACCGCATCTTGAACTCGCCTCGCCCAGCATCGCCCACCGCGCGGTTCATGAGCGTGAGCAGGGCGGCGGGATCCATCTGGTGGCCGAGGGCGGGATCCGCGACCGCGCAGGCGCCCATCGCAGCTGCGGTGAGGAGGGCTGCGGGCAGGCCGTCGCAGGTGGAGGCGCCGATCGCGACGAGGATCTTGCCGCTGTCGAGCTGACGGCAGGTCCACCAGTCGCCGCCGCTGCTGCGCGCCGCCTCGTGTCGCCCGCAGACCTCGAAGCAGGCATGCCTCGTCGTCGCGGCCTGCGGGATCATCGAGCGCTGCAGGTCCCGCACGACCTCGAGGGCGCGCTCGGTCTGCGCCTCCTCGAGGGCGATGAGCGTCCCGTGCAGCCGCTCGACCGCCCTGCGCGTGGCGGTGTGTGCGGCGCGAGCCTGCTGGAACGACAGCACGTAGACGAGCAAGACGAGCGGGACGAAGTACATCCGCTCGCTCGCCCCGAGGGCGCCGACGCTCACGAGCGCGCGGTCGGGGAACAGGCCTGCGGCCGTGCAGGTCGCGAGGACCGCATACCCTCCGATGGCGCTCAGGGACACGATGTGAGCGCCCACCCGATCGTCGCTGGCGCCCCAGTACGACAGGCCCAGCGTGATCGCGATGGTCGCCGGGGAGAACACGCCGAGATAGGCCTGGATGGCGATCGAGCCGAAGCCGCAGATGGCGCCGAACGTGCGGAACTGGAAGGTGCCGTAGCGTCCCCTGACGACGCTGCGCCACACCCAGACGCCGCCGAGGACGATGGCGCTCGCGGCAAGGAGCATCCCCGAGCGCAGCCTCGGATCGCCGCCGCAGGTCAGCGTGAGCAGGAAGGCTGCGCCGGCGACCAGCGCGAGGACGCGCCCGTAGCCGCTCGCTCGGACGGCCTCGGCAGCGTCGATCTCGCGCTGCCAGGCTGGTACGGCGGGGGGAATCGATGCGCGCATCGGTGTCCCGGGAAACCACAGCACGCGCTGTGCCAGATCAGATTATTCGATCTGGACTTGCGGCTCCAGGCTCGAGGTCGTTCGACGGCTTCGCCGCGGCGCGCCGGAGCAGCACGGCCTGGTGCGCCGCGAGGTCGCCACGCCTCGCACGCCACAGGCGCGTGTAATGGTGGAAGGGCACGCGCGGCCAGAGATGGTGGATGAGGTGGTAGTTCTGGCCGAGCAGGAGGGGCGTCAGCCAGGCTCGGTCGAAGACCCGCGTGGCCGCGTACGGGGAGTGGGTGCGAATCGGGTGGTGCGGACGGTGCGGCAGGTAGTCGAACAGGATGGCCAGCAGGAACACCGTCAGGCGCTGGGGGATCACCCACGACGTCCACACCGCGCTCGATCCCATCCAGCCGACGTACACCACGATGGAAGGAAGAAGCAGCGCCCACACGGCGGTCTCGAGCCGCTCGCCGAGCGGGCGCTCCAGGCGCAGATAGGCAGGGTAGTAGTAGAGATCCTGGGTCAGCCAGCGCAGGGGCAGCAGCCAGCGCGGTCCCCGGGCGCTCCAGGCATCGGGGTCCTCGGGATCGTGATTCGTGTGCCGGTGGTGCTCGAGGTGGACCACCCGGAAGGCCGGAAACGGGAACAGGAGGAGCAGCGACGCGATTCGCCCCAGGACCTCGTCGAGGCGTCCCTCAGGGCTCGTGTTTCGGTGCACGGACTCGTGTGCGACGGTGAACATGAGGTAGAGCGCCAGCGTCGCCATCACGAGCTGCGCGCTCACCGGTAGGTCACCCCGCAGGGTCAGCCAGAGGGTGAGCCCGAAGATCCCGATCCCCCCGGTCGTCAGCGCGAGGGTCGGCCCAGCGCGATGCAGGCCTGGTTGCACTCCATCCCAATGCAAGCAGAGTTCATGCCGGGTCGAATTTTCCTGGAATCAGCGGCTTGCGCCGGTCGAGGCGTGCGTCAATCGCGCATCGCTGCGCGAATCAAGCAACCGTGCGCGATGCGGTTCTCGCGAACGCCGCCGAGGCGGCGGACCGCTGGCGCATCGCAGGGCAGGGCACCCCGCACAGGTGAAGGCCCGCCACCTTCCTCGCCCCGTCGATCCACTGCACGCGGCATCCGAAGCAGTAGGTCGTCCCGTCCGCAGTCAGGACCTCGACGCGGACGGGCGCTCCGAGCACGAGCCGCTCGACCGCGCGGATCCGGAAGCCGCCCGCGCAGACGTCGAGGACCGCGCTGCGGTATCGGTGCTCGCCGGACGTGATGCTGGCGGCGAGCGCGACGTCGAAGCGCTTCCACCGCCGCGATCGACCGGGCGACATGGGGGCCGCGAGGCGCGCCTCGAGCTCCTCGAGCCGAGGCTGGCTCTCGACAGGCAGGCGGCCGAGCCGCATACGGAGCTCGAGGTGCTCGAAGATGGTCCCGAGCAGCTCCGAAGCCGCGCTGGTCGAGGCGGTGATCTCCACGGTCGGCTTGGCCCGCGTACCGGCGGCGGACCTGGACTCCCGAGGCTCGGCGAACTTCTTGACGATCTTGCTCAGCAAGGTCCCCTCCTGGCGGGTGTGGTTCGTGGGTGAGGTCAACGGACTGCCTCGGCGTCGGCGCCCGTGAGCCGGTCACCGAACAAGAGCGCCGCGATGGTCGAGGAGGGCCCGTCGAACTCGAACACGAGTCGCGCGCCGACCCTCAGGCGGCCTTCCTGGTCGAGCTCCGCTGGAGCGCTCGAGGCGACGAACCCATCGAGGCGCACGCGCCGGCCGCTGACGTCGAACCAGATCGAGCCGCGCCGCAGGGGCGCCTCGTTGCGGCGGCCCGTGGCGAGGACGAAGCTGCAGCGCCCGATGCTGTCGGTGCGCGCCAGGTGCGGTGCGTCCGTTCCGAGCTGGTACTCCACCGGGAACTCGTGCGGTTTGCGCGCTCGATCTGGCGTCAGATCGCACCACAGCTCCTCCACCTCGGCGCCGCCCGCGCCACCCACCTCGCCCACGAGGAGCGAACGGGTCGCGATGTCGTCCTGCTCGAGGAAGTCACGGCCAACGGGTCTCCTGACTCTCGCCCTGGCTGTTCTGGTCATCACATCGAGCGAGCGCAGCAACCGTCGTGCCAGCAAGGAAGTGCCGAGATCCCGTGCGCGTCACGAGACGGCCCGCAGCGCGCTGCGCTGATCGCGCAAGCACCTCGCGCGGCTCGCGCATCGGGACTCGAGCCTCGTCGGAACCGCGTGGCCATGCTCGCCGCCACGTGCCGGTCCGGCTCGTGCAACAGTGCGATCCACGGTGGCGATCAAGCCAAGTGTCGATGACGAGGGGGGCGGGCAGGCCGCGCCGCGCGGCCTCCGAAGCGATCGATTCCGCGGCCTCCGCTTGCTCGGCATGGGTGGCATGGGGACCGTGTACGAGGCGGTTGACCAGGAGAGCGGAGCCCGGGTAGCGCTCAAGACCCTGCGCCGGCTGGCCGCGGATAACCTGCTCGCCTTCAAGAACGAGTTCCGCACGCTGGCCGCCCTCGACCATCCGAACCTGGTCCGGCTCGGCGACCTGTTCGAGGAGGGCGGTCAGTGGTTCTTCACGATGGAGCTCCTGGAGGGGAGCGACCTGCTCACGTACGTGCGCGGTGGCGAGGCAAGGCCGCCGCGGGAGTGCATCACGCCGAGCACCGCGGACGGGGTCCCGGCCGTCACCGCGCTGATCGCGGACCAGCCGGCGATGGCGAGCACGCTGGCCGGCTCGTCGGACCCGCAGCTGGACGAGGGCGCGCCGGTGGTGCGCGTGACCGGGGCGTTCGACGAGACCCGGCTGCGCGATGCCCTCGCGCAGCTCGGGCGCGGCCTCTACGCGCTCCATGCCGCCGGAAAGGTGCACCGGGACGTCAAGCCCTCGAACACGAGGGTCACGCCGGAGGGGCGGGTGGTCCTGCTCGACTTCGGGCTCGTCACCGATGCGTACGGTGCGCAAGAGACCCCACACGCGATCGTCGGCACGCCACGCTACATGGCGCCCGAGCAGGCCGCGGCCCGACCTGCGGGGACCGCTGCGGACTGGTACGCGTTCGGCGTCATGCTCTACGAGGCGCTCACCGGCGTGGCCCCGCACCAGGGAAATCCGCTCGAGATAATGCTCGACAAGCAGCGCCATGCGCCGCGTGCGCCGAGCAGCGTCGCCTCCGTGCCGCTCGACCTCGACGCGCTGTGCATGGAGCTCCTGCGCTTCGAGCCGGCCGAGCGGCCGTCGGGCGCTGCGGTGCTACGTCGCCTGGGCGTGGAGCCGACCTCCGAGCAGGCGCGCGGGGTGACGTGCACGCAGACCCCCGCCTTCCTGGGGCGGCAAGAGGAGCTCGCCACGCTCGAGCAGGCCTACGCCGCGCTCGTGGCCGGGCGCGAGCCCGCCACCGTGCTCATCGCCGGCGCCTCGGGCGTGGGCAAGAGTGCGCTCGTGCGCGAGTTCACCGAGCGACTCTCGGCACAGGACCCCGGCGTCGTGCTCCTGCGCGGCCGCTGCTACGAGCGCGAGTCCGTGCCCTACAAGGCGTTCGACGGCTGCATCGACGAGCTCAGCCAGCGGTTGGCGAGTCTGCCGGACGCCGAGGTGGCGGCGGTCGTGCCGCCCGGCGCCGGCCTGCTCGCGCAGGTGTTCCCGGTGCTGCGGCGCGTGCGCGCGCTGGCGACCGACTTCGCGCCCACGCAGGTCGCCGATGCCCAGGAGCTGCGCAAGCAGGTGTTCGCGGCCTTCCGGGAGCTCCTCGTGCGGATGTCGGTGCGACGGCGCGTCGTGCTGGCGATCGATGATCTGCAGTGGGCGGACGCCGACAGCCTCGCGCTGCTGGCCGCACTGCTGCGGCCCCCGGACGCGCCGGGCATCCTCGTCCTCGCCACCACCCGACCGACTGGGCTCGACCCGAAGCGCCTCGAGGGGGCCGTTCGCCGCGTCGAGCTGGGCGGGCTCCCGCCCGAGCAGGCCTCCGAGCTCGCGCAGGTGCTGCTCGTGCGAGCGCTCGACTCGCACCCCGATCTCGCGCACGTGAGCGCTGCCATCGCCCGCGAGGCTGCCGGCCACCCGCTCTTCATCGACGAGCTGGTGCGACACCTCGCGGTGGCGCCCAGGAGCCAGGTCACGCAGGCCAGCCTGGACGACGCGCTGTGGCAGCGCATCTGCTGGCTCGACGCGGCCGCGCGCCAGGTGCTCTACCTCGTCGCCGTCTCGGGCGCCCCGACCTCGCTCCAGGTCATCGCGCGCGCCGCGGATCTGGAGCTCCCGGCGCTGATGCGCCAGGTCTCGCTGCTGCGAGTGGCCAACTTCGTGCGGGCGAGCGGCAGCCGGACCCTCGACCTCGTCGAGCCCTACCACGACCGGGTGCGCGAGGCGGTGCTCGTCCACCTCGACGAGGTGGGGCGGCGTCGCTGCCACGAGCGGCTCGCGCTCGCGCTCGAGGCGAGCGGCCTCGCGGAGCCCCAGGCGCTGGCCCTGCACTGGCGCGGCGCCGGCCACCACGCGCGCGCGGCGCACCACGCGGCGCTCGGCGCGGCACGGGCCGCCGAGGCGCTGGCGTTCGAGCACGCGGCGAGCCTGTACGCCCTCGCGCTGGAGTTGCGCGAGCCGGGTTCCGCGGACGAGCGCGAGCTGCGCATCGCGCTCGCGGGCGCGCTCGCGAACGCCGGGCGTGGCCGGCAGGCGGCCGCGGCCTACCAGGAGGCGGCGCACGGGGCCCCGCGCGCGCTCGGCCTCGAGCTCTTGCGGCAAGCGGCCGAGCAGCTCCTCGTCAGTGGCCACGTCGACGAGGGCGTGGCCGTGCTGCGCGACGTGCTCGACGCGTTCGACATGCAGCTCCCGGGCAGTCCAGGCGGCGCGCTGCGGTCGCTGCTGTGGCGCCGGCTGCACCTGCGCGCGCGCGGGACGCGATTCGCACGACGCGACCCGAGCGAGGTCACGGCGAGCGATCGCGCCCGGGTCGACCTCTGCTGGTCGGCCGCGTCGGGCCTGGCGATGACCGACAACATCCGGGGCGCGGACTTCCAGACGCGTCACCTCCTGCTGGCGCTGCGTCTCGGGCAGTCGGACCGCGTGGCGCGCGCGCTCGCGCTCGAGGGCGCGTTCGTCTCGACGAGCGGGCCGCGCGCGAGTCGGCGTACGCGCGCGCTGCTCGACCAGGCGCAGGCGCTGGCGCAGGAGATCCAGGAGCCGAACGCGCTCGGCCTCACCGCGGCCGCGCACTGCCTGGCCGCGGTGATGGAGGGGCGCTGGCGCGAGGGTGTCGAGCTCTCGGGAGCGGCCGAGGACATCCTGCGCAACCGGTGCCGGGGGGTGACCTGGCAGCTCGACTGCGTGAAGATCTTCGAGCTGTGGGCGCTGTACCACCTCGGCGACATGCACCGCCTCGCGCGCCGCACCCAAGAGCGCCTGCACGAGGCCGCCGAGCGCGGCGATCGTTACGCCACCACGAGCATGCGTTCCGGGTGGTGCAACGCCGTCTGGCTCGCGCGCGACGACGCAGCGGGGGCGCAGCGCGAGCTCGACGTGGCCATGCAGGACTGGTCGCAGCGCGGCTTTCACGTGCAGCACACGCTCGACTACCTCGCGCGCGCGCACGTCGACCTCTACCGCGGCGACCTGGATGGGCTGCGCCGCCGCGAGGACGAACGCTGGGCGGCCCTGCGGCGCTCGATGATCATGCGCGTGCACATCGCCTGCGCGACGTTGCTCGGCCTGCGCGCGCGCACCCGGCTGCTCGAGGCGTCGCAGGGGTCTGCGCGACGGCGCGTCCTGCTGCGCGAGGTGCGCGCGGACGCGCGGCGGCTGCGCGCCCAGCGGGCTCCGTGGTGCGATGGCCTGGCGCACACGCTGGTGGCGGGCGCGGCCTCCCTCGAGGGCAGCCCGGAGGCGGCGCTCCGCGAGCTGGATCAGGCCATCGCAAGCTTCGCGTGCGCCGAGATGACGCTGCACGTCGCGGTCGCGCGGCTGCGGCGCGGAGAGCTGCTCGGCGGCGCCGATGGCGCGCGGCTGCGCGCCGAGGCGGAGGCCACGCTGCGCGCCAACGGCGTCCACGACGCCGTCGCGTGGGCGCGCATGACGGCGCCTGGCTTCGCTACTCCGTGAGCGCGCCGAAGCCGGGCACGAGCATCGCCGTCGCGTGGTCCGGCTGGTGGACCCGGCGCTCCAGCATCCAGTCGCGCGACCTCGCGACGAGCGCATCGCCTTCGTCTCCGCCCACGAGCTCGCCCTGTCGACGCCAGGTGGCCGACAGGAAGAGCCCCATGTCGGCCTCGGCGAGCGACGCGGCGGCCTGGTCGAGGCACGTGCGTGCTCGGTCGAGGTCGCCTCGGAGGTTCGCGACCCCTGCGTGGAGGAGCTGACCGAGGCCGACCGACCACGGCAGCCGCTCGCGGACCAGTCGCCCGGCATCGCGCTCCGCCGCCCGCAGGAGCGAGCGTCGACCAGATGTTTGCACCCTGGTCGCGCTCGCCAGCGCCACGCGCCCGCGGAGGTGCCACGACAGGATGCGGATGAGCTGGATGCGCAGGAGCAACGAGCCCGAGAGCGCCGGCCAGCGCTCGAGAAGGCGCGCCTGGCTCGGGGCCGGATCGCCGGCGTAGAGGTCGATGTTCCCCTGCGCCAGCAGGTCGTAGAAGTGCTGCATCTTGAAGCTGTCGGAGGGCCAGGCGCGCATGGCCTCGCGCGCCTGGCTGCGCGCCTCGGCGAGCTGGCCGGACAGCACCCAGGCCAGGTTGGGCAGGCCGGTGCGCAGATTCGTCGAGGCGAATACGTTGCCCTGCCGGGCCGCATCCTCGACCAGGCGGGGCGTGCGCCGGTACAGCGTCTTGAGATCGCCCTGCAGCGCGGCGGCCCACAGGATGAAGAAGCGCGCGTTGTCCACCTCCCACACCGCGCCGAGACATCGCTGGGAGAAGAGGCGCTCGGCCTCCTCGCAGTGGCGGCGCGTCCGGATCCACGCCCCGCAGAGGAAGCTCGAGACGCCCGTGGCGATCTCGTGCCAGGCCTTCGATTCCCAGTCGCCGGCCCGCTCGGCGATCTGCTGGGTCCTCGCCAGCCGCGTCTCGATGGCGCGCATGCTGGGCCGGCCTTCCGTGGACACGTAGCAGGTCTCGATCGCCAGCGCGCGGGCGATGCGGAGCGGGTGGCCCGCCGCCAGGGACAGGAGGAGGTTTCGCGTGGCGAAGTCGATGCCTCGCACGTTGTCCACCATCCCGAGCCCCACCGCCATCGACCAGCAGGTGTCGATCCGGCTCCCCTGTTCCTTGGTGATCTGCGACGCGTCGCGCTCCGTGAAGGCCAGGCCGCGCAGGCGCAGGCGTGCTCGCTGGACGAGCGCCGAGAAGAGCGCCCCCTGCGGCGTGTCGGGCATCCGCAGGCCGACGGCCTGGAGGACGGTCTTGACGACCGCCATGCCCTCCGCGATGTGGCCGCCACGCAGGAGCTGCTCGGCCGCCTTGCGGCGCAGCTCGAGCGCATCCGCCGCCGTGCCGCCCTCGGCGGCCTCGAGGTACGCCGAGGCCGCCTCGTGGGCGCGGCCGGCGTTCTGCAGCGCAACGCCGAGTCGAGCGCGCAGCGCGCGCAGCTCCTCCGCGCTGCCCTGCTCCAGCGCCAGCGCCATGCGGTAGAAGGCGACCGCACGATCGAACGCCAGCGCCGCGTCCGCCCGCGCTGCCGCCTTGAGCGCGTACACGGAGGCGGGCTTCCGCTGGCCGGCCCCGAAGAAGTGGGTCGCGATCACCTCCGGGTCCTCGTCCGATCGCGCGGCCAGCACGCTGCCGAGCCGCCCGTGCAGCGTGCGCTGCTCGTCGTCCGTCAAGAGCTCGAGCGCGGCCTCGCGGACGCGGTCGTGGTAGCACTCCACCTCGTCCACCTGCGCGCGCCGGGTTCGCACGAGGCTGCCCGCCTTGAGCAGGGCGAGGATGCTGGGATTGCGCACGTCGGTCGCCCGCTCCACGAGCTGCACGGCTACCGGGCGGCCGGAGAGCGCGATGGCGGCGAGCAGGCGCCCCGCCTCCAGCGGCAGGCGCCGCAGCCGGGCGCTCAGCACCTCGTCCAGCGACGAGAGCTCGGGCGTGGCCTCGGGACGATCCTGGCACGCGCGGACGAGCTCGAGCAGGAAGAACGGATTCCCGCCGGCCTCCCGCACCATCTGCGAGATCCGCGCGCGATCGACCGGCGCCCCGCCGAGCAAGGACAGGGCGAGCCTCGACGACTCGTCGTGGGGCAGCGGGCCGATGACCACCTCGCGGCGATCGACCGCGAGGCCGGAGAGCGTCTGGCCGAGCTGCCGCAGGAACAGGCTTCGCTCGCGGTCCTCGGTCCGATACGCGCAGAGCAGGAGCAGCGCGGGCGGGTCGGGCTGCCCGAGCAGCGCCGTCAGGAGCTCGGCGCTGTCCACGTCTCCCCACTGCAGATCGTCGAGCGCGATCACCACGGTGTGCAGGCTGGAGAGCCGCCCGAAGAGCTCCTTGGCAGCGCGGAAGGCTCGCCGGCGCTCCTCCTGCGGATCGGCGAGCTCGTGGCGACGTGCTGGCCACGAGGCCACCGCCTCCACCTGACGCAGGACCGGGAACATGCGGGCGAGCAGCTGGATGTCGCGAGGCAGGTAGCGGTCCTGCTGCTCCCGTGGAAGCGCGCCGAGGAACTGGCTCACCCCGTCCATCATGCCGTCCACCGCCTTGAACGGCACCGACTCGTGCTCGTAGCAGCGGCTCGAGAGGACGAGCAGGTCCGGGCGTTCGGCGAGCTCGGCCGTGTACCGGGCCACGAGGGCGCTCTTGCCGGAGCCGGAGTGGCCATGGATCTCGCAGACGACGCCGCAGCCTCCGCGCGTCGTCTCGAGCGCCGCGCCGAGCGCCGCGAGCTGGGCCTCGCGACCCACGAAGACCTCCCGTTCGGACCTCGAGCGGCTGCGAGAGCCGGTTCGCGGACGCGCCACCTCGCTGGCGCCGAGCCGCTCGAGCAGGTTCGCGCCGTCCGGTCGCGCGGCGGGATCCCGGCGCAGGAGCTCGCAGCACAGGACGTCCAGGTCCTCCGGCACCCCCTCCACCAGCTGGCTCGGCGGCGGCGGCTCGAACCGCTGCCGGTCCATGAGCACGTCGAGGTCATCGCCCAGGAAGGGCAGCCGGCCGGTCAGGCACTCGTACAGGATGACGCCCACCTGGTACCAGTCCGAGGGGGGGCCGAGCGGCATCCGCGCGGCCTGCTCGGGCGACATGTAGTCGATCGTGCCCTCGAGCGCGCGCTCTCCGCTGGAGGCCTGCGCCCGCGACACCTCGCTGACGAGCCCCAGGTCGAGGACCACCGCGCGGCCCTCCTCGGTCACGATCACGTTCGACGGCTTGAGGTCGCGGTGCAGCCACCCGGCCTCGTGCATCGCCGCCACGCCGCGCGCGAGCCCACGGAGCGCGATCCGGAGTCGCGCCAGGTCGGCTGGCGAGGGCGGCACGGGCGACGGCGCGCCCGGGCGAGGCGACCCGAGGGTCAGCGCCGAGACGGTCGGAACCGTCGTGCTCGGACGCGCCGGCGCCGTGGGCGTGACCCAGCGGCGCAGCGTCAGGCCGCGGACGAGGTCCATCGAGAAGTAGATCCGGTCGAGATCCGCGAACAGCTCGTGGAAGCCGATCAGGTTGTCGTGCAGCACGCCGGCCAGCGCGCGGAACTCCTGCTTGAAGCGCAGCACCATGCGCCCCGTGGGTTCGCGCAGCACCTTGATCGCCACCGGCATGCCGCGCTCGTGGTCCCAGGCCTCGAAGACGACTCCCATGCCTCCGGCGCCGAGCTTGCGCTCGAGCCGGAAGCGCTCGCTCGGGGGGAAGAGGGCGAGCTCCGCAGCCGCGTCGTCCGCTCCGATCACGGGGGGCCCGTCAGGCGACGGGGTCCCTGGCGACGACCTCAACCGAGTGGCCTCGAGCACGGCAGTCTGCTGCGCAGGGTCGGCTCGGGCTCTTCGAGGTCCTCCGTCTCCATGGCCCCCTCGACCTCGGCGATGAGCGCGAGCGTGGCGGCCTCGGCGGCCCACTCGGGCTCGCAGTTCAGCGGCACCCAGGCGCGTGCGTCCGACCAGTCCCTCCGGCGCATCACGACCACCCGAAGCAGGAGCCGTGCCGGCTGGCCGCCGCCAGGAACGGCAGCCACATGCGCGCGCTGTCGGCGGCTCTTGCGCGAATCGCGCAGCGCGAGTCGCGCAACGGGCGGGTGGGCGCTCCTGTCGGGTGTAGATTGGCCCCTGCGCGCGTTCGCTGGTACGATGCCCAAGCGAGCGTTGGATCAGTTGGATCAGAAAGACTCTGACCAAACGGAAGGAGCCAGCGGCCGGATCCTGCTGGCGACGCCCAGTCGAAGGCAGCGGGACGCCTTGTTCCAGATCCTGCGCTCGACCGGCTGCCAGGTCGACTTCGCCGACGACGTGCCGAGGGCCGCCGAGGCGCTCGAGCGTACTCCCTACGCCCTGGCCATCTTCGATGCGCAGCTCTTCGATGCCGGCGCGGGGGCCAAGGCGATGGAGATCATCCCCGCCGGACGCAGCGGGCTCCTGCTGCTCTCCGACGAGCTGGAGCGCGCCCAGCTCGCGCCCTTCCTCGCGAGCGATCGCATGAGCTTCGTCGTCTCGCGCGACAACCCGCGCCTCGCGCGCGAGCTCGTCATCACGGCAAACAAGATCGTCTCGCGAGATCTCTTCGGGCTGGAGAAGTACCTCACGTGGGGCCTGCAGCCGAAGTCCGCGGAGCTGCGCTCGCTGGAGGAAGTGCCGTTGGCGGCCGACCTCGTCGGGCGATATGCGGCGGAGCTGGGCATGAGCAAGCGCGTGGTCGCGATGGCCCGCACCGTCGCGGACGAGCTCCTGTCGAACGCGGTCAAGCACGCCCCGAATCCCGGCGCCTCTCCGAGCGCGATCTCCTTGCGCTACGGCTGTGACGGCGAGTTGTTCGGGATCGCGGTCTCCGATCGGTTCGGGACGCTCGATGACGAGACGGTCAAGGCCTACCTCGCGCGGTGTTTCACGTCGCCGACGCCGCTCGACGGCGAGGGCGGGGCCGGGCTCGGCATGTTCATGGCGTTCGAGGCCGTCCGACAGCTCGTCTTCAACCTGGCACCGGGCCGACGGACGGAGGTGATCGGCCTCATCGCGGTCTCCCGCATCGCCGACCCCGGCAAATCGCTGTACCTCTTCCGGGAGTAGTCGGCCGGATCGACCGGGTGATCGTCAGCCCGCGACCAGGAACGAGAGGTACTCCTCTGGCAGCTCGTCGAGCGTGAGGGCCGCGCCGCACTCGCGACACCGGAGCGACGGCATCTCGCCTCGCGAGAGCTGGGCGGTGTGATCCGCGACCTCGATGCACTCCGAGGATCCCGCGCCACAGCCGCCGCAGATCATGGGCGCGTAGAACGAGCTCACGGGAGCGCCGGCCTCCGGGATCATGTTGAGCTGCAGGACCATCTCCTGGGAGCAGCGGCGGAGCACGACGCTCGCCCCGGCCTCGCGCAGGGCCGCCAGGGTTCGCACCCAGACGCGCACCCCGAGCGAGTTGATGAAGTCCACGCCGGCGAGGTCGAGCACCACCTCGCCGCGCAGGCCGGTGACCTGCTCGACGAGCGTGCAGGAGGCGTCGATCTGCCCCTCGAGCACGAGCACCGTCAACCCCGTGCGCGCTTCCCTTGTAACCCGGAGACCGCGTTGACTCGGACCCGCCACTGTCGCGCCAGGATAGCACGCACGTTCACCGGATCACGTTTGTGCGCGCCCGCGGCGCGGTCTCACCCTGCATCGGGTTTCGGTCGTGCTGGAGCGACAGCTTCTTCTCCATGCTCGCGCCGGGCGCGTAGCGCACGCCGCCGCCCCGGTCCCACGGCGCCGAAGGATCACGCCCGTGCGCTGGGGGCGAGCTGGCGGAGCGCCGCCTCGGGCCTCACGACGCCGCGGCTGCGAAGGTCGGCCTGCGCCTCCTCGACCAGCCGCTGGCCCTCGCTCCCCTGCGTGAGCTCGCCCAGGCGCCAGCGCGCGGCCGCCGCGTGCAGGCCGAGTTGCTGCGCCTCGAGGAGCGGGATCGCCTCGCGGAGCCCCGCGCGGGCAGCGTCGTCCCGGCGCCGCGCGCTCTCCACGAGCGCTCCGAGGAGGAGGCCGAGAGGCCGCGCAGAGCAGGTGGAGGCCGCGGCCAGGGCACGCGCGTCGGTTGACGCAGCGCTCAGCAGACGATCGCTCATGGCCGGGCTGGCAGCGGCTGCGGTGATCGAGCTCGCCGCGCGCAGCCCGAGCAGCTCCGAGCGAAGGGCGGGCAGTCGGTGCAGCTTGGCCGTCTCAATCGCCGCAGCGTGCGTGTCGAGCAGGGCGAGCGCCCCCACGCGGTCCCCGGCGTACAGCCTCAAGCGCACGCGCGCCGCGAGCCCCCACGCGTGCGGGAGCTGGAAGGAGCTCGCCGCCCAGCTCGCCAGCGCGCCGTCGAGCTCCACCTCGGCAGGGCCCACCGCGTCTCGCAGCATACGCAGCTGCGTGGCAGGACCCACCCGAAGGAGCGTGAGCCCGAGCAGATCGCCTCGCCCCTCGAGGTCCTGGAGCGCGCGCGGCAGCATCGCGCCGAGCGCCTGGACCCGACCCAGCTGGAGCAGCGCCATCGCGCGCGCCCAGGTGGTCATCGCCGTCTCCCATCGCGCGCTGCCCGGGCGGTCACGGAGCGCTGCCTCCGCCTCGGCGGCGAGGTCGAGGGCCTCCGGGAAGCGTCCGTCGAGCGCGGCGCAGAGCGACCGACACACGGAAATGGACCCGTGATCGTGCGTGGAGTTGCCGGCAGACGCGCAGGCCCGGTCGAAGAGCGGTCCCACCTGGGCCTCGTCGCCCAGCGCGCTCGTGTAGACGGCCTCCAGGGCCAGCGTGCGCGCCAGTCGACCTGGATCGCCCGACCGGAGGGCAAGGAGGAGCGCTCGGGACTGGGCGTCGCGTCCGCGGACCGGGTCGACGAGCGCAAGGCCGCGCGCTGCCGCCAGGGAGAGGTCCAGGTGGGCCAGATCGGCCGAGGTCGCGGTGCCCGTGACACCCTGCGACGTCCTGCGCAGCTTGCGGTGGGCGAGGAAGCCCGTCAGGCGGCTGCCGAGCGTCGGCCCACCGAGGGACAGGCCCGCGTCGGCGAGCACGTCGCCGAGCTCGGCGGTCACGCGATCGATCAGGCCCCCGCCCACCAGGAGTCCGGCGGCGCGCTGCCGGGACCGGGCGGACGGCGGCGAGTCGCTCGCGCCGCCGAGCAGCACCATGGCCGCCTCGGTGTCGCGGCCGGCGCTCTCGAGCGCTGCCGCCAGCGCCTGGGCCACGCGAGCGCGCTCTGCAGCGCTCAGTGCGCCGTGCTCGAGCGTGGCGCGGTAGTGCCTGGCGGCCCTGCCGAAGTCGCCCTCCGCCACGGCTCGATCGGCGGCCTCGAGCGCGTACCGCGCGCCGCGCACTGGCTCGCCGGCGGCCAGGAGATGCTCCGCCAGCGTCTCCGGGTCCGGCGCCGGGGCGTGCTCGAGCGTCTCGGCGAGCGCGAGGTGAAGGCCCCTGCGAGTGGCGTCGTCCAGCAGGCCGAGCACGGCCCCACGCACGCGCTCGTGGTAGCACTCGACCTCGTCGGTGGCCGCGCGGCGGGTGCGGATGAGGCCCGCGCCCTTGAGGAGGGTCAGCGTGGCCGGGTCCTCGACGGACGCGGCGTGCGAGGCCAGCTCGACCGGGATCGGGCGGCGCGCCAGCGAGACCACCTCGATCAGGCGGCGCGCCTCCGCTGGCAGGGCGCTCACGCGCGCCCGTAGCACGGCCTCGAGCGACTGGTCGCCCACCGGGAGCCCCGGGTGCTCGCGGAGGAAGCGGACCAGCTCGGCGAGGAAGTACGCGTTGCCGGAGGCCTCCGTCACGACGTGCGTGATCTGCTCGCGATCGAGCTGCCTGTCGGAGAGGAGACGCGCCACGATCTCCGAGGCCTCACGGAGGGGCAGGGCACCCACGGCGATCTCCCTGCGGTCCACGTCGAGATCGCGCAGGGTCTGGTCGAGGTGCTTGAGGAAGGTGCCGCGCCGATCACCCGCCTGCGAGAGCCCGCAGAACACGAACAGCAGCGTGGGCGCGTCGGGCGGACGCAGGATCGCGGCGAGGAGCTCCGCGCTCTCGCGGTCCCCCCACTGCACGTCGTCGAGGGCGATGACGACGGTCCGCGTATCCGCGATGCGCGCGAAGAGGTCCTGCGCGGCCGCGAAGGCGAGGTCGCGCTCGCGATCAGGCGCCAGCACGCGATCGGGCAGCGAGGTGGCCAGGCGCAGCTCCGCCAGGACGGGAAAGAGCCGCGTCAGGGCGTGCACGTCGCGTGGCAGGTAGCGCTCCAGCTGCCGGACCGGCTGGCTCGAGAGAAACGTGCTGAGCTCGTCCATCACCCCGTCGACGGCCTTGAACGCCACGGACTCGCGCTCGACGCACCGACCCGTGAGCACCGTGACGTCCTCGCGCCCCGCCAGGGGGCGAAGGAACGCCTGCAGAAGTGCGCTCTTGCCTGCGCCCGCCGCGCCACGGACTTCGCAGATCACGGTGCGGCCCGAGCGGACCATCGCAAGCGCATCCTCGAGCGCAGCGAGCTGCCGCCCGCGACCGATGAGCTCGATCGAGTGCGCCACTGGCGCGCGCACCGGCACCTGGATTTCCTCCTCGCAGCCGAGCCGGCGCAGCACCGCGTCCGCGTCCGGCCGCGCCGAGGGCTCGATCGCGAGGAGGTCGAGACAGAGGCGCTCCAGGTCCTCCGGCACGTCCGGGACGAGCGTGCTCGGAGGGATGGGGGGGATGCGCTGCCGGTCGAGCAGCACGTCGGAGAGGTCACCGAGGTAGGCGAGCCGTCCGGTCAGCGCCCGGTACAGCATCAGGCCCACGGTGTACCAGTCGCTCGGCGGGCCGATGGGTCGCATCCCGGCCTGCTCGGGCGACATGTAGTCGATCGTGCCCTCGAGGGCACGGTGCTGGGATTCGCCAGGATCGGCGTGCGACTCGGTGACGAGGCCGAAGTCGAGGACGACCGCTCGGCCATCAGGGGTCAGAAGGACGTTCGATGGCTTGAGGTCGCGGTGCAGCATGCCCGCGCGGTGGATCGCCGCCACGCCCGCAGCGAGACCCTTCATGGCCACGCGCAGCCGCTCGACGTCCACGACGTCACCGAGGCAGGCCGCCTGGGGCCGAGACGCCGCAGATCGCGCAGGGGGGAGCTCGGAGGTCTTCGCCTCGCCGTCCGTGGTGGGCGCGCGGCGATCGCCCGTGGTCCACTCCGAGAACGACTCGCCGGAGACGAGCTCGAGGGTGAAGTAGACCCGCGCGTCCTCGACGAAGAGCTCGTACAGGGTGACGAGGTTCGGGTGGACGACCCCCGCCAGCGCCCGGAACTCCCGCTTGAACCGCAGGACGCTCCGCGGGCTGACGTTGCGCAGCACCTTGAGCGCCACGGCCCGTCCCCCCTGCGAGCGGTCGCGCGCGGCGAACACCACGCCCATGCCGCCCGAGCCGAGGATGCTGACGAGCTCGAAGCGGTCGTTGGGCGGGAACAGCGCCGCGAGAGCGTCGGGGCTGTCGCTCGGTCGATCAGGCTCCGGACCGGTCACTTCGTCCTCGCCATCGTACATCGAGACGGCGGGACGCGCCTCCGCACCCCGCGCCGGGGCCTCCTCGAGAGGCGTGAGCTGCGGCGCCTCACGCGTGCACGTGCGCGCGGCCGAGGTGTATCCTGACGTGCCCCCTTTATGATCTCCTCGCTGCGGTCGCGGGTGCAACGGTGAGGTCGACCAGTCCTCCAGGCGCCTGGCAGGTCGAGCTGCGGCGCGAGGAAGCCGCCCGGGCAAGCGGTTACGGGGTGATGCTGTCGATCGTTGCCGGCTCTGGCGCGATCCTTATCGCCTTCTGCGGGGGTGACAGCACGCTCAAGCTGGGCATGCAGGTGGCCTGCTGCGTGACGATGGTCGCGGGCCTCGCGGTGCTCCGCTCCACCAGAAACGACACGTACGGTCCGCTGCGCTTCCGCATCTACGGCGTCGTCTGCGCGAGCACGGTGATCGCGTGCCAGGCTTACCTGGGGGTGTTCTCTCCCTGCGCCATCGTGGTCGTGACGGGGCTCGCCTTCTTCGCCGCGGGCGACGATCTGTTCGGCGCCTGGCTGACGAGCGCCATCGCGATCGGCGGGTACTTCGTGATGGCGATCGCGATGACCGCGGGGCGCATCCCAGATCGGGCGCTCATCAGCGCCGACGTGCTGACGGTCGGCGAGCGCTGGTACTTCCTCGCGTTCGTGACCGTGGTGTACGCGGAGGCTGCGCGCCAGGCGCGCGCCGGGCGTGTCGAGACCGTCAAGGCCGTCCGGAGGCTCCACGACGCGCTCGCGGTGCTGGAGGAGGAGCGGGCGGAGGGCGATCTGGTGGTCGTCCGCGAGCTGCAGCGCCGGTTGATGGATCTCGAGGCCGTGCAGCGCAGCGGCGCCTGCGAGATCGCCGGGCGGCTCGAGCCCACGTCGCGGAGCACCGGCGACTTCTGGATGTGCCAGCCGCTGCGGGACGGACGGCTGCTCGTCGTCCTCGGCAACGCGGGCGGAGGTGGACTGCCTGCGGCCATGCTCACCGCGGCCGTCCGGGGTGCGACGGAGGCCGCCGCGCGCGTGCTCGGCGAGGCGCTCGATCCGGCCGGGCTCGTCAGCCTGGTCGACCGGTCGGCCTTCGAGCATCGCGAGCGGGTCAAGATGACCTGCCTGGTCGGGCTTCTGGACACCGATACCCGACAGTTCCGCTTCGCGAGCGCGGGCCAGCGGCTGCCGTACCTGCTGCGCGACGGGGCCGCGCGTCGCGTGGCCGGCGTGGTCGGAGCGCCCCTCGGTGAGCGAACGGGGGAGCCCAGGGAGAGCAACCTCGTGCAGCTCAGGCCCGACGACCGGCTCGTCCTCGTGGGCGAGGGCGTGATCGCCTCGTCCGACCGGCGCGGCGCGGCGCTCGGCGAGGAGCGCCTGCTCGAGGTGCTGTCCGGCGCGAACGAGCCCGCTGCCAGGGCCCTCGTGCGCACGGTGTTCGCGCACCTCGAGTCCTTCACCGGTTCGGGGCGCGCGCTGAACCATGATCAGTGCGTGCTGGCCCTGAGCGTCGGAGCGCAAGGGGGGCGCGACAGCGTCTTCGCGCTCTCCCCGGAGGCGATCGCCCGGTGAGCGACCTGGCTCCCGAGACGCCGGGCGCCATCGCGCTCGAGCTCGAGGCCGAGGAGGCCGCGCGCGCGCGCGCGTTCTCACGATCGCTCGTGCCGCTGGCCCTGCTCGCGGGGGCGGCGCCGTTCCTGCTCGGCGGGGCGAGCTGGGCGCGAGTCCTCATGATCGCCGCAAGCCTCGTCCTCCTTTCGACGGCGCTCTGGGTCCAGCGCGCCGTGCGCATCCCGGGACGCTACGCGAAGGGCACGTTCCGGGCGCTCGGCGCGATCTGCATCGCCTGCTTCCTCTGCTTCCACGTCTACCTCGGGTTCTTCTCGTCCGCGACGGCGACCGTGACGCTCGGCCTCGTGTTCCTCGGCGCGGGGGACGATCGGGCCTTCGCCCGCACGGCGCTGCCGCTGGCAGTGCTGGCGCTCGCGACGGTGTCCGGCCTCATCGCCCTCGGGGTGTTCGCAGATCCGGGGCTCGTCTCGGTCGAACGCCTCTCGCCGATGGAGCGCCTGTTCTTCGTCCTCATGATCCCGCTCGTCTACGTCGTCACGGTGCTGCAGGCCGTCGCGAACCGTACGGCGACGCGGCGTGCGGCTCACCACATGCACGAGACGCTGCGTGAGGTCGAGCAGGCGCGGCGACGGCGAGAGCTCCTGGCCGGCCGCGAGATCCAGGGGCGGATCTCGCCTGCCGAGTCCTCGACGGATCGCGTGGGCCTGCAGGTGGCCGGCCGCTCGGCCCCGGCCGCGGAGTGCGGGGGCGACTGGTGGACGAGCCACTGGCTCGCCGACGGTCGGTTGCTGGTGCTGGTCGGCGACGTGTCCGGGCACGGCGCTGCGCCTGCCCTGATGACGGCCATCGTCGATGGCGCGTGCGACGCCGCCGTGACCCTGCTCGGCGAGCGTCTCACCTGTGGCCAGCTGCTCGGGCTCCTCAACGACGCGGTGCGCGGGGCGGGCCGATCGGCGCTGCACATGACGTGCTTCGCGGCGATCGTCGATCCGGCGCGCGACGAGCTGCGCTACGCCAACGCAGGCCACTGCTTCCCGTACCTCTTCCACCAGGCGGGCAAGGGCGGTCTCGCGGTGCGCCCCCTGAACGCCCGCGGGCACGCGCTCGGCCACCTGGACGGTGCCACGTACAAGGAGGAGCGTCGCGCGCTTCGAAGGGGAGATGTCATCGCGCTCTTCACCGACGGGGTCTACGAGCGCCGCGACACCGGGGGGGCGCCCTACTCGACGCGGCGTCTGCGCGGGGAGATCGCGGAGCGGCTCGCGCTGGCGCCGGGCGATCTGTGCGGCCACGTCATCGACAGCGTCGAGCGGTTCGCCGGTGGCGTGCAGCCGGAGGATGACAGCACGCTCGTGATCGTGCGCTTCGACCCCACGTCCGCGCAGGCGGCGGTCGAGCGCGCAGGCTGAGGCCCGTCGGTTCGCGTCAGGACGACCGCCGTCCGACTGCCGCGGATCCTCAGCCATGCAGCATGAGGAACACCTGTAGCTCACCGACCAGGAAGCCGATGACCGCGCCGACCGCGATGAGCTTCCACTCGTCCTGCTGGAACACCGGACGTAGGACGCCCTCGAACTGCTCGGTCGTCATCTGTTCCATGCGGTCTGCAGATCGGCCAAGAGCTCGCTGAGCACACCCCACGATACCAGTTTCTTCCGTCACATCTGGAGAGCCGGATGGATGCCGCGGAGCTCCGTTGGCACCGCTGGGGGCGACAGGCCAGAGCGCCATCATATGATTAACATGGCTAATCTATTGCATCCGACCTCTGCTACGCTGCGGCGGCGCGCAGGCGTCGGGATGAGTTGCCGTCGGGTGGGGACGCCGCGTACCCTGGACCCTCGCGCATTCGACCGGGATGAGGCCGCGGATGTCTGCTGACAGGGTTGCCCGATGAGCGCAGCGCTCCCCGAGAGCGTGGCAGGGCGCTACGCCATCGAGCGCAAGCTCGCCGAGGGCGGCTGCGGCGTCGTCTATGCCGCGTACGACCGCGTGCACGAGCGGCGCGTGGCGCTCAAGACCGGTCGGCAGGCCGACGCGGCCCAGCTGGTCCAGCTCAAGCAGGAGTTCCGCGCGCTCGCGGACGTGGTCCACCCGAACCTGGTTCGCTTCCACGACCTCGTGCTGGACGAGGGGCGGGTCTACTTCAGCATGGAGCTCCTCGACGGGGTCTCCTTGATGCGCTGGGTGCGGCCGGGGCAGGACGACGGCGGCCGCTGGTCCTCGCCGGCGACGGAGGTGTTCCCGCAGGGCACCGATGTCGTCGCCCAGGCACGTCGCAGCCGGGTGCGACCGCTCGCGCCAGACCGAGTCCCCGTGCTGCGCGCAGTGTTGCGCCAGCTCGCCGAAGGTGTGGCCGCCATCCACGCCGCGGGCCTCTTGCACCTCGATCTCAAGCCCTCGAACGTGCTCGTGACGCCCGAAGGGCGTGTCGTGATCCTCGACTTCGGCCTCGCCACGCAGCTCGGCCGCAGTGACGAGGTGGAGGCATCGTCCTGGGGCGGCACCGCGGACTACATGGCTCCCGAGCAGGCAGCCGCACAGCCGGTGTCTCCGGCGACCGACTGGTACGCGGTGGGCGTGATGATCCACGAGGCGCTGTGTGGCCAGCTGCCCTTCGACGGCATCAGCGCCGAGGTCCTGGTCGCCAAGGTGCGGGGGGACGCGCCGCGGCTCGCGGAGCTGGTCCCGGACGCGCCTGCGGACCTTCTCGACCTCGCCCAGGCATTGCTCGCACGAAGCCCGGAAGAACGCCTGCCCGAGGCGCGAATCCTCGAGCGGCTGGGCGTCCGGGAAGAGGACCAGCGGTCGAGCTCGGTGCGGAGGACGCGTTCGGGCGAGGCGCCGCTCGTCGGGCGCGAACGTCACCTCGCGGCTCTGGAAGCTGCGCTCGCTGCGGTCGGCGCGGCCGAGCCGGTGGTCGCCGAGCTCTGCGGGCCTTCGGGCATGGGCAAGTCCACGCTGCTTCGCCACTTCCTCGTCGAGCTTCGCAACGACGACGGCACGGTGGTGCTGCAGGGCCGCTGCTACGAGCACGAGGCCGTCCCGTTCAACGCGCTCGACAGCGTGATGGACGCCCTCGCGGACCACCTGAAGGGCTTGCCCGAGTCGCTGGTGCTGCAGCTCCTGCCGCGACACGTGAGCGCGCTGGCGCTCGTGTTCCCGACGCTGCGGCGCGTGCCGGCGGTCCTGAGCGCGACCAACGCCAACCTGCCGCGGGCGCAGCCCGACCCGCTCGAGCTGCGGCGCCGCGCCTTCCTGGCGCTCAAGCAGCTGCTCGGTGCGATGAGCGACCGCGCTCGCCTCGTCCTGGCGGTGGACGACCTGCAATGGGGTGACGTCGACAGCGCGGCGCTGCTCGCGTCGGTGCTGCGGCCGCCGGACGCCCCGGCGCTCTTGCTCGTCGCCTGCCACCGTGGAGAGGAGGCGGGCGAGGGCACGTTCCTCGGCGAGCTGGCGCACCAGCTGACGGGGGCAGGGGTGCGGCGGGAGCGGGTGGAGGTGGGGCCGCTCGCGCACGAGGATGGCGAGTCCCTGGCGCGCCTGCTGCTGGGCCGCGAGGGGCGCGAGGCTGGGCGCCACGCGGCCGAGATCTCGACGGACGCAGGCGGCAGCCCGTTCTTCATCGAGCAGCTGGCTCGTCATGCGGGAGGCGCCGCCGACGAGCGCGTGGCTGGCGTCTCGCTCGACCTCGTGCTCCGTGATCGCCTGCGCCGCCTGCCGGGCGACGAGCTCACGCTGCTCAAGCTCGTCGCGGTGGCGGGCCACCCGATTCGGGTCGCCGACCTCCGCGGCGCCGCGCACCTCAAGGACCCGACGACGCTGGCGTCGCTGGCGGCGGCGCGCCGCGTGCGCACGGGGGGCGCGCGTGGCAAGGAGCAAGTCGAGTGCTACCACGACCGTGTCCGCGAGGTGTCGGTGGCGGACCTGGGTGCCGAGGAGCTGCGCGCGACGCACCTCGCGCTGGCGCTCGCGCTCGACGGGGCCTCGGACGCTGACCCCGAGCAGCTGGCACAGCACTACGAGGCCGCCGGCGAGCGGGAGCGCGCCGCCGCGATGGCCGCGCGGGCGGCCGAGCGCGCCGAGGCGGCCCTGGCGTTCGAGCGCGCAGCCGAGCTCTATGCGCAGGCGCTCGCGCTCGCGTCGCCGCCGCCGGACGAGACGCGCCGGCTGCTCGAGCTGCAGGGCAACGCCTTCGTGAACGCCGGGCGCGGCCGGCAGGCGGCCGAGGCCTTCCTGCGTGGCGCCGAGGGCGCTCCACGGACCGAGGCGCTCGAGCTGCGCCGCAGGGCCGCAGGGCAGCTGCTCATGGCCGGGCACATCGAGGAGGGGCTCGAGGCCCTCGGGCCCGTCCTGAACGCGGTGGGGCTCCGGCTCTACGCCACGCCGAGGAGCTCGCTGCCAGCGCTGCTGCTGCGGCGGGCGCAGCTCAAGCTGCGCGGCCTCGGGTTCCGCGAGCGTGACGCCAGCGAGGTCTCGCAGGCCGAGCTCACGCGCGTGGACGCATGCTGGACCGCGTCGATCTGTCTCGCGATGGTGGACACCTTCCGGGGTGCCTATTACACGGCGGAGCTCGTGCGCCTGGCCCTCAAGGCCGGCGAGCCCTCGCGTGTCGTCCTCGGGCTGTCGCTCGAGGCCATGTTCGTGTCGGCGCCGAGCCGCGAAGCGGCCGAGAAGGCCTGCCGCATCACCGCGCAGGCGACCTCGCTCGCGGAGCGTCTCGGCAAGAGCTACGCACGCGGTCTATCGCTCTTCGCGGACGGGTTCGTCATCATGAACGCGCACCGCTGGTCGGACGCACTGCCCAAGTTCGAGGAGGCGGAGCGGCACCTTCGCGAGTGTCATGGCGTGCTCTGGGAGCTGACGATGAACCAGGCCATGCAGCTCAACGTGCTCTACGACCTCGGGCAGCTCGCGGTCTTCGCAGCGCGCTCGCAGCGCGCGCTGCAGGAGTGCGTGCAGCGCGGCGCCGGCTACGGCATGACGATCTTCCAGACCGGGCGGCCGAACCTGGTGTGGCTGATGGCCGACGATCCGACGGGTGCGCTCGAGGCGACGGAGCGCGCCGGGCTTTGGGCGGCGCAGGGCTTCCACATGCAGCACTGGTGGCAGCTGTTCGCACGCACGCAGATCGAGCTCTACCAGGGCGAGGCCGACGCCGCGTATCGCCGCATGACGACGACCTGGGCGCCGCTCAAGGCATCGCTCCTGCTCAGCGCCCAGGGGATCCGCATGGAGGCGCTGCTCTTGCGCGGGCGGGCCGCGCTCGCGGCGGCCGCGTCGTCTTCCGGACCCGAGGCGTTGCTCCGCCAGGTGGACGCCGACGCGAAGCGCCTCGCGCGCGAGGACTGTGGTGCGGCGCGGGCGATGTCGGCGCTCCTGCGTGGCGGCGCGGCGAAGCTGCGGGGAGACCGCAAGGGGGCCGCGGAGGCGCTGGAGGAGTCGCGGAAGATCGGGCGCGAGGTCGAGCTCGGGCTCTGGGCCGTCGTCGCGGCGTGGCGGCTCGGTGAGGTCGAGGGCGGTGAGGCGGGCGCAAGCCGCGTGGCCGAGGCGCGCGCGTGGCTCGTGGCGCAGAACGTCGCGAACCCCGAACGCTTCATGCAGATGTTGCTGCCGACCCGGGCGTAGCGGGGCCGAGCACCTCAGAGGCCGCCTTCTGATGCCGCGGCCGTCTCGCCTAGGAAGCGCTCCGCCTGCTCGATCCAGCCGCGGACCTGGGGGCTCTTGCTGCGGCTCCGGCGCCACAGGTTGACCGCGCCGCGCAGGTCTCCGTCCAGGTAGCGCACGATGCCGAGGTTGACGAGCGCTTCGCGTGGGCTGCTGCCCAGCTGCTCGAGGGCGGTGCGCGCGCGCCCGACGTTGCCGTCGAGCAGGTCGAGCACCGCGAGGTTGTGGCGCGTCGTGCGCTGGAGGCCCTCGTCATCACCGTGCAGCTTGCTGGCCTGCTTGAGGCTGGCGCTCGCGCGCTGGGGCTCGCCGCCTTCGTACTGGTCGCTGGCGAGCCGGACCAGCGTGGCCTCGAGGATGCGAGCGACGCGCGGACGGGCCTCGGCGCGCACGCTGCTCTCGAGGCGCGCGAGCGAGGCGGCTGCCTGCTGCAGAAGGGCCGTGCGCCCGGCGCGGTACCGCGCGTAGCCGATCCAGAACTCCACGCCGAGCTGGTCGAAGGGCGGCCGGAAGCGGCAGCTCCTGCAGCTCGCCAGCGCCTCGAGGCCACGGATCGCCTGGGCGTGCTTGCCGACGTCGAGCTGGGCGAGCGCCAGCGAGAAGCGCGCCTGCTCGAGCTCCGCCGGAAGGAGCATCCCTCCCGCGATGGCCGCCTGCAGATCGTCCATCACCTGATCTGGCGTGCGGTCGGGCACGCGGCTCCGCACGATCTGGGCCACGGCGAGGTTGCGCGCGACGAGCTTTCCAACGGCGCCGTCCGCCCGCGCCGCCGATCTCGCCTCTGCCAGGGCCACGATCGCCGGATCGAGCTTGCCTGCGCGGATCAGCACGGAGGACAGCTCGACGAGACACTCGGCCAGCGGCAGTGGCTGATTGGCGGCTCGCGCAGCGCGCACGGCCATGTCCAGGGCCTGTTCCGCCTCGCTGAGCTTGCCCGTCGAGGCCAGCGCCCGGCCGAAGAGGAGGTTCGTCTCGCGGTCCTCGGGCTGGGCCATGCGCAGGCTCGCGAGCGGTTCGAGCGCGCGCGCGGCCTGGCCTGCAAGGAGGCGCACGATACCGAGGTTGCGCAGCACGGAGGGCGACCGCCCGTCGAGCTGCTGGGCTCGCACGAGCAGCCGCTCGGCGTCGTCGAGGCGCCCCGCTCGCGCTGCGTCCACGCCCACGCGCTGCAGCGCGGCCACCAGTCGCTGCAGGATCCGCGCGCTCTTGCCGTCGAGCCGGTGCGCGCCCTCGAGCGTGCGCAGCCCGTCCACCGCCTTGCCGGCCTGGAGCTGCGCAAGGCCCAGCACCTCCCACAGATCGGCGCGCGTGGGGTGGGCCTGCGCGGCGCGCGCGAGCGGCTCGATCGCCTGGGCGGCGCGCCCTCTGCGAACCTCGATGATCCCGAGCAGCACGACCACCGATGGATCCTCGGGCGCCAGTCGCCGCGCGTCGTCGAGCGCGCGCGCGGCGTCCTCGTTCTTGCCGAGGGCGCTCTCGGCCTCGGCCAGCGCGAGGAGGAGCGGAAGCGACGGCGAGTCGAGCTTGCGTGCGAGCTCGAGCTCGCGGACGGCGAGCGGGAAGCGTTTCGCGGCGAGATGGACCCGCGCGAGGAGGAGGTACCCTTCCGGATCCTTGGGCGAGAGCTTCTTCATGGTCGTCGCGAGGCGAAGCGCGTCGCCGGTGCGCGGAGGCTCCAGGGCCAGGTAGCACCGACCGAGCGGGGCGAGGGTGCCCGGGATCTGCTGCTTGAGCAGCGGCTCCAGGGTGCGGACGGCGGCCTCGCAGTCCCCGGAGGCGGCGCGGACCTCGCCGCCGCAGGCAATGCCTAGGGTTCGCTCGCGCTCCCCTCCGCTACGCTCGAGGCCCTGACAGGCGCCCAGGGCTTCCGGGATCTGCCTGAGGACGAGGTGTGCGCGTGCCTGCTGACGTCGCACCTCGGCGTCGAGCGCGCCGAGCTCGGCCGGGCGTTGCTCGAGGAAGCGTGCGCAAGCCTCCGCGGACCGCTTCGCGTAGGCCGCGTCGTGACGGTGGTGCGCGCACAGGTAGCGCTGCGCGAGCGCGACGGACTCCTTCTGGTCGCCCTGGGCGCCTCGTTCGAGGAGCGCTACCGCGTCCCCGAAGCGTGCCTCCGCCACCCGTCTCTCGGCCGCCTCGTACGTCACGACGCCGACCATCACCGCGAGCGGCCCGTCATCCTCCGCCAGCTTCCGCGCCGCGCGCGCTTCCTTGAAGGCCTCAGGAAAGGCCCCTTTCGCGAGCAGCACCGACAGCAGCACCGAGCGCGCCTGCGTGAACGACCCCTCCGCGGCCACGGCCTGCCGACACGCTTGCTCGGCCTCGTTAAGCTTGCGCTCGGCCAGTGCCGCCTTGCAGTGCACGACCATTTGCCGAACCTGGGTCTGCGCCCGAGCCGTCCCTGGCAGGAGGAGAAGGAGTCCCACGATCGCAGCGAGTCCGGCGGTCCGGAAATCTGGAAATGTGGAAATTCGGGGTGCGGCTGAATCTCCGCTCAAACTGTTGATACTACTTAGAATTGGACCTGGCATCGGCACTGCAAACCTCCATTAGCGAGAGATGGGCCACACATCTCAGGGGGCACCGCGAAATGAGACGACTCGTCTGTCTGGGCCTGGCCGCTGCCCTGTCGGGTGGCTGCGAGTTTCCGACCTCGTCCCGGAACGATTTCAAGCGAACGGTGACCATCCCGCCGGACGCGGCGCCCCCGGCGGACGCACCGGTGGCTCCGCCAGGGGACGGAGGAGCCACGCCGGACGCGGCCCCGGCGATGAAGCTCGTCGCGTTCCGCGCGAGCGTCTTCACGATCGAGCGCCCCGACGGCCTCGTGGACTTCCAGGACAGCCACATCACGCCGGCGGTGCTTCGTAACGGCCTCAACTTCATGGTCGTGACGACCGAGGCGGCGCTGATGGCCGGTGGAGAGCTGCCGCTGCAGCTCGGCAGCGCGGATCCGCGCGGCGCCGTCTTCGCGCCGATCGCGCAGTATCCGCTCGGCAAGACGATGGGCCGGCTGGCGGCGGACCAGACGCTCACGAGCGACCCGCCGGTGGACTTCGTCGTGCTCGCGCGCTTGCCCTTCGCGTCGCCCGTGTCGATCTCGGGTGGCAAGATCACGGCGCATCTCGGCGCCGACCGCACGCTCACCGACGGCCTCATCACGGGCGTCGTGCGCGGCGACGTCGCGGCGACGACGCTCCTCGACCTGCAATCCGACAACGACCCTTCCAACGACACCCCGCTCATCAACCTCCTCGGCAACGCCGACGTCGACACCGATGGCGACGGGACCCCCGACAGCTTCTCGTTGCGCGTTCACTTCACGTCCTCGGTCGTGGAGTTCGTCCAGTGAGGCGTGCACAGCTCGGTAGCGCCGTCATCGCGCTCGCCCTGTCTGGCGCATGCATGGACAACCCGTTCGGCCGACCCACGACCGTGGTCGACGGGACCCAGTTCCCGACTGAGGTGAGAGGGAACATCGCACCCAAGCGGGCCTACCTCGGCGGCAACCAGATCTCGATCTACCTCCTCGGGCAGGTCTCGCCCGCCGTCCGCACCGCGCTCGTGCTCTCGGGCCAGGACGGGATGGATCTCCCATCCTGCAGGACCCGCCAGAAGGACGCGGAGGGCCACATCCTCGACGTGGACTTCGCGCGCTGCCAGGGCGCGATCCTCGAGGGCCCCCTGCCCGACACCGCCAGCTACTCGCCCTTCGTGAAGCTCCTGCGGGCGCGCGTCCCGGCCGGCTACGTCGCCAACACGGTGCGCTCGCTCGACGAGGCCAAGCAGCACGGTCTCGCGCTCGAGGACTCCGGGGTGATCGCCGACTTCACGGTCATCGACCCCGAGGCGGTCGCCGCCGACCCGTCGGGCAAGCTGCCACGGCTCATCGGCTGGTATCGCGGGCTCGAGCTCGTCTTCCTGGACGCGGGCCGCGGGCTCCCTGCGAGCGGCGCGGAGGTCACGCCGATGGACCTGCTCGTGCCCGAGAACGATGTCCCCGGCTCTGGCAACGATCTGCTCCGAGCCCGCGCGGGAATGCCGGGCTACTCCACGCTGTGCCGCATCTCGTACTACCGCGTCCCCGACGGCATGCGGCCCGGTGACATCAAGAGCGCCGACGCCCTCGCGCCGGATGCCATCACCCAGACCGCGGACCTCGTCCACTGCGTGGCCCCATGAGCGCGTCTTCGAACACCGACAAGGGAGGGAGGATCTCGATGCACGCGTCGTCCGCTGCTCGGAAGTGGGTCCTCGGGATCGCGCTGGGTGCGCTCGCGGCGATGCCTTCGCTCGCGTGGGCCGGTGGTCAGCAGGCTGGCGTTCTCGACGGCCTCGTGGTCGACACCAAGGCCAAGCCCGTCGCTGGCGCCACGATCACCCTCATCAGCGAGCAGCTCATCTCGGGCATGATCGAGAAGAAGACCGACGAGCGCGGGCGCTTCCGGTTCGTGGACCTCGCGCCGGGCACGTACGACGTGGTCGCCGATCACGCGCAGCACGGATCGGGCTCGGAGCTCGGCCTGAAGATCTCGATCGGCGATCGCCGCGCGCTGACCCTCGTCGTCCAGCAGATGCAGAACGGCTACGCGCAGCTCGATCAGTCGCAGGAGGTCATCGTCGTCGCGCAGGCCGCTGGCGGCAAATCCCTCGACACCGGCCGCGCTGCGGTCTCGACCACGGTCGGTCGGGACACCTTCGACCCGCTGCCGGGCACGAGGCGCGGCTTCGAGGACATCCTCCTCTTGACGCCTGGCAGCGCGGCGCACCGCGTGCCGTCGCAGGAGACTGGGCGGCCGACGCTGTGCGGTGGCTCCTGGCTGGACAACCAGGTCCTCATCGACGGCCTCGGCTACGCCGATCCACTCACGAGCAGCATCCTGTCGCGCTTCGATTTCTTCGCGCTCGAGGAGGTCGAGGTCATGAGCGGCGCCTTCGAGGCAGAGTACGGCCAGGCGATGGGCGGCGTCATCAACATGACGACGCGCTCGGGCGGGTCGAAGAACGAGCTCGGCGCGCGCGTGGTCGCGACGCCGGGCGGCCTGAGCCCTGGAAAGGATCCGGTCACGCGCTACGAGGCGAATGCCAGATCCGGCGGGCCGATCATCAAGGATCGCCTCTGGTACTTCGGCAGCGTCTCCTACGCCTACGATGCCTTTCCGATCGTCTCACCGGCCGGCGTCAAGCAGCCCGAGAACGTCATCATCCATTCCCCCATCGGCTTCGGAAAGCTCTCGTGGGAGCCGAACGCGAACCACAAGGTCCAGCTGCACGTGTCCGGGAGCTGGTCGGATCAGCTCAACTACGCACCGCTCCTCGCCGACGAGAGAGCGCAGAATGACTACCGCATCGGTGGCGTCACCGGGCAGGTGCAGTGGAAATGGTTCGGCGACAGTGGCTTTCTGACGACGAGCCTGGGCGTCTATGCGCGCAACGCGCGCACGCTCCCGGCGTCCGGCGATGTGAACACTCCGGCCCAGCGCAACCTCCTCACCGGGGTGCAGTCGCAGAACGGCAGCGAGCTGCAGAACTACGAGAGCCAGCGCGTGGTCCTGCAGGCGGTGTACACGCGGTTCTTCGACTTCCTGGGCAGTCACGAGCTCAAGGTCGGCGCGGAGCTTGCGCCCTCCTGGATTCGATTCCGCCAGGCAACTCCGGGCAACGAGATCCTCGACAACAACGGCGACCTCTGCCTGCCCGAGCAGGGGATGATCGACGCCTGCAACCTGTCGCGACAGACCGGTGCCGCAGGGCCCGACGGAATGCTCGTTCCGGGCGTCTTCGAGTCCCGGGCGACCGCCTTCCAGTTCGGAGGATTCGTCCAGGATTCGTGGAAGGTGGGCTACGGCCTGCGGGTCAACCCAGGCTGGCGGGCCGATCGCAACCAGATCAAGAGCAACGGCCAGACGCTGGCGACCTTCAACGGCTGGTCGGGGCCACGGTTCGGGCTGGTCTATGACGTCCTCGAGAAGGGCAGCACGATCGTCAGAGCCAGCTACGGCCGCTTCCAGCAGACGGGTGTCCTCGCGCTGCCGCTCTTCTTCGGACCGAACTTCCGCACGGACTACTACCGCTTCAACCAGGCCACGAGGCAGTTCGACACCTTCGACCACACGTCCGGCGGGAACACCGGCAACGTCGTCGATCCCTCGAAGTCCGAGAACGTGCCCACGTCGACGGAGCTGACGTTCAGCGTCGAGCAGTCGATCGTGGACAGCGTCTCGGTGCGCGCCGGAGTGGTCTACCGCCGCTTCGAGAACCTGTACGGATCCACCGAGACCAACCTCGTGTGGAACGACACGGGCAGCAATGTCGTCGGTTTCCGCGATGGAACGGCTTCCCCGCACTACACGCTGACCACGTCTCCGGACTTCTTCCGCGAGTACATCGGCGGCGAGCTCGAGGTGCGCGGCAAGATCGGAAAGCACGGCGCGGTCCTGGCGAGCTACACGCTGTCTCGCCTCCGTGGAACGAGCGATCTCGACGAGCTCACCGACACATCGAACGTCGGCCCGACGGTGCTCGCCAACCAGCGCCAGCACTCGCTCTGGTACGGGCCGCTGTGGGCGGACCACACCCACGTCGGCAAGATCGCGGCCGGGTATTCTTGGCCCGAGCTCGGCCTTTCGCTCGGGACGACGATCAACGTCGTCTCCGGCGGCCCTTACAGCAGGCTCTACTACAACGCGAACCTCGGTGGGTTCGTCGATCGGCGCGCCCCTCGCGGGGTCGATCCGGGCTCGCTCAACGACCCGACCGACGACAAGGAGGTTCGCCTGCCCGTGCTGATCGACTGGGGCGTGCGCGGGGCGATGAACCTCGAGCGCTTCCTCGATGGCCAGAAGCTCTCGGTCGAGGCGCAGGTCCTCAACGTGCTCAACAGGACCGTGGCGACTCAGATCGCCGAGGCCGATCGCCCGGCCGGCACGCCGGGCGCCTTCGGTCAGGTCCTCCAGCGCCAGCCCGCCCTCGCGATCACGGTCGGCGTCTCGTACACGTACTGACCGGCAGGCTTCAGGCTACGGGTTTCAGGCTACGGCCGGAGCCGGATCTCTGGCCGTGTCGGGTGGGCCGTAGCCCAACCCTGCGCCAGCCTGGTCCTGGCCCTGGTCCTGGCCCTGGTCGAAGCCCCCAGAACCACGCAGGCGAAGACCAGGACCAAGACCAAGACCAGGTGATCAGCGGACGGATTCCGTCCTTATCCGACGGGCATTGGGGCTACGCGGGGCGGCGGCGGAAGGCGGAGCCGCGGAGGCGGTGGCGGGACATCCACGCGTAGATCGTGCTGCGGCTGACCCCGAGGCGCTTCGAGGCCTCGAGGATGTCGCCTCCGGTCTCTTCGAGCACTCGCACGAGCACCTGGCGCTCGGCGTCGTCGAGCGACGCGGCGGGCGCGTGCGGGGCCGCGGCCGAGGGTTGAGGCGTCGGCGAAAGCGACGGCGGCGGTGGCTGGGTCAGCCTTCGTGACAGCTCGCGCAGGGCAGCACCTCGCTTGAGCTCGGGGATGTCGCGGATCGTTGCCTCGCCGGGCCGGAGCAGGCTCGCGCGCGCCTCGAGCACGTGCTGCAGCTCGCGCACGTTGCCCGGCCAGTCGTGCTCGTGCAGCGCGGTCCGCGCCTCGGGCGACACGCCGAGCGTAGGAGTGCCGTTCTGCCGGGCGAGCGCGCGGAGGAAGCGGTCGATCAGCTCGTCGAGATCGGCCTCGCGCGCGCGGAGCGGCGGCATCTCGATGTGGATCACACACAAGCGGAAGTAGAGGTCCTGACGGAACCCCCCGCGCGCGATCTCGCTCAGCAGCTCGCGGTTGGTCGCCGCGATCACGCGGGCGTTGAACGCGATCGAGCGCTGACCACCCACGCGGACCAGGTTCTTCTCCTGGAGCGGGCGCAGGAGCTTGGTCTGCATCTCGAGCGGCATCTCGCCGATCTCGTCGAGCAGCAGCGTTCCCCCGTCGGCGAGCTCGAACTTGCCGGGTTGCCCGCCCTTGCGCGCGCCCGTGAACGCGCCGGTCTCGTAGCCGAAGAGCTCGCTCTCGAGGAGCTCGCGCGGGATCGCGGCGCAGTTGATGCCGATGAAGGCGCCCTGCGCGCGCGAGCTGGCCAGGTGGATGGCCTGGGCGAGCACCTCCTTGCCCGTGCCGCTCTCGCCGGTGATGAGCACGTTGGCGCTCGAGCGCGCCGCCGCCGCGGCGAGCTCGATGCACCGCACCATCTCGGGCGAGCGCGCGACGATGTCCTCGAACGTGAACCGCGCGACACCTCCCGTCAGCCGCTGCGCGAGGCGCTGCGCGCGCTTCATCTCGACGAAGGTCGCGACGAAGCGCTCGACGTGCTGGCGCCCCGCGATGGTGCGCAGCTGGAGCAGGTACTCGGTGTCCCCGATCGTCACCGGTGCGCCCTCGAGCTCCTCGGCGCGTGACAGGGGCTCGACCAGGCACGCGAGCTGCGGCAGGTCTCCAACGTGTGGCTGGCTCGCCGCGCGCGTCCGGCCCTCGGGCGCGACCCCGAGCGCGAGTCGGATCGAGGCGGCCTGGTTCCACGTGCACAGCCTGCCTGCCGCGTCGATCGAGACGACCGGGTCGCTGATCGAGTTGAGCGTGGACTGGCTCTCGCGCAGCGACAGGTCGAGCTGCTGCTTGATCCGCGCGTTCTCGAGGATCGAGGACAGATGGGCGCAGAAGATGGACAGGAACTCGAGATCGCGCAGCACGAAGGCGCCGCCCGAGTACGCCTTGTCCACGTAGATGGCGCCGACGGCCGCGCCTTCCCACCAGAGCGGCACCGCCATCGCGTGCCCGCTCGAGGGAGCGCGCTCGTCGTCCGAAGCCAGGAGGGTCGGCGTGCCGGTGGCCAGCATGCGCTCGATGCGGCTCAGGGGGACCGTGTCCTCGGCGTCGACGCGCAGCGACGCTGCCACCTCGAGCGCGCCGCTCGGTCGGCGCTCCACCACGAGCGCCCGATCGGCATCGGTGAGCTGGCTGGCCAGGCGCGCGGCGTCCGCCAGCACCTGTGCGGTGTCCTGCAACGCCGCCAGCGGCCGGCTCAGCTCGAGCAGCGTGCGGATGCGCTCGCGCTCGCGGAGCGTGCGCTCGACCGTGCCGAGCAGCGACTCCTCGACGTTGGCGAGGGCCCCGACCTCTCGCGCGATGAGCCGCTGGAAGGCCTCGGCCTGCGTGCGCAGCGCCTCGGCCCGCGCGTCGGCACCCTCCGCCGAGGCGTGCACCTCCGACAGGAACTGGGTCACCGTGCCGACCAGGCGCCTTCGCACCTCACTGAAACCTTGAGCGAGCGGCGCGAGGGACTCCTCGGGAGGCCGATCGAGGCTGCGTCGGCCGAAGCGGCGGAACGCCGTGCGGATGCGCTCGAGGTCGACGAGCGTGCAGATCGGTCGCAGGATCTCCTGCGCGCGCAGGATGAGCGTGGACGGGCCCTCCTGGACCTGATCGGGTTCCAGCTGCTCGAGCGAGCCCTCGACGCTGGCGAGCCGCAACAGCGCGTCGGCGAGATCCCAGTCGAAGCGGTGCTGCTCGAAGAGCTCGATGCCGCGCTTGTAGCTGCGACGTGCCGCCCGCAGGGCCCCGTGCTCGAAGGACAGGTTTCCGTGGCTGACGTGGACACGGCCCTGCTCGAGCGGATCGGCGGCGGCCCGCGCCTCGTCGGCCGCGCGGCGAGCATAGCCCCACGCGTTCTTCAGGTCGTGCGCCCGCGAGGCCAGCTCCGCCAGGCCGCGCAACGCGCCGGCGGAGATCTCGGGCGCCGCTGCTTCGCGACCACCAGCGAGCGCGGCGAGGAAGCACTCGAGCGCGTCCTCCCGAGATTTCCGGGCAAGGTGCGTCTGTCCGAGCCCGAGCCAGACGGTCGCGGCGAGCCGGGGTGAGCACTCGGCGGTCGAGGCGGCGTTCAGAAGCGAGAGGGCTCGATCCGTCTCCGCGCGCAGCAGGCAGCAGCGTGCGCGATGGACGGCGATCTCGACCTGGGCGTCCCTGTCCTCCGTCCCCACCAGCGAGGCGGCCGCGGCCAGTTGCTCGAGCGCGTCGCCCGTGTGCCCCGCGCGCGTGAGTCGGCGGGCCTCGGCCAGGCGAGCCAGCAGCTGGCGGTCAGACCCCTCACTCTTCACCGGGCGCACCGAGGCTCGAGGTTTGCAACGCTCGGTCCAGGGCTCCCCCCGAGCCATTGGAGCGCATGGACCTGCATCGCGCTGATATCATAGTCGTCTCCGCCTGCACGGTGGAAGCGCGCCAATGACGAGGACCTCCGGAATTCCGGACTTCCAGAATCCGGGAGCATCGCCCGCGCTTCGTTTCCCTGACGAGTTCCTCTTCGGCTCGGCCACGGCAGCCACGCAGGTCGAGGGGAGCTGCCCCGACACCGACTGGGCCGCCTTCGCGCGGGAGCGCGGCCGCATCAAGAACGGCGATGGCCCCGAGCCTGCTTGCGATACCTGGCGGCGGTTCGAAGAGGACGCCGCGCTGCAGCGCTCGCTCGGCCTCGGTGCGCATCGGTTCTCGATCGAGTGGGCGCGCGTGGAGCCGCGCCCTGGCGAGCGGGATGCGGCGGCGCTCGAGCGCTATCGCCGGATGCTCGGCGCGCTGAGGGACGCGGGGATCGAGCCGATGGTGACGCTGCTGCACTTCTCCTTGCCGCAGTGGCTGGCGGAGCGCGGCGGCCTCGAGAGCCCCGATTTCGTCGCGGCCTTCGGCCAGTTCGTCCGCTGGGTGGCGGAGGCGCTCGGCGACCTGTGCCACCTGTGGGTGACGATCAACGAGCCGACGGCATCCGTCGTGCTCGGCTACCTGGAGGGGCTGTTCCCGCCAGCCAAGCGCGACCTCAGGGCCGCGCTGCGCGCGCTCTACCAGCAGGTGGCCGCGCACGTGACCGCGTACCGCGTGCTCCACGAGGTGTGCGGGCGGAGCGGGCGCACGCCCGAGGTCGGCGCGGCACACCATCTGCGGGTCTTCCACCCGATGCGGGCGTCGCACCCGCTCGATCGCGCGGGCGCGTGGGTGTCGGATCGGGTCTTCAACCGCTCGTTCGCGGAGGCGCTCTGCACGGGCCGCATGTTCGGCGTGCTCGATCGGGTGATGCCCCTTCCGGGTGGCCTCCGCGTGACGGACGCGCGGGGCACGCAGGACTTCTTCGGCCTGAACTACTACACGCGCGACCTCATCCGCTTCTCGCTGCGACACGCGCAGACGCTGCTGATGGATCGTCGCGTGCCCGACGGCAGCGAGCTGAGCGACATCGGATGGGAGATCCACCCCGAAGGACTCGGTGAGCTCCTCGCGACGTGGCAGCAGAGGAGCGGCCGGCCCATGTACGTCACCGAGAACGGCATCGCGGACGCGCTGGACAGCCGGCGCGCGAGGTTCCTGCTCGACCACCTCGGGCAGGTCGCGCGCGCCATCGCGAGCGGCGTGGACGTTCGCGGCTACTTCCACTGGTCGCTGCTGGACAACTTCGAGTGGGCCGAGGGGTACGCTCCTCGTTTTGGCCTCTGCGAGACCGACTACGCCACGCAGGCGCGCCGCCCTCGGCCGAGCGCTCTCCTCTACGCCGACATCGCCCGGACCCGGTCGGTGCCGCGATCCGGCACCCCGCTGCGGCACGACACTTGAACATGGTCGCGACATGGCGATCGACACCTGGGATGACGTGTTCGAGCTCCTGCGACTGACCAGCCTGTGCGTGTTCACGGGCGCCTCGCGAAGCGAGGCGGAGGAGCGCAGGCTGTGGGCGCTCCTCGAGGCGCTCCGCCAGGGCGCGTGCCCGTCCGAATGCGACCTCGTCCTCGAGGTCGATGGGATCGAGCTCGGTGGGCGTATCAAGCGCGTGCTGGCGACCGGCTTCTGCCTCGAGACGCCTGAGCAGGTCGCGCCCGGAACCGACGTGCGAGTCACCGTTCATGTCGACGGAGAGCTCGACTACGTGTTCGTGTGCCGCTGCGTGGTTGCGAATCGGAGGACCGGCGAGCACGGTCTGATGCTCACGGAGCTGCCGACGGTGGAGCTCCCGTTCGAGCGGTGGGAGCGCGCGACGCGCACCGGTGGCGGCTGCATCGAAGCCGCGGCCTGAAGGGCGTTCGCGGCGGAGCGGGCCTGCGTCCCGCACGTCCACGTCCACGTCCACGTCCACGTCCACGTCCACGTGAGCCACGCGCAGGTCGGTGACGCGGCGAACGCATCTGCATATCCGCATGCGTCTGGGGCGTCTGGAGGGCAGAGGTGAGGCGATCAGCTCGCGAGATGGGTGCAGGGAAGGGCGGTGGGGCAGGGGGTGTTGCGGGGTCGCCGAGGCGGGTTCAGGTCTGAGCGGGTCGTGCGGAAGTCCAGAATTCCGGAGTCGCGGCCGCCAGGAAGCGGCGACGGTTTGGGCAAGGGATGCCGTTCAGGTGCAGCCCGGCGACGCCCGAGGAGCTGTCGACCCACTGCACGCTGCAGGAGAACGTGTAGCTCTCCCCGTCCTCCATTGCGACCTCGAGGCGGACGGGCGCGCCGCAGGCGAGGCCCTCGATCGTGCGGATGCGGAAGCCTCCCGCAGAGGCGTCGAGGACCTCGGTGTCGTGGCCCTCGCAGGCGCGGGAGAGCCGCGCGGGGACCGACATGGGAGCGCGCCTCCAGCGACGGGCTTCACCGGCGCGCGGTGGCGCCGAGAGATACTTCTCGAGCGCCTCGAGGCGCGGCCGATCTTCCTCGCAGAGTCGGGCGGCGCGCATGCGCAGGCCGAGATGCTCGAAGATGCTCTCGAGCATCTGAGCGGGGGCGGTTTCGATGTTCTGGGTGGGCTTGCGGCTGGCGAACGCCCGGATGATCTTGCTCAGCATGCCCGTCGGAGAAGCAACGCGCGTGCCCGTCGCGCCGCTGCGTTCTCACCTCGGCGCGCTGGCGGCAGCCGCGGCGCCGGTGTCGGCGTCGAGCAGGGCCCGGATCTCCGCGTGGCGTTGCCGCGTGAGCGGGTACCCGCGGAGGAAGCCGAGCATGGCCACGATGCCGAGGGTGGGCAGGGCCACCACGGTGACCCTCACGGCCGTCGCGACCGCCGCCGGCTGATGCTCGACACCGCTCTGGTAGCCGGCGAGCTCCAGGAGCTGACCGAGCAGCCATAGCGCGAGGGCGACCGACACCTTCTGCACGAGAACCAGCACGGCCATGTAGAGCCCCTCGCGACGCCGGCCCGTGCGCAGCTCGTCCTCGTCGATCGTGTCCGGGATCATCGCCCAGGGAAGCAGGTACGCACTGGAGAGGCCCACTCCCAGCAGCACGGCCGCTGCCTGCGCCAGCTGGGGCCGCCCGGCCGGCAGGAGGAAGAGCCCGGCCTGGCCGACCAGCCAGACGCAGGCGCCCGCTTGTAGCGCGCGGGTCTTGCCGAGGCGCTTGCTCAGCCCGCTCCACAGTGGCAGGCAGGCGATCGCGGAGAGCTGCAGGACGAGGGCGATGCTGGTGAACTCTCCGCGGGGCAGGCGCAAGCAAACCCGCACGAAGTACTCGGCGGCCGTGCTCGCCAGCTGGATGGACATCCATGCGCAGCAGAACACCCCGAGCGCCGCCAGGTACGACCGGTTCTGTCGCACCGCGCGGAGCTGGTCGAGCAGCGGGACCGCGGGCTCGTCCGGACGGGCGCTCGGCGCCATCACGAGGCGTGCGCGCCCGTAGGTGCCGGCGACGCACACCAGGACCGGAACGCTGACCACGAGACAGGAGATCAGGCCGAGGTGCCAGTAGTGCAGCGCGAGGTCGCCGCCCCGGTCGAAGAGCACCTTGGCCAAGACCAGCGACAGCAGGCTGCCGCCGACGGAGAATGCGAACCGCATCGACGCGAGTCCGGTGCGCTCGTCGTAGTCGGGGGTGAGCTCTGCGCCGAGCGCGCAGTAGGGCAGCACGACCGCGGTGAAGGCCGCCTGGAACACGACGGCCACGCCGGTGTAGTAGAGGAACCTGCCCGTGCTCCCGAGCGGCGGCACCCACCACTCGAGGAGGAAGCTCGCCGCGAGGATGGGCACCGCGGCCACCATCCACGGGTAGCGGCGCCCGAAGCGACTGCGCGTGCGGTCGCTGAGGACGCCGACGAGCGGATCGTTGACGCCGTCCCACACGTTGGCGATCAGCAGCACCCAGCCGGCGAGGCTGGCCGACAGCCCGGCGGCGTCGGTCAGGAACGGCAACAGGTAGAAGCCGAGCAGGCACGAGGAGAAGCCGCTGCCGAGATCGCCCACGCCGTAGGCCAGTCGTGTGCCGATGCGGAGCCTGGGTAGCGGTGCGGTCATGCGCTCGTCATCCGGGCGGAGGAGGACGGGCGTGGCGCGCTCTCGCCTTCCAGGTCGGGATCATATCCGAGCCGCGCAGAGCGTCCCAGGTGTTGCGCGCGCCGACCCTGCTGCCGCAACATGATTTCGTGCGAGCCTGCGTCGCCGCGCTGTTGCTCCTGTCTGCATGCGCACCAGGTGGTTCCAGCGATCGTGTGGAGCTCAACGGCGCCTGGGAGTATCGGTGGGGAGACTCGCCCACGGATCCGCAGGGCTTCGTCTGGGCGAGCGAACCATTCGGCGCGCCTGGTTGGGCCTCGCTCGCATTCCCCGGGATCCCCCACGACCGGCCGAGGGGTGACGAGTTCCTGTGGGAGCGCACGAGGCTCCCCTCGGAAGGCCGCTGGAACGCCCCGGCGCTCTTCGTCCCGGTGATCGATCAGCTCGCCGAGGTCTTCCTGGACGGGCGCCTCATCTATCGCTTCGGCGACCTCGCATCTGGGCGGTTCGCCGGCTACCCCTGGCACATGATCCCGCTCGGATCGAGCTGGGCCGGCAAGACGCTCACGTTCCGCATCCGCTCGAGCCACGTCAACATCGGCATCACGGCCGGCGCAGTCCTCGGCAGCGAGCGCGCACACCACGGCGCCGTCGTGCGCTCGAGCGTCGACGGCCTCGTGGCATCCGCGCTCCTGCTGTTCCTCGGCGTGCTCGGGGGGATTCTCTGGATCGTTCGGCGCGAGCGCCTGCACGGCCAGTTCGCGCTCGTGTGCCTCGGGTTCGGCGCTTTCCTCTCCTCCTACGCGCAGCCGGCGAGGTTCCTGCTGCTCGATCGGCCGCTGTTCTGGATCCACCTCGAGGTGCTGGCGCTGCACTCGCTCGGCCCCTTCATGATGGGCTTCATCGATGCCCTCCTCGGCGGGCGCGTCCTGCGCTGGGCGTGGCGTCTGACCGGGCCCTGGCCGCTCGTGGCGGCCGGGCTGACGCTCGCCGGGGTGCCCGTGATGAAGACCCTGCCGCCGGGGCAGGTGCTGCTCCTCGTGAACACCGTGATCGGCCTGGTTGTCGTCGGGCGCCACGCGGTGCAGGGCAATGTCGATGCGCGGCTGGTCGCTGGTGGCTTCGCCCTCCTCTGTCTGTCGGCGGTGCACGACGTGCTGACGACGAACGGCTTTCTGCCCTGGGGCGTTCGCCTGACGATGGCCGGGGTCGTCATGCTCATGATGTCGCTGGCGGCGGTCCTCGTGCGCCGGTTCTTCGAGGTGCACCGACAGCTGGCCCAGCTCTCACGGTCGCTCGAGCACCTGCTCGAGGGGACGCGCGAGATGTCGAGCGAGCGCGATCTGATGCTCGCGGTCGGACACGCGGCGGAGCACCTCGTACGCGACCTGGCGCCCGTGCGCACCGCGGACACGTGGATCTACTTCCTCGACCGCAACCGGTCGGATCGGTGTCGTGGCCACAGGGTCCTTGCGGCAGGCAAGCCCGTCGTCGAGGACGCCATCACGCGATCGCTGTTCGCGTTCCCCGAGGCCCAGTCCGCGCTCGAGAAGGGGCGCTGCGTGATCACGGCGCGGAAGGAGCTCCTCGTGCCGGTTCTCTGGGGCGAGGCGCGGCTCGGGTTCCTGCTCTGTACGCCGCTCGCTTCCGAGGCGCTCTCCGAGGCGGAGCAGCGCTTCGTGGAGGCGCTGGCGGCGTCGCTCGGCGTGGCACTCGAGAACATCCACTTCCTCGGCGAGGCGGAGACCAAGGGTCGCCTGGAGGTCGAGCTGCAGGCCGCGCAGGCAGTGCAGGAGTCGCTGCTGCCGACGCCCATCGAGGTGCCGGGTCTCGAGCTCGCAGCCTCGTACCGCTCGGCGGCCCAGACGAGCGGCGACTGGTACTTTCACCACTACCATCCGACGCTGCGCCAGCTCGACGTGCTCGTCGGCGATGTCACCGGCCACGGCGCCCCGGCTGCTCTCCTTTCAGGGGTGGTGTGCGGGACCGTGAGGAACGCCTTTGCAAGCCTCGACCGTCAATTGATAGCGGATGCGGAGCAGCGGCTTCGCGAGGTCTGCGCGGCGGTCAACCGCGTCATCTACCAGACGAGCCGCGGCCAGATGTCGATGACGATGATCTTCCTGTCCATCGACCTGACCACGGGGGAGGCGGTGGCGATCAACGCCGGGAGCCCCTACCCGAGCTGGCGCAAGCAGAGCGGGACCGTGACCTCGATCGGCGCCCCCGGCTCGCGCCTCGGCGATCACAGGGAGCCGCGTGTGGAGGCCGAGCGGATCCGGCTGTCGGTCGGCGACACGCTGTTCCTGTTCACTGACGGCCTCGTGGAGAATCGCGGCCCCGACGGTGGCGTCTTCCACGAGCGCGCATTGCGCCGGTTGCTGCGCGAGGATGGCCCCGCACAGGTCCTCCAGCAGCGCGTGCTCGAGGCGGCACGCGGCGTGTGGCGCGACGAGGAACCGGCAGACGACGTGACGACGCTCGTGCTGCGCTGGACCCAGCAGGCAGATGGCGCACTCCAGCCGCGCGAGGCACAGCGAGCGAGCTGATCAGGGGCTGCTGCTGGCGCGCCCCAGGAAGCGCAAGAAGCGCAGCGGCTCCTCGGACGGCTTGAGCGGCCCTCCGCAGTCCTGACACGACTCGGGCGGCAACCTGCCTTGATGGAGGAGCTCGAGGTTCGGGCGGACCTCGATCCACCGCCCGATCTCCTCGATCTCGCACTTCGGACATTCGAAGTACGTTTCGAAGGACCGGACGTCGGCGCGCGTGTCCGGGATGAGGTTCATCAGGTTGACGAAGTGCTCGGGGCAGCGCTCGAGCGCGAGCGGCACGCGCTCGCGGATGGTGCGGACTGCCTGGCACCAGGTGCGTACGCCGTAGGACGAGATGGACTCCAGCTGTCCGAGATCGACGACGACCGGGAGCTTCTGCGCGGCACTGAGGAGGGAGTCGAGCTTCGAGCGCTCGTCGAGGCGCCCATCGAGGACGACCCGGACATGCGTGCTCTCGTTGGTGACCTGGATGCTAAGGCGCGATCCCAAGGACATCGATGGCGACGATATCATGCCGCCCGGCTCAGAACAGGCCGCCGTGCAGCCGGTCGGTGAGCGTGTTGCGAGCCGTGGTCACGCGATCCAGGAACTCCTCGCCGAGACGCGCGACCTCGTCGTCGATCGCGTCCTCGATGTTCGGGATGGAGCGGTCGAGGACCTCGCGGGTCGCGAAGCCGACGGCCTTGTTGACGAGGCTCTGTATCCAGGCGCCAAGGCCGCTCGTGGACACGAGCTGACCGCTGAGGAGCTGGTCGCGGAAGGCGTCCCAGGTCCAGAAGTCCTGCCAGCAGTCGTGGCCGGTCGCGGCGGGCGCGCAGGCAAAGCCCATCGCGCGCAGCGCGAGCTGCTCGGCGGCGCCGGCGCCGCGCCGGTGCGCGCGGAACGAGATCTTCGACTCGTCGAGCGAGAAGTACGGACGCAGGACCCCGTTCGTGGCATCGCTCCGGATCATGCGCAGCGTCAGCTCGTGGATGCGCGCGTCCACCTCGAACACGCCGAAGGCGTCGTTGAAGCGGCCCTTGGCCCAGCGAACCACGGCGCTGTCCTCGCGCGCGGGCTCGAGGTGCAGGCGATAGGTGACGTAGAGGGCGTTTCTCGGATCGGACGTGTCGACGTCGAGCAGCTCGCCGCCTTCCGACGCCGCGAGCACGCCGAAGCGAGCCACGGTGGTGAGCCGGTCCGTCTGCTCGAAGTCCCGCCGGATCTCGAGCGAGATGGCCTGGTTCAGCGAGGGGTCGGCCTCCTGCAGGTAACGCAGGCCGGTGATCTGCGCCATCATGATCTGCACGGGCCGTGGCAGCACGTGTGGTCGCAGGCCCTTTTCGAGGTACCAGGTCTCGGGGTGGTCTACGTCGGGCGCCTCGAGCGTCTGGTAGGCCGGCAAGATGACGCGCAGGCGCGTGAAGCTGTGCTGCCGCGTGGCATCGTCGAAGCCGGCGTAGAACTGCGTCGACAGCGGCGCGAACGCGCCCAGCATCGCGATGAGCTTGTCTCGCACCGGGCTCGCATCGGCACGGTAGGTCTTCTGCGCGAGGTCCGCGAGCTTGGCGAGCGTCGCCGCGTCGAGCGGCCCGCGCAGCGCGTCCGAAAAGCGCAGGCGGCGCGCCGCCACGTCGAGGTCGAAGTCTCCTGCGGAGAAGCGCCGGAAGGAGAACGGGGCGAGCTCGGGGACGACGAGCCTGGCTGCCTTGCGGAGTTTGATCGCGGCGGCGCGCTGCTCGTCGCTGCGGGTGTCGGCGATGGCCTGCGGGAAGCGCCCCGCGAGCACCACGAAGCGATCCGGCAGCGGCCGCGCCGCCCCGGGCTCCACCAGCGCGCGCTGGAAGGCCTGGTCGAAGTACGAGTAGATGCGCAGGCCCTGGTAGTAGAGCCCCTCGCCCTCGAGCGCGCGGCCCGTGGGGTTCCTGGTGCCGAGGCCCGTGCGCGCCCCGTTGCCTGCGAGCCCGGCGAGGACCCCGCGGCCCACCAGGTTGACGAGGTTGTACAGGGCGGCGTCGCCCTGGTCGGCGCGACCGATCTCGTAGAGCACGAGATCTCCATCGGCGGCGCGCGCGGGCGACGGGGCGCACAGCGTGGCGAGGGTTGCGAGAGCTGCGAGGCGGTGCATGGCGTGCTCCTTGGCGATTCCGCTTACCGGGACTACCGGGTGATGAGCTGGTGGAGCGCCATCGTCTGGACGAGGGCGCGCATGTAGGCCTTGCGCGGGAAGGTCCAGACCGCGTGCTCGGTGGACACGTCCGCGGGCGGCCGCAGGGCCTGCACGAAGGTGTTCCAGTGGTGCCCGCGGATCTCGCCGAGGTCGATGGCGTCGAGGTTGTCGCGGTGCTCGAAGCGGACGAGCTCGCGGCGCGGCCGGTGCGCGAGCTGATCGCGGGTGGTGACGCCGCTCCGTGCGACCTGCGCGCGTACGCGCGGGTCGCTCCACAGCGCGTCGATCTCGGCGTCGGTCAGGCTCGCAGCGAGCGGGCGCGTGTCGAGCTGCGGCAGCTTGGTATTGCCGAGCTCCACCTGCGTGTCGAAGAGCCCGCCGGGCGCGGTCTTGAAGCCCTCGATCGACGAGGTGTAGAGGAAGATCGCGTCCAGGCTGAGCTGGCTCCAGTCGACGCTGCCATCGGGCCTGAACGTCGGGGCGAGCAGTGATCGCGGCTCGACGAAGCTCTCGATGTTGGTCACGGCCGAAAGGTTGAACGTCACCACCGGGCGGCGGAACGTGTCGTTGTCGAGGTGCAGGAGGTTCCAGCGCACCCGCTCGAGGGGCGACAGGTCCGTCATGCCGTCGAGCAGCTCGCGCACCTCGCGCCCGTTCTGCAGGCGGTGCACGGTGCGCTCGAAGGGCCCGAGGTCGTACTCGAAGATGTCGAACAGCTCGCGCAGCTTCGGCCAGCTCACGAGGTTGACGTCGAGGTGCGAGAAGAGGGGCGAGAGGATGCGCGAGAGGCTCTCGGGGTCCTCCGTCTGCAGCCGATCCACGAGCTCGTCCATCGTGCGGTCCCGCAGCAGCTCGCTCGCCTGCTCGAGGCCGCTGCGCGCCACGTTGGTGCCCTGCACGACGCCGCCGTAGGTGACGAACCCGATGATCCGGTCGGCCAGCTCGGGGTGGCGGCTCACCAGGTCGAGCACGATCGGCGCGCCCTTGCTGTAGCCGAGCAGGATGAGCTTCTTGCGCGCGTACTCGGGGGGGAGCGACCGGATCCACTCGTACATGAGGTCGGTCGTCTCGGCGTTCCTGCCGGCGGTGTTGCCCATCTCCACGCCGACCGGGTGCAGGACGTCGAAGTGGTTCGGGCGATCGTTGTGCGCGCCGTAGAAGGAGACGTGATCCTGGAACCGCAGGTCGATGCCGTCCTCGGCCAGGACGGGGCGCTCGGCGGGGCGTCCGTAGTAGGTGTTCGCGTCCTTGACCAGCTCCTCGAAGATGTAGAACTTGATCGTGTGCGCCGCGTAGCCGGGCACCATCACGAACGCGACCTCGTCGTTCGTGGCAGCAAAGGCGGCGATCGCGTTCTGCCCCTCGGGTGAGGCGAAGAAGTTCTCGCCCGATGGGATCGCGCGCCCGGCGCGCTGCTCGATGGTGGCGAGGAACCGGCCGACGTCGGGCCGGCGACGGACGCTGCGGCCGATGCTGCGCGAGAAGTCGAGCTCGGAGATCAGCCGCCGGTTGGCGGGATCCTCGAAGAAGCGACGCCTGGCCTCGAACGCCTCGACCGAGGTGCGAGCGCTCGAGCAGGCCTCGATGGCCTCGTTGAAGGTGCGCGGCGAGTAGTGCGTGTGCTCGGCGAGCAACTCGTCGAGCGACGCGGCGCCGTGCTCCTTGCGGATCTCCAGGGCGAACAGCTGGTTGAAGAGGAGCTTCCAGTCGACCGGGCGACCGTGCTCGTCGCGCTCGGGCCCGAGCCCGTCGGCCTTGCCGTCGAGATCGGCCCCCGCGCCGTCGTCGCCCTCGTCCGAGACGGCGGGACCGCACGCGAGGACGCCGAGGCACGCGAGGCCCGACAGCAGGCAAGTGGAGAGCTGAACCTTCGACTTCATGACGCGGGGTGTTACAAGAAACATGCCGCGATGCGTCGTAGCGATTTCGTATTGTTGCATGTGACGCCGGCTGGCCGGATCGGCCCGCAAGTGGCGCCTCGCGTGGCCACCGAGCTGGTACGATCGCGGCGACTTCGCGGCGCCGGGCGCGAGGGTCGCGAGGGGCCATATGGGAGGTGAATGGCTGGAGGAGGTCGCTGGACGCTTCGACCTCGTGCGCCAGCTTGGTCGCGGGGCCTCTGGCGTCGTGTACGAGGCGGTCGAGCGCGGACGCGGCGAGCACGTGGCCCTCAAGCGGCTCGATCTCGCTCACCCCGGGGACGTCGCTCGCTTCAAGCGCGAGTTCCGGGTCCTCGCGGACCTCCACCATCCGAGCCTGGCGCGCGTCGGCGAGCTGATGGAGGTGGGCGGGCAGTGGCTCCTGACGATGGAGCTCGTGCGGGGCACGGACTTCCTCTCCTACGTGCGCGGGGCCGAGGGGCTCGAGAGCACACCCACCCAGCTCGACCAGGGGCGTGATCCCGGGTTCGCCCCCGAAGGGGGCCCATTTCCTCGCTGTCACCCAGGGCGGCTCCGGGCCTGCCTGCCGCAGCTCGGAGAGGTGCTGGCCGCCCTCCACGCAGCAGGGCTGGTGCACCGGGACGTCAAGCCGGCGAACGTGCTCGTCAGCGACGAAGGCGCGTGGTGCTGGTGGACTTCGGCCTCGTCCGGCGGCTCGACAAGCTCGAGAGCATGGACTGCGTGGTCGGCACGCCGCGCTACATGGCGCCCGAGCAGGTCGCCTCCGAAGAGGTGGGCCCGGCGGCCGACTGCTACGCGGTCGGGGCCATGCTGTACGAGGCCCTCACGGGGCAGCCCGCCTACGCGGGCAACGCGATGGTCGTGATGATGGCGAAGACCAGGGACGCGCCGCGTCCTCCGCGGGAGCTCGTGGCGGACGTCCCGGGTGACCTCGAGGCGCTGTGCATGGGGCTCCTCGCGCGCGACCCCGCCGTGCGGCCGACGGCCATCGATCTGCTCGACCGGCTCGGCGGGTCTCGGGGGGCGGCGCCCGGGAGCGACCCATCCACTCGGCGAACGGCGTCCGTGCCGTTCGTGGGCCGGGTGCACGAGCACGAGCACGAGCACGAGCACGATTCCCGGACGGCTCTCGAGCAATCCGGGTCGCGCGAGATCCTGATCCGGGCAGGCGTGGGCTACGCTGGCGATCCATGCGCTGCGGGCGGAGTTCTTGGCACCTGCCCCTGGGCATCCTTGCCGCGGTCGTGGCGTTCTACGGCCCCGCGGTTGCGCTCGGCCTCCGCCTGTTCTTCACCCACGAGGGCGCCCTCGGCCACGTCTCTCCGGGCTCGGATCTGTGGCACCTCAACTACCCGCTCCGTCACTTCTACGCCGCGCAGCTGCGTGAGCTCAGCCTGCCGCACTGGTGCCCGACCCTCGGCACCGGCCAGCCGCTCCTGGCCGAGGGCGAGCTCGGCGCGCTGAGCCCCATCAACCTCCTCCTGCACGCGCTCCTGCCGCTGCCGCTGGCGCTCAACTGGTCGATGCTGCTGCCGCTCGTTCTCGGCGGCACCTTCGCGGCGCTGCTCGCGCGCGAGCTGGGCGCCGGGCGGCTCGGCGCGGCGCTCACCGGGATCGTCTTCGCGCTGTCGGGCTTCGAGGTGACGCACCTCAAGCACATCGCGATGATCCAGACGGCGGCCTGCGCGCCGATCGTGCTCTGGGTGCTCGAGCGCCACCACCGCGCCTGGAGCCTCCGCGCCACGGCGGCGCTCGCCGCGGCGGTCGCCCTGGCGTGGATCTCGGGCCATCCGCAGATCGCCTACTACACGCTCGTGGTGGCGGGCCTGTACGCGCTCTGCGGGATGGTGCGACTGGTCTGGGACGGAGCCGGCCGCGGCGCCGTGCTGCGGTTCGGCGGCGGCTCGCTCGGCGGGGTCGTGCTCGGGTGCACCCTCGCCGCGCCGCAGCTCCTGCCCACGCTCGAGCTCCACGGCGTCGGTCCGCGCCGCGAGACGAGCTGCCGCTTCGCGACCTGGAACGACTACCCGCCCGCCTACGCGAGGACGATGCTCGTTCCCCACGCGCTCGGCGATCCCGGCGCGCTCCGGCCCGCCCCGCCGGGCGCTCCGCTCGATCCGCTGACGCGGCCGGCGCTGCTCGGCGACGAGCGCCTCGTCGGCTTCCAGCCGACGGGCCGCGCGAACATGTTCTGGGAGATCACCGGCTACGTCGGGATCGCGCCGCTGCTGCTGGCCCTCTCGGGTCTCTCCCTGTCGCGGCGGCGGCTGGGCATGGCCCTCGTCCTCGGGGTGTCCGGGCTCGTCGTCCTCGGCGAGCACGCCGGGCTCGTCCGGCTGTTCTGCCAGCTGCCCGGCTTCACCGCGTTCCGCCACCACACGCGGTTCCTGCTCTTCGTCGACCTCTCGCTCGCCGTGCTGGCGGGCCTCGGCGCGACGCGGTGGATCGATCTTCTCGCGCGCCGGCGCCGCCCCCTCGGGCTGGCCCTCGGCGGGCTCCTCGTCGCCGTGTGCTTCCTCGATCTACGCGTGCGCCTCGGCGATCACAACCCGACGATCGAGCCGGCGCGGTGGCTCGAGCCGCCGGGCGTCGTGCGCCGCATCCGCGAGGCGGAGGCGGGCCGGAGCGAACCCTTCCGCGTCGCCGTGCTGGACACGGCCGGCTTCGCGTTCGCCAACGCCTACTTCCTGGCGCGGGGCTGGAAGGGCGATCTCGCGCCCTACGATCGCGCGCGCGAGCTCCTCTACCCGAACGCGAACGTGCTCCACGGCCTGTCCTCGCTCAACCAGCGCCTCGCCCTCTATCCCGAGTGGACGGACACCGCCGATCAGCCGTGGCGGCTCGGCCACGCCGCCCTGTCGCTCTACAACGTGCGCTACGTGATCGCGCCCCATCACCCGACGATCGCCCTGCCCACACCGCACCGGCCCGACGAGACACGGCTGCGGCTCGTCGCGACCTTGCCGGGCGACCGCATCCACGGGCTGGAAGGGCGCTACGAGATCCGCCTCTACGAGAACCCGGACGTGCTGCCGCGGGCTTTCCTGGTGCCCCGCGCGCGAATCGTCCCGAACGCCGCCGCCGCGATGACCGCGCCGGGCTTCGATCCGCGGCGGGAGGTGCTCCTCAGCTGGGACGGGCGCCGGCCGCCGTCGCTCGTGGCCGGCGCCTCGCGCGAGCCGATCCGGGAGCCTGTCATCGTGCTCGCGGACGAGCCGCAGCGGGTGCGCCTGCGCGTCCGCGCACCGGAGCGCGCGTGGCTCTTCTCGAGCGACACCTACTACCCCGGGTGGGAGGCGCGGATCGACGGCGCCCCGGCGCCGATCTATCGCGCCAACCAGGCGGGCCGCGCGATCGAGGTGCCGGCGGGCGAGCACGAGGTCGAGCTGCGCTACCGGCCTGGCGCGTTCCGCCGCGGCCTCGTCGTCGCGGCGGCGGCGCTGCTGGTCCTCGTGGGGGGCCTCCTGTGGGGGCGGCGGCGGGCTCGGGCGCCGAGGAGCGACGCCAGCGCGGCCAGCGGCAGCAGTCCGAGGCGGGGCGAGTCGGCCGGGCCGAGCTGACCGCCGTCCTGCGCCGGCGCGGGGCTGCAGAAGAGGTCGATGCCGCCGGCGTTCTCAGCGTTGGCCCGATGGACAGCCGGCCCGACCCGGTACGCAGCGGCGCACGCAGGCGCCGTCGCGGCATCGCGCGCGCCTCGATGCCGAGCAGGCCCGGGTCGCCCCCCGTGGATCACAGCCCTCCCCAGCGCGGCGGGAGGGCCCGCGGGTTCGCGTAGAGCGCGAACGCGCCGCGCGCCGCCACCCGCTCGAGGCCCGCGACAGCGGGCGGGCCGCCAGGCGGGCCGCCGCGGACGATGACGTAGTCGAAGCGCGGCAGATCGCGCTCGGCGGAGAAGAGCTGTGGCCCCCACACGATGCGCTCGTCCGCGCGGTAGCGCAGCGGCGATAGCCGGTACTGGACCGGCATGTTCCAGTTCCGCGCAAACGAATACAGCACGTCGCCGCCCCGGAAGGCCTGGCTGTAGGCGCCGAAGTGGACGTACGGGAAGGTGCCCGGGTGCACGACCTCGCCGCGGCGGTCGAACACGAGCGTGGCGACGCGGCGGTTCATCGCGATCGGTTCGAGGACGGCGTCGAAGTCGCGCGCCTCGCGATCGAACCGCGCGAGGTGCCGGCCGACGATCACGAGCGCGATTCCCGCCGCCGCGGCGACGAGCCCCCGGAAGGGCCGACGCCAGCGCGGGCGGAGCTCGGGGACGAACAGCGGGAGCAGGAGCATGGCGACGAACGCGCTTCGCGGCGACACGAACGCGACCGTGGTCGTGTTGAGCGGCAGGGTGAAGTAGAGGCCGATCTGGACGACCACCGCGGTGACTAGCACGAGCGCGTGGCGCCGCCGCTCCGGCTGTTCCTGGCGCTCGGCGAGGAGCCGCGCCACGACGAGCGCCCCGAGCGGCAGCGCGAGCACGACGATCGGCCACGGCTCGGCGAGGCCGCCGCCGAGGAACGGCACGAGCTGGCGGACGCGCTCGCCCATGCCCGGGCTCGAGGGCTCCCAGGTGCCCTGCATCTGCCGCCACCGGTAGAGCACGAGGCCCCCGCCCGCTGCTGCCGCCGGCAAGAGCGGCACGCTCGACCGCCACAGACGGCGCCAGCGCGGCCCCTCGCCGAAGGCCCACGCGAAGAGCGGCCCGAGGCCCACGAGGAGCGCCAGGCCGTGGACGTGAGTGAACAGGAGGACGACGCCGAGCAGGGCGAAGGCGCCGAGCGGGCGCCAGCCCGGCCGTCGCGCCACGCCGACCGCCTGCGCGAGGCCGATCAGGAAGAGGCCTGTCCCTAGCTCGAAGTTGAGGAAGCCCCAGTGCCACACCGCGCCGAAGGCGAGCGGCACGAGCGCCAGGACCGCGGCCCGCGGGCGGCCGAGGACGCGCAGGAGCACGTAGAGCCCGGCGAGCGGCGCGACGGTGCAGAGCGCGATGACGACGCGCATCGCCGCCGCGAGCGGCAGGACGTGCGCGAGCCCGGCGGCGAGCACGTAGACGGAGGCGTAGGGGCGGCCGACGAGGTCGATGGTGAAGCGATCGGCGAACCCGAAGGCCGGATCGCGGTGGTGCGTGAGGATCGCGACCATCGCGTGGTGCTGCGGGCCGTCCACGAGGGGGAGGTAGCGGAAGGAGAGGCACAGCGCCGCCATGACCAGGAGCGCGGCGGCGACGAGGACATCGTCGAGGCGCGTCGGGAGAATCGGCCCGGTCGCTGCCGACCGGTCTGCGGAGCGCATCGATCAAGAGTCTCCACGCGTGCCTGCAGAAGGGCAACTCCGCGCGGACACCGGCGCGCCCTGGAGTCACGGGCGTCGTCGAGCGCGGGCGGCGACAACGAGGCCACACGGCCGGGCAGTCGTGCGTCCTCGAGTCGTTGCAGGCCCCTCCGCCGTGGCTGCCGGTGTTCTTGGGTCCAGCGGGGACCATGGGATGTTCATCATGGTCGTCCCGCGGCCGAAGGCCCGTGCCTGGCGTCCCCCAGTTGCGCCGAGGTGGCATGGAGCGTTGCTCCCGAGGTCCCGAATCCCCCATCCTACCGGGGTGGGCTCCCTTCCGAGTGCTCGTCGCTGGCTGGGCACCCTCGGGCTGTTCGTCGGGGCCTGCGGCCCTCCGGAGCTCGGCACGCGGCACACGGCCGTCACCAACGGTGCCCCGGATCCCGGCGACCCCGGTGTCGTCGCGATCGCCGAGCACCGCGGCACGGCCGTGTTCTGCACGGGCACCCTCATCGCGCCCTCGGTCGTGCTGACCGCCGCGCATTGCCCCCCGGACGGGGCGAGCTTTCGCTCCTACGCCGCGCTCGTCGGCACCGCCGCCGGCGAGGGTACGTTGACGCGCTTCGTCGGGGCGCGGCGTCACCCTTCGTACGATCCGGAGACGATGCAGAACGATCTCACGGTCGCCTACCTGGCCGAGCCCGCGACCGCGCCCCCCTGGCCGCTGCGCCTCGAGGCGCTCGACGCCTCGGTCATCGGCCATGACGCGCGCATCGTCGGCTTCGGGGCGACCTCGGGAGCCTGGGACGATGCGGGCAGGAAGCGACAGGGGACGGCGCGCGTCGAGAGCTACGACGCCGCCTCGTTGCGCCTCGTCCCGGGGCCCTCGCAGCCCTGTGTCCGCGACTCCGGCGGGCCGGTCTTCCTCACCACGGACGGCATCGAGCGCCTCGCGGCTGTCGTCAGCCGTGGCGACGCGAGCTGCTCCGAGTACAGCGTGGCCACGCGGGTCGACGCCCACCTCGACGGCTTTCTCGCCGAGGCCCTCGCCTTCGCCGCCGACGGCGCGGCGGCGGTCGGCGCGGTCTGCCTCTCGGACGCCCATTGTTCGAGTGGTCGATGCCTCTCGGCAGCCGATGATCCCCGGGTCCGCTACTGCACCGCAGCCTGCGGCGGCGGGTCGGCTTGCCCGGCGGGCATGCGCTGCGACTCCAGCCGCCTGTGCGTCCACCCGTTGCCGACGCCGAGCGCCATCGACTCCAGCTGTGGCGCCGACGCCGACTGCGTCGACGGGGAGTGTCGGGATGGGGCCTGCGTACGCCGCTGCGTGCCCAAACGCGGAGGCTGTCCTCCCGGATACGCCTGCCAGAACGCGGGCGGCATCAACTTCTTCTGCGCGCCGGCGCCGCCCGAGGGCTGCCAGCACGCACCTGGGCGGGCGCGCCCGCCTGGCCTCTCCGGCCTCCTCGAGCTGGCGATGCTCGTCGCCGCGCTGCGCGCCCGGGTGCGCCGGGACCCCGGGTGACGGCGGCGTCGGGCATCAGCTGATGACGGGGGAGGGTGCGGGGTGCGGGGGGGCGGAAGCGCCAGGGCCGGGGCAGGCGAGGCGCGGGGACAGGGCGGAGTCGTCGCCAGGCGCGATCAGTAGTCGGCGCAGTTGGGCGAGTTGTTGTTGGTGTTCGTGTCCGAGCACTTGCCGGTGGCGTAGTTCGCCACGTTCTTGGCGGCGGCCCTGGCCTGGGCGTGGCTGTCGTCATTGCAGTTGTGCCAGCCGAGCTCGCCCGAGCCACCGCTGTTCCAGCTGTAGCTGGTGGTGCACTTGAGGCCGATCGGTGCCAGCTCGCCCTCGGTGGCCACCTGGGGGCCGTACTTGTCACAGTACATGGTCATGTACTGATCGCCGGGGCACCAGCCCGAGCTGCCGTGGTTGCAGTGGGAGTAGCTCGCCTGAGCCACGCCGTCCTTGTAGCGCCACTGCTTCGTGCCGGTGTGCCACGTGCCGGGGCAGAGCCAGTCCGCGATACCGCCCATGCAGCGGCGGAAGATCTTGACGCGCTGTTGCCAGACCGAATAGGAGGCGCCGACGTCCTTCCTGGGCGCGCTGCGCTGGGCGCCGGCCAGCTCCTCGGCCTCGGGGCGGAGCCGCAGCAGCCACTCGCGGGGCTCCACCGCGGCCTGCCCGAGGTCGGCGGTGGCGAAGGCGTCGAGCGCCGGCATCACGAGGTCCGCGAGGGCCATGTGGGTGGGCTCGTTCCAGGCGTCGGGGCCGTGGCCCTGGTGAATGGCCACGATCGAGCGTCCATCCGCGTCTGCGAAGCGGGCCGAGTACTCGACGACCGTCTTGGCCTCGTCGCGGTTCTCGTAGATGCCGGTGCGGACGGCCTCGAAGAACACCGAGCGCTCGCCCTGCTGGTACATGCCGGTCAGCCCCTCGGCGTCCTGGCTGAAGATCGTCAGGCCTTCCTGGTTCTCGCCAGCTCCCATCCCGTTGCAGCCGAGCGCCAGAGCCAGAGTGAGCAAGCCGGTGGTCTTCATTGATCGCCTCCCCTTTTTCCTGTGATGGGGAGTACTGCACTTGCAGTGCCATTCCATAAGTGGTTGTTTTGTCTGTAATGGAATGGACCTCGGCAGTCTGGAATTCTGGAATCACGGAAGTTCCGGTGGACCCAGGCGGGCGGCCCGGGCCGCGGCCGCCGGCTCGCCCTGCTCGCGGAGCGCGCCCGCGACAAGACCCCAGAACACGCGCGCCTCGGGCGTCGGCCCGGGCCCCGCCACGGCCGCCTCGAGCCGCGACAGCACCAGCGCCCGCGCGGCCTCGACCGCCGACCGGACGCTGTCGCGGGCCCGGTCCTTCTCGCCCAGACGGATCCACAGGGTGGCGAGGCTCAGGTGGTCCGTCCCGTAGTGCTCGGGGGCGTGCGCGCGCCTGCCGAGGTGGGCCTCGAGCGTCTGGATGGCCGCGCGGGCATCGCCCTGCGCCGCCTGGGCGCGTGCCACGTAGCGCGCTGGGATGCTGTTCCACGGATCCAGCTCACTGGCCCGCTGCCACGCGCGGATCGCCTCCGCGGTCTGCCCGGTCTGCTCGAGGGCGTTTCCGAGCTCGAACCAGGGCCGGGCGTCGCTGGGCGCCTCGCGGGTGGCCTTGCGGAGCTGGAGGACGGCGGGCATCGCCTCCTTGCGTTCCCGCAGGTACGCGAGCCCCCGGTAGAAGGCGAGCTCGCCGCGGAACGAGGCGCGGGTCTCCGCGAGCGGCAGGTTGCAGAGGACGAGCCCCGCGACGAGCGCGAGCGTCCCGAGGGCGGCCGGGCGTCGCGGACCACGGCGGAGGCCGAGCGCGAGCGCGCGAGCGCCCACCACGGCGAACAGCGCGAGGAGCGGCAGCGACGGCACGCGGTACCGCGAGGTCACGAAGAACGCGGCCACGACCAGCGCCTGCGCGGCCAGGAAGCCGTGCATCACGCGCAGCTCGCGCCGCCGGCGGAGCGTCGTCCCGAGGCCGACCAGCGCGAACGGGATGAGGACGCCGTCCGGCCACCGGAGCGGGCCGGGCCAGACCAGCGCCGACAGCACGCGCGAGCCCTCGCGGGCCTCGTGGAGGTCCGTGTCGCGCGGGATCTCCGCCCCGTTGACGAAGAGCAGGAGCTTGCGCGCGTAGCCGCGGAGCGCCGACCCAGGCTCTGCGGCGATCCAGGCGCCCGCCTTTCGGTAGAAGTACCGCGACTCCGCGGCTGCGGTGCGGATGCCCGCGCGCCTGGGTTCCTCGATGAGGTCGAGGTACCGGCGGCCGGGTCGGAGCGCGATCGTGTCCGCGGATCGCGCGTTGTTGCCGAGGTAGAAGTTGAGCCCTCCGTTGGTCGAGACGAGGACCAGCTCGCCGGAGACCCGCGCGTTGCGCACCGCCACGGGCGCGATGGGGAGCGCCACGCCGAGCCCGTAGACCAGGAGGAGGCGGCCTCGGTGCCCTCGCCGCTGCCAGAGCAGCCAGACGCCGACCCCGAGCGCGAAGGGCAGGACGACCGGGGTGAAGATCGCCGAGGCGCCGAGGGCAAGCCCGGCCGCTCCGGCGCGCAGGACCGCGTGGCGATCCGAGGCGGCCAGGCACCCGAGCTGCCACACGGCGAGGAGGTCGAGCGTCATGGCCCACGTGGCCGCCAGCAGCTCGTAGGAGGCGAAGATCGCGACGCCGTGCAGCGCCAGCACCGCGGCCGCCGCGAGCGCGACCCCCGGCCCGAACAGCCGGCGCGAGACCAGGAAGAGCATCAGGCACGCGAGCGTCGACACGACGGCCTGCACGACGCGCGGTGCCACGAGGCCGGGGCCCGCGAGGGCCATCGCCGCCGCGGTCGTGTAGACGATGCCCGGGGGCTGCCAGTACGGGTGCGGCGCGGCCGGATCGCCCCGGACCAGCGCGCGCGCGGCGGCCACGTACTCGGCCTCGTCGACGACGGGATGGTCGAAGAGGACGTCGCGGCGCTGCTCGTGCAGGTACCCGAGCCGCAGGGCCAAGGCCAGCACGAGCAGGGCTCCGAGCGCCAGGCGCACGCGTCTGGGCGACCATGCGGAAGATGCCTCTGCGGTCGCAGGTGCGTTCATCGCAGCGCCTCCCATCGAGATGCTAGCAGCGCGCCCACCGCGCTGGCTCTCGCGGTCGAACGCGCCGAACACGACGCCCGAGCCCCCTTCTCCGAGCTTGCGTGACACCGCGAAGCGCTCACCGCGGGCCGGACGCGCGGGCGTCGAGCGCATCGCCTTGACCTACCTCGGGGGCGCCCCCTGGGGAGCGCCGTTCGGGCTCGCAGACGACCCTTGACTGTCATGCCTGGATAATTTAGTTTGCCGAACCAACTAAATTTCCTGGATCTGCGGAGCGAGGAGTCGACATGGCAGGGATGAGGCACTGGCTGGGGGCCATATCGGCGGTGGCGATCGCGGGCGCGGCAGGGGTCGCGTGGGCGGACGAGGAGGCCGGACCGCTCGTGCGGTACCAGGCGGGGGAGGGCGGGATGCGCCTCGAGCTCCCGCTGTCGATCGCCGCGCGCGCGGAGCAGGCGAGCCAGTACGCGATCGATCGCCAGGGCACCCGCTTCGACGGGCAGGGCGCGCTCTCGCCGCAGGTGCGCGTCGGCGCGAAGCTCGACACCGGGCACACGTTCGGCGACCTCGTCTTCCAGGCGGAGTACGAGCACGACGTGGCGACCGGCGTGGCGCGCCAGGGCACCGACCCGGCCGGGACCGCGCTGCCCGACTCGGGCGAGGTCACCACCGCGCTGCGCAAGGCGTACGGCCGCGTGTCGTACCGGCGCTTCCTCAACCTCGGCGGCGGCATGATGACGAGCCACTGGGGCCTCGGCCTTCTCGCCAACGACGGCGCGCACGGCTGGACGTCCGGCAGCGCACGCTTCGCCGATCCGCGCGGCGGCGACCGCCAGCTGCGCGGCTTCCTGGCCCTCGGCCTGTCGGAGTCGCTCGGCCTCGTCACGTTCTTCGCAGTCGACCGCGCCTACGAGGACGACCAGCTCCTGCCCGGTGACAAGGCGACGCAGATCGTCGGCGCGGTGCAGCTCGGGCGCGGCAAGGCCCACTCGGGCGGCGTCTACGTCGTGCGGCGCAACCAGGACGCGTCGGACGGCCACGGCTTTCGCGCCACGGTCGTCGACCTCACCGGCGCCTCGCAGCTCGACCTCGGCTGGGCGCGCGCCGACCTCGCGTTCGAGGCCGCGCTCGTGCTCGGTGACACGACCTTTGCGCCCACGGTCGAGCGGGGCCGGCACGATCTGCGGCAGTTCGGTGCCGCGGCGCGCGCTGGTCTCGAGGGTCGTCGCGTCGGGGGCGTGATCGACTTCCTCGGCGCTTCGGGGGACGCGAACCTCTACGACGGACGGCAGACCGCGTTCCGCGCCGACGTGAACTACGACATGGGCCTGCTCCTGTACCGCCGGGTGCTCGCGGCGCAGAGCGGTCGTGCGCCGGTGACGGCCTCGGATCCGACGCTGGTCGGCCGGCCCACGGAGGACCTCGATCGTCTGGCCACGCGCGGCGGCGCGTCGAACACGATCGCCGTCTTCCCCCGCGCGGTGGTGCGCCCGGTGGACGGGCTCGAGGTCTATGGTGGCCCGCTCCTGTCGTGGAGCGCGGGAGGCGCGGCCGATCCGCTCGGCACCACGGTGGCCGGGGGCAGCCCGCGCAATGCGCTCGGCGGGACGCCGGGGAGCTACCTCGGCACGGAGCTCGACCTCGGCGTCCGCTATGGCACGCGGCTCGGCGGCGTCGGCGTCGAGGCCGGGCTCGAGGGCGGCCTGCTGCTGCCCGGCTCGGCCCTCACCGATCAGGCGGGGCAGGCGATGGATCGCGTCTACGGAGGGCGGGCGCTCGTCCGCTGCCAGCTCTGATGCAGCTCTTTGGCGAGGGAGGACGGAACGTGAACGCAGATCAGACGAAAGGTGCCCGGGCGCTCGTGGCGCTCGGGGTCGTGGCGGCGTTCGGAGCGTGCACGCCCGAAGCACCGCCGGGAATTGCCGCGGCACAGCCTGCCAAGACCACCGTGAAGTTCGATCTGTTCGCCAGGCACCTGCCGGTGATCCCGCTGCCGAACGACCTGGCGACGCGCTTCGATCCTTCGTCGGCCACCGGCCGGCGCATCAACGCGTCGATGATCGCCCCGACGAGCATGGAGCGCCGGACGCGCACGCTCATCGACCAGCTCGACGGTTGGGGGATCTTCCAGCCGATCACCATCCCGTTTTCGGGCCCGCTCGACGTGCAGTCGATCCTCGCGGGGCATCGCGACGTCGACTACGACCCGAAGAACGACGTCGTCTACGTGGTCAACATCGATCGCCGCTCGCCGCGTTTCGGGCAGCTGCAGCTGCTCGACGTGGGCAACGGCAACTACCCGGTGGTCCTCGAGAAGCGCGACAACTACTTCAAGAACGACGTGCGCGAGGACGCGATCTCGCTGCTGTTCGAGGAGATCGACGAGGACCGGAACGGCAACGGCGTCCTCGATCCCGGCGAGGACACCGACGCTGACGGCGTGCTCGACCGGCCGAACTACCTGCCGGGAGCGCAGCCCGCGCCAGAAGACCTGGCCGCGCGCACCGACGCGCTCATGACCTTCTACGAGGCGCAGACGAACACGCTCATCCTGAGGCTGCTCGAGCCGCTCGACGAGCGCACCACGTACGCGGTGGTCGTGACGCGGCGGCTCAAGGACGCGGCCGGCAACCCGGTCGGCTCGCCGTTCGAGGCGGTCAACCACGCGGCGCAGACCGAGGCGCTTCGTCCGCTGCTGGACGTCCTGCCGGCGGGCCTTCCGAAGAGCGACATCGCGTTCGCCTTCTCCTTCACGACCCAGTCGGTCGAGGCGCACTGGAAGGCGGTCCGCGACGGGCTCTATGGCCACGGCGTGCAGCGCAAGCTCGCGCAGGACTTCCCGGCCGAGCTCACCGCGTTGCACCGGCTGGTCGACGACGCGACCAGCAAGCAGCCCCACCTGATGCGCGGCGAGGAGTGGAAGCCGCTCATGCTCAAGGTGGGGCCGACGCTGCTCGGCATCAACGAGAGCGAGCTCCGCTCGAGGAAGCTGCTCGAGGCGATCGGGTACGTGGACTTCGTGGTGATGGGCAGCTTCGACGCGCCGCAGCTGTTCGACCGGGTCGACAAGGATGGCAAGCCACTGCCGCTCGACGCGCAGTCGTGGCCTCCGGATCTCGACCGCAAGGCCGCGCCCGCTCGCGCAGAGCGCGTCCACTTCACGCTCGTCGTGCCCCGCAAGGAGGTCTCCGTGCGCAAGGACGGCAAGCCTGCGCCGGTCGTCATCGTGGGTCACGGCTACGGCGGCAGCCGCCTCGAGGCGCTCATGATGGCGCCGTATCTCGCCAAGCGAGGGCTGGCCGTCCTCGGCATCGACGGGCCTTCACACGGCCTCGGCGCGTCGACCGTGCTGCGGCAGGTCATCTCCGGGCAGCTCGAGGAGCTCGGCATGCGCGGGCTCGGCGATGCCCTGCTGTCGGATCGGACGTTCGACCAGAACGGCGACGGCGATCCCGACCCGGGCGCCGACATGTGGAGCGCCTACGTGTTCCACACGCGCGACATGGTGCGTCAGTTCGCCCTCGACTACGCGCAGCTCGTCCGCATCCTGCGCGGATTCGACGGCACGCGCCGGTGGGCGTTCGACACCAACGGCGACGGCCAGCCTGATCTCGCGGGGGACTTCGACGGCGATGGCGTCGTCGATGTCGGCCTGGGCTCGACGATCTCGATGACGGGTGGCTCGCTCGGCGGGATCATGTCGATGGTGATGGGCGGCGCCGAGCCGGAGATCACGTCGATCGCGCCCGTGGCTGGCGGCGCCGGCTACCTGGACATCGGCATCCGCTCGGCGCAAGGCGGAGTCCCCGAGGCGTTCGCGCTGCGCGTCATGGGTCCGCTGTACGTGGGCACGCTCGACGCTACGACCGGCGAGCTCGCGCTCGACACCGTGGTGCCGGATCTCAACAAGGCAGCGGTGCTCCCGCTCGGCAGCCTCCAGGGTGTGGCGCCTGGCGATCTGCTCGTGGCGGAGAACCTGGCCAACGGCGAGCGCGGGTGCGGCTTCGTCGACGAAGAGGGGCACGTCAGGGCGGGCGTCGCGAGCGACGTCGGCGACCGGACACGCCTGCTCGTCTACCGGGATGCCGCGCTCGTGCTCGGCGAGGACTGCGAGCTGCCACCGGGGCACACGCCCATCGCGACCTTCGAGAGCGTGTCGAAGAAGGTGGCCACGGGCTACGTGGAGCTGCACCCCGGGGATGCGCTGACGGCGGTGGGCGAGGGACTGGGCCTCCGCCGCAACGATCCGGGGTTGCGACGCATGCGCGACATCGCGCAGCTCGTGCTGGATCCGGGGGATCCGGTGGCGTTCGCGCGCGGGCTGTCTCGCGAGCCCATCCACTACGCCACGGGCTCGCGCGCGGGGCACGCGCTCGTCATCACCACGATGGGCGACATGAACGTACCCGCCAGCTCGGGCGTGACCTACGGCCGGGCTGCGGGCCTCATCGACTACCGGACCATCGACCCGCGTTACGGCAAGCCGCAGAACCAGGTGCTCCTCGACACGCACACCGCCGAGGCGGTGGACACGCTCCGCCGCTACACGGATCCGTCGGGGAGCGGCGTCCACCTCGACGTCGAGAACTTCAGTGGCGGTGCCGACATCTGGACCGGGCTCGTCCCGAGGCTCGAGCCGCCGCTGCACATCGGCATAGGTGGCCGTGACGCTGGCGGTGGTCAGTCGGCGGCCATCTTCCCGATGACCAACCTGCACGGGCAGCACGGCTTCGACATGCCCGGGGCGATGATCGACGGGATGCGGAAGGCGTGCAGCGAGTCGTGCGGCCAGGCGGGCGCCGATCCGTGCCAGTGCGAGAAGCGGACGACCTTCGACATCGGCAGCTTCATGCAGCACATGATCGGCGGCTTCTTCGCGTCGAACGGCACGGAGATCAGCACCGACCTCTGCATGTCCCGCGACGACTGCCCGGGCTTTCAGCCTCCGCCGGCCCCCCGGCCTGCCCGGTAGCCGACGCGGCCTCGGGCCTGCAGACCATCGGACGCCACCACCAGGCCGGGCGCAGACGGACCTCGGCCCGGGGCGCGCGCGCCAGGGGTGAACGATTCGTTCGGGATTTTCCCGGGGCAAGGCGAAGATCGGCGCATGGAGCCCGGCCTCGACGACCGCTTCGAGCTTCTCCGCGAGCTGGGCGCCGGCGGGATGGGCGTGGTCTACGAGGCGCGCGACCGCGAGCGCGACATCCTCGTGGCCCTCAAGACGTTGCGGCGCGCAGATGCCTCGCTCCTGCGGCACCTCAAGCGCGAGTTCCGCGCGCTCGCCAACGTCAGACACCCGAACCTGGTCGAGCTCCACGAGCTCTTCGTCGAGCGCGACCAGGCTTTCTTCACGATGGAGCTCGTCGCGGGAGTGCCCTTCCTCGACTGGACCGCGCCCGGGCTCGATCCGGCCGCCGAGAGCCCGAGCCAGGCCGGCACCGTTCGCGAGCCGGCGGCGGGGACGGGCCGACGGCGGGCCACCGACCCGGCGCTGCGCGCCTCGCCGTGCGATTACCAGCGCCTGCGCCCGGCGCTGCGCCAGCTGGCCGAGGGCGTCTCCGCGTTGCACGCGTCGGGCATGCTGCACCGCGATCTCAAGTCGTCGAACGTGCTCGTGCAGCCCGACGGTCGCGTCGTCATCCTCGACTTCGGCCTGGCGACCGAGGTCTCCGCCGGCCTCGAGGGCGGCGAGGGCCTGTTCGCGGGCACGCCGGACTACATGTCGCCCGAGCAGGCCGCGCGGAAGCCGTTCGGCGTCGCCGCCGACTGGTACGCGATCGGCGTCCTGCTCTACCGCGCGCTCGCCGGGCGGCTGCCGTTCCTGGGCGGCCAGGTCGACGTGCTCATGGACAAGCAGCGCTTCGAGCCGCCGCCGCCGCATCAGGTCGCGACGGGCGTGCCGGAGGACCTCGGCGTCCTGTGCAGCGAGCTGTTGCGGCGCGACCCTCGCGCGAGGCCGCCCGGACGCGAGGTGCTGCGCCGCCTCGGCAGCACGGCCGACGGCGCCGCGGGCACGCCCTCGAGCTCGAGCGGCATCGATCGCTCGGTGTCGTCCCAGCGCACCTTCGTGGGACGCGAGCGCCAGCTGGCCGTGTTCGAGCGCGCCCTCGAGGCGGCGGGGCGCCAGGAGTCGGTGGTCGTCGAGCTGTCGGGCACCTCGGGGATGGGCAAGACCGCTTTGGCGCAGCAGCTCGTCGCCGCCGCGAGCCGCATCGAGGGTGCGATCGTCCTGCAGGGCCGCTGCTACGAGCGGGAGACCGTGGCCTACAAGGCCTTCGACAGCCTGGTCGATGCCCTGTGCGCGTACCTCGCGAGCCTGCCGGCTGCGGCGTGCGAGTCGCTGGTCCCGCGCGACGCGACCGCCCTGGCGCGGCTCTTCCCCGTCCTGCGGCAGATCGAGGTCATCGCGGCGGCGCCCGGCCGCACGCTCGAGGGCATCGAGGCGCAGGAGCTGCGGCGCCGGGCCTTCCGCGCGCTGCGCGAGCTCCTTTCGCGCATCGGTGACCGTCGCCAGCTCGTGCTGGTGCTCGATGACCTGCAATGGGGCGACGTCGACAGCGCCGCGCTGCTCGGCGCGCTGCTGCGCCCACCCGATCCGCCGCCGCTGTTGCTCGTGCTCGGCTATCGCAGCGACGAGCGCGCGACGAGCCCGTTTCTGCAGCGGCTCGATGACGAGCTCGCCACGGCGGAGCCCCGGCGCTTCCAGGTGGAGGTCGGCCCGCTCGATCCCGCCGAGGCCGCGCGCCTGGCGATCGCGCTGCTCGATTCGGCCGGCGGCGGAGCGACGCCGGCGATCCTCGGCCGCGCCGAGCGCATCGCCGCCGAGACGGGCGGCAACCCGCTGTTCATCGTGCAGATGGTGCGGCACGTCCTCGATCACCCCGGGGAGGAGGTCGACCTCGTGTCGCTCGACCGCCTCCTGCGCGAGCGCCTCGAGCGCCTGCCCGAGGAGGAGTCTCGCCTGCTGCGCGTCATCGCGCTCGTCGGCCGGCCCCTGCCGCTCGAGCTCGCGCTGCGCGCGGCCGAGGTGTCGCACCCTGACGCGGCGGCGCTCCTGCGGGCCGGCAACCTCGTGCGCTTCCACGGCCCGCGGCGCGCGACGCTCGTCGAGTGCTATCACGACCGCATCCGCGAGGCGCAGACGCGCATGCTCGACGCCGAGGCGGAGCGCGCGCTCCACCTGCGGATCGCGCGCACGCTGAGCACGAGCCCCGAACCCGATGCGGAGGAGCTCGCGGTCCACTTCCGTGCCGCGGGCGAGCTCGAGCGCGCGGCGGAGCTGTCGGTTCGCGCGGCCGAGCGGGCGCGCGAGGCGCTCGCGTTCGAGCGCGCGGCGCGGCTGTACGAGCAGGCGGTCGCCACGCTGGGCGAGGCCGGCGGGGCCGTCCCGCGGGAGCTGCTCGTGCAGCTCGGCGACGCGCTCGCCAGCGCCGGCCGCGGCGCCCCCGCAGCGCAGCGCTACCTCGAGGCTGTCCCTGGCGCCGGCACCGCCGAGGCGCTCGACCTCCAGCGCCGCGCCGCCACGCAGCTCCTGTGCGCCGGCCACCTCGACGAGGGGATGGGCGCGCTCCGGCGTGTGCTCGACGCGGTGGGGTTGCGCCTGCGCGAGGCGCCCGGCCCGGCGGTGGCGGCGCTGCTCTGGCACCGCGCGCGCCTGCGCCTGCGCGGGCTCGACTTCCGGCCGCGCGACGCGAGCGAGCTGCCGGCGAACGAGCTCGTCCAGATCGACCTCGCCTACTCGGTGGCGGCGGGGCTCGGGATGGTCAACGCGCTCGCGGCCACCGAGTTCCTGACGAGGCATCTGCTGCGCACGCTGCGCGCCGGCGAGCCGCTGCGTGTGCTGCACGCCCTGGCGGCCGAGGTGTGCTTGTCGTCTGCCGAGGGGGTGCGTGTCGCGGCGCGCACCGCGCGGGTCGTGGCGCGCCTCGACGCGCTCGCGGCCGCGCTGGATGGGCCCGCGATCCGGCCGCTCGTCCTCGCGAGCACGGGCGTCGTGGCGTTCAACGAGGGCCGCTGGCTGGACTGCCTCGAGCGATCCACCGAGGCCGAGACCCTGTTCCGGGAGCGCTGCGCCGGCTACGTCTGGGAGTGCACGACGGCGCAGATCTTCCGGCTGTTCTCCCTGGTGATGCTGGGGCGTCTCGGCGAGCTCGGCCTGGCGTACGAGGCGGTGGAGCAGGCGGCCGTCGAGCGCGGCGACCTCTATGCGCAGACCAACCTGCGGACGGCCGTGCGGAGCCAGGTCTTCCTGCGCGACGGCGAGCCCGACGAGGCGCTGGGGGCGCTCGAGGACGCGTTCGCGCGCTGGCCCGTGCGCTACGACCAGCTGCAGGGCCTGAACGCGACCACGGGGGAGGTGCTCTCGCGCCTCTACCTCGGCGACGCCCGGCGCGCGTACGAGGTCATCACGTCGCGCTGGCGGACCTTCGAGCGCGCGTTCCTGCTGCGCGTGCAGACGCTGCGCACGGTCTCGCTGTGCAACCGCGTGCGGCCCACGCTGGCGCTGGCGGCCGAGAGGCGCGACGAGGCGCTCGTGCGCGCGGCCGAGGCCGACGCGCGCCGCCTCCTGCGCGAAGGGGTGGCCTACGCGGCGTGCGAGGGGCAGCTGGCGATGGCGGGTGTGGCGCGCCTGCGTGGCCAGGACGAGCGTGAGCTGGCCGCGCTCGAGGCGCTCGAGCGCACGGCCGAGTCGATCGGGGCCTTCCTCTACGTGGCGCTCTCGAGGCGCTGGCGGGGCCGCCTCGTCGGCGGGACCGCCGGTCGGGCGCTGGTCGAGGCCAGCGAGGTCTGGGGCCTCGCGGAGAAGGTCGTGGCGCTGGATCGCCTGCTCGGCGCCTACGCGCCGGTGATGCCGCGGTAGTCGCGCGGCGGCGCCGGACCTGGCACGACGCGCGGACGTCGCCGCCCGGTCAGTCACGCATCCGGTCACGGACGAAGGCGCCGTGCCCGTGCAGCCACGTGTCGGTCCAGGGGCCCGCGACCGGCGCGCCTGGGCGGAGCAGGCAGCTCGAATCCGGCTCGCAGTCGTCGAGCTTCCACGCCGTCCACGACATCCCCTGCGCGTTCATGAGGTCGTGCCAGCGCTGGGCCTCGGCCTGGCACACGACCCCGTCGAGCCCACCGTCCGCGTGCGTCGCGCCCCACTCGGTGACGAACAGGGGCAGACCGCGCGCGATCGCGGCCGAGGCGCGGTCACGGAGCCACTGGGTGTGCGTGCACGCGTAGAAGTGCAGCGTGTACATGAGGTTCGTGCCGGCAAGGGGGCTCTGGGCCGCCTGGTCGACGTCCTGCGACCAGTTCCCGGTGCCGAGCACGATCACGCCGCCGAAGCCCTGCGCTCGGATCGCGCCCACGACGGCCTCGTGGTACGGGCGCAGGACGCCGCTCCAGGACACGGCGAGCGGCTCGTTGTAGGTCTCGAACAGGACGTTGGGCAGGTCACGGTAGCGCTGCGCCATGCGCGTGAAGAAGTCGACGGCGCGGTCGCGGTGCTGCTCGGCCTGGTGCGCGTGCCAGTCGACGATCACGTAGACGCCCGCGGCCACGGCGTTCTGCACGATGCGATCGACCTGCGCGGTCGCGCGGTCCGGGTTCGACAGGTAGGCGCCGCTCGGTTCGACGCCCATCGCGGCCCTGATGACGGTGAGCTTCCATTCGTCGCGCATCCACCGGAGCGCGTCCAGGCTCTCGGCGAAGCCGTCGTCCTCCCAGTTGAGCCACATGGAGCTGACGCCGCGGAGCTGCACGGCCGTCCCGGCCTCGTCCACGAGGCGCGTCCCGACCACGCGCAGTCGCCCGTGGCGGCTGACCGGCGTATCGCCCGCGCCGCCGCCCGAGGCCCCCGCGCCGCCACCGCCCGCCCCGCAGTCGGTCAGCGTGAGCTGGTCGACCCAGACGTCGAGCGGAGCGCCGGCGCCGACCTGGAGCTGCACCGCGTAGAGGGCCGCCGTCGCCAGCCCGGGCTGTCGGTCTCCCCAGCCGCCCTGGGTCAGCTCCGACCAGCGGACGCGGTGCTCGCGCCATTGCGTCGTGAGCGGGAGGTCCTTGCCGAAGTGATCGTTGCAGGTCCGGCAGACGCCGGCGCTGGCGTCCGTCGCACGATCGGGCACCGAGAGGCGGACGCTGCGCGCGGGGCCGCTGCCCACGCGTGCCCAGAGCGACAGGCCCGAGCAGCTCGACGCATCGTAGGGCTGGGGCGCATTCGTGGCCGTGCCGCGCAGGACCACGCCGACGCCGCCGCCCCAGGTGCCGAACGCGGAGGCGGTGGCGTGGAGCGCGCGCTGGGTGCCGGCCGCTCCGCCGGGCGCGACGGAGAGCGCCACCTGCGCAGTGCCGTCGGTGAAGGCGAACCAGCGGCCACCACGCCCCTCTCGGCTCGGGATCCCGAGGTCGCCGTCCTCGAGGTCGTCGACCAGGCCGACAGGCGGGCTGCCTCCGGTTCCCGCAGCACCGGCACCGCCCGCACCGGCACCGCCCGCACCGGCACCGCCCGCACCGGCACCGCCCGCACTGGCACCGCCCGCACCGGCACCGCCCGCACCGGCACCGCCCGCACCGCCGAGGCCGTCGCAGGGCACGCCGTCGAGCGTCAGCTGAGCGGGCTGGGCCAGACGGCCAGAAGCGCGCACCACGAAACCCAGCTGCAGGCTGCCGGACGCCTCGACGCGGCGGTTGTAGGGAACGGCGGCGACCTCGACGTCGGCGCCCGACTGGCGGTGCTGACCGTTCCACAGGTCCGCGATCTGCTCGTCGCCCGGCAAGCGCCAGGCGAGCTTCCAGCCGTCGAGAGCGCGCCCAGGCAGGACGCTCAGGTCCACGATCCCGCCCCCCGGCCATTCGCCGGTGATGCGGTAGGCGACACGGCAACCTGGGCTGCTCGCGCTCGTCCCGTCCGACTTGCCTCCAGCTGCGGTGCCCGGAGGTCCGCTGGGCTCGGCGTCGAGCCCGCAAGACGCGAGGAGAATCCAGGAGAGCAGCAGGTGGCGAGCGCCCATGAAACGATACCGTGCAGTATTCGTACCGGCGCGCTGCGCCGCACCGGGCCGAAAAAGGCGAGGTGAAACGTGCAGCTTTCCAGCAGGGCATCGGTCGCGGGACGGAATCCCCAGGGACAGGCGGCCTCGATGCTGGCCCCAGATCCCAGGGCCGCTCGCCATTCATCCGCACAGGCGAATGTGTCGGTCGGCCGCGGCGGCTGCGCGGCGCCACCCGCGGCTCGGGAGTCCAGCGTGCGTCCTACTTGCCGGCGTTGCCCGCTCTGGGCACGGGCGCAGCGCAACGCTCGGTCGGGTCCTCGGGGGCGGGCCGCGGGAACCGCTCGCCGCGCCGGTAGGCGTCGAGGTGCTCGAGGAAGTAGGTCCACGACGTCTGGTTCGGCTGCTCGAGCAAGCAGCGCGGGGCGCGCGCGAACCGCGGCAGGCGCACGGAGATCTCGTCCCGCAGGATCGCGGGCAGCTCCGCCAGCGTCGCCACCCGTCGGCCTCGTGCGTGATAGACGAGCACGCCGGGGCGTTCGCCGAGGGCCATCCAGGGCAGCGCTGGGCCCACCCGGTGCCATCCGAGCGCCACGTCCGTCACGGAGGGGGAGGTGCGCCCGAGCGCGCGCGCCTCGAACGAGAAGGTGAACGACTCGGAGCTCGCATAGGTGTCGCCCGCTGAGAAGCGCCTGAGGTCCGCGTTCGCGCGCAGCGGGCTCGGGTAGGTGGGGAAGACGTCGATCGAGAAGGTCGCGACGGAGCCCGCGTGATCGAGGTGTGGCGCACCGAGGCGCGGGGCCTGCACGGGGCTGTTGGCGACGTGGACGACGGGGAGCTTCTCCCCAGTGTAGGGGCTGGTCCATCGATCCAGCCGGCGCCCGGTCGCGGGATCGACGTACAGCATGAGCTCCCGCGAGGTGAGGTACCAGCCGCCGTCGGCATTTCGGCCGCAGCGCGCCACGTTCATGCCGACGAGGTCGAAGAGGTGCCGCGGCCGGGGCTCGAGGCCGAGCGCGTGCACGGTGCCCGAGAAGACGAAGAAGGTGTCATGACCGTCGGTCGCGCAGCGGACGCGGACGAGATCCTCCACCGACGCGGCGGAGGCGACTGCGGGCGCCGCCGCGACCCCCGCGAGGAGCAGGCCCAGGGCGAGCGCGGCGGCAAGGAGGATCTCGGCGACGCACGAGCGGTCGGTCTCGTGAAAAGTAAAACGTGTCACCATCCGGATGTAACACATCGGCGTCGCGCGGGCGCGGCAGGCTCCGCAGGCGCGGCCGGGAGCGCTGATGCCGCCGGCTCGCTTGCCCTGACGAGCGCGGTGGGTGCTCACCGCTTCTTGCGGACGCGGCTCCGGGCGCGACGGTTCGGGTCGAGCGCCGGAGCCTCCGCGCGCGCAGAGGGACGGGCCGTCATGCCCACGAACGCCTCCGCGAGCGGCGCGCCCATGAGCTCCGACAGGGTCGGCAAGAGGACCTTCCGCCGCAGGAGAACCACGAGGCGCTCCGACAGCACCGCGGCCGCCTCGGCCAGGGCTGGCAGCCGCTCGCCGGCACGTGGCAGGACCCCGGTCCGGAACATGTCGAACTCCGCGCGCACGAGCTCCCGGATCGCGGCGGCGTACGCGTCGAGCGTCTCGAGCGGCAGCATCTCGGGTGACAGGCCGGCCTTGCGCGCGTCGAGGAGCGTCTGTACGAGCGCGAGGTCATCGCCCGCGTAGCGCTCCTGCGGGCCGTGCCCCTCCGGCGTCACGAAGCGCCGTGAGCGCAGGAAGTTCAGCTCGTCCGCGCCGTAGCCGCTCGCGATGATCTCGGCGCGGGTGCGGGTACCGCTCTGCGCGGTCTCGGCGAGCACGCGCGCGACCACGTCGGCTGTGGTGGCCTCGCCGGTCTTGGTCCCCGGATCGTCGAGCATCTCCTTGATGACACGGAGCGGCAGGAAGCGCGTGCGCTGGAGCTCCTTGATGGCCTTGATGCGCGGCACCAGCGCGGGATCGTAGTAGGCCATGTTGGGATGCGTTCGCACCGTGGGTTCGAGCAGCCCCTCGCTGATGTAGTGCTTGATGGTGGCTGGCGACACCCCACTCAGCTTCGACAGCGCAGAGATCTTGAGCAGGCCAGCCTTCTTGGCAGATCGCATGTGGAGAGTCCTACGTTGCGTGTGCCGCCTTCCAGGGTCAAGCGTCAGATCTCCCCGAACGATGGAGGAATTCCCTGGCGCCTCCTGCCCCCCGGAGTGCCGATGGGACCCCGGAGCGTGCCGGCAGACCGGGGATGGGTGAGCGGTGTGGCCCGGGGAGAGCGCCGGTGTCCGGGCGTCATGTCAGATGTGGAAAGTGAGACCCTCTGGTAGCAGCCCTCCTGGGTCACCCCCAGGCACCTTGTGCCTCCCCGGGCCCAACCCGTGGAGACCGCGGCCCCGAAGGCTGGCATCGGGACTGCTAGAGCATCACGCATGCGCATCCGTTCCCTCGCCGTGCTCCTTTCCGGCTTCCTGGTCGCCTGCGGCGCCGACGCCATCTGGATCGGGCGGGCCCCCGACGCCGCCGGGCCGAGCTCGCGACCCCACCCTCGCCCGGACGCGGGGGTCACCCGGCGCGACGCGCCGCCGGCGGTCCCCCCTTCGGACGCCGCCTCCGGAGGCACCGCCGGCTCCCCGGGGCTCGCGCCAGGCGGGGGCGCGGGCTCCCGGGATGGAGGCGCGCCGAGCGCGAGGGACTGTCGTGATGACTACCCCGAGGTGCCGTGGACGCGCACCGGTCGGAACGAGTGTTCCAAGTGCTACGGCTGCCCGGCCGAGGGCTTCCTGCCGGGCGTCGCGTTCGTCACCTGCAAGGTCGGCGATCGTTGCTTTCGGTTCGCGACCGTCGACAACTGCAACTACGACCTCTGTGCGCGCGGGAGCTGCACGTTGCCGGCTCACGATCCAGCGGCGTACTGCCGCAAGGATGGTCGCAACTACACCTATTTCATCTGCCACGTCGACGGCCAGCGATTCGAGTTCCAGACGGTCGACGGGACCCACTATCACGACACGGTCGAGCAGCCGGATCCGATCGGCGACGTGGCCGGGGGGCTGCCGATCCCGGGCGGCTGCACGGATCACTCCGGGTGAGGATGTCGCGCTCCCGACCCGTCCTGCCGTTCGCCGTCGTCCTCGCGCTCGGGGCCTGCAGCGATCCGTCCACGCCCCAGGGCGCGACGACGTCCCCTGACCGCCGCGCTCCCGGCGCGCGTACACCCAGGGACGGTCGGGTGCTGTCCGGTGACGCGTCCGGCGGGCCGCGGCCCGACGCAGCGCGGAGCCCGAACGCACCGGGATCGCGCGCCGACGCCGGGATCTCCCCCGACGCGCCTTTGCCGATCCCTGCGCCCGACGCGCGGTCCGCTCCCGACGGGGCAGGGGCCTCGGCTGCACCTGACGCGAGCGTGCCTCCCGCGCGCTGTCCTCCCGTGGCACGGGCCGGCGCCGGCACGGCCACGCGCGCAGCGCCGATCGCGGGCCTGCAGGCCGGGCACCCGCGGCTGCTCGTCACCGGCGCGTCGCTGGCCCGCACGCGCGCGCTCATCGAGGCGGGCGACCCGGTGGCGGTGCGCCTCCTCGACGCGCTCCGCCGCAAGGTCGAGAGCATCTACCCGGCGCCGCTCGTGCGTTACGAGCAGGACGGCTCCACGGCAAACCGGCTCACGTCGAGCCCGGTCGCGCTCGATCGCATCCTCGCGCTCGCGGGCTACGCGCTCTTGACCGATGACGCGCGCGCGGCGGGCCGGGCCCGCGACGAGATGCTCGCGGCCGCGGCCTTCCCCGACTGGCATCCGCCGCACTTCCTCGACACGGCGGTGATGGCCCACGCGCTGGCCATCGGCTACGACTGGCTCTTTCCGCGTCTGACGCCTGCCGAGCGCGCCAGCATCCGGCGCGCGCTGGTGGAGCTCGGGCTCCGGCCGGGCCTGGCCGAGTACACGCGGCGGACCTGGTGGACGACGAGCGCCTTCAACTGGCCGCTCGTGTGCGCGTCCGGCCTCGGCATCGCCGCGCTCGCGGTCGCCGACGAGGAGCCGGCGCTGGCCGCGGACGTGCTCGGCCGCTCGATCGCCGCGCTCGACGCGCCGCTCGCCACCTACGCCCCGGACGGCGCGTGGCCCGAGGGACCGATGTACTGGGCGTACGGCACGACGAACCTCGTCGCGCTCCTCGGGGCGCTCGAGACGGCCCTCGGGACGGACCTCGGCCTCTCCACTCGCCCGGGCCTGGCCGCCACGGGGGGCTACCGCCTCGCGCTGGTCGGTCCCACGAACAAGTTCTTCAGCTTCGGCGACACCGGCGAGTCCGCGGGCAACGCGGAGCTGACGATGTGGCTCGGCCGCCGCTTCGGCGTGCCGCTCTACCCGCGCGCGGAGCTGGCGCGCGACGCGCTGACGGGGCCGCGGGCGCTCCTTGGGTACGAGCCCGCGTGCACGATCGGCGGCGAGCTGCCGGCCGCGAGCACGGCGTACGAGCGGCTCGGCGTGGCCGTCCTGCGCGCGCGCTGGGAAGATCCGCGCGCGGCCTACGTGGGGTTCAAGGGTGGCGACAACACGACGCCGCACGGGCACCTCGATCTCGGCTCGTTCGTCCTCGATCTGCGCGGCAAGCGCTGGGCCGTCGACCTCGGCTCCGACGCCTACACGATCCCCGGGTACTTCGACGCCGCGCAGCGCTGGGGGCTCTATCGCCTGCGCACCGAGGGCCACAACACGCTCGCCGTGGCGCCCGCGCGCCAGACGGCGATGCACCTGGCCAACCAGAGCACCACGGCGCGCGCCCCCCTGGTGGCGTTCTCCGCGGATCCGGCGCGGAGCCGCGCGGTCGTGGATCTGACCGCAGCCTACGGCGCCACGCGTGCGCTCCGAGGGATCGCGCTCGTGGATGGCGAGCACGTGCTCGTGGTGGACGAGCTCGCCGCGCGGGCGCCGGTAGACGTCGTCTGGCAGCTACACACGCGGGCGACGGTCACCACGAGCGGTACGCGCGCCACGCTCGTCGACGGTGCGGAGACGCTCCTCGCGGACGTGCTGGAGCCCGCCGACGCGCACTTCGAGCAGCTCTCGGCGGATCCGTCCACGCTCGACCCGGCCACGCCTCAGAATCACAACGCGGGGGTGACGAACCTCGTCGTGCGGCTGCCGACGCTGGTGGCGAGCACGCGCATCGTCGTGTGGCTGCGACCCGCGGGAGTCTCAGGGACCGCGCCGGCGGCGCCGCCGCTCTCCACCTGGTGACGCGCGGGCCTGGCCCGTTACCGGGCGCCGAGCGCCGCTCGCCGCGAGGCGCGCGCGCGGCCGGCGGCCCTCTCCAACGCCTGGCTGGCGCGCGCCGTGGCCCGCAGGATCAGGGGGCGAAGCTGCTCCCCGCGGTCCTCGACGACGACCGGCTCGCCTTCCCGGAGGGCGACCACGAGGACCACGTGCTTGTCGACCCCGCCGCGTGGGCCGTTCTCGTCCGACACGTGCACGGTCACGCGTCCGAGGCGAAGCCTGAAGCGTGACAGCGCGAGGTGGATCCGGTCCTCCAGCAGCGTCCGCTCGCTCGAGGACAGGTGCAGGTCGCCGCCGATTCTTAGCTCGATGCTCATGGGACCTCCCGGGGCTGACGCCCACGCGCTCAACATGAGGCCTCCGCAAAGCATCTAGAAATAGATAAGAATGCGCGTATACATAGAGATTGACGATGGAATGGCTCAACTACCACCACCTGCTCTACTTCTGGACCGTCGCCCGCGAGGGCAGCGTGACCCGGGCCGCCGAGCGGCTGCGGCTGGCGCAGCCCACGCTGTCGAGCCAGATCCGCGCGCTCGAGGGGCAGCTCGGGCACAAGCTCTTCGCCAAGCATGGTCGCGGCCTCGTGCTCACCGACGTCGGCCGGATGGTCCAGCAGTACGCCGACGACATCTTCTCGATCGGGCGTGAGCTGCAGGAGGCGGTCAAGGGCCAGGTGGGCGGCCGCGGCCAGCGGCTCCACGTGGGGATCGCCGACGTGGTCCCGAAGCTGATCGCCTACGAGCTCCTCGCGCCCGCGATGCGCGAGGTCGAGGACCTCGTGGTGGTGTGCCGCGAGGACGCCCCGGAGCGGCTCCTCGGCGCGCTGGCCATCCACGAGCTGGACCTCGTGATCACGGACGCGCCCATCGGGCCCGGCGCCCGCGTGCGCGCGTTCAACCACCTGCTCGGCCAGTGCGGGGTGACGTTCTTCTCGTCGTCCGCGCGCGCCGCCGCCCTGCGGCGCGGCTTCCCGCGCACCCTCGACGGCGAGCCGTTCCTCCTCCCGCTCGAGGGCACCGTGCTCAGGAGGGCCCTCGAGCACTGGTTCGAGGTCACGCAGGTCCGCCCCCGCGTGGTGGCCGAGCTCGAGGACAGCGCGCTCGCCAAGGTGTTCGGTCAGGCCGGCGCCGGGGCGTTCGTGGCGCCGAGCGCGATCGAGGAGCAGGTCCGGAGCATGTACGGCGTCCAGGTCATCGGCCGCACGGACGCCATCACCGAGCGCTTCTACGCGATCTCCGTCGAACGGAAGATCCGCCACCCCGCGGTCGCCGCGATCTCCGCGGCGGCGCGCTCGACGCTCTTCGCGGCTGCCAATGCATAGATTGGATCGATTGATTGTTGCAGTTTTATCTGTTTTGACAATCTGTAGACGAGGTGCATGCTCTGGCCTCGGAGGACCGACGGACGGATGGACCTTCTTCATGCGCAGCTGGATGTGCTCGCGCGGCTCCAGGCCACGCTCGGGCGAAGCCTGGATCGGGAGCCGGCGCGCCGCCGCCTCGAGTCGCGATCCGCGGGTGAGCCCTGGCCCCAGGCGCTCCTCGCGGTAGGCCGCGAGCTCGGTCTCGACGTCGAGGTGCACACCTCGAGCCTGGCGGAGCTCGTGCGCGGCTCTCTGGACACCTCGCTGCCCGTCGTCACGGTCGTGGAGGGATCCGCGGGGGCGCGAGCCATCGCCGTGCTCGAGCGCCGGGGCCGCAAGCTCGTGGTCTCGGACCTCGAAGGCAAGCGCACGCTCGGGCTCGCCGCGGCGCAGGCGCTCTTCGGCGCCGATGACGAGGCGCTCTCCTGGGTCTCCGCGGTGCCGCTCCTGCCCCTCGGCGAGCCCGACGGCGAGGGCCTCTCCCACGCCGAGCACGCGCACCAGCCCGAGACGCCGAGGCGGACGCTCGCGCGCCTTGTCCGGCTGGAGCGCGCGGACGTCGGCGTGACCGTCGTGTACGCGGCGGGCGTCGGCCTCCTGTCGCTCGTCATCCCGGTCGGCGTGCAGATGATCGTCAACACCGTGGCGTTCGGTCGCCTGGTGCAGCCGCTCGTGGTGCTGTCGATCCTGGTCTTCGGCGGCCTCGTGCTCGCGGCGGCGCTGCGGGCGCTGCAGGCGTGGGTCGTCGAGCGCGTGCAGCAGCGCGCCATGGTGCGCGTCGCGCTCGATCTCGCCCACCGCTTGCCGCGGCTGCGCCCCGAGGCGGCCGCGCACGTCGATCCCGCCTCGCTGGCCAACTGGTTCTTCGAGGCCGTGACGGTGCAGAAGGGCTCCGCGGTGCTGCTGCTCGATGGCGTCACGATGGCGCTGCAGGCGCTGGTGGGGCTGCTCGTGCTGGCCTTCTACCACCCGGTGCTGCTGGCGTTCGACGTGCTCCTCGTCGGGTCCATGATCCTCATCGTCGTGGGGCTCGGGCGCGGCGGCGCGCCCACCGCGATCGCCGAGTCGAAGCGCAAGCACGACCTCGGCGCCTGGCTCGACGAGCTCGCGCGAAACCCGACGACGTTCAAGCTCCACGAGGGACCTGCGCTGGCGATGGCGCGCGCCGAGGACCTCGTCGGGGGCTGGCTCTCCGCCAGGAGGCGACACTTCTCCGTGCTCTTCCGGCAGACGGTCGGCACGCTGGCGGTGCAGGTCCTGGCGAGCACGTCGCTCCTCGCGATCGGCGGCTGGCTGGTCATCGAGCGGCAGCTCTCGCTCGGGCAGCTCGTCGCGGCCGAGCTCCTCGTGACGGCCGTGGTCGCGAGCTTCGGCAAGCTCGGCAAGGTGCTCGAGGCCGTCTACGACCTCGTGGGCGCGAGTGACAAGCTCGTGCACCTCGCGGCGCTGCCGCTCGAGCCGATCTCCCACGGACACTCGCCGGCCGCGGGCGCCGCCGGGGTCGTCCTGCACGGGATCGCGCTCTCGAGCCCCTTCGGCGAGCCGCTCCTCGAGGGCATCGACCTCGACGTGCCGGCCGGTAGCCGGGTCGGCATCGTGGGGCCGAGCGGTAGCGGGAAGTCGGCGCTCCTCCAGGTCCTCGCCGGGCTCGAGGTGCCACGCGCAGGCCGCGTGCAGCTCGACGGACGCGAGGTGCGCGGGCTGCTCGAGGAGCGCGCGAGCGTGGCCCTCGTCCGCGGAGCGGAGGTCTTCGCCGGCACGATCGCCGAGAACGTTCGGGTCGGCCGCCGGGACATTTCGTCCGAGGCGGTGCGCAGCGCGCTCGAGATGGTAGGTCTGCTCGACGAGGTGGCCGCGCTCCCGGCCGGGATCGACACGCCCCTTGAAACCGGTGGGGCACCGCTGTCGCGCGGCCAGGTGGAGCGGCTCGTCACGGCGCGGGCGCTCGTGGGCCGGCCGCGCCTCTTGCTCCTCGACCAGCCGCTCGCCGCGCTGCCCGCCGCCGTGCGTGCGAGCCTGCTGGAGCGGCTCGCGGGCCCGGAGGCGCCCTGGACGCTGGTCGTGGTGGCCCCGGACCGCGAGGCGTTGCCCGAGGTGGATCGCCTGTACGAGCTCGGCGGTGGCTCGCTGCGGCTCGTCTCGACCCGCGCCAGCCTGGTGCAGCGATGAGCGCCGCACGCACGCACGAAGAGGCCGCCCACGAGGCGGCGGTCGCCCGCGCGCTCCTGCGCCACGTCGGCCGGGCCCGCGCGACGCGCGTCCTCGCGCGGCTCCTCGTCCTTGCGCTCGTCCTCGCGGCGCTCGTGCTCGCCGTGACGCCCTGGCAGCAGACCTCCCAGGGAAGCGGCGCCGTGATCGCCTACTCGCCGGCAGATCGGCAGCAGAGCATCGAGGCGCCCATCGAGGGGCGCGTGGTGACCTGGCACGTGCGCGAGGGCGACCACGTCACGGCAGGCCAGCGCATCGTGGACCTCGCGGACAACGACCCGCTCATCCTGATGCGGCTCGAGGCCGAGCGCCAGGCCGTGCACGCGCGCATCGAGGCGGCTCGCCGGCGCGCCTCCTCCGTGGGCGGACGCATCGGCTCGCTCGAGAGCTCGCGGAAGTCGGCGGCACAGGGCGCGGGGGCCCGCGTGCAGATGGCGCGCGACCGCGTGCGGGCGGCGGAGCAGGCCATCGTGGCCTCAGCCGCGGCGCACCGTACGGCGCGCCTGAACCTCGACCGGCAGCGCCAACTCCTCGGCGGCGGGCTGTCGTCGCGCCGGCAGCTCGAGTTCGCGGAGCTCGAGGAGGCGCGCGCGCGCACGGACCTCGACCGCGCCGAGACGTCGCTCGCGGCGGCGCGCAACGAGGAGTCGGCGCTGGCGGCCGACCAGACCCGCATCCTCGCGGACACGAGCGCGACCATCCAGGATGCCGGGGCCACGCGCGCGATTGCAGAGGGCGAGATCGCCTCCGCCATCGCCGAGCTCGCGCGCATCGACGTCCGGCTCGCGCGGCAGACGGTGCAGGAGGTCAAGGCCACCCGCGACGGCACGATCCAGCGCGTCGTGGCGCGGCAGGGCGGCGAGATGGTCAAGTCCGGAGACGTCCTGTGCGTGATCGTCCCGGACACCGCGGACCGCGCGGTGGAGCTCTGGGTGAGCGGCAACGATATGCCGCTCGTGGCGGCGGGCAGGGAGGTGCGGCTGCAGCTCGAGGGCTGGCCGGCGCTCGCGTTCTCCGGCTGGCCGCAGGCCGCGGTCGGGACGTTCGGGGGGCGCGTGGCCTTCGTGGATCCCGCGGACGACGGCCACGGGCGCTTCCGGGTCGTGGTGGTGCCCGACGGCAGGGAGCCGTGGCCCGCGCCGGGCGTGCTGCGCCAGGGCGTGCGCGCGGTGGGCTGGGTCATGCTCGGCAGGGTCTCGCTCGGCTACGAGCTGTGGCGGCAGTGGAACGGCTTTCCGCCGTCGCTGCCCGGCCGCGCCGCAACTCCCGGGCCGGGCCACGACGCCAAGAAGCCCGATTCCAAGGAGGGGAAGTAGAGATGCCCGTGCTCCAGGTCCTTCTGCTCGGGGTGCTCTCGCTCGACGAGGTGATGGCCTCGGTCGAGGCGACGCACCCGCTCATCGCCGCGGCCGCCGCCGACCGCGCTTCGGCCGGTGCCGAGTCCCTCGCGGCCGAGGGCGCCTTCGATCCAGGCTGGCGAACGCGTGCCCAGCTCGTGCCGACGGGACCGTACCCGTCGACCTACCTGGAGACCGCGTTCGACCAGCCGACCGCGCTCTGGGGCACTCGCCTGTTCGCCGGGTACCGCCTCGGTGACGGCCCCTTCGCCCTCTACGACAGCAAGCAGGACACCAACCGCTACGGTGAGGTGCGGGCAGGGCTCCAGGTGCCGATCCTGCGCGATGGCGCGATCGACCGGCGGCGCGCGGGCCTCGAGCGCGCACAGCTGGCCGTCGACGGGGCGCGCGCGGCGGCGGCGCAGACCCGGCTCGATCTGCTCCGGCTGGGTGCCCAGCGCTACTACGACTGGGTCGCGGCGGGGCTTCGCGCGGCGACCACCCGCAGGCTGCTTCGGAACACGGTCGAGCGCGAGGGGCAGCTCAGGGTGCGCATCGCTGCGGGAGACCTGCCCGAATACGAGCTCGAGGAGAACCGGCGTGCGGTGCTGCAGCGCGAGGCGCAGCTCCAGGCGGCCGAGCGGGCGCTCGAGGCGGCGGCGATCGAGCTCGGGCTCTTCCTGCGTGCGAAGAGCGGGGAGCCGCAGATCCCTGGCCCCGAGCGACTCCCCGGCGCACTGCCAGCACCGGTCGCGCTGCCCGGCGAGCTCGTGGGTCGTGAGGGGGAGCTCGCGCTCGCGCGGCGGCCGGAGCTGCGGCGCCTCGGCGCCGTGAGCAGCCAGGCCGAGGTCGAGGCGCGGCTCGCCCGGAACCAGCGGCTCCCCGGGCTCGACCTGGTGGTGGCGGCGGCGCGCGACCTGGGCCCCGGAGACCCCAAGCGCGACAAGGTCGAGATCGAGGCATCGGTCCTGCTCGACATCCCGATCCGCCTGCGCGCCCAGGACGGCCGGCTGCGTGGTGCGGAGGCTGCTTCGTCGCGCGCCGAGGCGCAGCTTCGGTTTGCCAGCGACCGGGCGCTCGCGGAGGTCCGCGACGCCCGGAGCGCCCTCGTCGTCGCGCGGGAGCGCGCCGAGGTGCTCTCGCGCGAGGTCTCCGTGGCGGAGCGGCTCGCGGCCGCCGAGCTGCAGCGCTTCCTCCTCGGCGAGGGCACGCTGCTGCTCGTCAACCTGCGGGAGCAGGCGGCGGTGGAGGCCGCCCTGCGGCGCATCGACGCGCTCGCGGACCACCACCGGGCGCTCGTCGCCTGGCGCGTCGCGCTCGGGCTGTCCCCGGGCGCGGGGGCGCCCATGCCGCGGTCCTGAGGCGTCGCGTTGGGTTCGGGATCCCGCGCTGGGGAGCGGGAAAACGAGGATCGCCGTCGTCGGATCGTCAGGGCCAGCGGAGGACGCGCGAGCCTGTCGCGAAACCCGTCGTCGTGACGGTGAACTTGTAGCAGTTGCCGCTCGCCAGCGGCTCGAAGGTCGCCGCGTGCATGGCGCTGACGTCGCTGGCGCCCGCGGGGACCTGGCCGTACGTGACGGGCGAGGGAAATTAGCCCGGGAACGTGCTCGTCTGCAGCACCCAGTAGGCGCGGCCCCCGACGGTCTGCCCCGGCCCGCTGGGGATCGTCGCGTCGGGGGCGGTGACGTAGAGGGCGAGCGCGGGCTCGCCGCCCCAGCTGATGCGCCCACCGCCTTCGGGCGTGACGCTCACCTCGACCTGCCCGGTCGCCTCTTCGGTGCAGCTCGCTGCAGACGCGGGGCGTCGAACCTTCCATGCGAGGCCCTCGAAGCGGATCCCGGGGCCGGTGAAGCGGAGGACGCCGTCGACGTCGTCCGCGACGCCGTCACCGTCTCGGTCCACGAGCTCGGCCGGCTCGGGCACCACGTCCGCGAGCGTCGGGCCCACCGGGACCGGCAGCGGCGGAAGGAGCAGCGTGCCGCCGTCGACCACCGCGTGGCGCGTGTACGTCAGTCCCTGGCCGAGGTCGAAGGTGAGCGTCGCGCCGGACGCGGTCGGCGCCACGGTGACTGGCAGCTCCACCGGAGTCAGGGTCGCCTCGTCGAATCGGCCGGTCACCGGGTTGAACGTCGGCACCCCGAAGGACCATCGATAGGCCTCGCCCAGGGTGAGGGCTGGCGCGCTCGCCGTCTTGACGTCGATCGCCGACGCCGTGGTTTGCCGCTCGTCGAACGACTCGAAGCCCGCGGCGATCTCGACCTTGTACGCGCGGCCGTGGGCGAGCGCCGCCGAGGGCGTCAGCGTGACGTGCCGGCCCTCGGCCGCGATCGTGGCGGGCACCACGCTGCCCGCGTCGTCGAGGACGCGGACCCGCGCGAGGTTCTCCGGCGCGCTCCAGACCGGCAGCGAGAACGTGAGCACGATCGGCCGGTCGACCGCGGCATGGGCGTCCCCCGCGCGTGGGCTCGACGTGAGCACGAAGAAGTCCCGCGCGGTCAACTCGGCCACGTAGCGTGTGAGGTCGCCGAGCGACGCGCCGTCGAGCTCGAGCTCGAGCCAGCGCGCCACGCGCGCGACCGCCTCGCCCAGCGAGCGCGCCTCGCCGTTCTTGAGCCACACCCCGTGCCGGTACACGCCGACCAGCGACGGCACGTCGCTCGGCCCGGGCGTCACGCCCTCGGCGTAGTAGCCGCGGCCCGTGAAGAGCGGGGCGCGGTGACACGCCGTGCAGCCTGCCTTCCCCTCGAACAGCGCCTTGCCGCGCAGGCCCGCTTCGGAATGGCTGCCGTCCTTGCGCGTGAAGTCGTTCGCCGGGGGCGGCGGCATGAGCGCCGCGAGGTACGCGCCGAGGTCCTCTGCCTGCGCAGTCGTGGGCCTCGAGCCGATGGTCGATCCGCCCTCGTAACCCCAGTTGCGCACGTCGCTCAGGTACGCCGGCCACCCGAGCGGGTACGTCCCTTCCAGCCAGAACAGCGGCCGCGGCGTGGCGAACTCGTCGACCGGGCCGACCTTCCAGACCTGCCGGTCGGTCAGCCCCTCGGCGTGACAGGAGTTGCAGGAGTGATCGGCCCCGTAGCCCTCTCCGGCGCCGGTGAAGATCGCCTGGCCGCGCGCGACGTCGGTGGGGCGTGGATCGGGGCCGAGCGTCGTCATGCCGATCGAGCCGCCGGTTCGCGGATCGAGCGTCGCCACCGAGAACCCCTGCAGGGCGTGCACGTACAGCTGCCCTGCGTGGACCACGAGCGAGCGCGGTCGCCCTGGCACCGCGACGCGCCTCACCTCCGCGAGCGTCGTGGCGTCGACGGCGACCACGGCGTCCGAGCCCTCCGCCGCGACCCACAGGAGACCCTCGTGCTCGACGAGCCCCTGCAGGCTGACGGCAAACCCGGCGGCGCTCGCCTGCCGACCGAGGTCGGCGCTGGTCAGCACCTCGCCGGACGCCGCGTCGAGGCGCACCACCTCGTCGAGGAAGTGGGGCGTGCCGTCCGCGAGGTTGCCCCGCGTCTCGTTGCGCAGGCGGACGAGGTAGAGCGTCTTGCCGTCCGCCGAGACCTCGAGGTGCCGGAGCGTCGCCCCCACGTCGAGCACCTCGCGCACCACCTTGCCCGTCCCGGTGTCGATGAAGAACAGGTCACGCTCGGCGGCGACCGGCGTGTCGGCAAAGGGCGCGCGCACCGGTTGCCCGCTGCGCAGGCGCGCGGCGTAGAGCCGGCTCCCGTCCGGTGACAGCGCGAGCGCCCGCACGTCGGGCGCGAGCTCGATCCGCGAGGTCACCACGCGGCGCTCGAGATCGACCACCGCCACGGCGCCGGCGACGGCCAGCGACACGTACGCCCGGCGGCCGTCCGGTGAGACGACGACCTCCGCGGGCTCGTCGCCGACGGGGATCGCGTCGACGAGCCGCTGCGAGGCCACGTCGACGAGGCCGAGGTCATCGCTCGCGCGCTGCGCGACGAGCGCGTGCACCATGCCCGGGCGCCACGCGATGGCGACCGGCCAGGGACCCACGGGGATCTGCGTCTGGCCCGCCGTGCCGAGCACGGTGATGCGCGGCGCGAACACGTCCGCGACCCATACCGCCTCGCCGACCGTCGCGATGGACCGGCCGGGGTAGTAGTTGAAGTGCGCAAAAGGCGCGCTCGCGCCGTCGATGACCGTCACCTCGAGCGAGTCGCTTCCGGCGGTGAACCGGTAGCTGCCGGGCACGTGCGGCGAGAAGCGCGCGCCGTCCGCGCCAAGGACGACGTCGTTGCGGTTCTCCGCGGGCGCGCTCTCCAGCCGCCACGCGACCTTCGCGCACGGCCCCTCGCTCGACACGGCGGGTAGCGCCAGCGTGGCACCGGACGGGAACCGGCGCACCGGCTGGCGACCGGTCGTTTCCTGCACGCAGCGCGTGGGCACTCCGTCTCCGGGTCCACCGCACGCGAGGCCGGAGAGGGTCAGACAGAGGAGGAAGCGGATGGGTCCCAGGGGCAGGCGCACCCGGGTCGAATAGCGCGCTCGGCCTTAAAGTGACAAGTGAGAAGTTCAGCATATCACTTGTTTCGCCCGCCGGGCTGTACGCAGGGCCACGTGCGAAATGGGGCTCGGACGGTGTCCGCTTCGATCCTGCTTGCAGGATGGATTTGAAGAAAGTAGAAGGTGGCTCGTCTCACTTATGTCAATACCGATCCTGCTTTCGCCTCCCGTCCGTCCCGCCGCCGCGGGGCAAGCCTGGCTGGGCGCCGTGGTCGCGCTCGCCTCGATCGCCTGCGGCGATCGTCCCTCGGCGACGCCGCCCGACGCACGCCCCGCCGACGCACGCCCCGCCGATGCACGCCCCACCGACGCACCGGCGGGGACGCGGCCCGATGGGCCCTCGTCCGCCCCCGAGCCGGCGAAGGTGGGCTCGTTCGACCGCCACACCGTGGCGCGGGGCCCGCGCGGTCCGGCCTGGGTGAGCGCCGGCGATCTCGACGGAGACGGCAAGAAGGACCTCGTCGTCTCGCGCATCGGACCGGTCCAGATCTCCGACGGCGCGATCGTGACGCTCACGCGCGCCGAGGTCTCCGTCTACGTGCAGGGCGCCTCGCTCGGCCAGTGGCGCGAGCACCCCCTCGTGACCGCGGCCGACAGCCTGTACTTCCCGAACGAGACGACGCTCGTGGATCTCGACGACGACGGCGACCTCGATGTGGTGCTCGCCGCGGGCTTCTTCGTCTGTCAGCTCGATGCCGCGGCCGGCCCGTGCGGCGCGCTCGTCTGGTTCGAGAACCTGGGCGGCCTGTCGTTCCGTCGTCACGACCTCGTCGCGCCTGGGGACTCGCGCTTCTTCCACCGCGGGGTGGTGGTGGACCTCGACGGCGACGGCCGGCTCGATCTCGTGACGGTCGCCGAGACCTCGAGCGGCGCGGAGGCCCTGTGGTTCCGTGGCGAGGCCGGCCCCGAGCGCTTTTCGCGCACTCCAGCGCGCATCGGTGAAGGCGGCGGCTCGCTTCCCCTCGTCCTCGATCTCGACGGGGATGGTGACCTCGATGTGGCGAGCCCGCAGTACTTCGCGCCTGGAGCCTCCTTCGTGTGGTTCGAGCGCACGGGCGGGACAGGCACGCCTTCGTTCGTGAAGCACGTGCTCGCGGACGGCGTCGGGCGCAGCATCGCGCTCGAGGTTGCGCCGGGGCTCGGCGCGGGTGCACCTGCACTCCTCGCGTCGAACCATACGAACGCGTCCCGCGCGGGCGATCCCGAGTCGGCCGTCTTCGTGCTCGAGCGGCCGGCCTCTCCGACGGATCCCTGGACCGCGCGCGCGATCTCGCGCGGCATCGTCTCGCGGCCGAGCGAGGGCGCGGCCATGCGACAGGCCCCTGGCGTGCTCGGCTGGGGCGATGTCGACGGCGACGGCGACGGCGACGTCGTGGTCTCTGGCGACGGGGACGCGCGGGTGTTCTGGCTCGAGCAGATCACCCCGGGGCATTTCGAGACGCACGTGCTCGACGAGCCGCTCGGTCAGGCCGGCGGTGCGCGTGTGGTCGACCTCGATGGTGACGGGCTCGGCGAGGTGGTGTTCAGCGCCTACGAGGAAGACGCGGTCTACGTCTACCGATGGAACGCGGGTTTCCCGCTCGCCGTCCCGCAGAACCCGGCCCTCGGGCCTCAGCAAAGGAAGAAGCGATGAAGCGACGTTGGATGCAGGTGGCGATGGTCGTCTCGGCGCTCGTGGTCGGGGCGTGCGGCGGTGACGAGAAGGGCGCTGCGGGCGGGGGTGGCGCTGGCATGGGCGCGGGTGGCGCTGGTACGGGCGCGGGTGGCGCTGGCGCGGGCGCGGGTGGCGCTGGCGCGGGCGCGGGTGGCGCTGGCGCGGGCGCGGGTGGTGCAGGCATGGGCGCAGGCGGCGCAGGCATGGGCGCAGGCGGCGCAGGCGGCATGACCGGTGGCACACGCTTGCAGGTAACGCTCAAGTTCCCGATGGATCTCACTGGTACGCCGCGCGCTCTGATCGTGGCACTCGTGCCGGCGCTGCCGGTCGCGGGTCCGCCCGCCGAGGTGGTCACGCAGATAGCGATGCCGACGATCGCGGCCGGATCCACGCTGCCGCTCGAGCTGCCGGTGCGGTCGCGCGGCGACTTCTACGTGCTCGCGGTTCTCTACGAGGTGGGTGGGGGCATGTTCTCGCCGATGGCCGGCGTGGACTACGACGCTGCGAGCATGGCCAAGGTCACGTTCCCCGGCACGGGCAGCGTCGATGCCGGCACGCTCGAGCTGCACCTGCACCGCATGGGCGACGGCCACTGAGCTAGCCCTCTACCTTCCGGACCGGAGGCCGGAGAGTCGAGGGTTGACCTCTCCAGGATCCCCACCCCCAGACCTTCGCGACCCGGCCTCTGGTCCATTCCCTTCCCTCGATACGCCGGTCACCCGCCGCGCGACGCCTTCGTCGTCGGTCTGCCGCGACTCGCCCGCTTCAGGGCTGGTGACTCGCCGCGGCGAGCGCCTCGAGGCAGCGCTTGAGGTAGTCGAGGAACTGCCCGCGCTCCGCGACCGACAGGGCCGAGAAGAGGCGCCGGTTCGCGGCGCGGCGCAGCGGGTCGGTCTGGTCGAGGATCTTCTCCCCGGCGGGCGTCAGCGCCAGCCGCTTGCGCCGGCCGTCGACGGAGTCGGCGATGTTGCGCACGAGCCCCCGGGCGAGGAGCGCCGCCACGAGGACGCTCACCGTCGCCCGCGAGACGCCACGCGCGGCGGCGATCTCCGAAGGCAGGACGCCGGTGGCGGAGCGGCCCGCCACGGCGCCGGGGAAGTTCATGTCGCCGCCAATCTGCAGGAGCACGATCCACTGCTGGGTGGTGAGGCCGACCTGGCTGGCCATCCGCTCGCCGAGCCGCCCGAGGTGGCTCGTCAGGTCGAACAGGTGCAGGACGAGGGACTCGTCCGTGGTGCGTGCGTGGCGCTTCGGGGTGGCAGGCTTCGGCATGGGATCGTTAGTCATGCTAACCGCATCGAGGGCGGAACGCACGGGCTCGACGCAGCGGAGGGGCTCAGGCAAGCCGGGCCCCCCGTCGCGCGACGAGGTGCCGGAGGTGGTCGAGCGCTCGGCTGAGGTCCGGATCCTCCGCATCGTGCGACAGGGCGGGAATTGGAGTCAGCGTGCGTCGGATGCCGTCGCACGGGACTGACGGCCGTGCCGGGGGCGCCGGCTCGGGGCGTCCTGCCGGATCAGTCGCGCGCTTCATGGCTTGCCTCCGAGGTTCCTGCTTGCGCCATCAGGGCACGTGCCCGCTGCCGGGGGCGCTCCCCTTCGCAGGGCCGCGCGCTCGGGCGGCAGATCGAGAAACCGCAGGAAGCGGCGGACGTCCTCGTCGAGCACGAGGGGGCGGCGGCAATCACGGCAGGGAACCTCGGGGAGTTGCCTCGAGGCGATCAGCTCCGCGTGCTGGCTGATCTCGATGATCACGTCGATCGGGGCCACATGGGTGCAACGAGCACACTCGAGCGTCGCCAGGAACGATTCGACGGGAGCGCGCGTGTCCGCGATGAGGTTCATCTGGCTGGAGAGCGAGGGCGGCACGCGCCGCAGGCCGACCTCCAGCCGGCGCTCGCTCAGCTCGTCCAGCATCCGGATCCACAGCCGGATGCCGTAGCTGCTGATGCTCTGGACATCGCCGAGGTCCAGGATCGCTCGCCGGGCGGGCGCGTCCGCGATCTCCTGGAGTGAGGTCGACTCGTCGATCCGTCCGGACAGCGTGAACGTGGCGACGTGGTCGGCCAGATCTCGATGAATCCGTAGCTTGCTGGCCGACCTCGGAGGCGGTGCCGCCAGGACGATGCCTGCAGCCCCGCTGCTCGTGGAGGTCCTGCTGGGGCTCATGACGCCTCCGGGGGGACGGGGTGGCGCTGGCAGCTGCCTGGCAAGAAGGCGGTGGCGGGTTGGGTCACGGTCTCTCCCTGGTTGCCACTGGCTTTTGCAGGCGTCGTGCCTGTGCGGCTCCCTTGGCATTCCGGACTCTTCACGGGCCGAAGCAGGCGAGCGCTCTGGACTTCCAGAAAGCTGGACGGCGCCCTCGGGAGGTGTTGCACCGCGGGCGACACTGGCCAGCCGGGTAGGCAGATCGCGCAGCTCACCCCCCGTTCGTGTCCGGCCCTGGGGAGCGGCGAACAACTCGGAAAATGCCACGGCTTCGCTCGGATCGGCCGCTGGGACACGGCAGGCACGGAACCTGAATCAAATGGCCGGGTGAGCTCCGCGCCTGCTTTCGCATTCCGCGGCGGCCTCGTGGCCCCCGCGCTCGCACTCTCTCTGCTCCTCGGCTGCGAACCCGCTGCACCCGCGCCCGAGGTCGCGGCGGACGCCGACGTCGGTGACAAGGCCGACGACCCGAGCTTCCATCCCGGGGGCACCGTCGCCCTCGACGCGGCGGGCTTCCGCATCGACGGGCGGCGCGTGCTGCTGCGCGGCGGCACGATCCAGTGGTTCAAGCTGCCCCCCGAGACCTGGGACGACCGGCTGCGGCGCTTCAAGGCGGCTGGCTACAACACCGTCGACGTCTACGTCGCGTGGCGCAACCACGAGCCTGCCCAGGGGCGCTACGACTTCCGCACCCACGATCTGCGTCGCTTCCTCCAGCTCTGCCAGGCGCACGGACTCTACGTGTACCTGCGGCCTGGGCCTTACATCACGAACGAGATGGACGGCGGCGGCGTTCCCGCGTGGGTCTTCGCGCGGAGCTCGAAGCGCAGCCGCGACGCGGCGGTGGCCGACGGCACGATGAACCTGCGCACGAACGATCGGGACTACCTCGACGCGGTGGGTCGCTACCTCGGCGCGCTCGACGAGGTCGTGCGACCGTTCCTCTACACGAACGGCGGCCCGATCATCCTGTACGCCGTCGAGAACGAGTACGACTGGTTCCTGCAGGCCTTCGAGCTCGACAAGCTCGCGGAGCTCGCGGGCGCGCCCGAACGTCCCGCCGATCAGGTGCCCGACGTCGCGGGATACTTGACGGCGCTGCGCGACCGCGTGCGCGCAGACGGCATCGACATCCCCGTCACGACCTGCCCCGGCGACGGCAGCGCGCGCGCGACCGGTGACGTGCCCGGCATCGCGCCCATGCCGAACGTCTACGGGCCGCTCGATCACGCGGAGTACAACGGCTTCCAGCTGCTCGGCGACCTGCACGACGCCGCGCGGCACGGCGGGGTGTACCGGGAGACGCCCGGCGGCGTCACCGAGACGGATCGCCCCGCCACCACGCTCCGCAGGCTCGTCATGGGCGGCATGGACGCCGTCTTCCAGTTCAACGCGCTCGGCAGCGCGGCCGAGGGGCGGCAGAACGCGGTCGTGATGAACGGCGGCGCCGTGAGCTCGCTCGCGCAGGTCCTCGACGTGCTCCGGAAGATCGCTGCGCCCACGCCGGGCACGGGCTTCGTCCGGGCCCCCATCGGCTACTTCCACAACGTCCTCGACTACGGCGGGCCCGTGGGGCCGTCGGGTACGCTGCGGCCGAGCTTCCACGACCTGCGCCGGACGAACCTCTTCTTCTCGTCGTTCGAGGGCCTGATCGGTGCCGCCGAGCGACCGCGCCGCAGCACGGACAGCTGGGTCACGGCCGGGCTCGCAGGCCTCGATCAGCGCGTCCGCGTGCGCTCGGGCGAGGTCGGGACGCAGGATCCCGACGCGACCTACCGCCGCATCAGCTACTGGCTGCCGCTCCAGGGCGACGCGGCGCTCCTGTCCCTCTACCACGATGGCGCGCGTGCGCGGACGCTCGGGCCGGGCACGATCGAGGCGTTCGGCGACCGCTTTCCGCGCTTCTCGACCGTGACGGTCCCCGTGGAGGCGAGCGCGCCTTCCGCCGGCGCCGGACGCGCCACCGAGTACGCGCAGCTCGTGCCCATTCGCTTCCCGCTGCGCGGCGTCCGTCTGACCTACTCGACCAGCGAGGTGCTGACCTATCGCGCGTTCGGCGACGAGATGCTGCTCGTCGTGTACGGCCCGCCAGGGAGCGAGGGCGAGCTGCGCCTCGACGCGCCCGGGCTGCGCGTCGTCTCGCGGGAGGTTGGCGTGGTCGTGCACGAAGAGCGTGCTGGTGCGCTCACGCTCGGGTGGCGCCACGGCGCACCGCAGGGGGTGGTCGTGGAGGCCGGCGGCGTGCGTACGCGCATCGTGGTCCTCGACACCGCCTCGGCTGGGCGGACCTGGTTCTCACGGGCCGCCGATGGTGCGCCGGTCGTGCTCGTCGGGCCGACCTACTTCGAGGAGCGCGGCCGCGAGCTGGGCCTGTTCGTCGAGCCCGGCGCAGACGCCACGATCGTGACCCTGTCGCCGCGCGCGATCGCGCTGCACGGCCTGTCAGCAACCGCGGCCCACGATGCCGGGACGCTGCGCACGAGCTGGCGCGTGCCCGCGGCGGCCGCGCCGACGGTCGCCGTTTCGCTCGGCAACGGCCGCGCGCGGCAGGACCAGGCCGAGGCCGCGCCCGGGTTCCCGGTGGACGGCTGGGAGCCGCTCGGCGACGCCCCGGACGAGCTCGAGCGTCACGGCATCCTCGAGGGGCACGCCTGGTATCGCGCAAGCGTGGATCTCACGGCCGCGCAGGCGGCTGCGGGCGGCCCGCTCTGGATCGACTCCGTGAGCGACCTCGCCTCGATCTATGTGAACGGGCGGTACCTCCTGACGGTCGCACCGCTCGGGACCGAGGTGAGCTCCTCGAGCGACGATCCCGACTACCACTTCGAGCTGCCGGCGGGCCTGCTGCGCGCGGGGCGCAACGAGCTCGCCGTGCGCGTCGAGGTGTGGGGCCACGGCAGCTTCATGTTCCCGCGAGGCACCGTGCGCAAGGTGCCCGTGCCGGGCGTGGGGCCGATCGACGTGCCTGGCCTGCGCGTCCGGCTGCCCGCGGTCGGCTTCGACGGGGTCAAGGGCGTCATCGGCCAGGCGCGGCTCGCCTCGGCGCCAGTGCGCGACTGGCACGTGCGCGCCGGGCTCGGTGGCGAGCTCGCGGGGCTCGCGGCGCCGGGCGTGGACCGGACCGGTTGGTCCGCGGCGAGCGTGCCGCTCGTGGCCAGCGCGGGCGGCGTCACCTGGTACCACACGCGCTTCCGAGGGGACGCGCTGCCCGATCCCGCGCGGTCGTTCTCGCCCGCGGTGCTGCACCTCGAGGGGCAGCGGGTGCACGCGAGCCTCTACGTCAATGGTCGGCTCATCGGGCGGTGGCTCTCCGACGAGGGCTGGCTGCGGCGCGGCTCGTGGGCGCGGCCCTACCGCGACGCCTGGATGAACACGCCGCCCGACGACTTCCCGCTCCCGCGGGAGATGCTCGCGGACGGCGACAACGACCTCGTCGTGGTGCTCGAGGATGCGAGCGACGCGACGCGCGGAGAGGCGCCGGGGCGGATCGACGTGCTGGACCTCCGCGATGCCCGCGAGAACCGGGCGCGGACGGCCGACGGGACGCTCGGGCCGGTGATGGCGCCGCTCGACGGTGTGACCACCTGGATGGAGTGAATCGCATGAACGTGCTCTCGAGGATCCTCCCGCTCGCGCTCGTCGCGGCCTGCTCGTCGAACGGCACGACCTCGGCGCCAGATGCCGGGCGCGTCGCGGACGGGCCCCGACTCGCCGACGGGCCACGCGCCCCCGACGCGTCGGCGGATGCAGCGGCCGCCGCGGTGCCCGTGCTCCCTTGCACCGACACGCTGGGTTCCGTGTACGAGGCGAGCGCCGCAGGGGGCGAGGCGCCAGGCGCGATCCTCCGGTGCGCCAGGGACGCCAGGCTGAGCCTTCCGCAGGTCGCGGCAGCCTCGCAGTCGCTCGGCTACCGAGGGCGTGCAGCGACGAGCGGCGCGCAGGTCTATCGCATCGCCTACCGGACGACGCGCGGCGGGACCGGTCGCCCGGGCGTCGGCACGGCTCTGGTGCTCGTCCCGGATCACCCCCGCGTGTCGGGGCCACAGCCGCTCGTCGTGGCCGCCCACGGCGTGGTCGGTCAGGCCAGGCGCTGCGCGCCCTCGCGCTACGACGCGCTCGCGGTGGGGGACATGGCGGACGACGCGCGCTCGATCTACGTGCCCGTCGCGGGCGACGGCTGGCTGGTCGTCGCCGTCGACTACGCGGGCTTCGCGGGCGACTGGCCGCCGGGCTTCCTGTTCGCCGACGACGAGGCGCGCAGCATCCTCGACGCCACGCGGGCGGCCAGGCAGCTCCTCGGCGCCGCGGCGCTCTCGGGCAAGGTCGGGCTCCTCGGCCACTCGCAGGGCGGCCACGCCGTGCTCTCCGCGCAGGCGCTCGCGAAGAGCTACGGCCTCGAGGGGCAGCTCGTCGCCGTCGCCGCGTTCACTCCACTCTGGATCCCCGCGACGTACTTCGCCGCCGGCCTGTCCGAGATCAGCGGCTTCACGACCGCGAACGCGGCGTACCTCATCGGGTATGCCATCCAGTACTTCTGGACGCACGCGGAGCTGCTCGAGGGGCGCGCAGCCGCGGAGGCCCTGTTCCAGCCACGCGTGCTCGACGGGATCCGCAGCTTCGTCGAGGATGCGTGCCTGCTCGAGGCCGAAACGAGGCTGCCCCCGCTCGGGATGACCCCCGCAGATCTCTTCGAGCAGACCTTCAACGACGACGTCTCGACCTGCGCGCTCGATCCGCGGACGTGCACCTCGCCGCTCGCGCAGAAGTGGCGGGACAGGCTCGCCGCCGACCGGCCGCACGTCGATCCGGCTGGCGCGCCCATCTGGGTCGGCTTCGGCGGCGCCGACGCAACCATCACGCCACCGCGCGCGCGGTGCGCGCTCGACCGGCTGCGCAGCGATCTCGGCGCCCAGGGCGCGACCGCGACGCTCACGGTCTGCGGGGACCCACGCGGCCTGCACGGGCAGATCGGCGGCATCAACGACAACTACCCGCTCGCCACGAGCCGCCTGCTCATGGAGCCCGCGCTGCGCTACCTCGAGCATCACCTGCTCGGCGCCCCGGCTCCGACCTGCTCCGAGGACATCCTGCCGCCCGGGACGCCGATGCCCGATTGCCCTCAGGTCCCGCCGAACGACTGACCCCAGAGATCGCCTCGGTCGAGCCTGGTCCTGGTCTTGGTCCTGGTCCTGGTCCTCAGACCCAGACCGTCGCGGATGTGAAGACACCGGCGAGACGACGAGGACCAGGACCAAGACCAAGACCAGGTTGCTCTGGGGTTATGATGAGGGGCGTGTGCCGGTCGATGGCGAGGGGGGCCCTGGCGCTGGGCGTGTTCTTGATCAGCGTGCCGGTTGCGAGCCGCCCGCCGCGGGAATGGGTCGTGGCCTCGATCGCGCCGGAGGGCTCGCCTTCCCAGCGCCTCTGCGACGGTCTGCTGGAGGCGGTGCGCAGGGGCGCGGGCGTCCCCCTCCGGTTCAAGCGCCGCTACTCGGCCGTGCTGGGCGACGAGATCTCGACCATCCGGGCGCTGCAGGAGGACCGCATCCAGGCCTTCTGCGGCAGCCTCGGCGCGGTCACCCCGGTCGTGCCCGAGGTCGGCTACCTCGAGCTGCCGTACCTGTTTCGCTCCTTCGACCATTACCGGGGCTTCCTCCGGCGGTGGCAGCGCGGCTTCGCGCCGGAGGTGCGCAAGCTCTTCGAGTCGCGTGGCGTGGTGTATGGGGGCATCGACTTCCTTGGCTGGCGGAATCTGGCCTCGACGCGCAAGCCGCTGCGCCGGCCTGCCGATCTCGCGCGCGTGGCCGTGCGGTCCCAGCCTGCGGCGCTCCACCTGGCCTGGTGGAACGCCCTCGGCGCGCTGCCGAAGGCGACGGCGCTCACCGAGGTCAACAGCGCGATCGACCTCGGCCTCGTCGAGGCGCTCGACGTACCCATCACGTTCCTCTACGCGACCTCGGTCGACGCGAAGCTGCGCCACTACACGCTGAGCCGCCACATGATCCAGAGCGGTCTGTTCCTCCTGAGCGCCAGGGCATGGTCGGAGCTCCCCGGCGGCCGGCGTCAGGCGATCGAGACGGAGCTGGATTCCGCCCTGGTGGGGGGCGGCGCCGAGCACCGCCAGTTCGACGACGAGCTCGTGGAAGCGCTCCGGAGCCGGGGCGTCGCCGTGGTCGAGCTGTCTCCCGCCGACCGGGCCGAGTTCGAGCGCGTGGGCGCGACGGTGCAGGCGAAGGTGCACGCCGAGGCAACCGGCGACGCCAGGCGCTTCCTCGATCACGTCCTGCAGGCGGCCAGGGGCAACTGATGCGGCTCCTCGTCGCGCTCGTCGCTGGCGTGTTGCTCCAGGGGGCCGCCTCCGCGCTGGCGAGGCCCGCGAACGAGTGGATCGCCGCGTCCGTCGCGCCGGAGGGCTCGCCGTCGCAGCGCGTCTGCGACGCGGCCCTCGAGGCCGTCCGCGCGAGCTCGGGCGTCGCGCTGACGTTCAAGCGCCGCTACTCGGCGGTGCTCGGGGACGAGATCACGACGATCCGTGCCCTGCAGGACGACAAGGTCCAGATGGTCTGTGCCAGCGCGGGCGCCGTGGCCGATCTGGCGCCGGAGCTGCGCTTCCTCGAGCTGCCCTATCTGTTCCGGACCTTCGAGGCCTACCAGGCCTTCCTCGGCACCTTCAGACGCAAGCTGGGAGCTGACTATCAGCGCATCTTCCGGGGCCGGGGCATCGTCGGCGGGCCCCTGACGTTCATCGGCTGGCGCAACTTCGCGGCGACCAAGCGTGCGATTCGCCAGCCTGCCGACCTCCGTGGCATGCGGGTGCGCTCGCAGCCGGCGGAGCTGCACCTGGCGTGGTGGAGCGCGCTCGGCGCGGTCCCGAAAGCCACCGCGCTCCCGGAGGTCGACGGTGCGCTCGCGTCCGGCATCGTCGAGGCGCTCGACGTTCCGATCGCGTACCTGTACGCGACCTCTGCGCTCGACCGGATCCGGCACTTCACGCTCAGCCGCCACATGGCGCAGACCGGGCTGGTGGCGTTCAGCCGTCGGGCCTGGGACGGCCTGCCGAAGGCGCGCCACCGGGCGATCGAGGACGCCCTCGAGAAGGTGCAGATCCCGTACGCGCTCGAGCACCTCCGGTTCGACGACGAGCTCGTCGCGGCGCTGCGCGAGCGTGGCGTCGCCGTCCTCTCGCTCGACGAGGGGGCGAGGGAGGCGTTCGCGCGGCAAGGCAGGGCGTTCCAGGAGTCCGTGCGCCGCTCGGTGACGGGCGACGGCCTGCGGTTCTTCCAGGCCCTGCTGCGTGCTGCCGGGACAGCGGAGGAGCCTGCGCGTTGAGCCGCGATCGCGAGAGCGCTGGCCGCGAGGCCGCTCGACGCCACCTCTCGGCTCGCCTCCTCCTCTTGATCGCGCTCGCGCTGCTGGCCCCGACAGCGACGTCGATCCTGGTGACGCGCGAGGTGATCACCGACCTGACCCGTGGTGCGGATCGCGCCCAGCGCTCCTACCAGAACCTCGAGGTGGCTGCGCGCGGCTCGCTCGACGGCGTCGATCGGCTGCTCGGGCTCGGAGCGATCCCCGTCGCGAGCGCCCTCGCGCGACACCTGGAGTACGTGGTCGGTCGCGAGCCCGAGCTCGCGCGTGAGGGCGACCGCGACCTGTCCGAACACCCGGCCATCCGGGGCGTGCTCAGCGCGCAATCCCTCGGCGCCAACACGCGCGTCGGCCTGTTCGACGCGCAGAACCGCATGCTCGCGCACCTCATCTGCGAGCCCGGATCGGCGCTCGCGGCGTGCATGCCGGTCGTGGCGAAGCTGGTCGGGGACCCGAGCATTGCGGCGCAGATCGTCCGTCCGGGGATGGGGCGCCCCGGCCTCGGCGACGCCCACCGCCGGGAGATAGCCCAGCGCGAGTACGAGCTGCCCGGGCAGGATGGCCGCTCGACCCGGTGGATCGCGGTGGTCACGCCGATCGCGGGCGCACCCTGGCGGCTCGGGATCGAGGCGCCACCCTCGGACGTCTTCGGCGTCGTGCGCACCGACCTCCAGGGAGCGCTCGCGCGCACCTCCGCGGATCTCCAGGCGGTGGAGGGGTTGGTCGCGGGGGCGCAGCGGCGCCTCGGGCTCGCGCTCCTCGCCGGTGCGGTGGTGGTGGTGGGTGCGCTGGTCGGCATCGCCTGGTGGATCCAGCGTCGCGTGGTGCGGCCGCTCGCGCACCTCAAGGCCGTCGCCGAGCGCATCCGGACAGGCGATCTCGAGGTCCGCGCCGCCTTGCAGACGGAGGACGAGGTCGAGGCCCTCGCGGATTCGATGAACTTCATGCTCTCGCAGTGGGCGGCCAACTACCGGGGGCTCGTCGCGGCCAACGAGGCGCTTCGCGTCCAGCTCCACGAGCGGGCGCAGGACCTGTCCACCGTGCTCGCGCGGCTCAACACCCCGGGCTCCGTGGGCGAGCTCGCGGAGGGCGCCATCTTCGAGGAGCGCTATCGTATCGAGAGGCCGCTCGGCAACGGCGGCATGGGCTGGGTCTATGCGGTGCGGAGGGTCGCCGACGGCGAGCGCCTCGCGCTCAAGGTGCTGACGAAGGGCGAGCGCGATCCGACCGCGATGGCGCGGTTCGTGCGCGAGGCGCAGATCGCCTGCTCGGTGCGGGACCCGTGCCTCGTGGTCGTGCTCGACGTCGGCATCTCGTCCGACGGTCGGCTGTTCCTCGTCATGGAGCACGCCGATCTCGGGTCGCTGGAGCAACGGCGCGCGCAGTTCGGGGAACTGGCCTTCGGCCTGTTCGTCCTCGCGCAGGTCGCGCGTGGCCTCGGTGCGCTGCACCGCGCCGGCATCGTCCACCAGGACCTCAAGCCCGGCAACGTGCTCCTGCACGGCGATCCTCATCGCCCGGTCGTGCGCATTGCGGATTTCGGCATCTCGTCCGTGCGCGATCACACGCAGTCGGCCGCGTTCCTGGTCTCGGGCGTGGCCTCCACCGCCCGGGCGGATCCGGGGCGCCTGACGGCGACCGGGGCGCTGCTGGGCACCCCGCTCTACATGGCGCCAGAGCTCTTCGTGGGCGGCGCGGCCGCGGCGTCGGCCGACCTCTTCAGCTTCGGCGTCCTCGCGTACGAGCTCCTGTGTGGGCAGGGTCCCTGGCCGGAGGGGCGGTCGCCTCTGCTGGCACGCCTCCGGGGCGAGCCGCTCGCCGCGCCGCGCGAGCTCCCTGCGGCCGTCCCGTCGCCGCTGCGGGCGCTGCTCGAGCGTTGCCTGTCGACGGATCCGGCCCTCCGGCCGGAGGTGGCGGACTTCGAGACGTTCTTCGTGTGAGGTGGGCTCAGGGGCGGAGCGCGCGCACGACGATGGCCGCGCTCTCGGCGCGCGTCATCGGCGACATCGGCCGGAAGGTGCCGTCGGGATACCCGGCGACCAGGCCGAGGGTGCGCAGCGCCTCGACGAACGGGGTGAACCAGGCGCCGTCGGGCACGTCGGAGAAGTAACCGGAGAAGCTGGTTGGGACGGCGACGCGCCGGCCCTTGGCGACCCACACGGCCATCGCCCCGCGCGTTGCCGCCTCGTCCGGGCAGAACCGATCGGCGGAGCAGCCTGCCGCGATGCCGATCTCGCGCAGGCGCTCCACCGAGCCCGCGTGGAAGGTCCCGGCCGGGGTGTCCTGGAAGAAGCCGTGGTGGCCGTGGCCGAGCTGGTCGCAGGGCTTCTGGCCGAGCGCACGCACGAGTAGCACGGCCGCTTCGCCCCGCAGGAGATCCCGGTCCGGGCAGTACCGCGGCGGATCCACGGCGCAGCCGGCGGTCAGGCCCTGCTCCCAGAGGCGACGGATGTCGCGGTAGGCCCAGTGGCCCGTCGGTACGTCGGCAAAGGGCAGGGCCGCGGCCCCCGCTCCGCCTGCGCCGGCGCCGCTCGCGCCCGCGCCGCCTGCAGCGCCCGAATTGCCGCCAGCGCCCGCATTGCCGCCAGCGCCCGCATTGCCGCCGCCCGCATTGCCGGCACCCGCATTGCCGCCAGCGCCCGCGCCGGCGCTCCCGCCTGTGCCCGCGCTGCCGCCAGCGCCGGCGTTGCCTGCAGCGCCGGCAGCGCCCGCGCCCGCCGCTCCGCCCGCACCCGCGCTGCCGGCGCCCGCGTCTCCGCCTGCGCCCGCCGCGCCGGAGCCTCCGCCCATGCCGCCGCCCGCACCGGCTCGGCCGAGGCCGCCGTTCGGCGAGCCGGCGATGCCGCCGCCGGCCGCTCGTCCGCGCTGCCCGTTGCCGGCGCCGTCACCGGCCTCGAGCGGCACGTCGTCGCCGGTGGCGCAGGCCGATCCGGCCAGGGCCAGCAGAACCATCACTTCGAGAAAACAACCGCTCCGCGACATCACAACCACTTCCTCTCCGAGCCAGTCGAGGCACCACCCTGGTGCCGGTCGAGTTCGACAGCGCCTCCCTACGGCGCGTGCGTCAGCGTCCAGTCCAGCGCGAACGATTCACCGGGGGTGGCGCCGAGGTGATCGAGGACCACCCAGAAAGTCTTGCGCGTCGTGGTCACCGAGCCGACGCTGCGCGGGTAGACCCAGGTCCACTCGACCGGGTCGCAGAACGCGACGCTGCACGTGGCCGTGCGGTACTCGTTGTTGCCGCACAGGCCGCTCGCGTCGTAGTCGGGCCAGCCGACCGTGGGCGCGCAGCGATCCAGCAGGTAGATCGCCGGCGGCACGAGGTTAGGCGTGGTCTCGTAGCGGAGCCTGAGCGTGTCGCCCGGGTCGAGCGTCACCGCGTAGACCATCTCCTTGCCGGGCGCGTCGTAGACGAGCGAGCACGCCGGCGCGAGCTGCGGGGTCGCGCTGCGGTAGGGGTTGTAGTCGTTGCTGGAACCGAAGCGCCCGGTCAGCGTGCGGTCGAAGCCGAGGCGCATGGAAGGAGCGCTCGACGCCATGAGGTCCCGGGCGGTGTCACAGGCCTCGCCCGTGGCGGCGCTCATGCCGCCCATGCCGGCGCCGCCCATGCCCGCACCACCCGCGCCCGCACCACCCGCGCCCGCACCACCCGCGCCCGCACCACCCGCGCCCGCACCGCCGGGGCTGCACATCATGTTCGCGCCGCACGCCCCTGCCTGGCAGGTCCCGCTCCGGCACTCGTCTGGCGTGGTGCACCGGGCGCCGTCGTCCTTCTGCGCGGTGCAGAGGCTCGTGCCGAGCACGTCGCAGAAGGACCCCTGGACGCAGTCGCCGAGGAGGTTGAACGACATGTCGATGCACCGGTCGCCGAGCGCGAGCTGGCCCATCCCGGCCGCCACGCAGCGATTGGTGTTCGAATCACAGGAGGTCCCGGTCCGGCAGAGCTGCAGCGGTGGCGCGGCCGAGCACATCGCCCCCGGGGCGCTCGCCATCGCGCAGGTCCCTCTGCGGGGGGCGCCGGCGGCATCGAACGGGAAGGTGCAGCCCGTCCGCGCCGGATCGCTGTAGCAGCAGAAGCTCGTCGTCGGATCGCAGGTGCCGAAGAACGAGGAGCCGACGCCGTCGCGCAGCGGCGCGCAGGCGGCTCCGGCCTGGGCCGTGCGGTGGAACATGCGGCGCTGCTGATCGCCGCCTCCAGGAGGCGCGAAGCCGAGGCAGGTGGAGTCGTAGAGCGCGCGCCGCACGTCGTTGCCGCAGCTCGCCTGATCGAGGGTCGCCCGGCACGTCGCGAGGGCGGCAGGATCGAAGGAGACGAGGCCCGCGTCCGCGGCGCGCCTCCAGTCGCCGAAGGGCACGACCTCGAGCATCTCACCCACCACCTGGCGGCAGCTCTGCTCCGTCATGGCGGCCGTCGGAGGCAACCGGTCGCGGAAGCGCATGAGCAGCTCCGAGCCGCGGTAGGGCGCGAAGTACTCCTCGAGATCGCGCTCCGCACAGCAGCGGAAGAGGGCGCCGCAGATCGACTGCGCGGCCTCGGCGTACAGGCCGCTCGGCATCGCGCCACCCGAGCCCGCGCCGCCCATACCCGCGCCGCCCATACCCGCGCCGCCCATACCCGCGCCGCCCATACCCGCGCCGCCCATACCCGCGCCGCCCATAC